>JANNOO010000033.1:0-116440 GCA_031399165.1 Alphaproteobacteria bacterium | reverse complement strand
CTTTCGCCGCTGCTTTCCACCGCACGGCGTCTGTGCATCGCCTGGGGCGTGCGCAGCGTCGTCACGCCGGATGCAACGCAACTGGAAGAAATGGTCGATGCCGCCGTTGCTACGGCGCGCAAGCTCGATGTTGCGAAGACGGGCGATCGGATCGTGGTCGTTGCGGGCATACCGCCGGGACGGGCGGGGAAGACGAATACGATCCGGATCGTGAGGTTGGATTAAATCCTCCAGCGTTTACGGGGGCGGTAGCTATTCCGCGGAGCGAAAGGCGGAGGGGCGCAGCCCGGGGGAGAATTCAAGCCTCCAGCGTGAGAATCATATTCCGCATGATCGGATAGATCTGCGTTTCCCAGCGTTTGCCGCTGAACAGCCCGTAATGGCCCACGCTGGTCTGCATGTGGTGCTTCTTCAGGTAGGGACGCAAAGAAGAGCACAGATCGTGTGCGGCGGCGGTTTGGCCGAGGGCGCAGACATCATCGCGCTCGCCTTCGACGGTCAGCAGCGCGGTGCGTTTGATTTTTTCCGGGCGCACCGGCACGCCGCGATAGGTTAGTTCGCCTTTGGCCAGCAGCGCGTCCTGAAATACGATACGCACGGTATCGAGATAGAATTCAGCGGCCAGATCGAGCACGGCGAAATATTCGTCGTAGAATTTCTTGATCGTCTCGGCTTTTTCGATCTCGTCATTGGCCAGATGCTCGTAAAGCGTTTTGTGCGCGTTGACATGGCGCTCCATGTTCATCTGCATGAACGCATTGAGCTGCACGAAGCCGGGATAGACGCGCCGCCCGGCGCCGGCGAAGCGCCACGGCACTTTCGTGATCATGTTCTGCTCGAACCATTCCATCGAACGCTCGTTGGCGAGGTGGTTCACTTTCGTCGGATTGATCCGCACATCCACCGGCCCGCCCATCAGCGTCATGGACAGGGGCTGGGCCGGATCGTTCTGCTCGGCCATCACCGCGGCGGCCGCAAGCGTCTGCACGCAGGGCTGGCACACCGCCACGACATGCGTGCGCGGGCCGATCGCACGCACGAAATTCATCACGTGTTCGAGATAGTCGTCGAAGCTGAATGGGCCGGCTGATAGCGGCACGTCGCGGGCGTTGGCCCAATCAGTAATGTAGACGTCGTGGTCTTGCAGCAGGGTCTCGACGGTGTTGCGCAGCAATGTCGCGAAATGGCCGGAGAGCGGCGCCACGACCAGCACTTTGGGGCCGGGCGCGTCCATCTCCTTGCGGAAATGCAGCAGCGTCCCGAATGGCGTCCTTGCTGCGGCCTCCTCAAACACCGCGACATCCTGATTGCCGGCCTTCACCCGGGTGATGCCGTAGTCAGGTCGCTCATGGGTGAGCTGGAAGCGGCTGACCAGTTCCAGCGACGCGGCGATCCGCCGGAAAGCGGCGTGTTCGCTCTTGCCGTTGACCCAAGCCAGGCTTGCCTGACCCAGCCGGGCTGCATTGAGCAGCGGGGCGAGCAGATCGGCGTTCGTCTGATATCCAAAATAGAGCAAGGCTGCACAAATTCCCGCCAGAAGGCGAAAGTTAGTTGCCTGCCGGTCCGGCCACGAGGTGAATGGCGCCATAAGCCCGCGCGGGAGGCCGATTCGGGGGCGGGCGGCGCAAAAGAAGGCGGGCGCGAACATGAGTGCTGCGACGTTGACCATCTCCAGCAAAAATTACGGCTCCTGGAGTTTACGCGGCTGGCTGATGTGCCAGATGGCCGGGCTGGATTTTGTCGAGAAAACCCTGCCGGCGGACGATCCCTCCGCCCGCGCTGAATTGCTGCTGCTTTCGCCGTCTTTCCTGGTGCCCTGTCTGGAGCATGACGGGGCCAAGGTATGGGACACTCTGGCGATCGGAGAATATCTGGCCGAGCTGAAGCCAAAAGCCGGTCTGCTGCCCGCCGAACGCAAGGCGCGGGCGCATTGCCGGTCGGTGAGCGGGGAGATGCATTCCGGCTTTGCCAATATGCGCGCGGCGCTGCCGATGAACATGCGCGCGCGTCACAAGAAGTACATGGTATTCGCTGGCGCGCGGCCGGACATAGCACGGGTGACGGAAATCTGGCGCGACTGCCTGGAGATATATGAGGGCCCGTTCCTGTTCGGGACGAAGCCGACCATCGCCGATGCGATGTTCGCGCCGGTGTGTTCGCGCTTCCAGACCTATGACGTAACGGTTGACAAGGTCAGCGCCGGCTATTGCGACACGATCCTTTCCTGGGCCCCAATGGCCGCGTGGATCGAAGCGGCGCTCGCCGAACCAGAAGACATGGAGGAGCTGGACGTGGAGTTTTAGGGGCGCGGTAATCCGTTCGTGACCGAAGCGGGCTTGAGGCGCCGAACAGCACGCCCATATCACGCCGCAATGGACAATCCGGACTTCAGAATTGAGCTTTTGGACCGGCGGCGCATGCTTGGCGCGCTAACCGCGGGTGTGGCGTTCGCGCCGCTGCTGGCATGTTCGGACAACGCCGCCACCGGGCGCAAGCAATTCGTGGTCGTTCCCGATGCGCTGTTGGCGCAGCTTTCCGCGCAATCGTGGGCCGAGATCAAGCGCAGCGTACCTCAAAGCGAGGATTCCGGCGCCAAGGCGCGCCTGACCAGGGTGGGCGCCGCTCTTGCCGATGCGTCCGGCCTTCAGGGCGTGGATTGGGAGTTTGTCGTGTTTGACTCGCCAGAGGTCAACGCGTTCGTGCTGCCGGGCGGCAAGGTCGGTTTCTTCAAGGGCCTTCTCGATATGGCGGGCGGCGAGGGTGAAATCGCCGCGGTGATGGGCCACGAGATCGGCCACGTCATGGCGCGCCACGCGGCGGAGCGGCTGAGCCAGCAATTGCTTGTGCAGCTCGGCGTGCAGGCGGCGGCGCTCGCGCTCTCTGAAAATCTTGGCGACATGGCTGATGAAGCCGCCGCGGCGCTCGGCGCCGGGCTGATCTATGGCGTCGTGCTACCATATTCGCGTGCGCACGAACTGGAAGCAGACAAGCTCGGCGTGGGCCTCATGGCAAAGAGCGCCTTCGATCCAAAACACGCGCTGACGTTCTGGCAAAAGATGACCGCCAATAGCGAAAGCGGGGCCCAGCCGCTCGCCTGGATGTCGACGCACCCAACGAACGAAGAGCGCATCGCGGCGCTGCGGGCGTTGGTCTAGGGCCCTTCGACCTTGTAGCCCTTTTCGCGCAGCAGCGCGGGCACGCTGTCTGGCCCCAGCAAATGTGCAGCGCCGACGGCGATGAAGATTTTGCCTTTGCCTTGCATCAGCCCGTCGATCTCGTCGGCCCAGGCGTCGTTGCGGTTGCGGATCAGGGCGGCGTAGATTTCCGGGCCGGCCTCGGTGGTCATGGTTTCCAAATAGCCACCCAGCGTTTTGGTGTCGCCCCGCGCCCAAGCCTGGGTCATCGCGTCGGTCTCTTCGTTGTCCTGCAGGATTTCGGTCATCGTCGATTTCAGGAAGCCGATCTCCACTGGTGTCGGCAGTGTGGCGAAAAAACTGATCTGCTGTTCGGCGGTCTCGAGATATCTGCGGGTCTTGCCGGCGCTTTTGGCCTCGGCTTCCAGCACATGCTCAACGCCGGACTCGGCGGCCTGGCCCTGTTGCGTGACGAACGCGACGGAAAGCTGCACGCCGGCAAGCCACGGGCGCGCGCGTTCAAGAACGGCGCAATCTATCTTCAGCTTTACGCACACAGCGGCAAGCTCGCGCTGGCTGGACTGGTCGAGCAGGCTGGTCAGCGTCACGCCGGGCGGATTTTCACCCATGGTTTTGACCAGGCCGGCGATCTTGCCCTGCGCCGCTTCGTCTGTCTCGGTTTCGAAATAGACAATGTCGGCGCCGGCCAGCGCCTTGTCGATCGCGGCCGAGCGCCATTTCAACGATGGCGGCAGCATATGCACGGTGCCAAGCAGCGTGATCTCGCTATCGGCGTCAGACAGGCGCCAGAGCGCCGGGCCTGCAGGGCTGGTGCAGCCAGTCAGCAGAAGGAAGGCGGCAGAGATCAGGCCGGCGAAACGCTTCATGGGGCTTCCAAATGCCTTTTCTCGCGATTGTATGGCCACGATTGCATGGCCTGGCCGGCTCGGCTAAGCCTCCGCGTTCCTTAAAGCCGTCAGGCGGCGAGGAAAAGGCACCCGTAGCTCAGCTGGATAGAGTACTGCCCTCCGAAGGCAGGGGTCACAGGTTCGAATCCTGTCGGGTGCGCCAGGCCGCCTTTCATAGCAGGCGCTTTTCGAATGAATGCGGCTGAGGGGCGTCATGGCCGCCGCTTCACACGAGTGTGTTTCGATGAACAACGAAGCTAGCGAGACGACCAGCGCCCAAACGAACGCCAATGTGTTTGCTCTTTTTGAAGCCGCCGCCGCTGCAAACGCAAAGCGGCCTTTCCTCATCGTAGAAGGCAAGGCGCTGATTGATTACGCGGCGATGCTGGAGGAGACCGCTCGCGCCGCGTCGTGGCTGCGAGCGATCGGCGTTGGTCGCGGCGATCGCGCAGTGGTTCAAGTTCACAAATCCCCCGCGGCCGTCATCTTGTACCTTGCGTGCCTGCGCGCTGGAGCCGTTTTCGTCCCGCTCAATACCGCTTACCAGGAAAGCGAGCTCAGCTATTTCCTTTCAGACGCGCAGCCAACATTGCTCGTAGCCAGCACTGGTCTGCCCGCTGAGACAGTCGATTTCGATGGCGTACGGGCGCTGATTTCCGGCGAACTGGAGTCGGCGCCTTGGGCCTCAGCCCACGGCAACCTTGCTACGGCGAACGTCAGTACGGGCGACGCGGTAGCCATCTTGTACACGTCTGGAACTACGGGCCGGTCCAAAGGCGCGGTGCTTACGCACGGCAATCTGGCCTCCAACGTGCAGGTTTTGGCTGAAGCCTGGCGTTGGCAAGACGACGACGTGTTGCTCCATGCTCTGCCGATTTTCCACGTACACGGCCTGTTCGTCGCCCTGCATTGCGCGTTGCTGGGCGCCTCGCCGATCCTCTTTCACGAGCGCTTCGAAGCCGCCGCAATCATGCGCGATCTCCCTTCCGCGACCGTCTTCATGGGGGTGCCGACGTTCTACACGCGTCTACTCGGCGAGCGGTCACTTGGTGCCTCTACGTGTGGGAACATGCGCCTCTTCATAAGCGGATCAGCGCCGCTGCTGGAGGCGACCTTTGACGAATTCAGGCAGCGCACCGGTCACACGATCCTCGAGCGATACGGAATGACCGAGGCGCTGATGATCACCTCAAACCCTTATGACGGGCCTCGCATCGCAGGAAGCGTGGGACCCGCGCTGCCGGGAATATCGGTGCGTATCGTGGCTGAGAATGGGCAGCGTGCGCCGCTGGGCGAGCCTGGAGTTCTGGAGCTGAAGGGGCCGAACCTCTTTGTTGGTTATTGGCGTAATCCCGAGAAGACCGCTGAGGATCATCGGTCCGACGGGTATTTCATAAGCGGCGATATCGCTACCGAAGACGAGGCCGGCTTCATACGCATCGTCGGGAGGGCCAAGGACCTCATCATATCAGGCGGTTACAACGTGTACCCAAAGGAAATTGAACTGGCGATCGATGCGCTCGACGGCGTCGCTGAAAGCGCCGTGATCGGCGTTGCTCACCGCGATTTTGGCGAAGGCGTGGTTGCCGTTGTCGCGCGAACGCCGGGACGCGACTTGAAGCCGGAGATGATCATGCGCGCTCTGGAATCGGAACTGGCTGCGTTTAAGCGCCCCAAAAAGATCGTGATCGTCGACGAGTTGCCGCGTAACGCGATGGGCAAGGTGCAAAAGGCGGAGCTGCGCAAACTCTACAAAGACATGTTCGGGGCGGCTTCAGCTTAACGGCTGGGGCAAATCGTAGAACCGCGATGCAACTTCCAAAACCGATCTGTAAGCCAGCGTTCAATGTGACGCGCGCCAGCCATTTGGTGTCGCGTATTCGCGATCTCGAGCAATTAGGTCCAGCGGGGCGCTAGCGCGCGAGTCGGAACAAAACCGCCAGCTTAAAGCAGAGCGGCTCGTGTTCATACCGCCGCCGCTGCCGGCGCCTGAGGTGCAGGCGGCATGCTGTTTTTCGGCGCATCGAGGCCGCAAACACCTTTCGGGTAATCTATCGTACAGACTTCGCGCGGCGCAGGGCTTCAATGGCCGTATGTCAAGCGATCAGCGAGTCTGGGTGAGTTTCGGGGTAGACGGCAACGCTTGTAAACTTCGCGTCCGTGAGCTGATGGAGCACGACTCTCGCGAAGAGGCGATCGCATGCGCGCGAAGCACTCGTCGCCGTTACGGGACAATTCGTCGACAGGACACCGCCCACATCGTCGATTTCGGACGGCCGGACATTGAGGGCTCGTAGAGCTTCATGCCGGTGTGAGCGATTCCAGCGCGTGCTTCAAAACGCCAGCCGACGCCGCAAGGCCAGCTTGTTCGTCCGCGGTAAGATCAGGCGTAAGAATCTGCTCGACCCCCGATGCGCCCAGAACGCAGGGCAGGCTTAGATAAAGCCCGGAAAGCCCATACTGGCCGGTCATCAGCGTTGACACCGGCAACACCGCTTTTTCGTCGCGCAGAATAGCCTCGCATATGCGGACGCTGGCGGTCGCGACGCCAAACGACGTGTAGCCTTTTCCGGCGACAATGCGGTAGCCAGCCTTCCGTACGTTGTCGGCAAGCTCGCCATGGCTCGGTGCGCCCTGCGTTCCGGCAAACTGCTCCAGACTGAGCCCGCCGATCCTTACCGTTGAAAAGGCGGCGACCTCGCTATCGCCATGCTCGCCGAGCACGTCGCCTTGCACGGATGAAGGCGCCACGCCAAGGCGCTCTCCGATCAGCTGTCGAAGTCTGCTGGAGTCGAGCAGCGTACCCGTTCCGATCACGCGCCCGGCGGGCAATCCCGCGTGCCGCGAAGCGACAAGCGCCATCAGATCGACGGGGTTAGAGGCAATGACGATTACACCGCTAAAGCCCGCCTGTGCGAGTTGCTTCACGCACGCGGTTACGATTGTCGCGCTCTGCGCCGCAACAGAAAGGCGTGATTGCCCGCCGTGGGTGGCTGCCCCTGCCGTTACGATCGCGATCCGCGCCGGCGCCGCGTCTGCATAATCGCCAGCCCAAACCCGGGCTGGCCGCGCCAGCGCGTTTGCGTGAGAGATGTCTTCGGCTTCCGCCTCTGCGAGCGCGGTGTTGCTGTCAATCAGGACGATTTCGCGAAACAGCGCTCTCAGCATCAACGCATAGGCCGTTGTGGCGCCGACATGGCCAGCGCCGATGATCGCTACGCGCTCGCGCGAGGGCATGATGTGCTTCCCGATGCTGGTGGAGTGCTAAACTAGCACGGCGGCGTGGCTTTGGTTCCCGTTAAGGGCTGGCTTAGTTCCGCGGGTAAGGGCATCGTGGAACTGCAATCGAGGCCTTCGCAGCAATTCCGCTGTTGCCGTCCGCATGCAGGAGGCTTGGGTGTCGATCAAGCGCAACAGAATTAGCCATATTGATCAGCGCGCAACCGAACTGGCGGCGAGCGGCCGTTTTTCGGGCTGGGCGGGAGTGGAGAGGGCGCTTGTATCGGAGGGGTATCCCGAAGCGCGCGCGCAGCTGAACAACGAGGCGCGGCGCCAGCGGCTCGATCGTGTGTGCGCAAAAGCACAATCAGTGGATGCGCGCGATAGAAACGCGGATTAGCGGGCCCAACTCAGCCTAAGTGTACGGTACCGCACACTTGTTTAATTGAGCGAAGCGCAGTTTAGATGGCGCCCACTCACCATTTCAGGTATTGTATCTGCATCGGTCGTCCCTCACGGGCGCACGGCCGCCTGAGAGACTACTTGTGCTCCCGCCTCGCGCAGGAGCTGTATTGGCCCAACCTCTTCAAGCCCAGGTCAAAAACCGAATTCTGGCCGCGTTGCCAGCGCTCGAGTTCGAAATGCTGGCCAGAAATCTTGTTCATATCGATCTGGCGCTCGGTGAAACACTGCACCGGGCGGGAGACAGGATCGAGCAAGTATATTTCGTTGAAAGTGGCTTTATTTCAGCACTTGCGGTGTTGTCGGATGGCAGTCCGCTGGAGATCGGGTTGATCGGCGCCGAGGGCGTGGCCGGCGTGTCTATTGTGCTTGGGGCGACGACGTCATTCAGCGAGACCATGTGTCAAACAGGCGGCGGCGCCTATCGTTTGCCCGCCGTCGCGTTGAAGGCTGCTGTTGCACACGCGCCGCACTTGCGCGATTTGCTGCTGCGTTATGTCTACGTTTTTGGCGTGCAGGTCGCGCAGACGGCGGCGTGCAACGCCCACCACGAACTCGGTCAGCGCCTCGCACGCTGGCTTCTGGCCGCCCACGACAGAAGCGGCGTCGCGGAATTGTCACTTACGCAGGATCTGATCGCCATAATGCTGGGCGTGCGCCGATCCACCGTGAGCGTTGCTGCGAGCACGCTGCAGAGGGCGGGTGTAATCCGCTACCAGCATGGCCGGATCACGATCATAGATCGCGTAGGCCTCGAGAATGCCGCGTGCGAATGCTACGAAACGGTAGCGGGTGAATATCGCAACCTGTTCGGCGAAGGCCCGCCGCATATTGCGCCAGCAGAAGTTGTTGCAGACTAGCTTTATGGCTATTTAGCCGCCCAAAGTGGCAGTCTGTCGCCTATCGCACCGACATTCGCCCAAGGAGGGCGCTGGGTGCGGACGCAAGGCGGTTAATGTTTATCACCAAACACAATCAGAGCTTGGCGCAGGCGATTGTCGATACGGTCCGCGAGCCGATTCTCGTCCTGGACGGCGATCTGCGCGTGGTGGCGGCGAGCCGCTCGTTCTACGCGAAATTCAAAGTCGATCGCCACGACACGGAAGGGCGCCTTCTCAAGGCGCTTGGCGATGGCCAATGGGACATCCCGGCGCTAACCGATCAGTTGAAAGCGATCGTGCGCGAACAAGGCGTACTGGACGCGTTTGAGGTCGAGCTGACATTCCCGGAGATCGGGCGGTGCATCATGCTGCTTAATGCACAAAAAATTCACTACAAGCGCGGCGACTTCCCCATCCTGCTGGCCTTCGAAGATGTAACCGCCGCCCGCCTCGCTGAACGGGAGCGCGATCTTCTGATGCGCCAGAAGGAATTGCTGCTCGACGAAATGCAGCATCGCGTAGCCAACAGCCTGCAAATCATCGCCAGCATCCTGCTGATGAAGGCGCGCGCGATCCCGTCTGAGGAGGTTCGGACACATCTCCGCGACGCGCACAAGCGCGTGCTGGCCGTTGCCGCCGTTCAGAAGTATCTGCGGCCAACGGCCGGCAACGAACTGATCGCGATGCGGCCATACCTGACGCAATTGTGCGCCAGCCTCGCGGGATCGATGATTGGCGACCGCCCGATTGTGATCAATCCACTGATTGCCGACATCGAGGAAAAATCGCGAAGCGCGGCAAGCATTGCGTTGATTGTCACGGAATTGGTGGTCAACGCGCTGAAGCACGCCTTCCCCGTCGATAAACCCAACAGCAAAATCGACGTGATTTTCTCCAACGGCCCTTATGGCTGGGAGCTGGCCGTCACAGACAATGGCGTGGGAAGGGCTATGGGCGGCGCTGCGAAATCGGAGGGTGGGCTGGGCACAAGCCTAGTCGATGCGCTCGCCGACCAGTTCGGCGCTCGTGTGGAGAGGAAATCGACCGCTTTCGGCATGTCCGTGTCGATCGCCAATGAGGGGAGGGACCGCAACCCTGGGCTCAATGCGGGCGTGCCTGTTGATATTAAGCCCGTAAGCGTGTCGCTGGTGGGAACCGCGCCGATGCGAGAACGTAATCGGTAGGGGCGCTACGCCCTGCATGGGCGCCCTCCTTGACCTACAGCGTTCAATATCTTTCTGACAGAGACGATCCGCGATCAGAATGCTGGACGCTCTTACCGCTATTGCCCGGTCTTGAAGGCGCCAAGGCGCTTGCGCGCGCGGGCTTGCCCGATGTGTGCGAGCATCTCGGCGCGAAGGGATTTCTGGTGTTCGACTCAGCAGGCGCTCTGGTCGCAGAGGAATTTGTCGCTTCGTCGACGCGGCGCTTGCATATCGTTGGCTAAATTCGCCGCGGCTTGTCCGATAGCGTACCGACTTCAGGTAGTTAATATTTATTTTCGAAGCCTGGGGCTTCCATGTGTTCGGCCGGAAGGTTTCCCCGCTTGGCCGTCCGGCCTTCTCAGAGCGGCCCTCTCGTCACCGGGAGGGCCGTTTCTGATTGCTGGTTGACTGAAGGGCCAACGCGTCTACCTGAGGCGACAGGCGTCTACCGGCGGATATACCCTAACAGCGCAAATGCGCCCGGATAGCAGGGCTTCGTCTATCGCATTAAGGGCGACCGCGAGCGCATTAAGGGCGACCGCGAGCCGCACGAAGCCCCACGAGTGTGCCTATTGTTTGGCGCCTGAACGCCCTCTCGCACGTTTAGCGCGTGCAGGGATGAGTAAGGACTCGTACAATGAAACGCTCTCTTTTAACCGCAGTTGCGGTGCTGGCGCTTGCTGGCCCGCTGGCGATCAGTTCCGCTTCCGCGCAGCCAGGCCAAGGCCGCGACGATCGTCCGAACTATGATGGCCGCCCAAGCTATGATGGCGGGCCCCAGCAGTCCCGGGAACGGGACGCGCGCGACGATGATTACCGTGAACGTCGTGAGGAATGGCGCGATAGACGCGCCGATGCGCAGTGGGACGAAAGCCGCTACAATGGCTTTTACGAAAACGATCGCTGGACGTATGGCCAGCCTTCACCCGATCGTTACAGGCAGCCCGGCTTCTCGCTAGGCTATCGCCCCTGGGCGGTAGGGATGAGCCTTGGATACTACAACGATCGCTTCCAGGCCGTGGACTATCGCCAGGAAAATCTGCGCCGTCCGGCGCGAGGCTTGCGTTGGGTTCGCGATGACCGCGGAGATTTTCTCTTGGTCTCACGCTCCGGGCGCATTTCGCAAATCATCATCAGCGGAAGCCAACCGCGCGATCGCCGGCAGGCTTGGCGTGATGCCAACGCACAGGCGCGCTGGGACGATGCGCGGCATAATGGATATTACAGCAATAACCGCTGGACATATGGACAGCCGCCACCCGGCGCACGCGTCACGCTTGGTTACAAGCCATGGCAAGCTGGCGAACAGCTCGGCTATTACAATGGCCGCTACGCGGTAGTCGATTACAGATCCCATAGCGGGCTGAGAGCCCCGCCGCGCGGCCATCACTGGGTGCGCACCGACGGTGGTGATTATCTGCTCGCCGCCATTGCCGGCGGCCTGATCGCTCAGGTCGTTCTCAGCAATACGCGCTGATGTTTGGGGAGGCCGATGGAATACGATCGGCCTCCCTTTGATTTAGACGCCATGATCAGTACTTGGGAAAACCCGATATTAGACGATGTCTCCCCGGCTCGCGCTACGCCCCGGTTCGAGGCTGATGCATCAGATGCGCCGCAATTGCTGGCTTTCTTCAATGATGCCGGGGCGGTCCGCATCCTTGTTGGCGTGCGCAAGTTTGAATGCATCGGCGCCATGCCTCCGCACGATCATCCTCACATTTTTCTCGAGATCGGCGATAGCGACGAGATCATCTGTCCTTACTGCGCTACGATCTTCGGCGTTGATGTCGCCCTTTCGCGACAAGAAACCCGGCCTGCCGGTTGCTGCTACAGACTGGGCTAGGCTAAATAACGAAGGACCACGCGATGAGCCGACTCCGCCTGCTACAAGCGTCGACTGCCGCTGATCGGGCCTGGATGGCCGAGGTGGCCAATGTCTTTGGCGAAAAGGATGCCGGCCTGGCGCGCTTTCAGGATCGGGCAAGCGGGGAGCCGGGCACGCCGTTACGTGATCTGTTCGACAAATATGTAAGAGCGCGCGACGCCTATCATCGCACGGATTAACGCACCGGCGGAGGGTGCGATGACTGGCGAACATAAAGGCTGAGCGCGGTTGAGCTGCTATGTTTATGTGTTGCGCGCCGTAACGGCGTCGGGCGTGCGGACTTATATCGGCTGGACCACCGATCTTGAGCGCCGGTTGGGCCGGCATAATGCCGGGACGGGCGCGAAATCAACCCGCGGGCGGACGTGGGAATTGCATTACGCCGAGCGCTACACCGATCAGCGCGAAGCGATGAGCCGCGAATGGCGGCTCAAACGCGACAGGGCGTTCCGGAAATTGCTGTCGCAGTAGCCGCGCTCAGGCGGCGGCGCGATACAACACGTAAGCGGCGATTACGAGTGCGAGAAAGCCCGGAATCATAACCGGCGGAATAAGCCAGTTGCTGAATTCGTCGCGCTTCACCGTCGCGACAGCCACGGAAGGGCGCCTACCTGATTTCTTGATCATCCATCTATATAGGGTTGGCGCGGCGCCGTTACGAGATGCGCTCGCGCCTAGCCGATAATCTCCTGCCTGTCCCGCAGCGCAGCGGCGAGGATGCTGCGCGCGGGCGCGAGGTCGCGGTTTCGGGCAGCGGTGACGATGCCGAACAGGTGGTCGCCCTCGATAATGCGGCTCACAGCGACATAGTCAGCGCCGGCGCTGTAAAGCGGGCTGACTTCGCTAAGCGTTTCTGAGTGCATGATCAGCTGCGCCTCCGGATTTATTGTGCGGATCAACTGGGCCAGCCGCAAATTGCTAGAGCCCTTGAGGATCGTGTCGGGCAGGGTGCACAAGATCACGTCCGCGGTTTGCAGGCCGGCATGCAATAATGTGTCACGCTGGCTGATATCGCCATAGACAACGCGTACGCCGCGCTTGCGGAGCGCTTCGCCGACTTCCGGGTTGAAATCCACAACGACGATATTCGCCAGCAGGTCCGGCGCGCGGCGGCTGATCTCCTCGAGCAGGGAACTGGCGGAAAAGTAAAAGCCGAGAAGATAGATGCCGCCCGGCGGGTGGGCGTGGCCGTCTGCGCGCGCTGGGTGATCTTCCTCCAGATCGGCCAGTCGCAGGCGGCGCAGCCCCGACTTCAGCGCCACCGCCATTCCATGCGAATTGGTGATGGCGTAGGACGACAGCACCGCCATGAACACGAACGCATAAAGGATCACGCCGATCACGTCCTGGCCGATATGGCCATAGGTAAAGCCTAGCGCGGATATGACGAGGGCGAATTCGCTGACTTGCGCCAGATTGATTGTCGGCACGGCGCTGCCGCGGATGCCCATTTTCTGAAAATAAAGCACCGGGAACACTACGAGGCAGCGGCTGGCTACTAGAACGAGGGCCAGCAGCGCGCCGCCGCGCACCATCTCCCAGTTCGGCGCGGGAATCTGCATACCCAGTGCGACGAAGAACAGCGTCACGAAGAAGTCGCGCAGCGTGTTCACGCGCGCCGCCATGTCGGCCGTGTAGGGGAACGTAGACAGCGCGACGCCCGCGACAAGGGCGCCCATTTCGCGCGACAAGCCCAGCTCGGCAGCGAGCGAAGTCACCGCGAAACACCAAGCCAGCGCGCCCACAAGCAAAAGCTCTGGTGTTCGCGCCAGCGAATGAAACAGCTTCGGCAGCACATACCGGCTTACCGTGAAAGCGGCGGCGACCAGCACGATCACCCGGCCCAGCGCCAGCGTCATGCTGATGAAGGAGGGGTCCGCGATCTGGCTTTGCAACGCCAGAAACAGGATCGCCGCAATGTCCTGCATCACCAGCACGCCGAGCGTAATCCGGCCGGCAAGCGTTTCCAGTTCGCGTTTATCGTAGAGCAGTTTGACGATAATGATGGTGCTGGAGAATGTGGCCGCCAGGGCAAGGTAGATCGCGTCGAGCTTGACGGCGGTCAGAGTGAAGCCGGCTGCGGCGAAAGCCAGCGTAGCGAGCAGGAAGCAAACCATCACTTGTAAGAATGACGTGACCGCGATCACGCGGCCGGCGCGCAAAATCTTCTTCAGGTCGATCTCAAGCCCGATCATGAACAGCAGGAAGATCAGCCCGAGTTCGCCGATCGTCTTGATGGTCTCGGGGTCGTGGACGAGGCCAAGCGCCAAAGGCCCAGCGAGGCCGCCGGCGGCGATATAGGCGACGATCGCAGGTTGGCGCAGCCAGTGGGCTAGCGCGGCGCACGCGAACGCCGCAATGATGCAGACCGAAATGTCGCTGATCAGAAAGTGCCCCACGGGCCGACGGTAGGGGGTTTCCGCGGCCGCCGGAAGGGCGGCGCAAAATGGCAGTGGGGTTTTAGCGCTTTGGCTCCACGTTTTGCAGTTTGGCTGTGTTCAAGCCCATATCAGCGGCGCGGGCGAGGAGCGCGGTGCGTTCTGGTTCGGGAAGCGTCGTGGTGCGCGCCAGTATGGAGACGTATTTTCCGTCGGCTGTGGAGGCGATCATCCACGAATAATCTTTGTCGTGATCGAGCACCCAATAGCGGTTCTTGAGCAGGCCGCCGAGAAAACTCGCTTCGAATTTGGCGTGTTTGTCCGGATCAATGTCACGCGCGGTGGTGTCGAACGTCCCGACGCGGCCGTTTGCCCGCACGCAATGCTGCACGACTGTAAACGCCTCCTTCTGACGTGACCACACCTGATAGGCAGTGACGCAGGCGTTCTGGCGTTTGTTCGGCGTACGGTAAATCTCGTTCCACCGGCCCATAAGTCGGTCCAGGTCTACCGCGGCGCGCGGCTCAGGAGCCCCGGCGATGGCTGCGCTGGCGGCGCCAAGCGAGAGCGTCACGGCGAGCAGCATGGTGGCAATCAACGCGCGGATCATCGCTCGTGATACGGCGTGGCGCGCGCGGCGGATCAGCGGCTAGCGCAGTTCCACCGTCTTGGCGCCGATGCTGATGCGTTCGGCGCGCATTTCCAGCGTGCCATCGCGTTTGGGGTAGCCCTCTACGCTTATGGTTTGGCCCACGGCGATATTCTCTTTCGTCAGACCCCGCGTTTCCATGCGCGAGGTGGGGGCGAGGATCGCCGTCCAGCGTTTGCCGTCAACCGTCAGCACGACGGCGCTGTGAGGCATGGTCCAGCTGGATTCGATGACCTTGCCTGAATACTTGACCGTCTTTTCAGGTTCGTAACCGCTCCAGCCGTGATGCGCGAATGCGCCGCCAGCGGCGAGTGTGGCCAGCACGAACACGCTCGCGCCAAATCCAAAACGTAAAGTCATGATCTTCCTCCTCATGTTGCCCCAAGGCTACTCGCGCTAGCGCCGCGCGGCGTTTCACCATGCCGTGATTGGCGGAGGCTATAGGCTATTTTGCCAGGGCCGCCGCGAGCTTTTCGCGGTCCAGCGCGCCTTCCCAGCGCGCCACTACGATGGTGGCCACGGCGTTGCCGATGAAATTGGTCAGTGACCGGCATTCGGACATGAAACGGTCGACGCCCAGGATCAGCGCCATGCCCGCGACGGGCACGGCGGGTACGATTGAGAGCGTCGCGGCCAGTGTAATGAAGCCGGCGCCGGTGACGCCGGCCGCGCCCTTGGAGCTGAGCATGGCGACAAGCAGCAGGCCGATCTGTTGTTCGAGCGGCAAATGCACGTCGAGCGCCTGGGCGATGAATAGGGCCGCGAGCGTCATGTAAATGTTGGTGCCGTCGAGATTGAACGAATAGCCGGTCGGCACGACCATGCCGACGACTGATCGTTCGCAGCCGGCGCGCTCCATTTTCTCGATCAGCTTTGGCAGCGCCGATTCTGACGATGATGTGCCGAGTACGAGCAGCAATTCAGGGCCGAGATAGCGGCAGAGCTTGAAGATCGAGAATCCGGCGGCCCAGCCAACGGCGCCGAGCACGACGACCACGAACAGCAACGAGGTGATGTAGAACGTGGCGACCAGCGCGCCGAGATTGACCAGCGTGTCTATGCCGTATTTGCCGATGGTAAAGGCCATCGCGCCGAAGGCGCCGATCGGTGCAGCGCGCATCAATATGCCAACGACCTTGTACACCACCAGCGTCAACCGCTCGATCAGATCGAGCACCGGCTGGCCGGCGGCCCCCACCATTGAAAGCGATACGCCGAACAGGATCGCCACGAACAGCACCTGCAGGATTGAACCGTCGGTCAGCGCACTGGCCATGGTGGTGGGCACGATCGCAGAGATAAAGCCGATGATCGTCAGATCATGCGCGGCTCCGGAATAGGATTGCACCGCGCCGGCGTCGAGCGAAGCCGGCGAGATGTGCATGCCCGCACCGGGCTGGACCAGATTGCCGACGATCAGTCCGATGATCAGCGCGAGAGTGGAGAAGAACAGGAAATAGGCGAACGCCTTGCCCGCCACGCGGCCCACCGCGCTCATCTCGCGTAGACCGGCGATGCCGCTCGCGACGGTGAGGAAGATCACCGGCGCGATGATCATTTTCACCAGCTTGATGAATAGATCGCCGAGCCACTTCATCTGCTCGCCCAGCGCGGGCGAGAAATAGCTGAGCAGGCCGCCGAGCACGATCGCGACAATAACCTGAAAATAAAGCGCTTCGTGCAGGCGGCGCATTCGTGGCGCCGGCTCGGCCAAGGCAGCTTGTAAGTCCACTATTTTCCCCCGGTCACGCAGGGCGATTTCGAGCGTTTGGCAACGCCGGTCAAGGCGCTTATGGCCGCTTGCCCGGATTTGATGGATGCGTGATAAGGTGGTAACGAAAGTGACGGTCTGGCGGCTGCGGGAATGTCTACAAGCCGTCACGCTGACCTGACAAAAGGATGAGGCGCACCGCGAACCAGAATAACGCTCGACAGGCGCCAGCGCGCCTTGTGAGATAAGGTATGGCGCTGCCCCATCCTGTTTTTCGCATTGCGCGGGCCGCTCATGCCTGGTCCGGCGCGGCGCTTGCGTTTTTGCTAGTCGTGATCGGCGCAAGCGGGGCGTTGCTGGTCTGGAAAGAAGATTACCTCCGCCTCACGCTGCCGGCGGCGCGCGAGCGGTTTGAGCCGAACGCCGCCAACATAGCGCGCGTGGCGCTTGGCGCCGAGCGCGCGCTTGGCGCGGCCAACATCTCACTGGTTTACTTTCCGACCGAAACGCTTGGCGTGGGGCAGGCGACGCTAGCCAACGGCGATCTGGCCTATGTCGATGCGCAAGGGGCGGTGGTGGCGCGCTGGCGTGTTGGAGGAAGGTTTGAAGATTGGTTGTTTGATCTGCACCATCGCCTGCTGCTCGGCGATTTGGGTCTGACCGTTGCGGGCTTCGCCGGGCTGGCGGCGGCGGCGCTGGTTTTGTCGGGCGCGATCGCGTTCTGGCCCCTGCGGCGCGGCGTTCGTCTGGGCGTAGCCCCGCGCGGGGCGGACCGGGCCAGCCTGCTCGCCAGTCACCGCAATATCGGTTTGTTCGCGGCGTTGCCGGTGATCGTCGCGGTTGTGGCGGGCGCGGCATTGGCGTTTCCCAATCAGGCGCGCCAATTCATGACCCGTGATTCCGAAGCTGCGCAGGCCGATATGGTGGCGGGGCTGGATACGCTGTCCGGCGCTCAGGTCGCCGGTTGGGAAGCGGCGCTCACGCGCGCGCAAGCCATTTTCCCGCGTGGGGTGCTGCGCTCGGCCGCGTGGCCGGGGCAGGGAAACCCGTACCGGATCATTCGCCTGCAGCAACCGGGCGCGTGGAGCCGTCTCGGCGATAGCTGGGTCTACATCGAGGCAGCCGAAGGCTACATGGACGTAAAGATCGACGCTGCCCGGCGCGGCTGGGGCGCGCGCTTGCTTGAGGCGCTTTATCCGGTCCATACGGCGCGGATGGAGAACCTGCTTTACAAACTTTACGCGACGCTCGCCGGGGTTGCGCTGACGCTGCTTGGTGCTTTCGGTTTTTGCGCATTCATGCAGCGGTTCAGACACGCCGATTGATGCATTCAAATTGCCAAATCATTCGACTAGCTGGATAGTCCGCCGGTGAATATAGTTTGTGTTGACGACGATCCGAACCTGCGAGCCTTGCTTGAAATGGTGCTCGTCGAGGATGCGGGATTTGACGTAAGGACATGCGCGTCGGGTGAGGAGGCCGTAAGCGCCTGCGTCGCGGCGCCGCCCGACCTTGTTTTGCTGGATATGATGATGCCGGGCATGGATGGCCTGGAAACGCTTGCCGCCTTGCGCGCCGCACCGCAAACAGCGCGCGTGCCGGTGATGTTCATGACCGGCAAGGCCGAGGCGCGCGATATCGAAATCTACAGATTCGCTGGCGCGATTGGCGTGCTGGCCAAGCCGTTTGATCTGCCGGCGCTGCCGGGCGTTTTGCGCGCCGCTCTGCGAAATCTCAACGCTTGAACAGCGCCAACGTTCGATCGTGACCCGCCGGCGGGCTGGCGTGCCGCTTAGTTCGCGGCAATCGCTCACAGGCCGCAGCGTACGCTTTGTCGATGCCCCAACGCTTTGTGGCGGTGCTAAAGTTATGGTTAACGAAGTGCTTCTAGCCTGTGCGGATTCAAAGCAGGGCCTATGACTCTCGTTCAGGACAAGAAAACCACTTATGCGGCGATTGAGCAGGCGCTGAACGAGCCTGCCCAGGCCGCTGGGCCGGCGCCGAAGGGCGATCATCGCAAAGCGCTGAAATGGGCGTTGTCGCGAACCGGCAAATCGCGCGGCGCGGCGTTGGCGGCGCAGGCGGCCGAAGCCGTGGACGCCGAGCGCAATGTAGAGGGCGCGCGCCTGGCGCTGAAAGCCCTGGATGAGGACGGCGAGTCGATCACCGCTTATCTGGCCGGTGCAGTGGCGCTGGAGCGGCTGGGCATGCTGCCGCAATCACTCGAATTCTACGAGCAGGCGCTCGCGCGCGCGCCGAACGATCCGACAATCGCCTCGCTGCTCGGCGGGTGCGCCGCGCGCATGGGTGAGATCGAAATTTCCGAGCGCTGCTATCGCATTGCGGCGCGGCTGGAGCCGGGAGATTGGACCCACCTTTCCAATCTTGGCGGCGCGCTGCGCGATCAGGGCAAGTTCGACGAAGCGGTCGAAACGCTGCGCAACGCACTATATCTGCATCCCGAAGCGGCTGATTTGTGGAACACGCTCGGCACCGTTCTGCAGGAACAGGGCCGCGCCGAGGAGGCGCTGGTGTTTCTGCAGGAAGCGGTCCGCATCAAGCCCAGTTTTGCGCGCGCCTACCATAATCTCGGCGCGGCGCTTGCCGATCTGGCGCGCTTTTCGCAGGCGCGCGACGCCACTGAAAGCGCGCTGCGCCTTGCCATGGCTCCGGCGGACCGCGCCGAAATGCGGGCTATGCGCGCCTGGGCGCTGCTCGGCTCCGGCGTGCTTGATCCGGGCTGGGACGAATATGAGGCGCGGCTCGATCCGCTCGTGAATGATGCGATTTCCTATCGCATTCCACTGCCGCGCTGGAACGGCGAGCCGATCGACGGCAAGAACATCATCGTTATCGGCGAGCAGGGCGTCGGCGACGAAATTTTGTTTATGAATCCCTGTGCCGATCTGATCGACGCCGTCGGGCCCGACGGTAAAGTGCTGATCGCGTGCGACCGGCGCCTGATGCCGATGTTCGAGCGGACCTTTCCGAAAGCCGAAGTGCGCTGGCAGGTCAGCGCAAAGACGGGCGGACGCGCGATCCGCTCAGTTCATGAATTCGGCGATTGGGATAGGTTCGACTACTACGTGCCGATGGGATCGCTGGCGCGGCATTTCCGCAAGACGGTGGATGCATTCCCAAGCACGCCGGGCTTTCTCAAGGCGGACGAAGCGCGCGTTGCTGCGTTCCGTTTTCTGCTGCCGCAAGACGAAGTGCTGAATATCGGCGTGGCGTGGAAGAGCTTGGTGATGACGCCGAAGCGCCGGCGCTATTTCGCCGACATCGCCGCATGGGAGCCGGTTTTCAGAGCGCCGAA
Source organism: Alphaproteobacteria bacterium (assembly GCA_031399165.1). GTDB lineage: Bacteria > Pseudomonadota > Alphaproteobacteria > Caulobacterales > Aquidulcibacteraceae > JAKFWI01. The sequence continues at coordinate 96,689 of JANNOO010000033.1, read as the reverse complement.
CGTGCGGTTTTTCAGCCTGCAGCCGGGCGACGCCGCGGCGGACATCGCGTTGGTGCAGGAAAAATTTGGCGCCACAATCGAGTTTATTCCTGGTCTTGACCTAAAGGAAGATCTCGACGGCATCGCCGCTGCTGGGTGCGCGCTTGATTTGGTAATCGCCCCGATGAACGCGTCAAGCAACATATCCGCTGCGTGCGGCGCCAACGTATGGCTTTGGCACCACTACGGCGCCTGGGCGATGCTGGGGACGGGCAAGACGCCATGGTACCCGCAAACCCGTACATATTGCGCCGCCCAAACCGGCGATTGGGCAGACATATTCGCGCCGATCGGCAAGGATCTGCGCGAATTCAGACGCTAGCAGCGGCTTTCCCGCCCGGCTAAGGTCGGCGCAGGAGGAACATCATGAATTTTCGCGCGCCGCTTCGCGATATTGCCCATTCGCTTCGCGTGGCAGGATTTGACAGCCTTCGCGATTTGCCGGCCTTCGCCGAAGTTGATACGGACACCGTCACCGCTATCCTCGACGCCGCGGGCGCGTTTGCCTCCGAACGCCTCGCGCCGCTCAACCGCGTCGGCGATACGGTTGGCGCGCGCTATGAAAACGGCGCCGTGTTTACGCCGCCCGGTTTTCCCGAAGCCTTTCGCGATTTCGCGGCGGGCGGGTGGTGCGGACTTTCGGCTGATCCTGAGTATGGCGGGCAGGGTCTGCCAAAATCGCTTGAGCTGGCGGTGTACGAGATGGTGCATTCGGCCAATATGGCGTTCGGCCTTTGCCCAGTGCTGAATGTTGGCGCGATCGAAGCGCTGAAGGCGGCGGGCACCGATCGGCAGAAGGCGCTTTATATGCCGGCGTTGGCCGAAGGCCGCTGGACTGGCACGATGAATCTCACCGAGCCGCAGGCCGGCTCCGATGTCGGCGCGCTGACGACACGCGCAGAGCCCGCTGGTGATGGCCACTACAAACTCTACGGAGAGAAAATCTTCATCACGTGGGGCGAACACGATGTGGCGGAAAACATCGTGCACCTCGTGCTCGCGCGGCTGCCGGGCGCGCCGGCCGGCGTCAAAGGCGTCTCATTGTTCATCGCGCCTAAATTTCTCGTCGATGAAGAAGGAAAGTCCGGCGCACGCAATGGTGTTCGCGCTGCGTCAATCGAACACAAGTTGGGTATCCACGGCTCGCCCACCTGCGTCATGCTGTATGACGGCGCGGAGGCCGAATTGCTAGGCAAGCCGAACGAAGGTCTCGCGGTCATGTTTATCATGATGAATGCGGCGCGTTTGCAAGTAGGCGTGCAGGGCGTGGGCATTGGTGAAATGGCGTATCAGCGCGCGCTGGCCTACGCTCTGGAGCGCAAGCAAGGGCGCGCGGCGCTATCGAAAGATTATCCGGCCCGGATTTTCGATCACCCGGAGGTGCGCCGCTCCTTGATGTTGACGAAAGCATATGTCGAAGCGGCGCGGGGCATTATTTTGCTGGCTGGCGTATCGCTTGATCGCGCCAATCACGCAGAGACCGAAGCAGAGCGCGCCGCGGCGCTCACGCGCGCCGAATTGCTGACGCCGATCGCCAAGGCGTACTCCACCGACATGGGCGTGGCTGCGGCGTCCGCCGGCGTGCAGATTCATGGAGGCATGGGCTTCATCGAGGAAACTGGCGCGGCGCAATATTATCGCGATGTGCGGATTGCGCCGATATATGAAGGCACGAACGCGATCCAGGCCAACGATCTTGCCGGGCGTAAACTAGCCGATGGCGGCGTGGCGGCGCTCGCGCTTGTAGCTGAGATCGAAGCGGATGCGCGCGCCGCGCTGACCGATTCCAAACTGGGCGCTGCAGCGGCGCATCTTGAAGCGGCTGCCGTCGCGCTGGCGCGGGCCACGCGCTGGCTGGACGCTCATCGCGGCGTGGATACGCTGGCCGGCGCCAGTTCCTATTTAACGCTGTTCGGTGATGTGCTCGGCGGCTGGCTTTTGTTGCGTGGCGCGCAGATGGCGGGCGCTGGCGGCTGGGGGCACAGCAAGGCGGCGCTGGCCAATCTGTTCGCGTCGCAAATCCTCACTCTGGCGCCGGGCCGCGCGGCGGCGGCGATGGCCGGCGCCGGCGCGCTGGCCGATATCGACGTTGAGGCGCTGGTCGCTTAGGCGCTGCGAAGATTTCAAGCGCTGCAGAAACCGAAGCGGGACGAGCGCATTACGCAGAGGCTAGCATCGCGCCTGAAGGAGGCAGCGTCATCACCCGCCTGCTTATTCGACATGAAACGATCTACCGCTACAGCGCCCCCGTTCGGTTCGGCGAATGGCGTCTGATGATGCGGCCGATCGATTCCCATTCTATCCGCGTGGTCGACGCAACTCTGGCGCTCACGCCGCCTGGTGAGACGCGCTGGACCTCCGACGCCTATTCCAATTCGGTGTGTCATTTCACCCCTGGCGGGCAGAGCAACCTGCTGAGCGTCGTCTCCACCTTGCTGATCGAGCGCTTTCCCAAGGAATTGCGCCAGGCAGAGCATGTCGCGCCGCTGTCGCCGGCCAATTCGCTGGCGCCGCCTGTGATCTATTCGGCAGCGGACGCAATCGTCCTTGCGCCGTACGTACGTCCAGTTTTCCTCCCCGACCCCGCCCACGCCGCGTGGCTGTCCGGGCAGACGCGCGAGCCGGGCGATTCCGCGCTGGACGTCCTGCTGCGCATCAACCGCGCCATCCATCAGGCGTTCACCTACGGCGTACGGGACCAGTACGGCACGCAGACGCCGGCGCAGACCGTCAATCGCCGCTCCGGCACCTGCCGTGATTTCGCATGGCTGATGATCGAAAGCGTCCGCCGCTGGGGCTTCGCCGCCCGGTTCGTCACGGGTTATCTCTACTCGCCGAACAACTATTCCGGCATTCGCGGGTCCGGGGCCACGCACGCCTGGTGCGAAGTGTTCCTGCCCGATCTCGGCTGGCTGGAGTTCGATCCCACCAACGGCCTCAGCGAATCGCCGGACCTTATCCGCGTCGCCGCGACCCGCACGCCGGAAGAAGCCTCGCCCATGATCGGAGTGGTGCTGGGCGCCGCCGAGTCCATGATGGACGTTTCCGTGGTTGTCACACTGGACAATTACCCCGCGCCGATGCCTGTGTAGCCTGTTGGCGCCACTTTCTTAGGCGCCCAGCTACGGCTATGAGTCCTTGGCGTAAAAGGGGTTTGCGCGGCGCGCCGGGGGGGTAGACCTCTCGTTCGCGAAACGGGAAGGGGCGCTTGGCGCCGGCAGCATGGCGATCCTCGCGGCGCTTCATCACAAGACTTCATATCGGTACAGCCGGCCGGTCGGTCTCGGGCCGCAAATCATCCGCCTGCGCCCGGCCCCACACGCGCGGGTGCCGATCAAATCCTATGCGCTGAAGGTTTTGCCTGAGGGGCATTTCCTCAACTGGCAGCAAGACCCGTTCGGCAATTGGCTGGCCCGCTGCGTGTTCCCAGAAAAGGTGCGCGAGTTTTCCATCCAGGTGGATCTCGTGCTTGAGCACGTGATCATCAACCCGTTCGACTTCTTCCTGGAAGAATACGCCGACAATCTTCCGTTCGCGTATGAGCCGGATCTGAAGACTGATCTGGCCCCCTACCTCAAGGCGGAAAAAGCCGGGCCGCTGCTGAAGGACTATCTGGCGAAAATTCCGAAAGAGGGCGCCACGGTCAATTATCTCGTCGCGCTCAACCAGCAGCTTTCGCAGGATGTCAAATACCTCATCCGTATGGAGCCCGGCGTGCAGACGCCGGAGGAGACGCTGCAAAACGCGTCCGGCTCGTGCCGGGATTCATCGTGGCTGCTCGTGCAGATCGCGCGTTCGCTTGGCCTCGCAGCGCGGTTCGTGTCAGGCTATCTGATCCAGTTGAAGCCTGATCTTGAGGCGCTCGACGGTCCCTCAGGCACAGATCACGATTTCACCGACCTGCATGCGTGGGCGGAAATCTATCTGCCCGGCGCCGGGTGGATCGGTTTCGATCCAACGTCCGGGCTGCTGACCGGCGAAGGCCACATCCCGCTTGCCGCCACGCCGCATTACCGCTCGGCCGCGCCAATCGTCGGCACGGCGGAGGCTGCGGACGTTGAGTTCGGGTTCGAGATGGATGTGAAGCGCATCCAGGAGGCGCCGCGCATCACCGCCCCGTTCTCGGACGACGCCTGGGCGGCGCTCGATGCGCTGGGCGAACAGGTCGATTCTGATCTTGCGCTCAACGATGTGCGTCTGACCATGGGCGGCGAGCCCACGTTCGTCTCGATCGACGATTACGAAAGCCCGGAATGGAATACGGACGCCGTCGGGCCGACCAAGCGCCAGCGCGCCGACACACTTATTCGCCGCCTTCGCCAGCGCTTCGCACCCGGCGGCATGCTGCATCACGGTCAGGGAAAATGGTATCCCGGCGAAAGTCTGCCGCGCTGGGCGTTCTCGCTTTACTGGCGCACGGATGGCGAGCCGATCTGGCGCAATGAAAACCTGATCGCGCGTGAAGCGGCGGACGATAAAGCCAAATTAGATGGCGCGCAAAAGCTGGCCGAAGGCGTGGCTGAAAGGCTGGGCGTAGGCGGAAGCTTTGTTGCGCCAGCGTTCGAGGATTCGGCGCATTGGGTGCTGAAGGAAGCGGAACTGCCGCCGAATGTCGATGTGCTCGATTCAAAACTGACTGACGCTGAAGCGCGCGCGCGCCTGGCGCGGGTGTTCACGCGCGGCCTCGATAAGCCTAGCGGCTATGTCCTGCCCATCCAGCGTTGGAATGCGCGCGCTATCGGCAAGGGCTGGATCAGCGAGCAATGGAAAACGCGGCGGGGGAAGCTGTTCCTTGCGCCGGGAGATTCGCCGGTCGGATTTCGTCTGCCGCTCGGCGGCTTGCCTTATGTGCCGCCGGCCCGGTTTCCGTATGTTGTGCCGGCCGATCCTTCAGCGCCTAAGGAGCCGCTGCCCAGCCATCAGCAATTGGCGGAGGCGTTTCGCAAGACGGACAATTCCGCTGAGGAGCGCACCGAGCAGATACTAACCGACGATAACATCGTGCGCACAGCAATTGCGGTCGAGCCGCGCGACGGAAAGCTCTGCGTGTTCATGCCGCCAGTGGAAACGCTGGAGGATTATCTTGAACTGCTCGCGGCGGTGGAAGAGTCGGCTGAGGAATCGGGCCTCTCCGTTCATATCGAAGGGTACGAGCCGCCGCGCGATCCGCGGCTGAACGTGATCAAGGTGACGCCTGATCCGGGCGTGATCGAAGTCAACGTGCAGCCCGCGGCGTCATGGCGCGAGTGCGTAGACAATACCCGGACGTTTTATGAAGAAGCGCGCCAATCGCGACTCGGCGCCGACAAGTTCATGATCGACGGACGCCACACCGGCACGGGCGGCGGCAATCACGTTGTGGTCGGCGGCGCGACGCTGGCGGATTCGCCGTTTCTACGCCGCCCGGATGTGTTGAAGAGTCTGTTAATCTACTGGCAGCGGCATCCGTCGCTTTCGTATCTGTTTTCCGGCCTGTTCATCGGCCCGACCAGTCAGGCGCCGCGCGTAGACGAGGCGCGCCACGACGCGCTGTATGAGCTTGAGATCGCGCTCGCCAACATTGGCGGACCGGGCAATGCCGGCGCTGCGCCGCCGCCATGGATGCTCGACCGGCTGCTGCGCAATCTGCTGGTGGATTCGACCGGCAACACGCACCGCACTGAAATCTGCATCGACAAATTGTTTTCGCCCGATGGGCCCACTGGCCGGCTCGGCCTGGTTGAGTTCCGGGGGTTCGAGATGCCGCCCGATGCGCGGATGAGCTTGGCGCAGCAGCTTCTGCTGCGCGCGCTGATCTCATGGTTCTGGAAAGCCCCGCAAAGCGGGAATCTGGTGCGCTGGGGCACAACGCTCGCCGATAAGTTCATGCTCTCCCAATACGTATGGGAGGATTTCCAGGACGTGCTCGCCGACCTGAAAGGGGCTGGCTACGCGTTTGATCCCGTATGGTTTGAGGCGCAGCGGGAGTTCCGCTTTCCCTTCTACGGCGCTGTCACGCGCGAAGGCGTGCGACTCGAACTAAGACAGGCGCTGGAGCCTTGGCACGTGATGGGCGAGGAGGGGGCGATCGGCGGCACCGTACGTTACGTCGATTCATCGGTAGAGCGGCTGGAAGTGCGCGTTGAGGGTCTGAACCCGCAGCGCCACGCCGTGCTGTGCAACGGCAGGCGCGCGCCGCTTTCGCAGACGCGCACCGCGGGGCTCAACGTCGCTGGCGTCCGGTTCAAGGCGTGGAAGCCTGCTTCCGGTCTGCATCCAACCTTGCCGGTGCATGCGCCGCTGACTTTTGACATTTACGATTCATGGAGCGGCCGCTCGCTCGGCGGGTGCGTCTATCATGTCGCCCATCCGGCCGGCCGCAATTACGAAACGTTCCCCGTGAATGGCAACGAAGCTGAGGCCCGGCGTCTCGCGCGTTTTCTGGATGTCGGCCATACAGGCGGGCCGATTGCGCCTGCGCCACTCGAGAGCAACCCGGAATTCTCGGTGACGCTTGATCTGCGCCGGCCGGCATATGTCTAGCGTGGCAGAGCATGACGGCCTTTTTGGCTTCGGATTAAAGGAGGGCTACAAAGCCCTGGGCGGCGTCACCGACGAAATGGTCGATACGAACGGCGAAATCCGCCAGCATTGGCGCTCATTCCTCGCGACATTGTCTGCGCTCGGCCCGCAGGAAGTCGAGACGCGGTTCGAGCAATTGGAGCGGCGTCTGCGCGCCACCGGCGCGTCCTATCGCGTGTACGATGCGCCCGGCGGCGGCGAACGCCCTTGGCCCATCAGCCGCCTGCCGCTGCTCATGCCGGCTGCGGAATGGCGGGAAATCACTGAGGGGGTGGTGCAACGCGCGGAACTACAAGAAGCGCTGCTGGCCGATGTCTATGGCGATCAGAAGCTGGTCAAAGAAGGCGCCCTACCCGCTTCGCTGATCGCCGGCAGTCCGGAATTTTTGCGCCCGCTGGTCGGCGCAAAACCGCGCGGCGGCAAATTCCTGCGCCTCTACGCCGCCGATCTTGGGCGCGGGCCGGATGGCCGCTGGTGGGTGATGGCCGATCGCACGCAAGCGCCATCAGGCGCGGGATATGCGCTGGAAAATCGTTTGGCGATGAGCGCGGCGTTTGGCGAAGCGTTTGGCGGGCTGGAAGTAGAACGCCTCGCCGGTTTCTTCCAACATTTCCGCGAAAGTCTCGTTTCTCTGGGTCAGCCCGGCGGTCTTGGCGTGTGCGTGCTGACGCCGGGGCCAATGAACGAGACCTATTTCGAGCACGCCTATTTGGCGCGCTATCTGGGTTTCTTGCTGGTCGAGGGCGAAGACCTGACGGTGCGCGATGAAGGCGTGTTCGTCCGCACGGTCGCGGGGTTGCGCCGCGCCGATACGTTTCTGCGCCGGCTGGATGCGGATTTCGCTGATCCGCTGGAGCTGAACGCGCAGTCGCGCATCGGCACGCCGGGACTCACGCGCGCTGTGCGGGCAGGCAGTGTGGCGCTGGCCAATGCGCTGGGCGCGGGGCTGGTGGAGAGCCGCGCGCTGCTGGGGTTTTTGCCAGCGTTGGCGCGGCGCGTGCTCGGCGAAGACCTAAAGCTGCCGAACGTCGCGACCTGGTGGTGCGGACAGCCGGCTGAGCGTGATGAAGTGATCGATCGGCTCGATCGGCTGGCGATCTCCCCAGCGTTTTCGCCCGCATCGAGCTCATACGCGCGCGTGCGCCTTGGCGCAGACCTGACGACCGCTGAACGCGAGCGTTTGATCGGTGCGCTGCACCGCCGCGGCATGGATTTCGTTGGCCAGGAAGTGGTGTCGCTTTCGACCATGCCGGTATGGAGCGAAGGGCGGCTTTCGCCGCGCCCATTCCAGATTCGCGTGTTCGCGGCGGCAACGGAGAATGGCTGGGTGGTGATGCCCGGCGGTTTCTGCCGTGTCTCCACTGCGCCTGACGCGCGGGCGATTTCGATGCAGCTCGGCGGCATGTCGGCTGATGTGTGGGTGCTCGGCGATGCGCCGGTGGAGCAGACTAGCCTGCTGCCATCGGCGACGAATGTCGAGGTCAAGCGCCATGTCGGCGCGCTCACCGCGCGCTCGGCGGATAATCTCTTCTGGTTTGGCCGCTACGTTGAGCGCGCGGAGGCGACGATCCGCTTGGTGCGCGCGGGCCATATCCGCGCCGCATTGCGCGATCGTGGCGAACGCGTCGCGACACAGACGATCCTGGCGCTGCTCATCGAATGGGGCGCGCTGACCGAAACGCCGGCGCTGACGCGGCGGGCCGCGCTTTCTGCGCTAACGGATTCGCGCATGGTCGGCTCCGCCGTCGGCGCTGCGCGCGCCGCGCGCCGCGCCGCATCCGCCATCCGCGAACGCTTCTCCACGGACGTGATGAGTGCGGTTGAGGAGTTGGCCGACACGCTCGCCGGCGGCCGCTCGCGCGCCGATCCCATGGACCGCGCCGATCGCGGCCTGCGGCTGCTCGCGGCGCTGGCCGGTTTCACGCAGGAAAACATGGCCCAGCTAACTGGCTGGCGGTTTCTGGAAATTGGCCGGCGGATCGAGCGTGCGCTTAACACCGCCGATTTCGTTGAACGGATGGGGCTCAACCCCTCCAGCCAGGCATCGCTGGAAGCGCTGCTGGAAGTAGGTGATAGCTCCATCACTTACGCGCAACGCTACTTCGTGCCCGCAGCGCAACGGCCGATCCTCGATCTGCTTCTGCTGGACGATAACAATCCGCGCTCCTGCGCGTTTCAGATCCGCAAATTGTGCGAGTTAGTGGCGGCTTTGCCGGGCGAGTTGGCGCACGAGGAAATGTCCCCGGCGCGCCGCATCGCTGAAAAGCTCCACGCCGAAACCGTTGCGGCCGATCCCGGCGAAGTCACGCTGGAATTCGTCGCGCGCATGAGGCGCGGCCTGATGGAGCTGTCGGACGCGATCTCGGACCGCTATCTGGCGAACCGCGACCGCATAGCGTTTTCATTCCGGATCGACGAATGATCTACGATATTCGCCTGGTTACGATTTCGACCTACGAGAATGACGTGCCGTTTGCCCGCCATGTACTGCGGTTGGCGCCGACACCTCAGCCTGGTCAGCGGGTGATTTCTTTCTCGATGGAAGTCGAGCCGGCGTCGTCCGACCTCCAATCTGGCAAGGATTTTTTCGGCAACCAAACGACAAATGTGGTGTGTCTGGAACCACATCGCCGGTTCGTCGCGCGAGCGGCCGCGCGCGTTGAGGTTAGCGGTGCGCCGGATATGGCCACGCCATCCCCGTCCTGGGAGGATGTCGCCGCGGCGGCGTTGCGGCTGGACGATCTTTCGCCGGACGCGCCTGCGCATTTCCTGTATCCCAGCCGTATGATTGGCGTGCCGGAGACAATCCGCGCTTACGCGAGCCTCAGCTTTCCGCCGGGGCGGCCGATCCGCGATGGCGCCATCGATCTGATGAAGCGGCTCCACGCGGACATGACCTATGACGGCGACGCCACCACGGTCTCGACGCTGCCGGAAGAAGCTTTCAACCTCCGCCGTGGCGTATGCCAGGATTACGCGCACATCATGATCGCGGGTCTGCGCGCGCTCGGTCTGCCGGCGGCGTATGTCAGCGGTTTCATCCGCACGCTGCCACCGCCCGGCGAGGCGCGCCGCGAGGGCGCCGATTCCATGCACGCCTGGGTGCTGGTCTGGTGCGGCGAAGAGATCGGCTGGTTCCCGGTGGATCCGACGAACGCGCTGATTGTGGCCGACGAGCATGTCGTGGTCGGCGTCGGGCGCGATTATGCGGACGTGGCGCCGCTCGACGGCGTGATCGTTACCTCGGGCGGCCAGGGGGCAGTAGACGTCGCTGTCGATATGGCGCCAGTCTAGCGGCTATGGTGGACGGCCAGCCAGCAGCGCCGGAGAGCAAAAACGAAGCGATTGCCGCGTCGTTGGCCAAATCAGCGCTGTTCGCGCCGCTGACGCCGGCGCGCCGGCAGAAGCTGGTTGGCGAGGGCTCGGTCCTCAACCTCAACGCCCAAACTATCCTGTTTGAAAAGGGCGCGCCGGGCGACGCGCTTTACGTGCTTATCGAAGGTGAAGTCGAAGTCTGCGTTTCCACCGAGGACGGCCGTAGCGTGCGCATGGCGGCGCTTGGGCCCGGTGCGGTGATCGGCGAAATGGCGGTGCTCGATGGCGGCGCGCGCTCGGCCGATTGCACCGCTACGCGCCGGTCGCGGCTGCTCCGCATATCGCGCGACGCGGCGCTCGCCGCTTTGGAGGCCGAACCGAAAGCGCTGCTGGCGCTGCTGGCGGAAATGAGCCGCCGGCTGCGCGCCGCAGACGGCGCACTGGAAGACGCCGCTTTGCTTGATCTGGGCGGGCGTCTGGCGCGGCTGCTGTTGGCCGAGGCGGGCAATGGCGATTTGGTGGCTTTGGCCCAGGGCGAGATGGCCCGCCGGATCGGCGCCTCACGCGAGAAGGTCAATCGCAAGCTGCAAAGCTGGAAGGCCAGCGACTGGATCGGAATCGGCAAATCCGGCGTCCGCCTGCTGCGGAAGGACAAGCTGGCCGGGCTGATCGAGGCCAAAAAGGGCGTGTGATGTCCACCGTCTGTGACCGGCGATACAGAGCGGGATGACTGTTTTGCGCAAAATAGCCCGATGGAAAAGTACCTCGATGTGGCTATCATGGACCCGGAACCGGGGGATGATGTCTTGAGCATGGAGGGCCAGCAGGTCCGGCTTGCGTCGATCGTGGCGATCGACGTGAAGGGCTTTTCCACTATGTCGGAGCGTGATCAGTCTCGCGCTGCGCGGCATGTGGAATCGCTGCGTGCGCGGATCGCTATCACGGCCGAGCATAATGGCGGGCGTGTTTTCAACACCGCCGGCGATGGCTTCATGCTCGAATTTCCCTCCGCTGGCGCAGCCTTGGCCTGCATCAACGATCTGCTGGACAAGCGCCCCCGCGGGGAGCCGCCGATCCGCGTCGGCGCGCATGTCGGCGACGTGATCGTCACCATCACCAACGATTTGCTCGGCCACGGCGTCAATGTGGCCGCGCGTTTACAAGCGCTTGCAGTGCCTGGCACGGCGATGGTGTCGGGAGAGTTCCGATCGATGGCGCGCAATTCGCCGCGCGCTGCGTTCATGTCCAAAGGCAAGCGTCCGCTCGATAACATGGAGCAGCGCGTGCAGACGTTCGCGATTATCTCGCAGCGCCAGCAATTCATGCGCAAGGTAAAAGCGGTCGGCGGCGCGCTGGTCGCGGCGGGCGTCGCGGCGGGGCTGTTCTTTGCGTACCCGCACGCCGTCACCATGGCGAAGCAATATGGGATCGGCGATATCAGCATCGACCATTTGCTGGATATCAGCGCGCCGGCGAAAGAACCGGCAAAGCCCTGATTTCATGACCGCGCGCTTCGTTTTGGGGCAAATCTCCGATCTGCACGCGGTGGCGGCGCGGCGCGAAGAAAGTTACGATACAAATGGCAATGTGCTGCGCGCGCTGGAAAAGCTGCGTGGGTATAAGCCCGACCTGATCCTGGCGACGGGAGACCTCGCCAACGACGCCAAGGCGGAGGAATATTCCGCGCTCGCGCCTTTGCTCGCCAACGCGCCGGCGCCGCTGTTTCTGGCGCCAGGCAATCACGATCATCGCGGCCTTCTGCGCGCGGCGTTTCCGGCGCACGCCTACCTGCCGGCGGCGGGGAAATTGTCTTACGTCATCGAACAGTTTGGCGTGCGCGTCGTCGTATTCGACAGCACGGTTGAAGGCAAAACCGGCGGGATGTTCACTGAAGAAGATGGCGGCTGGCTTGATGCCGCGCTGTCAGCGGCGCCAGACCGGCCAACAATTGTCGCGTTGCATCATCCGCCCTTCCTGACGCATGAGCGCCTGTTCGATCGCATCGGGCTAGATAATCGTGAAGGCTTCGCCGCCGTCATCGCGCGCCACAAACAGGTGCAATTGGTGATCGCTGGTCATCATCATCGCGCGGTGATCGGGCGCGTGGCGCATGCGCCCGCGATCGTGGCGCCGGCGACGGCGTACACATATTCCATGGCGCTGCGGGAAGAGCAGGCCGTTGGGCAGAAATCTCCTGAAGCCGCGTTTGCGCTGCATGTATGGGATGATCTGGCCGCGCCGCCGGTGAGCCACTTTGTGGCGCTCTAGCGCCGCGATCAGATGCCATGCGCGGCGAAGATCGGGGCGTCGGCTGAGTCGTTGGCCGCACTGGTGGAGGAGTGGGCCTCGTCGCGCAGCCAGTCGATGAAGGTCTGTTGCGCCGGGGTGAAGTCGCGCGTGCGCGGCCAGACCAGGTGATAGGCGAACAGAGTGGGGGCGCCGGCGCCAGCGAACGGCGCCACCAGACGGCCGGCGGTCAGGTCGGCTTCGGCGATCGCCCGTTTGGCCAGCGCCACGCCGCGCCCGGCGACGGCCGCTTCGATCACCAGGCTGGACTGGTTGAATCGCGGCCCCCGCGTGGCGTCCACGCCGCTGACGCCATGCGCCTTCAGCCACATCGACCAATCGGGGCACGAAGCATCCAGCTCCGGACCGCTATCGTGCAGCAGGGTGTGGTGCGTCAGATCCTGCGGCGCACGGATCGGCGCCACTTCCATCAGGCCCGGCGAGCAGACCGGCAACACGGCCTCTTCCAGCAGCTTGTCGGCCGCCAGCCCCTCATAGCGGCCGGGTCCATAGCGGATGGCCATATCCACATCGGCAGAGCCGAAATCCACGGGGGTCATGTCCGCCGAGACCCAAACGTCGATGTCCGGGCGGGCGGTGGTGAACCGCTCCAGCCGTGGCAGAAGCCATTTCGCCGCGAAGGAGGGGGCGACCGAAACCGTAACGCGGCTGCGGCGGGTTGGCTGACGCATCAAACGCGCGGCTTCGTTTAGCTGGGCGAAACCAGCGCGCAGGGCCGGCAGCGCTGCCTGGCCAGCATCGGTAAGCGTGACGCGGCGGCCTTCACGGTGAAAAAGATCAACGCCTACATGCTCTTCCAGCAGCCGGATCTGTTGGCTCACGGCGCCGGGCGTAACAAAAAGCTCCTCCGCTGCTTTGCGGAAGCTCAAATGCCGGGCGGCGGCTTCGAACACGCGAAGCGAGATCAGGGGCGGGAGACGATCGACGGCCATGTTTAGTTTAGCTCGGCTGATGCCTTAAGGCCTGTTAAGCCAAAGCGATAGATAGGTGAGCGTGCCTATTTTGTCTCCCGAGCCATTCTTGTTTGCGATTTTGTGGCCTTCGTGGTGAAAGCCCGGTCAAATCTCCTTCTGGAAAACGACTATGGCCGACACCGTATCCCATGCGCCTTCGTTTGAGCGTCTGCCGGCTGGCGAGGCCCACGAGACGGACGTGGCGATCATCGGCGCGGGGCCGACGGGGCTGTTCGCGGTGTTCGAACTCGGGCTGCTTGGCCTGAAAGCGCATCTGATAGACGTGCTGGACCGGCCCGGCGGCCAATGCGCCGAGCTTTATCCGGAAAAGCCGATCTACGACATTCCCGCGCTGCCGGTCGTCACGGGGCAGGGGCTGACTGACCGGCTGATGGAGCAAATCAAGCCGTTCGGTCCGAAGTTCAGTTTCAGCGAAATGGTCGAGCAACTGCACCGGCTGGAGGACGGCAAGTTCAAACTGGTGACGGACGCGGGCACTGAGATCACCGCCGCGGTGGTAGTGATCGCCGCTGGCGGCGGTTCGTTCATGCCGCGCAAGCCGAAGATCGAAGGCCTCGAGCAGTTCGAAGGCAAGTCGGTGTTCTACGCCGTGCGCAAGATGGAGCATTTCAAGGACAAGCACGTCCTGATCGCCGGCGGCGGCGATAGCGCGCTGGATTGGACGCTGAACCTGCACCCGGTCGCCAGATCGGTGACGCTGAACCACCGCCGCGACGATTTCCGCGCCGCGCCGCACTCTGTGGCGCAGATGCGCGAGCTGGTCGCTGGCGGCAAAATGCGGCTCGATATTTCCGACATCAAATCGCTGAAGGGCGAAAACGGCCAGCTCACCCATGTCGTTGTCGAGAGTAAGAAAGACGGTCTCTACGAGATCGAGACCGACACGCTGCTGGCGTTCTACGGCTTGACCATGAAACTCGGCCCGATCGCTAATTTCGGCCTGAATTTCGCGGAAAACCTGATCCCGGTGAATGTGTCCAATTTCCAGACCTCCGAGCCTGGCATCTTCGCTATCGGCGACATCAACACCTATCCCGGCAAGCTGAAGCTGATCCTCTCCGGCTTCCATGAAGCCGCACTGATGAGCCAAGCCGCGTTCAAGATCGCCCGCCCCGGCGAACGGCTGGTGTTCCTCTACACCACATCATCCAGTGACCTGCAGAAGAAGCTGGGCGTTAACTGAACGCGTCGCGCGACCATGTTATAAGGCGGCGAATGCAATACGGAGACTGCCCGTGAAAAAGATCGCTCTCGTCGTTCTGGCGCCCCTGGCTCTGACCGCCTGTGGCCACCAATTCGCCGACCGCACGCTGTCCGGCGCTGGGATCGGCGCGGGCGCGGGGGCGGTCCTGGGACCGATCGGCGTGGGCGCGGGCGCGGTGATCGGCGGCGTCACCGGGGCGGTGACTCCATCCAAGAACGTCAATCTGGGCAAGCCGGTCTGGAAAAAATAGCGGTTCGGCTGATTGGCCAATGAGTTTAGCGGCGCTTTTCAGCCCCAAGAGAACCTATCGTTTGCTTTGCGGGGTTAGAGCGGCCATCTCACAGGCTGGAAACCCGTATGGACGCCTTTCCGCTATCCTGGCCGCTTGAGGGCCGGCGCGTCGCCGTGTTTGGGGCGGGCGAATTCGCGCGCCGCAAGCTCGCCCTGCTGGCGAAAACCCCGGCTGCTGTCACCACCTATAGCGGCGAAGGCGATTGGCCCAGCGTAGACGAACTACGGGGGGCAGCGTTTGTGATCGTGGCGTTCGAGGATCGCGCGGCGGCTGAGCGGGGCGCCGCTTTGGCGCGTGCGGCTGGCGTCCCGGTGAACGTGGTCGATCAGCCTGACCTTTCCGATTTTCATATTCCGGCGATCGTCGATCGCGGCGAGCTGACGATCGCGATCGCCACGGGCGGCACGGCGCCGGCGCTGGCGCGCGATGTGCGCGCAGCGATCGAGGCGGCGGTTCCGGCGAGCACGACGCAGCTTTCAGGGTTCGCTAAATCGATCCGCGGCGCCGTAAGGGCTATCCGCGATTACGACACGCGGCGGCTGGTATGGGAGCGCATCCTGTGCGGTCCAGCGGGCGAACGCGCGCGAGCCGGCGATTTCGCTGGCGCAGAGGCCTTGGCGCGCCAGGAGATCGAAAACCCCTCACGCCGCGGCGTGGTGCATATCGTCGGCGCCGGTCCGGGCGATCCGGAATTGCTGACGCTGAAGGCGCTGCGCACCCTGCAGGATGCAGATCTGATCGTGCATGACCGGCTGGTCGATAAGCGCGTGCTCGATATGGCGCGGCGCGATGCTGATTTTATTTACGTCGGCAAGGTGCGCTCCAAGCATTCCGTGCCGCAGAATCAGATCAATGACCTGCTGGTCGCCGAGGCGCGCGCTGGCAAGCGCGTTGTGCGCCTGAAGGGCGGCGATCCCTTCGTGTTTGGGCGCGGCGGCGAAGAACTTGAAGCGCTGCGATTCGCGGGCGTGGAGGCGCATGTCGTGCCCGGCATCACCGCGGCGCTCGGTTGCGCGGCAAGCGCTCAGGTTCCGCTGACGCATCGTGATCATGCGCAGGCAGTCACGTTCGTCACCGGCCACGCAAAAACCGGCGGCGCTCTTGATCTAGATTGGGCCGCGCTGGCGGTGGTCAATCATACGCTAGTGATTTACATGGGCGTAGCAAATATCGCCGAAGTTAGCGCGCGTCTGCTTGAAGCGGGGCGTGCGGCGACGATCCCGGCGCTGATCATCGAAAACGGCACGCGGCCCAATCAGCGTCTGGTGCGCAGCACGCTCGGCGCGCTCGCCGCCGATGTTGCGGGGCTCGATCTGGCCAGCCCCAGCCTTTTGATCGTCGGTGAGGTTGCGGCGCTGGCGCATGCGGAACAAGCGCGCGCGATCGCGGCGCAGGTGGAGCGAGCGGGATGAAAGCGGTGACGGGCAATCGGCTGGACGATGGACATCCGGTCTACCGGACGGCGTCTGGTGATTGGTCCGTGCGGATCGAGGATGCGCACGCGTTCCCCAATCAGGAAGACGCTGATGAAGCGCTGGCCGATGCGAAAAAGCAGGAAACTGTCGTCGTCGGCGCGTATCTCATAACGATCGAAGCGCCGGGCAAGGTGACGCATCGTGAAGCGATGCGCGAAAACATTCGCGCGCGCGGGCCGACGATTGTCGCCGATCACCGCCGCCTCGCTAACTCTGATGAGGGGGTCGCCTGATGCCGCATCGCGCCGCACCGGGCAAGCTCACGCTCTATGGCGACAGCCGCAGCGGCAATTGCATGAAAGTGCGCTGGACCGCTGATTATCTTGGCGTCGATTATTACTGGATCGAGGTCGATATAACGCGTGGCGAAACCCGCACCGATCAGTTCCAAAGGCTCAATCCTTCGGGACAGGTGCCGGCCGCGATCCTGTCAGACGGTCGCGCCTTGTCGCAATCAAACGCGATCGTGAGTTATCTGGCCGATGGCAGCGCACTGATCCCGGAAGACCGCTACGAACGCGCCAAGATGCTGCAATGGCTGTTCTGGGAACAGTACAGCCACGAGCCGTACATCGCCGTGCGGCGCTGGCGCAAATCGTTCCTGCTATTGCCGGACGAGGAGATCGACGAGGCGCTGCTCCCGAAGGGCAGGCGCGCGCTCGGCGTTATGGAAATGGCGCTGCTGCAGAGCGATTTTCTTGTCGGCGCCAACCTAACGCTGGCCGATGTCGTGCTGCTTGCCTATACGCGCCTTGCGCACGAGGGCGGGTTTGATCTTTCCGAATTTCCCGCCGTGCGCGCCTGGATTCACCGCGTCGAACGCGAGTTGAACCTAGAGCCAATCGAAGAGGCCGCCTGAATGTATCGTTACGATGAGTTCGACGACACGATCGTGCGCGAGCGCGTCGCCCAATTCGCCGAGCAGGTGGACCGACGCGTGCGCGGCGAAATCACAGAAGATCAGTTCAAGCCGCTGCGGCTGATGAACGGGCTGTATTTGCAGATTCACGCCTACATGCTGCGCATCGCTATCCCGTATGGATCGCTTTCGTCGAAACAATTGCGTCAGCTGGCGATGATCTCGCGCAAATACGATAGAAGCTACGGCCATTTTACCACGCGGCAGAATTTGCAGTTGAACTGGATCAAGCTGCCGGAAGTGCCGGCGCTGCTGGGCGATCTGGCTGACGTGGAAATGCACGCGATCCAGACCAGCGGCAATTGCATCCGCAACGTGACGAGCGACCAGTTCGCTGGCGCCGCCGCCGATGAGGTTGAAGACCCGCGGCCGTGGTGCGAGATCATCCGGCAATGGAGCACGTTCCATCCGGAATTCTCCTTCCTGCCGCGCAAGTTCAAGATCGCCGTGATCGCCAGCCCTGGTGATCGCGCGGCGATGCGTCTGCACGATATCGGCCTGCACATTAAGCCGGGCGCGGGGCCCGGCGCGCCGCTGTTCGACGTCTATGTTGGCGGCGGAATGGGGCGCACGCCTTTCGTCTCGCCGCTGATCCGCGCGGATGTGGCGGCGGCCGATCTGCTTTCCTATCTTGAAGCTTGCCTGCGGGTTTATAATCGCTTCGGGCGCCGCGATAATTCGTTCAAGGCGCGGATCAAGATTCTCGTCAATTCGCTAGGGCCGCACGAATACGCCCGCCTGGTCGAGGCGGAATGGGAAGATATGCGCGATAGCGCGCTGAAACTGCCCGAGGCCGAAGTCGAACGCATCCGCGCTTACTTCGCGCCCCCGGCGTTCAAAACCTTGCCGGCGCAAAGCGAAGCCTTCGCCAAGGCGCGTGCGGGCGATCCTGAGTTCGATCGCTGGTCACGGCTTTCGGTGCGGGCGCACAAACAGCCGGGCTATGCCAGCGTCACCATCTCGCTGAAGCCGATCGGCGGCGTGCCAGGCGATGCGACGGACGTTCAGATGGAAGCGGTGGCCGATATCGCCGCGCAATATTCGTTCGACGATATCCGCGTCAGCCACGAGCAGAACCTGATCCTGCCGCATGTCGCGCAGGACGATCTACCCGCCATATACGCCGTGCTGAAAGTCCATGGTCTGGCTACCGCGAATGCCGGTCTGATCTCCGACATGATCGCCTGCCCGGGCCTGGATTATTGCGATCTGGCCAATGCGCGTTCTATTCCTTTGGCGCAGGCGATCTCGCAGAAATTCGCGGACCTCGATCGGCAGGAGGATATCGGCGATCTGGAGATCAAGATTTCAGGCTGCATCAACGCCTGCGGCCACCATCACGTCGGTCATATCGGCATTCTCGGCGTCGATAAGCACGGCGAGGAGTTTTACCAGATTCTACTTGGCGGCCGGCCGGACGAGAAAGCCGCCCTCGGCAAAATCTACGGCAAGGGCATGGCGGCCGAGGCCGTTCCCGATGCAATCGAGCGCGTCGTCATTACATATCTGAAAGTGCGCCGCGACAAGGCGGAGCGTTTTGTTGATGCGTTCGAGCGTGTTGGCTCGGCGCCGTTTGAGGAGGCGCTCTATGGCGCGTGAACAGGTCAAACGCGCCGCCCACGATGAAAAGGCGGCCGACAAGAAAGTTGATGCGTTCCCGCTGCTGCGCGATGGCAAAGCGGTTGAGAAAGACCCGTGGGGTTTTCTCGCCGACGATGAAGCCGCCGATCAGCGTGCTGACATTATCGTGTCCGTTAAGCGCTTGCTGGATGAAGGCGAGGAGCTGGCGCGCCGTCCCGGGCGGCTCGGCGTCGTGGTCCGTTCGAGCGAGGCGGTCGAGGAAATCGCCTCCTACGTTCCGCAACTTTCGCTGATCGCCATAGATTTTCCCGGCTATCGCGATGGCCGCGGCTTCACCACCGCGCGGCTGCTGCGTGAGCGTTATCACTATATCGGCGCACTGCGCGCAATTGGCGATGTGCTGCAAGATCAGGTTTTCTTCATGCTGCGCTGCGGCTTTGACGAATTCGTGCTCAAGGCAAAAGATTCCGAAGCGGCGTTTGCCCGCGCGTCGGGCGCCTTCACGAAAGTCTATCAGCCGGCCGCTGACGGGCGCGAAACCGTGACCGATCTGCGGCGGGGAAAAAATTCATGAGCCTGGCGGCCGAAACCCCCAATGACGCGGCGGGAGTCAATCTCGATCGCGCGGCGGCGTTGGCGATCGCGTGGGAGGGGCTGAGCCCGCAGGAGATTCTTGAGCGCGCGATCCGCCAGGAATTTGCTGGCCGCATCGCGCTGGTTTCTTCCTTCGGCGCGGAATCGGCGGCGTTGCTGCACCTGGTCTCGCAGGTCGATGCGGCGTTCCCGGTGATCTTCATTGATACTGACAAGCATTTTGCGCAGACGCTGGATTACCGCGACGAGCTGGCGAGGGTGCTGGGCCTGAAAAATCTCCGCACCGCCTTGCCGGAGGCGGCGGAAGTCACCGCGGAAGATCCGAAGGGCGATTTGTGGAAGCGCGATCCGGACGCGTGCTGCGCGCTGCGCAAGGTGCGCCCGAACGAACGGGCGCTGGCGGAGTTCGATGCATGGATTTCAGGGCGCAAGCGCCATCATGGCGCGGCGCGTGCGCATCTGCCGGTGATCGAGCACGACGGCATACATTTCAAGGTGAACCCGCTGGTTTCGTGGGGGCCGGCGGAAATCAACGCTTACGTCAAGGCCGCCAACCTGCCGCCGCACCCGCTCGTTGCCGATGGCTACCCCTCGATCGGTTGCTGGCCTTGCACCTCGCCGTCTGATGGCACGGACGCGCGGGCGGGGCGCTGGGCCAATTCCGGCAAAACCGAATGCGGGATTCACCGGCCGGCTCCGGCGAAACAGCAACGCGCGTTCTAAGCTCATCTGACCGGCGCCCTTTGGCGCTACAGGCATATTCAGGTTCTACGCATTGCCGCCCCCTGCGACGCTCGCTAACCTCCCGCCACGATCAGCCGCGCCTGCGGCCGGGCGGTAGGAGAGCAAATGGCTGATGTTCCCGTGAGCGGCCCCAAAACGGGCCTGGCCCGCTTGTTCCTCCGCAAAAGCGTCGAGCAGATGCATGCCGAGCATGCCCAGGGCGAACTGAAACGGACGCTGGGCGCGCTCAATCTCGTGCTGCTGGGGATCGGGTGCATCATTGGCACCGGGATTTTCGTGCTGACGGGCCGCGCGGCGGCCGAATTCGCCGGGCCGGGCATTGTCATTTCGTTCGTTATCACAGGCCTGCTCTGCGCGTTCGTAGCGCTCTGCTACGCTGAGCTTGCCTCGGCCATTCCGGTTTCCGGATCGGCCTATTCCTATTCCTACGCCTCGATGGGGGAGATCGTGGCGTGGGTGATGGGCCTGCTGCTTATGCTCGAATATGGCCTTGCTGCATCGACGGTGGCGGTGGGCTGGTCGGGCTATCTCGTCAGCTTGCTGCACGATATCGGCATTTCCATTCCGCCCGCGCTTACCGCCGCGCCGGGCGTGGACGTGAGGGTCGATGGCGTGGTGGTGGCGCAGGGCGTGCTGAATCTGCCGGCGCTGATTGCTATCGCGGCGGTGACGCTGCTCCTCGTCGTCGGCGTTTCAGAATCGGCGACAGTCAATAACATCGTCGTGGCGATCAAGGTGACGGTGGTGATCGCGTTTATCCTGATCGGTTCGGCCTACGTGAATCCGGATAACTGGACGCCGCTGGTGCCGCCGCAACAGCCGGCCCCGCCACCCGGATCGGATATGAGCCTTATGGGGCAGATCTGGCGCGCCATGGGCGACGTGATCACCGCGCAGAATGTATCCCAGTACGGCATTGGCGGCCTTATCGCCGGCGCGGCGACGATCTTCTTCGCCTATATCGGCTTCGAGGCGGTTTCCACCGCCGGTGCGGAATCGAAAAACCCGGCCAAGGACATGCCAATCGGCATTCTCGGCTCACTCGTCATCTGCACCATCCTCTACATCCTTACGGCTGGCGTTCTGGTTGGCATCGTTCCGTATACGGAATTGAACGTGCCGGCGCCGATCGCGCTGGCGGCGGACCGGATGGGCCTGCCGTGGTTCGCCATACTGGTGAAAATCGGCGCGATTGCGGGCCTGTCGTCCGTGATGCTTGTTCTGCTCTATGGCCAGACGCGGATTTTCTACACCATGTCGCGCGATGGGCTGCTGCCTTCGCCGTTCGCGCGGGTGCATCCGAAGTTCAAGACGCCTTGGATCAATACGATCGTGGTGGGCATAATCGCGGCGGCGTTCGCGGGCTTCATGTCGCTCGATAAGCTGGCGAACCTGACAAATGTCGGCTCATTGTCGGCTTTCGCAATCGTGTGCCTTACGGTGCTTTATCTGCGCTATGCCCGGCCCGCGATGAAGCGGCCATTCAGGACGCCGCTGTTCCCGGTCGTGCCGATCCTGGGCGCTCTGATGTGCCTGTTCCTGCTGATGGCGCTGATGGCGCACAAGGAAACGCGCGAGTTCTTCCTGATCTACCTCGTCCTCGGGTTTGCGCTGTATTTCGTTTACGGCATGCGCAATTCGAAGCTGGGCCGGGGCGAAGTGGTGATCGGCCATGAGGCAAATCCCGATCTTGAGATCACCGGCAAGACCGACGTCGAGCCGCCGCCGAACAAGCGCTGATGCCGCGGCCCGAAAACATCGGTGCTCCCGCCGCGCTGGCGCAGCTTACCGGCTGGCGCGCGGTCGATGGGCGCGACGCGATCTTCAAGAGCTTCAAGTTCAGCGATTTCAAAGCCGCGTTTGCGTTCATGACGCGCGGCGCCCTGAAGGCCGAGCAGATGGATCACCATCCCGAATGGTTCAACGTCTATAACAAGGTCGACGTGACGCTCGCCACGCACGACGCCGGCGGCGTCACCGCGCTTGACCTGGAATTGGCCCAATACCTTGATCAAATCGCGCCTTGATCCGTCCCAAAGCCGCGCCAAATGTAATGCCAAGAGGAAACGCCATGCGCCTGATCGCCATGCCCATCGCCGCGCTTTGCCTGTTCGCGGCCGCCTGCGAACGCGCGCCGGAACAGCCCGCGACGAGCGCAACGCCGGCGCCCTCCACCGCGGTTGCGCAGGCGGCGTTGGCCAAGCCCGACGTGTTTCCGCAATGGCTGCAAGTGGCCAATCAGGCGGGCGGTGGGGCGGTCTATTATCACCCCGCTTCAATCGTGCGTCTGCCGGACGCCAGCGCCGCGGAAGTTTGGGTGGAGGTTCTCTTCGGGACCGACCAGACTTATGTGACCGAAGACAAGACCACCCGGCAGACCATAACCTACACCCGCGAGCGTTTTCTTTTCCGGTTCGATTGCAACCGGACGAAATACGTCATCGTCGAGCGGCGGATCATGGGTGCGGGCGAAACCATCGCCGAGACGATCAAGACGCCGGCGGAAGCGCAGAACGCGTGGATGGATGTAAACCCAGGCGGCGTAACCGCCGTCACGCTTGGCCCGGCCTGCAAGGCCGATATCAAGGCACCATAATCAGCGGCCCCGCTGCACCATCACATTGGACAGCAGAACTTTCGCGCCGCTCACGCCCAGCGTCCGGTCGGCGGCCTGCTGAAGCATCAGCAGGATGCGGTCCGGGTCGGGCGCGCTGCCAGCGCGGACGCGCGCATAGGTGTAGTCCGCGAGCGCCGAGCGCATCGCGTCGGTGAGGCGGGGCTGCAAGGTCGTCACGCGCGTGCGCAGTTTTGCATCCGGCACATCGAAGCCGACATCGACCACCATCAGCCCGGCGAACTGGTAATTCGACGTAACCGGTGCCGACAAGGTTGGTGAAGGCACGTAGGTCTCGGCGGAGGTGATGCGGCGCTGCTCCTTACCTTTGCCCTTGTCCTTGGCCGGCGCATCGGCGGAAAGGGCGGCGCTGGGCAGCGCGATCAGCGCCAGGCTGGTTACGGCGAGGGCGGTCAGGGCAAAACGCATGCGGCTATTGCACCAAAGGCCGCTTAAGGGAGCGTTTACGGAGCGCTGCCGCCTGGTGTCTTTTTGGGTTTAGGGTCCAGACCGCGGCCATCGAGCGCGTCCTCGCCGCCCTGAAACATCCGGCGCAGGTTCACCGTCGAGCGCTCGCCCAGGTCCTTGTAATGCTTTTGCATCCACGTTTGCGCCGCGTCGCGCCCCTTGTCGCGGAGCATCTCGAGAAACGGCCATTCGGTAAGGTATTTCGAGCTTTCGCTCACCGAATCCATCAACTCGTCATCACCGATGATATGGATACGCACATCGCGATAATCCGTGCTGTCAAGCCGGCCAGCGCGGATCAGCCGCTGCACGAAATCGATGGCCCGGAATTCGCGCAGCAGGCTCGCGTTGAATGTGATCTCGTTCAGGCGGCCGACGATTTCGCGGGCGCTGCGCGGCGTGCCTTTGCGCTCGATCGGGTTGATCTTGACGATGATGATGTCATCGGACTCGCTGCCTTCAAACAACGGCCAGAGCGAAGGATTGCCCATATAGCCGCCATCCCAATAGGGAACGCCGTCAAGCAATACCGCCTGATAAAGGTTCGGCAGGCAGGCCGAAGCCATGACATGATCAAGCGTCAACTGCGCGCGCCGGAACACGCGCGGCTGGCCCGTTTCGACATTGGTGGCGGTGACAAAGAGTTTGAGATCGTCCGTCTTGCGCAGGCGTTCAAAATCCACCTGCTCGGAAAGCAGGTCGCGCAGGGGATTATAGTTCAACGGATTAAGATCGTACGGACTGGCGAGGGTCGATAGCATGTCGAGCCAGGCCAGGAACGGAGATTGATCGAGTGTCCATGCGCCTGTCCACTTCTGCCACGGCGTGCGGCGCAGGAACGAACCGCGTGTAACCTCGGACAGCGCGCGCCAGAACGTGGCCAGCTTTTGCCGCGCGCGTTCACGCCCGCCTTCGGCAATGCCATCGGCGAACAGCACCGCATTGATCGCGCCAGCGGACGTTCCGGTGATCGCTTCAACGTCGATGCGTTCGTCTTCCAGCAGCGCGTCCAGCACGCCCCAGGTAAAGGCGCCGTGCGAGCCGCCGCCCTGCAGCGCCAGATCGACGCGTTTGACGGCGCCGGCCATCATTGCGCCGTCCAGCCGCCGTCGATCGAAAGCGCGGTTCCGTTGATCTGGCTGGCGGCGGGGCTGATCAGGAAGCGGACGAATGCGCCAATTTCTTCCGCCTTGACGAATTCCTTCGTCGGCTGGGCGGCAAGCAGGACTTCGCTGATCACCTGCTCGCGCGTCAGATTGCGCGCCTTCATCGTGTCGGGAATCTGCGCTTCAACGAGGGGCGTGTGCACATAGCCCGGGCAGATGGCATTGCAGCGCACGCTGAATGTAGCCCCCTCCAGCGCGACGGTTTTTGTCAGCCCCAGCACGCCATGCTTGGCGGCCACGTAGGCGCTCTTGAACGGGGAGGCTACCAGCGCATGGGCGGAAGCGATATTGATGATTCGGCCGTATTTGCGCGCCTTCATGCCCGCCATCGCCGCGCGGATGGTGTGGAATGAAGCAGACAGGTTGAGCGCGATGATCGCGTTCCATTTATCGATCGGGAAGTCTTCGATGGGAGATACGTGCTGGATGCCGGCGTTGTTGACCAGCACGTCGAGCTTGCCGAAGGCGGTTTCGGCGGCCTTGACCAGGGCGGCGCAGTCTTCGGCCTTGGTCAGGTCTCCGCCCTGGTAGATGACCTTGACGCCGCCCTTTGCCTCCAGGGCGGCGCGCGTGCTTTCGATCTCAGCGGGATCGCCGAAGCCGTTGAGCGCCACGTTGAGGCCGTCCTCGGCCAATGCCGTGGCCACGGCCAAGCCGATGCCGCTGGTCGATCCGGTGACGATTGCGCTTCTCTGTTCGGCCATAATCGTGCTCCTAATCGTCCCTGAGGGTCTGGCTTGACGCCCGCGCGCGCCAAAAGCTACGCCCCTCAATACGCAGGGGGATGCATGGATTTATCGGCGGTTCAATCCTTCGTATCCGGCTTCGACGACTTTCTGATCCAGCTCGGCGTGGCGCTGGGCATGTTTGTCGCCGCGCTGGTGGTTTATGTGCTGCTCACGCCGCACAAGGAGCTGACTCTTATTCGCGACGGTAATCCGTCGGCGGCGCTGGCGTTTGGCGGCGTGGTGGTCGGTCTGGCCATTCCCCTCGGCGCCTGCCTCGAGCATTCCTATAGCCTTACGGACCTGGTGATCTGGGGCGTGGTCACGCTGCTTGTGCAGCTGATCGCCTTCCGCGTGACTGACGCGATCCTGCGCGGCCTGCCGCGGCGGATCGCCGAGGGCGACGTGGCCGCCGCGCTGATGGTGATGAGCATCAAGCTGGGCGTGGCGCTGATTCTGGCTGGCGCGGTGGCCGATCCGTTTTCATCGCGATTAGGATAGGTGATGCGCCCACTGCCCGATTGGCTGATCTACGTGTTGGTGCTGGGCGGCTTCGTATTCGCTTTGTTCAGCCTCGATGAGAATGCCGACGCGCCGCCGGCGCCGCCCACCGCGCAGGACGAACCGGCCGGGGCGTTGTTACCGCCGCCGTCAGAATTCGACCCGGAAATCCTGGTTGAGGTCGGGCCTGTGTCATCGGGCGTCGGCACGGCGTTCTCGATCGAAAGCGATGGCTGGTGGCTGACCGCGCGCCATGTGGTCGATGCTTGCGCCAAGGTTGGCATCGTGGTTGGCCGCGGCTCGGCGGTGGCGGCGCAAGAAGTGCTGGTGGCGAACACCGCTGACATCGCGCTTGTGCGAACGACGAACGCGCCAAAGCCCATCGCGCTCGACCTGGACGAAGAAACCTTTCGCATCGGCCAGACCGCGTTCCATTTCGGTTATCCGCAAGGCAGGCCGGGCGAGGCTGCTTCCCGTCTGATGGGGCGGGAGAAGCTCATTGCGCGGGGCCGCTATAATCTCAACGAACCCGTGCTGGCCTGGGCCGAGATCGGCCGCACCGGCGGCTTGCGCGGCACGCTGGCGGGCATGAGCGGTGGGCCGGTGCTGGACACGCAGGGCCGGGTGATCGGCGTCACCATCGCTGAATCCGTGCGGCGCGGACGCATCTATACCGCCGCGCCGTCAACGATCGGTGAGCTACTTAAAGAGCACCAGGTCGCAGCAATTGGCGCGCCGGCGGGCCGGCTGACGATGGCCAATTACGGCCCGCAGGCCGACAGGATGCGGCGCGATCTTTCCGTTGCGCAGGTCGTTTGCGTTGCGCCAAATTCCTGATGGTTGCTTTTGCCGACCGCGCGATTGAAAAGCTGCGCGCGCGCGGCAATCCGCTGTGTATCGGCCTCGATCCATACCCGGATTTGATCCCGGCGCTTTTTGGCGATGCGCGCAGCGGCGTCAGCGCCGTTGAACGCTTCTTCCAGGAAATCCTGCCGATCGCCGCGCGTCACGCTAGCGCGGTCAAGCCGCAGATGGGCTTCTTCGAGCCCTATGGCGAAGAGGGCTATCGCGTCGCGCGCACCCTAAGCGCTGAAGCGCAATCGCTGGGACTGCTCAATATTCTAGACGCCAAGCGCGGCGATATCGGCTCAACCGCGGAAGGATATGCGCGGGCGGCGTTCGGCGATGCGCCGGGCTTCAACGCCGATGTGCTGACGGTA
This sequence comes from Alphaproteobacteria bacterium, assembly GCA_031399165.1. Lineage (GTDB taxonomy): Bacteria > Pseudomonadota > Alphaproteobacteria > Caulobacterales > Aquidulcibacteraceae > JAKFWI01. The sequence goes on along the minus strand of JANNOO010000033.1, from coordinate 69,990 downwards.
AACCCATATCTGGGACGCGATTCACTTGAGCCATTCGTTGCCGCGGCGGAGAAGCGTGGGCGCGGCGTGGCGGTGCTGGTGCGCACGTCCAATCCCGGCGCGCGCGATTTGCAGGATCTGCCGGTCGATGGCGCGCCGTTGTGGGAGCGCGTGGCGGAAATGATTGCGCCCTACGCAAGTCGCCTGAAAGGCGAAAACGAGTGGTCGGGTCTGATGGCGGTGTGCGGCGCGACTTACCCCGATGAAGCACGCCGGCTGCGCGCCTTGCTGCCCAACACGCTCTTCCTGGTGCCAGGCTTTGGCGCGCAAGGGGCGGGCGCCGCTGACGCGGTCGCCGGTTTTGTCGCCGGACCCCACGGGCTTGAAGGCGGCTTCGTCTCCTCGTCGCGCGCCGCGCTTTATCCTCAAGCTGCTGCGGTGGGGAAAACGATGGCGGCGTGGCGCGAAGCCGTTGATACAGCGATGGCCGAAGCAGCTGCGGCGCTGCGTGCGGCGATCCAAGGCTGACAGCGCTCGCGACAAAACCGCAATAGCGCTATGCTAAAGTTTTCGGGGCGGCGTACGGCGGCGCTAAGGAGGGGTTTCCATGCGCGTTCTTTCGGTTTTCGTGGCGGCCTGCGCCGCGGTTTTTGCGTCCGGCGCAGCGTTCGCTGACGGACCGGACACGCAGCTTTCGCGCACCGAAACGAAGAAGGCCGCCGGCGTTACGCAGACCAACAATATTGGCGGCGGCGGCGCCGTGCGCCTCGATCTGATAAAGGGCTATGTCTACATCCCGCCGCAGGACGTGCCGCCGCTCCTGCGCACGCTGGATGCGCGCGCCCCGGCGGGCCAGCAAATGGGCGCCGTCGCGCCAGTGGGCAAAAAAGCTGGCGCCGCGGATTACTGGGTCTCGGTCATTACATACGACGCCGTCGGCAACGTACCCGAGACCGGCGCGGACGAGCTGGGCTCCTTGAATTTTATCGATAGCGTAAAGCTGGCGCGCGCGCCCGAGCCGGCGCTGGTGTCGTTCGCCGCCACGCCTTCGTACGATTATTCCGGCAAGACGCTGACCTGGGGCGAGCAATACGATGCGCGCAACAGGAATGCTGCGTCCCTGCGGTACGAAACCCGCGTACTGGGACGCGCCGGTGTGGTCGGGATCACAACGATCGCGCGCCCAGCGCAGCTGGAGAAGGTCCGTACCGAAGCGCGCACTGTGCGGAGCATGGTCACGTTCAACGCCGGTCAGCGCTACGCCGATTTCATTTCATCAAGCGATCGCGTGTCGCAATACAATCTGCCGGGCCTGATTGACGGCAAGGCGCGTGTCACCGCCGCGCCCGCTGCGCTGCCGCCTGCAGCGGCGGCCGAGCCTTTTGCGCTGGCTGATATTCTGCCGGGCGGTAAGCAGGGCTGGGTATCATATATCGGCGGTGGGCTCGCGCTGCTGCTCGGCATTGGCGCGGTGGCGAGCATGTTTAGGGGCGGCGGCTCACGCGGGCGCGGGCCCGACGCCTAAGCGCACAATGCCCGCTTCCACATAGATTGCCTCACGCGTTAGCGCTGTCCCGAGCGCGGGTCCGCCAACGCATTTTCCATCTGTCAGGCCAAAAGACGCGCCGTGCATGGCGCACACGATGAAGCGCTTCTGTTCCACGATCATAACGCCGTCGAAGCGCTCAAGCGGCGCGCGCGCGTGCGGACAGGAATTTTCGTACGCGTAGATTCGCTGATCGTCGCGCGCGATAATCAGCGAATAAAGCGCGTCGCCAGTGCGGAAATCGACCACGGCCGCGCCGCCCGGTTTGAGCGTGTTGAGGGCGATTAGCGCCGTCCCGTCTGCGGGCCGTGCGCGGTTGGGCTCGCTCATTGCCCTTCTGCGCGGAACGGCCGCGAGAGCAGCGCGCCGATCGCCGCTTCGACGCTCAGCCTGCCCGCGAGCACCCCATCAATCGCTTCGCAGATTGGCATCTCGATATTGTGTTTCTTTGCCAACGCGGCCACGGCCGGCGCGGTTGCCGCGCCTTCGGCGACTGAGCGGCTGCCCGCGATCAATTCAGCCGGCGTTTTGCCTTCGCCTAGGCCGATGCCGAACGAAGTGTTGCGCGAGGTGCGCGAAACGCAGGTGAGCACGAGATCGCCGAGGCCGCAGAGGCCGTTCAGCGTTTCGGCGCGCGCGCCCATCGCCAGGCCAAGCCGGGTCATTTCTGCGAAGCCGCGCGTGATCAAGGCCGCGCGCGCGCCTTCGCCGAGCTTGCGGCCCTCGGCGACGCCGCAGGCGATGGCGATCACGTTCTTCACCGCCCCGCCAATCTGCGCGCCCACAAGGTCATCGCTGAGATAGGGCCGGAATGACGGCATGCCGAGCGTGGCGACCAGGCGTGCGCCGAGCGCTGGATCGGCGCACGCGATTGTGGTGGCGGTTGGCAGGAGGCGGGCTACGTCTATCGCGAAGCCCGGCCCTGAAAGCACGGCTGCGGGTGCGTCAGGGGCCGTCTCTGCCAGGATGTCGCTCATTAAGGCCAGCGTGGTCTGTTCTACGCCCTTTGCGCACAGAACGATCGGCGCGCCCCTGAGAAGCGGCGCGAGCGCGGCGAGGCTGGCGCGCATGTGCTGGGCCGGCGGCACGGCCAGGATCACGTCACACGCGGCAAGCGTTTTCAAGTCGCCCGTAGCTCTAATTGTCTGGTTCAGTGCCTGATTGGGCAGGAAAAGAGGGTTGATATGTCTTTGCCCAATGGCTTCGACCAATTCCGGCTCGAGCGCCCAGAGCGTGACATCCCGGCCAGCGCCGGCGGCCACTTGCGCTAGCGCGGTGCCCCAAGCGCCCGCGCCGTAAACGCCCACGCGCTGGAGCGGAGATGGGAGGACTGAATCATTCATTGAATATTCAGCTCCACCGCCTTATCCCTATGAAATGGATCAGAAGATCGACACGCGCGACCGCATTCTCCATGCGGCGGCCGAGCGCATCAAGCATTACGGGTACAACAAGACAACCATGGCGGAAATCGCCGCCGATTGCCGGATGTCTCCGGGGAACATCTATCGGTTTTTTGAAGCGAAAATCGACATCGCCGAGGCCATCGCGCGTCAGCATGCGATGGAACAGAACGGGCGTCTTTCCGCGATTGCGCGCCGGAAGGGGGCGCCGGCGGACAAGCGCTTGCGCGATATCCTCACGGTCCAGATGCGCGAAAATTACGCGCTGATCGAGCGTGACGCCAAGATCATCGAACTGGCTGAAGTTCTGAAAACCGAACGCCCGCTCGGACATAGCGAGCAAATGGCGTTGCAACGGGTGTTCCTGGCAGAGGTTTTGAAGGATGGCGCGGAGGACAGCCTCTTTCGGCCGATGGACGTGGAATACACCGCCGAAATGGTTCAGGCGGCGACTCAGAAATTCTCGTTTCCCCACCTGTTTTCGATGCTTGCTCTGCCAAAGCTCGAGCGCGAGCTGGATGGCGTGCTGACTCTGATTCTGAACGGGCTTTACCGCCCGGATTACGACGCTCGCGCCGCTGCTAACGAGCAATAGCGGCGCGTCAAAGCCGCCACAAAGCTACATTTTGCAAAAATCGGAGCGCTTGGTCGTCAGCTACACGGAGTAACACGCTGAAATGCGGAGCTATGCTATTGAATGTAATAGAATTTATGGCGTCAGAAGCAGCGGTCCGGACTTTGCGGTGTGACTACTAAATGAAATGTAAAATATTCACTCGCGGTTCAGGTTGAGTGTATATTCTTCTCATCATTGATTGATGGAGATCGTCACATGGCAAGCTCAGTTTTCTTTCGTATCGCCGCTCTGATCGCGGCGACCGGCGTGTTCGCTTTCTTCGGCAGCCCGATCGCGCTGCTGGCGGCTCAGATCATCGGCTAAACCCGATGCGCGCCTATGGAACCGCTGTGGACAATTCGTTCGGCGCTCATTGCATCGCAACAAATTGATGTGCGATCGCGAAGCGCATAGCGGTGACGTGTCGTCAACTTCCATGCAGAATTGCAGGGGAGCTAGGTGGAACAAGGGGTTTCACCTGAAATGGGGCAAGACCATGTTGGTGTTGTGATGTTCGCAGGTGCAACATCAAAACAAATGGAGGCTTCGATGGCTAACGTATTGGACATGCGCTTTCGCGTCGCCAGCGTAGTCGCAGCCGTGGCGATCACGGCGGCGATGGCAGCGCCAATCTTCTACTTGGCGGCACAGGTAATTCTGTAAGGCTCGGCTCACTCACGCCTTGGCGCCCTTTCGGCCAGCCGCGTGAGTGGGCCGCGCTACAGCCGCATGCTCATCCAGCGGCCAGCGCGCCCGCGGCGGCGTGCTCATCTGATCGCTGAATCCAATGTTTAATCGTTCAATTCCTGCCAGCGCGATCATGGCGGCGTTATCCGTGCAATAGCGCGGTGGCGGAGCAATGAATCGATAGCCCCGCGCCTCGGTTAGGCGCTCCAGCCGGGCCCGCAGCGCGGCATTGGCGGCGACGCCCCCGGCGGTGACGAACAGCCCTCCGCCAAGTCCTAGACGTTCGTAAATCTCAATCGCGTTGGCGGTGCGGTCATCAATGACGTCGAGTACGGCTGCCTGGAATGAGGCGGCCAGATCGGCGCGGTCCTGGTCGCTGGTCGCGTTCTCGGCCAGCCGCGCCAGCGCGCTCTTTAATCCCGCAAAGGAAAGGTCGCACCCGGCCCGGCCGCGCAGTGGCCGCGGCAGCGCGTAGCGGCCCGGATCGCCCGTTTTTGCCGCCGCCTCGATCGCCGGGCCGCCTGGAAAGCCGAAGCCGAGCAGTTTGGCGGCTTTGTCGAACGCCTCGCCTGCCGCGTCGTCTATTGTGGTTCCCAGCCGGGTATAGTTGCCAACGCCGCGCACAGCGATGAATTGGCAATGTCCGCCCGAGGCCAGCAGCAGCAGATAAGGAAACGGCGCCGCGCCAGTCAGACGCGGCGATAAAGCGTGGCCTTCGAGGTGGTTCACCGCCGAGAAGGGCAGGTTGCGCGCCATCGCGACCGCTTTGCCGGCTGTCAGCCCCACCATCACGCCGCCGATCAGCCCCGGCCCCGCGGTCGCAGCTATTCCGGCGAGGCGGTCAAACCCCAGCCCGGCGCTCCTCATCGCCTCGGCGATGGCCAAATCAACTTTCTCGACATGCGCCCGGGCCGCGATTTCCGGCACCACGCCAGCATAGGGGGCATGCTCCTCGTCCTGACTCCAGATCACATCGGACAGGATTTCGGGCTTGCCGCCGACAAGGCGCACGACCGCCGCCGCCGTTTCATCGCAGCTGGTCTCGATGCCAAGGACGGGGCCGAAATCTGATTTGTCGTTCACGCGCGCGCCTGATAGGTCGCGCTTGTTAGCGCATGACGGTGATTTTTCGCATAGGCGCGCGGGGCTCCCCGCTTTCGATGGCGCAGACGCGCCGCACGCAGGCGCGTCTTGGCGCCCTCCTGGGCGTGGCGGCAGGCGGTCTCGACGAACGTCTGCCCATCTTGGCGATCACCACGACCGGCGACCGCATCCAGGACCGTCCGCTTTCCGAGGCCGGCGGCAAGGGGCTTTTCACCAAGGAACTGGATGAGGCGCTGTTCGATCGCCGCATTGATCTGGCCATACATTCGGCGAAGGATCTGCCGACGCGCCTGCCGCCCGGCATCGAATTAATCGCCACGCCGGAGCGGGAAGACCCGCGTGACGCCTTCATTTCGCTGAAAGCAAAGACGCCGGCGGAGCTGGCGCATGGCGCTGTCGTCGGCAGCGCCAGTCTGCGCCGCCAATCGCAGCTTCTGTTCCGGCGTCCGGATTTGCAGATGGCGATGCTGCGCGGCAATGTTGAAACGCGCTTACGCAAGATCGAGGCTGGTGAGGCGGACGCGACATTTCTCGCGCTAGCCGGTCTCAAGCGTCTCGGCCTTGAGAAACACGCCACCAGCGTCATCGACATCGACGATATGCTGCCCGCGCCGGCGCAGGGCGCGCTGGCGATTACCGCGCGTGCTGACGACACGCGGGCTTCTGACGCCTTGCTGGCGTTAAACAATGAGGCTGCCTGGATTGCGGTGGCGGCGGAGCGCGCGTTTTTGATCGAGCTCGACGGTTCGTGCCGCACGCCGATCGCTGCGCACGCGGCGCGTGACGGCGCCGGCTGGCGCATGCACGGCGAAGTGTTCTCGGAGGACGGCGCGCAGCGGTTTTACGAAACGCGCCACGCCGCCGCGCTGCCAAATGCGACGGAGGCGGCGGCTTTCGGCTTTGAGCTTGGGCGCGCGATCAGGGCCAAAGCCGGAACGGCGCTCGCCGCGATGATATGATCCGCGTACTGATCACGCGTGCGGCGCCGGAAGCGGAGGCCAGCGCGGCGCGTATTGCGCGCATGGGCCATCGCCCTGTCGTGTCGCCGGCGCTGATCACCGAGACGTTGCCGTTCACCTTCGATGCCGCCGGCGTGCAGGCCCTGCTATTTACCAGTGCGGCCGGCGTGCGCGCCCTTGGCATGCAAGATTTGCCGGCGCTGACCGTGGGCGATGGGACGGCGGAGGCCGCGCGCGCAATCGGTTACACAGATGTGCGTTCGGCTGATGGTGCGGCGGTCGATCTCGTCGCCCTGGCGCGGGGGCTCGATCCGGGCGCTGGCGCGATGGTGCACGTCAGCGGCGAGGATATTGCCGCCAATGTTGCCGAAGCGATCGCCGACGCCGGGTACGAGGCGCGGCGCCTGATCGTTTATCGCGCGCGGATGGCACATGCGCTTACGCCAGCGGCGGTAAGTTTACTCACAAATCACGCGTCCGGGGATTCAGTAATTTTTCATAGTGCGCGCGGCGCCGAATCATTTTGCCGAATTGCCGAGGCTGCCCTTTTTCGTTCACAGGCTGCGCGGCTCAATGCGTTGTGTATTGGCGGGCGATCTGCCGAGCGCGCTTCCGCCTTTGATTTCAAGAGAATCCTCGTTGCTTCCGCGCCGCGTGAAACAGCGCTGCTTGCGCTGCTTGAGGAGGTTGCCGCCGAACGCGCTTGAGCCGATTCAAGGCTCGCCGTACGATTCGCGAATCAGTCGCCTGAATAGAGGCGTAGGCGCGAGGGGATTCTCATGGCCGCCAACGATACCGGCGAGCGCGGACGCGCCGAACCGATCGACGCCGATTTCGAGCCGGCGCAGGGCCGCGGCGTAGGCATGGGCGCAGCGGTGGCGCTGGCTTGTGTGTCTGCGCTGGGCGGCGGTGTTTTGGGCGCGCTTGCGCCGCGTACGCCGGCATTGGCGCCGTTGCTGGACGCAGCCGCGCCCGATGAACTCACGCAGACGCGCCTTGCACAGGCCCAGGCCGCCGTCACGTTGGCGGAAGCCAAGTTGAAATTGCAGGCGATCGATGCGGCCGGCGGCGTGTCGCCGCAATTCAAGGCCGACTATCTACAGCTGAAGGCGGACGTCGCCGCGGCGCAAAAAAAGCTGGCGAACATTGACGTCGGCTTGAAGCTGTTTCCCGGCGGGCCGGAAGAAACGGCGGCCTTGCGCCAGCGTTTCGCGGCGCTGGAAGCGCTGCCGCAAGACCCGTCCGCTGCAACTGACGGGCAAGTTGCGCGCGCCACGGCGAGTTGCGCGCGCCACGGCGAGTTTGCAGGCGCGTATGGGCGAACTCGAAAAGCGCGCTGGCAAAGTGCTCTCGTTCGAAGCGGCCGCTGGCGTCAATCCCGCTGACATGATGGCGCAGATCCAGGCGCTACAGGCGCAAAACAAAGCGCTGGAAGCCAAGTTCGACGCCAATGTCGGCGCGGTCGCCACGCGCGTAGATAATTTGCAGGGCCAGTTCACCGATGTGGCCAAGGGCGCAAAGGATGCGACGGATGCGGCGCGCGCTTCCTATGCGGTCGCCGCCGCGACGGACGCGGCGCGTTCGTCTGGCCCGTTCGAGCCAGCCTACGCGGCGCTGGTTGGCGTGCTGCCGGAAGACCCGAATGTCGTGGCGCTCGCCGCGCTTTCAAAGAAGGGCGCGCCAACGCGCGAGCAATTGCGCGATCAGTTCACGAAGATTGAACTGGAGCTGGTGCGTGCAGCGCGCGTGGGCGATCCGGACGCGGGCATGTGGGGGCAGGTGCAGGCCAGCCTCGCACAATTCGTTGTCGTGCGCCGCGTGGATGAGCGCGACGATAGCAATGACCTCGTCGAAAGCGCTTCGGCGAAGATGAAGGCGAACGATCTGGACGGCGCGGTGGCGCAGCTTTCCAAGCTGAAGGGCGAGGGGGCGAAAGTCGTCGCGCCCTGGCTCGAAAAGGCCAAGACGCGCGTGGAAATCGATCAGAGGCTGGCGGCGATCCGCTCGCAATTGTCGAAGAAGGGTTAGGCCGGCATGCTTCGCATCGCGATCCTTCTCGTTGTTGCCGTGTTCGCCGCGCTTGCGGCGATCTCCGTCGCCAATCAACCCGGTCTGGTGATGATCGAATGGTTTGGCACGCGGATCGAGACCACGGCGTTGTTTGGCGTTCTGGCGGTGATGCTGCTCATGGCGTTCCTGCTGCCGCTGCTCCGATTCCTGATGCTGCTGCTCGATTCGCCTGGCCGTCTGGGCAAGGCCAATGAGCGGATGAGGCGCAAGAAAGGCCAGGAATCGCTGGCGCTCGGTCTGATCGCCGCTGAGGCAGGCGAGTTCGAGGATGCCCGCAAGCACGCTGAACGCGCGGAAAATCTGATTGAAGAACCGCGCCTGGCCAATCTTCTGGAAGCGCGCGCGGCGGAAGTGGCGGGCGATGTTGCTGGCGCCGAGCGCGCCTATTCCGGCATGCTGGCCAACGAAGACACCGAATTGCTCGGCCGCAAGGGGCTGCTGGCTTCGGCGCTAAAGCGCGGCGATCGCCAGGCGGCGATGAGCCACGCGGAGGCGGCGCTGAAGCTCGCCAAATCATCGACCTGGCCGTTCACTACCCTGTTTGAACTCAAGGTGCAGGCCGGCGATTGGGACGGCGCGATCGAGGCCCTCGAAGAAGGCGAAAAGCGCAAACTGGTTGAGCTGCGTGTGGTCACGCGCCGTAAGGCCGTGCTGATGACCGCATCGGCGGCGCGCGAAGATCGCGAAGGCCGGCTCGACCGGGCGATTGATCGCGTGGAAAAGGCCGTGCGCTTGTCTGCGGGCTTTGCGCCGGCCGCGGCGCTTGCTTCGCGGCTGATGCTCGAAGATGGGAAAGCCTGGAAGGCGGCGAGCATTCTGGAAGAGGCGTGGGAAAACGCGCCGCACCCGGCGATCGCGCACGCCTATCGCGATCTTAAGCACGACGAGACCGCGGCTGAGCGCGCCAAGCGCATGGCGACGCTGGTGGGGCTGAAACCCGATCACCGCGAGAGCAAAATTCTGGCGGCCGAACTGGCGCTCGACCGCAAGGATTGGAATGCCGCGTGGGGCCCGCTGGAAGAAGCGTTCCGCGAAAATCCCTCCTCGCGCATATCGGGTCTGTTTGCGGTGGTCTGCCGTGGCAAGGGCGATGAGGTTGGCGCGCGCAATTGGCTTGCGCAGGCCGCGGTTGCGCCGCGCGAACCCGATTGGTCCGATCTCGATCCAGATGGGCCGGCGTTCTTCTATGAAGACGCTGATTGGGCGCGGCTGGTTTACGTCTATGGCGACGCGGGCCAGCTGATTCATCCGCGGATGGAGCGCGGCGGCAGGGATGCGGGCGCGGGCTCCGTACTGGCTTTGCCGCCGGCTGGCGCGCGCGTCGATGCGCCCACGGTCGTTGAGCCGTCTACTGGTCCAACCCTGCGCGCCGCGCAGATCGGTCCTGTGCCCGGCCCTACGCCAGCCGCGCGACAAGCCTGAGCCGGGATGCTTAAACCCGGCGCATGACGGACGACGCGCCCTATTTTTTCTGCGGTATTGGCGGCAGCGGCATGCTGCCGCTGGCGCTGATCCTGCGCGGGCAGGGCCATGCCGTCGAAGGGTCAGATCGTTCGCTGGATCAGGGCCGCACGCCGGAGAAATTCGCCTATCTGCGCGCGCAAGGCATGCGGCTCTATCCGCAGGACGGCAGCGGCGTGACGCGCGCCGCTCAGCGCGTGGTGATTTCCGCCGCCGTTGAGGAAACCGTGCCCGACGTTCAGGCGGCGCGGCGGGCTGGCGCCAGCCTCGTCAAGCGCGCGGAATTGCTCGCTTCGCTGTTCAACGCCGCGCCCGCCTCGATCGGTGTCGCCGGCACGAGCGGCAAATCGACTACGACGGGCATGATCGGCTGGATATTGACCGAGGCCGGGCTCGATCCAACGATCATGAACGGCGCCGTGATGAAGAATTTCGTCAGCGCCGATGCGCTGTTTGCTTCGGCGCGGGTTGGCAAGGGCGAAGCGTTTGTTTCGGAAGTGGATGAGAGTGATGGCTCGATCGCGCTCTACACGCCGCGCATCGCCGTGCTCAACAATCTCGCGCTCGATCACAAGAGCCTTGATGAATTGCGCGCTCTGTTCAGCGATTTCATGGGCAAGTCCGAAACGGCGATCCTCAATCTGGATAATGCGGAAGTGGCCAATCTGGCCACAGCCGCGCAGGGAAAGACGCTCACCTACAGCCTCGATAATCCAGCCGCCAATTTTCTCGCCGCGCATGTCATGCCGAAACCTGATGGGATTTTCTTCGAGGTGCGTGAGCGCGGCGGCGACGTGCTGGACGTGCATTTGCGAGCGCCGGGGCGTCATAACGTATCCAACGCACTGGCGGCGCTTGCGGCGGCGCGGGCGATGGACGTTCCGTTTTCCAGCGCGGTTGAGGCGCTGCAACGGTTTGACGGCATTCGCCGGCGGCTCGAACTGGTCGGATCGCGCGCGGGCGTGACGGTATTCGACGATTTCGCGCATAATCCCGACAAGATCGAAGCAACACTGAAGACACTGCATGATTTTCCGGGCCGGCTGCTGGTGATGTTCCAGCCGCACGGTTTTGGCCCGCTGAAACACATGCGCGAGGCGCTGATCGAATGCTTCGCGCGCAATCTGAACGCGCAAGACGTACTGGTGATGCCGGAGCCGGTTTATTTCGGCGGCACCGTGGATCGCAGCGTCGGCAGCGCGGAAATCGTTGCGGGGGTCGGCGCCGCGGGGCGCAACGCTGTGGCTTTGAACGATCGGGCGGCATGCGGCCGGTATCTGCTCTCGCTCGTTCAGGCTGGCGATCGCATCGTGGTGATGGGCGCGCGCGACGATACGCTCTCGGCGTTCGCCGCTGATCTGCTGGTAGGCGTTCCCTCCGCCTAGACGGTCAGACTCGCGGCTTTGCCGCTGACGTCAAGCGTGCAGCGCGCGCCAAGCGCCAGCGGCTTGTTCTGCGCGCCATGTCCGATCGGCATGCCGGTGGCGATGGGAATATTGGGAAAATGCAGAGCGGCGATCTGCTCTACGGTTTTTCCCCACGGGATTTCGTTGTCCTCATTTTCGGTGAAGCTGCCGAGTGCGAGGCCTTTGACGCGCGGCGCGAGACGCGAATGGGAAAGCCGCCAGAACAGCCGGTCTATGGCGTAGTAATATTCGCCGACATCCTCAACGCACAGGATTGCGTCAGGCCAGTCCGGCTCGAATTCCGTGCCCAGCAGCGCTGTCAGCACATGCAGATTGCCGGCGATCAGCGCGCCGTGCGCTGCGCCGGGGGAGACGCTGGCAAGATCGAACACGCGGGGCGCCGGATCGCCATCAAGCAGTTCGCCGCAGAAATGCAGCGCGCGCTCCAAATTGCCGGCGCGGTCTTCGTGGCGCAGATCGAAAGGCATGGCGGCGTGAACTGGGCGCACGCGCGTTGTCAGCGCGCGCTGGTGTAGCGCCGTCATGTCGCTATAGCCGACGAGGAATTTGTCACGCCGTGCTGCTTTGAAATCGACCTTGTCGAGCAGGCGGGGTGAGCCATAGCCGCCACGCGCGCACCAGATGATATCAACGTGAGGATCGGTGATCGCGTCATTCAGCGCGCTGGCGCGCGCGGAATCGTCGCCGGCAAGCTGACCGTCGCGCATGGCGCATTGCGGCGCGATCTCAACCTTCGCGCCGGCGGCGTTTGCAAGCACAGCGAAGCGTTGCAGGATAACGTCTTCAACCCAGCGGGCGGGCGCGACGACGCGAATGGTTCGGCCTGACAGATCAGCCATCGGCCTGCACTTTTCCGGATTGTGCCCTCGCGAAATCGGCAAAGCGGCGCGCGCGATCCTGATAGGTGAAACCGGGCTCGCTCGTGGCGCCGGCTGGCGAGAACAACATCACTTCGCCCGGCTTGCTGTCGGCAAAAGCGGCGGCGAGCGCTTCGTCGAGCGATTGGCAGACGGTCGCGCGTTTGAGGCTGGCGGCGAACCGGGCGGTGGAATCGCCGTAGGCATAGACGTACACGTCGGCGCGGCCATTTACGTATTCGATCATGGCGGTGAAATCCTGCTCCCGGTTTCGTCCGCCCATGATGAGGCGCACCGCGCGATCAGGCCAGCGCTGAAGCGCGGCCATCGTGGCCTGCGGAATGGTAGCGAGCGCATCGTCCACCCAGACACGCTGGGCGAATTCGCCGATCATGTTTTGCCGTGAAGGCAGGCCGGTCCATGTCGCGAGTGCGCAATCGCCGGCGCGGCAGAGTGCATCGAGCGGCGCGCCGCTGGCGATGGTCGCTGTAGCCAGCGCCACGGTAAAATTGTACGCCAACAATGGACTGGCAAGCCGCTCCGCGGCAAGCGCGGAAATCGGCGCGCTCGCTTGCGCGCCGTCATGCGAGAGCGTCAGCACGCCGCCGCTAATCGCGACAATATCTTCGGCCAGATGCAATTCGTTCGGCAAATGTCTGAGCCGTTCGGCAAGAACGCGCGGAATGACGCCTTTGCACGTTGCGTCGATCGCGAACGGGCGCAGCTTGGCGGCGAGATAATTGTCGAAGCCGCCGTGCCAATCCAGGTGTTCGGGATAGAGCGTGGTCATCGCATGCACGGGGGCGGCAGCGGGGATGTCGTGCAATTGATAGGATGAGGTTTCAAACACCCAGCGCGCCGCGCCCGGCGGTCCTTCAGGCACAATTCCGATATTGCCGCCGGCGCGCACGTTGAGGCCGGCCTTGTCTAAGATTGCGGCGCAGAGCGCGGTCGTGGTGCTCTTGCCTTTGCTGCCGGTGATCGTCGCCAGGACGGCGGGGCGATGCGTTGTGAGCCAGTGGCCGAGATAGGTCGTGACCTCGCGCTTGGCGCCGCTGAGCGCCACAAGCAGATCGTGGCGCGGAGCCATGCCGGGCGCGCGCAGAAACAAGGCGTCAGCGCGCGTCATTACTTCTGACGAGGCAAGCGCAATGGCGCCGTTCGCGGCGGCAAAGGCGCGGGCTTTATCGGCATTGTCATCAAACACGAAAGGCGGCGCGGCGCTGCGGAAATAGGTTGCGGCCGCTTGCGCTTCGCGTCCGGCGCCAATCAAAACGATGTCGCGCGGCATTACACGCGCTCCGGCGAGACGGCGAAGTCCATCGCCGGCGGCAGAAAATGCGCGCCGCTTGCAATCATGGCCTCACTAAAATGCGCCGCCAACGCAGCAGCGCCAGAGCGATCGCGCACGCGCTGGGCGAGCGCGGCTACGATCTGTGCGCCCTGCCAGTCGGGATCGTCAGCCAGATGCGATAGCGCGGCGGAAACTTCTTCGACTGTGCCGACGCATTCCCACGGCTTGGCGCCGGTAAAGCCCGCAAGCTCCTCGGCCAGCGGCAGATTGGCGGGATCTTCTAGCACGTCGGCGCCGAACAGGTCGACGCTTTGCGCGCGGCGCAGGAACGGCGCCATGATCAGCGCAGTAAACACGCATTTGGCGCATTGCCCGCACCAGCGCTGACCATCGAGCATGCGCGCTTTGTCAGAGAGGACGAAATTGCGGTTGCAGGAGCGGAAACGGGCGAGGGAGCGGGGAAGCTGCGCCAGTTCGCGCGCGATCCAGAGTTCGCTTACCGGCCGCAGAGCTGAGAAATAGTCCGGCGTGTCAGGTCCGGCGGCGCGCACAGCTTCGCGCAACAGCGCTTCAGCGCGAAGGGTTTTGCTGAATTGGTGGTTCACGCCGTAGCCGCCGATCGTCATGGTGACTTCGTCGGCGGATTTTTCGTTCGCGAACACGACCCAGCCGGCGCCGGTGAAACTGGCGTGCAGGATCAGGATCAGCGAATTGATCGCGGTGACGGGGATATGGCCATTGAGCGCGCCGGCCCTGTTGGCGGCAAGCAGGCGCTGATCGAGCGCGCGCTCGATAAACGTCACCGGCGCATCGCTGCAATCGGCGATCACGCGCTTGATGTTGTCCGACATGGTGACGCTGGTCAGCGCTGCGCTGACGCCTGCGCGTTCGACCAGGCCAAGCGCGACGTGGCTGTCCATACCGCCGCCGAACGCCACGACGGCGCGTTCGGGCTTTTGGGCGTTGCGCTGAGCGTTGGCCGGTGGTGATGACGCGGGTTCGGCGGGCTCGAAGACAAAATGCGGCGGGTAAGGCAGGCTGTTGCGCACATAGAATTCGCCGAGACCCTCGCTGTAAAGCGCATGCGCGAGATCGCGGGCGGCGGGGTTGGCGAATGGCGTGGTAAGCACAATTCGCCCGCAGGCATTGGCCTTGTAATACGAAACGCCGATCGTGATTGCGGCCAGATTCAGCAGCGCGTGCTGTGTGCTCGTCAATGCGGCCAGCGCTGCCTGCGGAAATCGGTAGGTCTCGACGAAATCGCCGTAGCGGCTGCAGTGATAGGCAAAGGCGATCTCGCCGCGCGTAGGCGCGGCGGTCCAGCCAAGGATGGAGAATGAAGCGGGCGGCGTGCTCAAGGGCGGCGGCGTCCGGGATGTAGGATGCAAATCACCCGCGCAATATAGGGCCTCGTGCGGCAGGGCGATACTTGCCGCACGCTAGCGGGCCGCACTGGAGGATGGTGCCGCCTAGGTGACTCGAACACCTGACCCCCGCATTACGAATGCGGTGCTCTACCGGCTGAGCTAAGGCGGCTTCCGGCTCCCGGTCAGAAAACCCGGGAGGGTTAGCGCGCTGGCCTACTAAATTCCGCCCCCGGCGCCAATCATTTAACGCGCGCCCCTGCGGCCAGCGGGTAACCTGCTGAAATCATGGTGGTGGGGGGGAGAATTGAACTCCCGACCTTGGGGTTATGAATCCCACGCTCTAACCAACTGAGCTACCCCACCTCCGGCGAGCCGGTGGGGCCGGAGACATAAAGGGGCCCGCCGGGCGGTGCAAGCGCGCGGATCAATCCTCGACGATCAGGCTCTTGTCCCTTGTATCGCGCATGCGGAAGGCCACCAGCAGGGCGAGGGCGGACATGCCGGCCACGTAGAAGTAAAAGCCCTGCTCGAACCCGATATCCTTGAGGCTGAGCGCGACGTATTCGGCGGTGCCGCCGAACGTGGCCGTGGCGATCGCGTAAGGCAGCGCCACGCCGAGGGCGCGCACATTGGCGGGAAACAGCTCGGCTTTCACCACCGTGCCGACAGAGGTGTAGAAGGCCGTGACCAGCAGCCCGGTCATGCACAGCGCGAAAGCGGCAGGTTGCGATGTTGTCGCGCCCAGCGCCGTGAACAGTGGGATGGCGATCAGCGCGTTCAGCGCAAACGCCGTAACCAGCATCGGCCTGCGGCCCACGATATCGGACAGCCAGCCATAAAGCGGCTGCACCAGCATGAACACGACCAGCGTGGCGGCGTTGATCGCGCTGGCGTCATCGCGGCTGAATCCGGCGGTGTTGACCAGGAATTTCTGCATGTACGTCGTGTAGGCATAGAACGCGAGCGAGCCGCCGGCGGTAATCCCCGCGACCATCAGCGATTCCTTCGGATAGCGCAGGAACAGCATCATCGTGCGGGCGCGTTCTTGACCGCGGGCGTTTTCAAAACTTGCGGATTCGGCAATGCCCAGACGGATCAGGAATACGACAATGGCAAGGCCCGCGCCGATTGCAAACGGAATGCGCCATCCCCATTCGTCGAGCGCTTCCGGGGTAAGCGTGTTCTGCAACACGATCAGCGTGCCGACCGCGAGCAATTGTCCGCCGACCAGCGTGACATATTGGAAGCTCGACCAGAAGCCGCGCCGCCGCGCCCCAGCCATTTCGCTCATATAGGTTGCGCTTGCGCCGTATTCCCCGCCGACGCTGAGGCCCTGCAGGATGCGCGCGGCGACCAAAACCGCAGGCGCCGCCGCGCCGATCTGCGCGTAAGTGGGACAGACGGCGATCACCAGCGAGCCAAAACACATCATGCCAACTGAAAGCGCCAGCGCGGCTCTGCGGCCGGCGCGATCGGCGTAAAGTCCCATGATCCAGGCGCCAAGCGGCCGGGCGAGAAAGCCGACCGCGAACACCAAAGCGGCCTGGACCAACTGACTTGTCTGATCGCCTTGCGGAAAAAAACTCTTGGCGAAGTAGAGCGTGAACGCCGAATAGGCATACCAATCGTACCATTCGACGAGATTGCCCGCCGCGCCGCCAAAGATGGCGCGCAGGCGCGCGCGCGCGGTCATGGGCGCGGCATTAGGTATGATCGCGTCGGTCAAGCGAGCCCCCTGGCTCTGGCTTAGCCGAAAGCGCCTTCGCCGAGATACAGTTTTTGCTGTTTAGCCGGCGTTGGGGCCGGAGGGGTTGTCCGTCGCGTAGACGGGCGGCGCATCCATCGCCGCCGTGCGCGGCGTGTTGGCCCAAACGGCGAGGCAAGCGATCAGCGTCACGCCCGTCACCACGCCGCCAATGGCCGTGGCGGCCGCAAGTTCAAACGCCCAGGTCAGGAATACCAGCATTCTGCTTCCTCCGGGGCGCATGACGCCCCGAGCGCATTCTCCACTTGAAGGTTTCCATATGGTTAACGGCCGACGATAAGGCCGCTCCACGGCGGCAAAACGAGCACGTCATGCTCCATTTTGCCGCCGAGCGAATGGAGCACGTTAGCGCCCGGCTCGATGGGAACCCGGCGCTCGGCTGTGCCAAGATTGAATGCGCAGGTCAGCCGCTCCCCGGCCGTGGCGCGATCGAACAACAGAACGTCTGGCGGCGCCGGCCGGCTCTCCCACGTTCCCGCTTGCAGGGCGGGATGCGCCTTTCGCAGGGCGATGAGCGCCCGCGTACAGGCGAGTACGGATTCGGGATCAAGCTCCTGCACTTCCACGGCGCGCGCGAGATGGCGCACGTCGTAAGGCAGCCATGGTTCGCCCGCGCTAAACCCGCCTTGCGCGCTCCAGGCCATGGGCGTGCGCGCGCCGTCGCGGCCGATGCCTTCGGGCCAGAACCGGATCGCTTCCGGATCGCGCAGCTGTTCAAACGGTACCTGCGCCTGGGGCAGACCAAGTTCGTCGCCCTGATAGAGAAACGCTGTCCCGCGCAAGCAAAGGAGGATCGCCAGCAATACGTTGACCCGCCGGGGATCGTCCCCGGCGAGGCGGGAGGCCATGCGCGGCACGTCATGGTTTGAAAGGCTCCACGCGGGCCAGCCATCGGCGCCCGCCCAGCCGCGCATCGCCTCTTCGAACATTGCGGGCGTTGCGGTTTGCGCGCGCAGCAGGAAAAACGAATAGGCTGTGTGCAGACGGTCGGGGCCGTCCGTGTATTCGCGCTGGCGCGTTAGGGGGTCTTCGTCCTCGATCTCGCCGACCGCGAAGCGGCCCGGATAGGAATCCAGCAAAGCGCGCAGGCGCGCAAGAAACGCGAGCGTTTCTGGTTGCGAACGATCGTAGAGGTGGCGCTGGAATTGATGCGGCCGCGCAGGTGTTTCAGTGAATGCGATCGGCGGATTGTCGCGCAGAAGCGCGTCGTGAACAAAGAAGTTCGCCACGTCCAGCCGCAAGCCGTCAACGCCGCGGTCGAGCCAGAATTTCGCTTCGGCCAGCAGCGCCTCCTGCACCGCCGGGTGGCGCACATTCAAATCGGGTTGCTCGATCAGGAAATTGTGCAGGTAATACTGCCGCCGCCTTGAGTCCCATTCCCAGGAAGAGCCGCCGAACAGCGCCTGCCAATTGTTCGGCGGCGAGCCGTCCGGCTTCGCGTCCGCCCACACGTACCAATCGGCTTTCGGATTGGCGCGGCTTGCCCGGCTCTCGGCGAACCAGGCGTGCTGGTCCGACGTATGGGAAAACACCTGATCGATAACAACCTTCAGGCCGAGCCCATGGGCGCGCGCGATCAGCGCGTCGAAATCGGCCAGTGTGCCGAACAGCGGATCGACCGCGCGATAATTCGAAACGTCGTAGCCGAAATCCTTCATCGGCGAGCGGAAGAACGGCGACAGCCAGATCGCATCTGCGCCCAGACGCGCGACATAATCGAGCTTGCTGGCGATCCCGTTCAGATCGCCGCAGCCGTCTCCGTTGGAATCAGCAAAGCTGCGTGGATAAATCTGATAAACAACCGCGCCGCGCCACCATTCGGTCATTTCTATTCCCGCCGTACGAGCCGTCATGAACCCGATTTTTGCCTCGCTGCCCACCACGATTTTTGAGCGCATGTCGGGTCTGGCGCGCGATAAGCAGGCGATCAATCTGGGGCAGGGGTTTCCCGAGGTTGATGGACCTTTGGACGTGCGCGAGGCGGCTGCGCGCGCGCTGCTTGATGGGCCGAACCAGTATCCTCCAATGGCTGGCCTGCCGGAACTGCGCGCGGCGGTGGCGGCGCATTATGCGCGGTTTCAGGCGCTCGATCTCAACTGGCAAACCGAGGTGACAATCACGTCCGGCGCGACGGAGGCGTTGGCCGCCTCGATCTTCGCGCTGGTTTCGCCGGGCGATGAGGTGGTGATGTTTCAGCCGTTGTATGACGCCTACGAGCCGCTGGTGCGCCGCGCCGGCGGCGTGATGCGCACGGTGCGCCTGGCGCCGCCGCGCTGGCGCTTCACCGAGGGGATGCTGGCCGAGGCGTTCACGCCGCGCACCAAGCTGGTGATCTTCAACAATCCGCTAAATCCGACGGGCACTGTTTTTGGCGCTGACGATCTGGCGCTTCTGGCTTCGTTCTGCCAGCGCAGCGGCGCGATCGCGCTGTGTGATGAGGTGTGGGAGCATGTCGTGTTCGATGGGCGCACGCACACGCCGCTGATCGGTTTGCCAGGCATGCGCGAACGCACCGTCAAGATCGGCTCGGCCGGGAAGATTTTCTCGCTAACGGGGTGGAAGGTGGGCTTTGTCTGCGCCGCGCCAGCGCTGACGAGCGTGGTCGCCAAGGCGCACCAGTTCATCACGTTCACGACGCCGCCCAACCTCCAGCGCGCCGCGGCGTACGGGCTCTGCAAGGACGATGCCTATTTTACCGGGATGCGTGACGCGCTCGGCGTTTCCCGCGATCGGCTGGCCAGAGGGTTGCGGGAGGCTGGCTACGCCGTGCTGGATAGCGAAGGCACGTATTTTTTGTGCCTCGACCTTGAAGCGTCCGGGATCACGCTCGATGACGAGACATTCTGCATGCGCGCAGTAGATGAGGCGGGCGTGGCGGCCATCCCGGCGTCGGCGTTTTACACCGGCGATCCCGTGCGCTCCACGGTGCGGCTGTGCTTCTCGAAAACTGACGCGACGATCGATGAAGGCGTGCGCCGCCTGGCGGCGTTCCGTGAGCGGATAAAATAAAGGGCAGGCCGCGGAGCCTGCCCTTTGTCGTGCGTGTGGCGCGATTGTTAGAAATCGGCCTTCAGCGTTAAGCCCCATGTGCGCGGCGGCGATGGATAGATCCCATAGGTGCCAGTTTGCTCTGGCACCGGAAGGCCGTGCAGGTAGTAGAACTCGTCCGTAAAATTGTTGACGAACGCTTCGACCGACCAGCCCGCCTCATGGCGCACGCCGAGACGCGCATTGAACACCGCATACGCGTCGTTGTCGGTGATCGGGTTGCGGAAGATGATCTGGGTTTTGTAGTCGCTGTTCCAGCGGCCATCGACATAGGCGACGCCCGTCAGCTGCGGCGTGAGCGCGTGCTCATAAGTGGCCGATCCGGTGGCCACCCATCTTGGCGCGTGCGCGAGCGTCGTGCCTTCTGGCAAAGTTTCGCTAAACGCTCCGCTTCCCACGGTAACGGCGCTATCTAGGAACGCCTCGTTGAACACGGCGCCAGCGGCCAGCGTCAGGCCATCGACCGGGCGCCAGGAGCTTTCAAGTTCGAACCCGCGGGTGACAGCGGCCGGGGCGTTGAAGGTCTGAAAGTTGAGGCCAGTGAAGGCGTTGATCTGATAATCCTCAATGTCTGTATAGAACGCCGTGCCGTTCAGCGTCGTGCGGGCGAACGGAGACCATTTGAATCCGAGTTCGTAATTGTTGACGAACTCGGGCTTGAACTGCACGTCGCTGATCGGGCGTCTGACCGTAGTCGTGGGCACGATGGTGAAGCTCGAACGGTCGAGGTTGAACCCGCCCGCCTTGTAGCCGCGCGAGACAGTCCCGAAGGTCATCAAATCTGGCGTCACTTTGTAGGACAGCGAAGCAACGCCGTTCCACTCGGTCTCGTCCGTGCTTTCTGCATACGCGCCGTTTTGCAGCGTGTTGACGACCGGGTTGCAGGCCAGCGTGGCGAGCTGCAGCGCCCGCGGCCCTAGCGCCGGATTGGCGATCGCCCCTTGAAGTAGGGGCAGGATCGTCGCGGAGCGCAGCGTGTCGCACGCTGGCATTACCGCGTTCAGATTGGCGCTGAGGTCTTTCTTCTCAAAGTTAACCCGCGCGCCGAGCGTGAGATTGAGGACGTCTGTGAGCGCGATCTGGTTATGCGTGAACGCGGCCCAACTCTCCGTATCCGTCGCCCACGCATCGTTTTGCTGGCCTGAGCCGGAAGCCGGCGCCGAATTTGCGAGCGCGGTGGCGATCGCGTCATATGTGCCGCGCTGCGTTGCGTTCGCCGTAGCGAAACTTACACCCTGGCTTTGCAGATAGACCACGCCAAGGACATTCGGGCGGAAGGCGGGGCTAGCTGCCTGGCTTGACAGCTGCGGTCCCGCCGTACCGAACAATTGCGCGCCGTTGGCGCCAAGCAGGCCAGCCGTATTGCCGAGCGATACAACGTCCACATATTGCGCGGACTGCGCGCCGAAGCGGACGCGGTCGTTCAGCTCAAGCTTTTCGTTGGCGTAAAACCCGCCGACCAGCCAATCCAGCCTGCCAGCCTGCCCTTGCAGACGCAGTTCTTGCGTGAATGTGTCAAAGCCGAGCTTATAGCCCTCGCGATAGGCGCGATCGACGCCGCTGAAATCGATGTCTTGGTTACGCTTGGCGTCCCATAGCCGATAGGCGGTGATGGAGGTGAGGTTCATCCCGCCAATGTTCCAGTTCAACTCACCGGAAATGCCTTTCTCATTGACCTTTTCGCCATAATCGCGGCCGGGCGAGATCGATTGACTGCGCGCTTCGGGATTTACGAAAACCGAACCGGGACGGATGGCGTTCAGCGCTGCCGCGGTCGGTCCGGCCAGCACGGTGACGACGCCGCAGCACTCTTCGTCGGTCCTGGCTGCATCTGCGATGACGCGGAACGTCATGTTGTCATTGATGTCGAACAGCAATTGGCCGCGGACGCTGGCGCGGTCGCGGTTGTTGATGTCGCGGCCGGAAATGCTGTCGGTGATATAGCCGTCCTGGCCCATGCCAGAAATGTCGATGCGGCCTGCGATCGTGTCCCCGGATATCGGGCCGGTAATGCCAATCTTGCCGGCGAGAAGGCCTCGATCGCCATACGTTATTTCGCCAAACGTGCGGCGCGTAAATTCCGGCTTGGCGGTTACGACGCTGATGGCGCCGGCTGACGTGTTGCGGCCGAACAGGGTGCCCTGCGGCCCGCGGAGAACTTCGATTCGCTGCACTTCGGGAAGATCAGTGAGCGCAACGCCCGAGCGGTTGCGGTAAACGCCGTCAATGAAGAAGCCCACAGCCGATTCAAAGCCGGGATTATCGCCCGCCGTACCGAGGCCGCGGACATAAGCGGTCGTGCCCGCGCTGTTCGATTGGCCGGTTTGGAAATGGTAGCTGGGCGCCAATTGTTCGATCTGGCGCAGATCGGTAATGCCGGCGTTCACAAGGGCTTCGCCGGTGAGCGCCGTGACCGCGATTGGCACATCCTGGAGCGCCGCCGAACGGCCACTGGCCGTAATCACGATATCATCGCTGGTGGCGCTTTCCTGCGCATTGGCGGCGACCGGCAGCGTGGCGAGCGACAGGCAGGTTAACGAAGCCTGCGCCCAATATTTGGGTTTCATGCTTTCCTCCCGTGGCCGCGTGTTACGGCCGTCCCCTTGCGCAGCGGGCGCCGCGCTTATTTGCGCGCAGTGGAGGCTCACCCTCGTTTTGTGTCAACTACTTGCACGCGCAATTCAGCATGGTCGTTGCAAGCGCGCCGATGCCTGCTTATGCCCCGGATGTGGTTTCCGTAGCGACCCATTGGAGAAATTCAGGATTGGACCCCTCAGCGCTTATGGCGAACGCAAGCACGCAGGGCAAATCGTAGGGATGCGCAGCGCGTACGGCTTCAAGAACGGCGCTGCTATGCGACGCGGCAGTCTTTACCAACATGATCGCTTCCGTGCTGCGCTGCACTTTTCCGTCCCATCGAAACGTGGATTGTGCAGAGGGCAAAACGGTGACACACGCCGCCAACCTCTGTTCAATCAATTGTGCGGCGCACAACTCGGCTTCAGCGGCGCCGGGCCAAGTCGAGTAGATCAGATGCGCGGTCATGGCTGATGCTCCGGAGATGATAGACGAAGGGAAAGACTCGGCCCTGGTGCTGTTTTCTGCTGGGCAGGATTCCACGACCTGCCTTGCCTGGGCGCTTAGCCGGTTCAAGCGGGTGGAGACCATCGGCTTTGATTATGGCCAGCGTCACCGCATCGAGCTTGACCAGCGCCCGCTTGTGCGCGCGGCGCTGGTGCGGGCGTTTCCCGATTGGGGTGCGAAGCTGGGTCCCGACCATGCGGTCGACATTAAAGCGTTCGGCGCGCTAGCCGACAGCGCCCTGACGGCGGAGAAGCCGATCGAAGCCCCGCCGGGCGCCTTGCCCACCACGTTCGTGCCGGGACGCAATCTTGTGTTTCTCGCTTACGCCGCCGCGCTTGGCTACACGCGGGGTTTTTCAACCCTGGTGGGCGGCATGTGCGAAACGGACTTCGCCGGCTATCCCGATTGCCGCGCCGAAACTATTTCGGCGATGGCCCAGGCGCTGCGGCTGGGGCTGGATGCGCCGGTGACGGTTGAAACGCCGCTGATGTTCTTGACTAAGGCTGAGACCTGGGGCCTGGCGCGCGATCTGGGCGGCGAAGCGCTGATCCGTCTCATCCAGCGGGAGACGCATACCTGCTATCGCGGCGACCGCGACCGCCTTTGGGATTGGGGCTATGGTTGCGGCGACTGCCCTGCATGCGCTTTGCGCGCGCGGGGCTGGGAAGAATTCACCACCGGCCAATGACCTATTCAGTCAAGGAACTCTTCTACACGCTGCAGGGCGAAGGCGCGCGCGCGGGGCGCCCCGCCGTTTTTCTGCGGTTCAGCGGCTGCAATTTGTGGTCTGGCCGCGAAGCTGACCGCGAACTGGCGGCGTGCAGCTTTTGCGATACTGATTTTGTCGGGGTCGATGGCAAGGGCGGAGGCCGGTTCGAGACTGCCGCCTCATTGGCCGATGCGGTCGCGGCGCTATGGCCCGGCGGCGCCCAGCCCTATGTCGTTTGCACGGGCGGAGAGCCGTTGCTGCAGCTTGACCATGTATTGATCGACGCCCTGCATAAGCGCGAATTCGAGATCGCCATCGAAACCAACGGCACCCTGCTTGCGCCGTCGGGGATTGACTGGATCTGTGTGAGCCCGAAGGCCGATGCGCCCTTGCACCAACGAGCGGGCGATGAGTTAAAGCTCGTCTTTCCTCAGCCAAAGGCAATGCCCGAGCGGTTCGAGGACCTTCAATTCGATTATTTCTTTCTGCAGCCGATGGCGGGGCCGATTTTGGCCGGCGCCACGCGCTCGGCGATCGATTATTGTCTCAAACATCCGCGATGGCGGTTGAGCTTGCAAACGCACAAGTTTCTCGGGATTCGCTAGCGGCCGCGCACGCGTTGCATTGGCGCGCCGCCTACCAGCGAGCTGTCTTCTTCGATGTCGATGTCATGATCGTCCGCCCTGCGAAAGGGGCCGGCGTAATCGGGATGGAGACGCCGGCGCCGGTCGGGACCGAAAAAACTGGCCGTGCGGATGAAAGGCCGGCGGTCGTTCAACCCGGCGCTGACGTGGTCGGCCAGCGAGCGCGCGGAGATCGGCTTGGCCAGGAAGGTGTTCACGCCAGCGTCGATCGCGGCCGAAACGCGGGACATTTCGGCGTGGCCCGTCATCATGATGATCGGCACGGTGGTCGTAGCGCTGTTACTGGCCAGCCTGATCTGGCGAGCCAGCGTAATGCCGTCTTCCTTCTTGCCCATCGCCAGGTCAGTGATCACCAGGTCGGCGCGGAAGGATCGTAGCGCCCTGAAGCCCTCTTCGGCGTCGCCTGCTTCCGCCAACAGGCGGATGTCCAGCGCCCGTAGCAATTCGCGTACGAGAACCCGCATTTGCTTGTTGTCATCGACAACCAGCACGCGGACGAGGCGGAGCGGCTTCATTGACTGTATTTCAGTCCCGAAACCCGAACATTTGGTTAAAAATTTACGCCGGAAACAAATTTAAAATCCGAGTGGTATAACTACTCTGGGTTGAGTTGGGTGAGCGCAAATTATCCGAGCTCCGGCGCATCGACGAGCACCAGTTCAGCGTCGGATTGGGCGGTTATTTCTAGTGCCGGATCGTCTTTAATGGCCGCGCCGTCGCGTTCGGCGAGATCGACGCCGTTAACGCGCGCCGCACCCTTGGCCACGACTAGATAGGCGGTCCGCCCCGGCTTCAACTCGTATTTGGCCGTATTGCCCGCGAGCAGGGTGGCGCCGAGCACGCGGGCCTCCTGCCGGATGGGCAGTGCGCCTGCCGCCTGATCGTCTTCGAAGCCTGAAGCCAGCGGCGTCAATACGCCGGCGCGGTCCGATTTCGGAAACTTCGCCGCCTTCCAGAACGGTTTGCCGCCGCGCGTTTTCGGCAGGATCCAGAGTTGAAAAAGCCGGGTGGGCGTGTCCTCAAGATTGTATTCGGAATGGGTAATGCCGGCGCCCGCGCTCATCACCTGCACGTCGCCGGCTTCGGTGCGCCCCCGATTGCCCATGCCATCCTCATGCGTGATCGCGCCTTCGCGGACGTAGGTGATGATTTCCATGTCAGCGTGCGAGTGTGGCGGAAAGCCGGTCTTCGGCTGGATCGTATCGTCGTTCCATACCCGCAATGCGCCCCAATGAACGCGCTCTGGGTCGTGATAGCCGGAGAACGAAAAATGATGGTGCGCCGCCAGCCAATCGTTGCTGAACGCGCCGAGTGACGCAAAAGGCCGTTTCTCGATCATGTATACCTCGCGCGTTGCATATAGGCGGCCGCCGCGTGCTTTCCAGTCACTCCAGCCGGTCTGCCTTGCGCAGGTCTGGGAACAACCGCGCCCAGGCCAGTACGATCAGCATCGCTGAAACGCCGCCGAATACGGCCGCGCCGACGGGGCCAAGGAATCGCGCCGCCACGCCGCTCTCGAACTCGCCAAGCTCGTTCGACGCGCTGATAAACAGGGTCGAGACGGCGGCCACCCGCCCACGCATCGGATCGGGGGTCACCAATTGCACCAGCGTCTGGCGCACGTACACGGACAGCATGTCTGCGCCGCCGAGGATCGCCAGCGCAGCGACCGAAAGCGGAAACAGTTTCGAGAGGCCGAATACAACCGTCGCTGCGCCGAACACGAATACGCCGCCGAGGATAAAGGCGCCGGCATGGTTGCGGATCGGCGCGTTGGCGAGGATCAGCGCTACGATCGTGGCGCCCACTGCCGGCGCGGCGCGCAAGACGCCAAACCCCTCGGGCCCGACATGCAACACGTCTTTCGCGAACACCGGCAAAAGCGCCGTCGCGCCTCCCAGCAAGACGGCAAACAGATCGAGCGAGATGGCGCCGAACACGATCTTCTGGCGCCAGACGTAGCCAAGCCCTTCTTTCACCAGCGCTAGCGGAGAGCCCGGCTGCGCCTCCGGCTGTGTATGATGCCGGATCGTCAAAAGCGTCAGAAAGCCTATCGCGTAAAGGCCCAGGCCAGCGCCGTACGCCGCCAGCGGCGAGAGCGCTACAAGGATGCCGCCAATCGCAGGGCCGATTACTGACGCGCTCTGCCAGGCCAATGAGTTCCAGCCGATTGCGCGCGGCATCAGCGACCGGGGCACAAGCATCGCGGCCATGGCGGTAGAGGCGGGCTGGAAGAAGGCGCGCGAGACGCCGAACATCACCGCTACGCCGATCAGCAGCGCCACGCTGGCAATACCTGCGGCAGTGGCGAACACCAGGAAGGCTACAGTCGCCGCCTCGCCGATGATGCAAATTAGGATGGTTCGCTTGCGGGCAAAACGGTCGGCTGCCCAACCGGCCGGCAGCGCCAACAAAAGCAGCGGTATGAACGAGGCAAGCCCAAGCCAGCCCAGTTGCAGCGCCGATTCTTCTACCGTGCCTTCATGGCGCGCCAGCGTGTAGATGTGCCAGCCCATCGCGACGGACTGGATCTGCGTGCCGAGCACGATCGTCCATCGCATAGCTAGGTAGCGGAGGTAGTCGCGCTGGCCGAAGAGGGCGCGCGCCGTACTGTCGGAGGAGTTTGCGGTCACGGGTGGCGGGGTTCTGGCACGCCGGGGGCTGCGCCGTCCACGCGCGAAACGCTTTGACAGGCGCTGGCGGCGCGGCCTATACGCCCGCGCCTTTATGGGGGCGCAGCATTTTGTCCGCATCATCGCCCATGACGATCGCAGCGCCCGTCCTTGTCGCCGAAACGCCGGCGCATCAGGCGCCGATCGAGCGCGTGCTGGACCGCGCATTCGGCCCGGGCCGATTTGCCAAACCATCCGAGCGCGTACGCGAGTTCGCGCGCCATGCGCCCGGCCTTTCCCGCGTAGCGGTGGTGGCAGGCGAGGCCGTCGGCGTCTGCCGCATCTATGAAATTCACATTGGTGCGCGCGCGGCTTTGTTTCTCGGCCCGCTCGCCGTTGATCCGCAAGCGCAGCATGGCGGCCTTGGCCATGCGCTGGTGCAAAGCACGATCGAGGGCTGCCGCGCGGCTGGCTGCGAGGCGATCGTACTGATGGGCGAACCTTCCTTTTTCAGCGCGCTCGGCTTCTGCCAGATTCCGGCCGGGCGCGTATTGATGCCCGGCCCAGCCGAAGCGCGGCGCTTGCAATGGACCGCGCTGCGGGAAGGCGCACTTGAAGGCCTGGTAGGCGCAATCGCTCCGCCGGCGGATCGCTAACCCGCTTCGCGGCGCCAGCCCAGCATCAGCACGGCCAGCCCCGCGACCGCCCAGACCCAACCGGGTCCAAACGGTTCGGCGGCCGAAGCGCGCACAACGTAGGCATTGTTGCGCCGCAGGCCGATCCATCCAGCCCCTTGTGTTCCCGCGTTGCGATCGACGCGGCGAATATCGGGAACGGGCATGCCGGTTTCGCCGAGAATGGTGACGCCGCCGCCGCGGGCGCGCGCCAGCGGCTCCAGGATGGCCGGCGTAGCGGCGACTGCCGCCGCCTCCTTTGGATTGAGCGGGCCGACGGCAGCGAACGCCTGCAGCGAACCCGAACGGATTTCATAGAGCCCGGTTTCGTCGGTCTGCACCGTGGTGCGGAAAACGCCAGGCGCGAACGCTTGCAAGGTCTGGCGCACCTTGGCGCCGGACGGCGACGTGAGTTCCGCCTCTCCCGGCGCATCGCCCAGCGTGGAGCGTTCCACGATCAGCCCTTCAGGCATGGATTTGGCGGTAAGGCGTTCTTCTTCCAGTTCCGGCTCCTGCATCAGCCAGTGGCCTAGCCGGCGCAGCAATTCGCCGTGCGGGCCGCCGCCGTCATAGCCGCGCGCCCAGAGCCACGCCTGATCCGACCAGAGCTGCGCCACGCGCCCCTGGCCGGCGCGGTCAAGCACCAGCAGCGGCGCGCCGCCCGCGCCCGCGAGCAGAGTACGCCCGCCGCTGGCGGTCGCATCGACTTCCCGGTTCCAGCGGCCCCAGCGCTCGGGCGATGGCAGACCGCGGGTTACCGGATGGCGCTGTCCGACGCCGGTAAGCGTGGGTCGAAATGGCTGTTCGATAAGCGAGCCGTTGGGCTGAGAAGGCAGGATCGCCGCGATCGGCGTGCGCGATAGGCTGTCTTCGCCGGCTTCTTCCGGCCCCGCCGCGATCAGCATCGCCCCCCCAGCTTCCACGCGCTGGGCGATGTTTTCAAAATAGGCCAACGGCAGCATGCCCTGCCGGCGATAACGGTCGAAAATGATCAGATCGAACTGGTCGATCTTCTGCTCGAACAATTCGCGCGTCGGAAACGCGATCAGCGCAAGCTCGCTTTGCGGCGTCATGTCGAGCTTGTCGGCGGCGCGCAGGATGGTGAAGTGAACCAGATCGACGCTGGGATCGGATTTCAGCAGATTACGCCACACCCGCGCGCCCGGATAGGGCGAGCCAGTGACGAGCAGCACGCGCAGGCGGTCACGCACGCCCTGCAACTCAAACGCGGCGCGATTGTTGGCGCGGCTGATCTCCTGCGGCCCGGCTTCGGCTTCAATGATTACCATGTTGGGGCCGCGCTTGGGCGGCGACATGGTCAGCTTGAACGGCTTGCCGGCTTCCACAATGGTTTCGCGCAGAGGTTTGCCATCGACCGCCACCGTCACCCGCACCTGGCCGCCCGGTCTCGGATCAATCACGCGCGCTTCGACCGTCACGGGTTCGCCGACAATGCCAAAGCCGGGCGCCGAGATCAGTTCAAGGCGCCGGTCGCCGCGATTGGGATCGCCCACGATCAGCGCATGAATTGGTCCGTTATTGCGCGCGTTCTTCAGATCAGCAGGAACATCGGAGACCTGGCCGTCCGTCACCAGTATGGCGCCGGCAATGCGGTCTCGCGGCGCGTCGGCCAGCGCTTCCTCCGCCGCCGCCACCAGCGCGGTGCCGTCTGGCCCGCCACGCGCTTCGCGCACGCGCAGCTCGAGGCCGGTTTCCTTAGATAGCTTCTGCGCCAATGCCGCGCCCGCTGCGCGCGCCGCGTCCAGCCGGCCGGCGAGTTTGAGGCTCTCGCTCTGGTCAATGATCAGCGCCGCCACGTCGTTTGCCGGTTCGCGCGTTTCGCGCACGAGCATCGGCTGGGCGATGGCGATCATCAGCAGCGTAAGGCCGATGGCGCGCAGGATCGGCGCGCGCCCGCGCCTGAACACGTACGCGACCCACATCACTGCCGCAAAGATCGCCAGCGCGATCAGGAGCGGCCAGGGCATGCTCGGATCAAAGCCAAGCCGTTCGCCGGTCATGGGCGCGCCCCGCTGCGGCCAAGCCGTTCGAGCAGCGCCGGCACATGAACCTGGTCGGCTTTGTAATTGCCGGTCAGCGCCATCATGACAAGATTGACGCCAAACCGCATTGCCATCTCGTACTGGCTGGCCGGGCCGTCAAAACTTGGCTCTTCAAAATCCTGCGACCAGGTCGACGCCCAATCGCCATCGCCAATCATCAGCGAAGCAACGCCGTCACGCGCGGCGGCGGAGGCGGCGGTTTCACCCCAAATGCGGGTGGCCGCGCTGCGGCCCGCGAAGCCGTTTTTCAACAGATAGAAAGTTTTGGTCAGCACGTGATCATTGCTGATCTGCTCAAGCGGCGGCGTGTCGAGGCCCGCCAGCAATCGCGCGGCGGGGCCTTGGCCAGGCGAAACGGTGCGGCCTGAATCGCGCGTGTCGAGGAAGATCAGTCCGCCAAGGCGCATGTAACGATCAAGGTTGGCCAAAGCGGCGTCGGAAACGCGCGCCGGTGAATCGGGCGCCGCCCAATACAGGATAGGATAGGGCGAAAGGTCGTCCCGCGCGGGATCGACGCCCACCACCGGGCCGGGTTCAACGGACGTGCGCTCGCGCAAAATCTGCGAAAGGCCTTCGAGACCTTGCGCCGTAATGCGGTCGCGGCTGCCGTCGCCGGTGCGGATGTAAGCCAAACGCGTCTCATATTCGGCCGCGCCCGCCTGCGCGTATGCGGGCTGCGGCGCGCCCAGCAGAACCAGCGCCAGCAGGACTGCCCCGTAGGTCGCCTGCGCGCGCGTCGGCAGGCGCGGCAAGCGTCCGGCCAGCGCCAGCGCCAGGATCAGGTCGAGCGCGATCAGCAACGAAGCCAAGCCAAGGAACCAGCCGCTGAGGAAGCGATTGCTTTCGCCGTCGAGCTGCATGCGCGTGATTCCGTTCGGCAATGTCAGCGCGGCGAAGGTGTCTTTCACCGAGGCTGCGTCAATCGTCGAGCCCGGCGAGCCCGGCCGTTCGTAGAAGCCCGGCGGCGTGTCGGGTCCGGCCTTCGCGTCTGGGAAAATGTCGGCGGGAACGGATTTGGCGTCAGATCCTGGCGGCGCCAGCGCGCCATAACCATCCATCAGGCGCGCTGGCAGCCATGGGCCGCTGCTGGGCTGATCGGAGATCGCGCCCTGCGCGCGCCCGGCAAATTGCAGCGTGCGGCGGAGCATATCGACGTAGAGACCCGAAAGCGGCAGATCGGACCAGGCCGGGCCAGCGGAAATGTGGAACAGCACCACGAGGCCCTTGTCGCGCGCTGCGGCGGTCACGATTGGCGCGCCATCGGCCAGCCGCGCCCAGATCCGGCCTTCGCGCTCGGCGCTGGGATCGGCAAGCACCTGTCGCGAGACCGTAACGTCGGCTGGCGGCGTGAGGCCGGAAAACGGGCTCTCCGTGGTGAACGGTGCGATGCCTTGCGGCTTTTCCCAGCCCATCGCGCCGCCGAGCGCGCGTGAGCCGGGACGCAACTTTACTGGCGTCAGATCATCCACGGCGTTCGCCATGCGCGGCCCGGCGAAGCGGACCAGAAGTCCGCCCTTCTTGATCCACTCGTCGAGCGCATTGCGCTCGGGCGGGGCAAGGCGGCTCGTGTCTGGCAGGACGATCGCCTGCATGCCGGCGTCCACCAGCGGACGGATTTCGCCGCGCCGCACCGCGGCGAACGGCGAGATCGCCCGCTCGATATAAAACGGATCGGAGAGCAGCGGCTGCGGCTCGCTGCTCGGCGCCACAATGCCGACCAGCGGACGGCCGCTGCCGGCCGATAAAAGCCGGGTAGCGCCTGCGCTGGTTTCACCCACGATGCGCACCCGCGCGGCGCGCGCGGCGATTTCCGGCGGCAAGGTCACACGCGCGATCACGGAATCGGCGCCCGGATTGAACCGGAACTCACCGGCGCCAAGCGATCGGCCTTCCAGCGTCTCTGCGGCGATGGCGCCTTGCCCCAGCCCGCCGGGCGTGCGGCGAATCTCAGCTTCAACGCCCTCGGCGGTGGCGGCGGCTGAAAACACCGCGCGCGGCAGGCGCGGCGGAATCCGCGCCGTGACCGGGCCGCGCCGTTGCAAGGCTGCGGCGAAGTCCCTAGCGCCCGGATCTTCGATCCCATCGCTGATCCAGACGATGCGGGAGAACCGCTCCGGTTTTTGCGGTAGTCGCTTCAACGCGTCGGCGCGGTCGGGGCGCCAGGGCCGGGGCTCAAGACGGCTGACCATCCCGCGCGCGTCAGCGCCGTTAAGCGCTTCGCCCGCTTCGCGCGGCGTGCGCGCTGGCGCGGTCGTCAATACGAACACCTGCTCTTTGGAACGCTCGGACTCGGCTAGAATATCTTCCGCTGCCGCGCGCGCTTGCGCCCAGCCGGGCGCAGCGGTCCAGCCATCGTCAATCACCAGCAGAAGCGGGCCCGAAGCGGCGCCGGCGACTTCGCGCGGCGCCAGGCTTGGCCGCGCAAAGCCGATAATCATCAGCGCGGCGGCGAGCGCGCGCAGCAGCACCAGCCAGAGCGGCGCGCGCTTGCGGGATTCTTCCTCTGTGCGCAGACCGAGCAGGAGGCGCAGCGGGGGGAAAAATTCGCGGCGCGGGGCGGGCGGCGTGGCGCGCAAGATCAGGAACAGGATCGGCAGCGCCGCCAGCGCGGCCAGCGCCAATGGCGCCGCGAAGAAGAACGGGCCAAAATTCATCCGCGCTCCGATAGGGAAGCGGCCAGCAGGCTCAGGGCCGGCGCGGCGCTATGATCAGTGCGGTGTGCGATCAGCATGAAGCCGTAGGTTCGCGCCATTTCACGCATGGCCTGACGATGCTGGATCAGCCGTTGCGCGTAGGCTTCGCGCGCTTCTTCTGCGCGGCCGAAAATGATCGGCTGAACGCCGCCGGGCTGTTCGAATAGCGTGCGGCCGCGGAAAGGGAAATCCTCTTCCGCCGGATCGGAAACCTGGATCAGCGCGCCGCTCGCGCCGATGGCCGCAGCGCGCTTGAGGCGCTCGGCCCATGTTTGCACTGGCGCGTAAAAATCGCTGGCGTAGATGGTGATGGATTTTGGTCTCGGATCGGCCGGTTCGCCTTTTTGCGGCGCGATCAGATCGGGCGCCAGCCGGTCGGCGGCGCGCATGCCGGCGCGCGGGTGCGGCCCGCCTAACGCGCCGATCCGTTCACCGCCCTTGGAAAGCAGCACGGCGAAGGCCAGGCACAGCACTAACGCACGCTGATGTTTTGACGGCGTCGCCGGCGAAGACGCCCAGCCCATGCCGGGTGAACGATCGACCCAGAATAGCCCGGTCTGCGCGGTCTCCCTTTCGCGTTCCCGCACGTACAGCCGCTCGCCGCGCGCAGAACGGCGCCAATCGACGAGGCGGGCGCCGTCCTCAGGCCGGTGATCGCGAAACTGCCAGAACGCTTCGCCCTGGCCTGACCGGCGCCGGCCGTGAACGCCCGGCGCAAACGCGGCCAGCCGGCGCGCCTCAAGCAGGACGCCCGGTAGATCGCCGGCGAGATTGGCGGCTTCGGTGCGGGCGGTTTGTAGTTCTGTCATCCGCTCTAAAATCCCGCGCAAAGGGCGGGGGGTTACGCCGCTCGCGCGGCGAGATCGTCGACCAGGCTGTCGACATCGAGACCTTCAGCGCGCGCGCCGAAGGACAGCGCCATACGGTGCACCAGCGCTGGCCGGGCCAGCGCGGTGACATCGTCCAGCGATGGGGCAAGGCGTCCCCGCAGCAGCGCGCGCGCACGCACCGCCAGCATCAATGCCTGTCCAGCCCGCGGTCCCGGTCCCCAGGCCACGTGGGCGTTGACGCGCGGATCGGAAGAAGCGCCCGGCCGGGCCGAGCGCACCAGTTCGATGATCGCCGCCAGAACCTTCTCGCCCACGGGCATGCGGCGCACGAGTCGCTGGATCGACATCAGCGTGGCGGGATCGAGCACGGCCTGCGGTGTGGATTCGCTGAGGCCGGTGGTTTCGACGATGATCCGCCGCTCAGTCTCTTTATCAGGATAGGGCACATCGACCTGCAGCAGGAAGCGGTCGAGCTGGGCTTCGGGCAGCGGGTAGGCGCCTTCGTGCTCGATCGGGTTTTGCGTCGCCAGCACGTGGAACGGCGCGGGCAGATCGAAGGCGTGGCCGGAAACCGTAACGTGGTGCTCCTGCATGGCCTGCAACAGCGCCGATTGCGTGCGCGGGCTGGCGCGGTTGATTTCGTCGGCCATCAGCAGCGAGGTGAAGATCGGGCCTTGCACAAACCGGAAATGGCGCTTGCCGGTCTCGTCCGTGTCCAGCACTTCGGAGCCGAGAATATCGGCGGGCATAAGGTCTGGCGTAAACTGGATGCGGCCCCAAGGCAGGCCCAGCACCTGGGCGAGAGCGGCCACAAGGCGGGTCTTGGCTAGGCCTGGCGCTCCCACCAGGAGGGCGTGGCCCCCGGCCAGCACCGCGGCAAGAGATAACTCGACCACCCGCTCCTGGCCGAAAACGGCCTTGCCGATCTCGACGCGGGCGCGCTGCAGTTTGGCCGCCGCTGCTTCGGCCTCCCCGATCAGGGCTTCCGGATTGTCTTGGGGAGGGGCTATGTCCATGGGCGAAGATGTTCCTAGTCCCGCAAGCAGGCGGATTTTTGGGCAGGTTGCAAGATCAGGTCGCATGATCGGCGTATCGGGCGCAAATATTGATGCTGGTTTGGCGGCGTTGGCGAAAGAGGCTGGCGCGGCAGGCGCCCGGCCGCCGGTCCATTTGTGGAACCCTCCCGATTGCGGCGAGTCGAGCATCGAAATCCGCGCCGACGGCTCTTGGTGGCACGAAGGCGCCCGTATCGGCCGGCCGGCGCTCGTGCGTCTGTTCGCATCGATTCTGCGGCGTGAGGCGGACGGCGCCGTCTATATCGTCACGCCGGTCGAGAAAATGCGCGTGCGCGTTCACGACGCGCCGTTCGTGGCGATCCGCGCGGACCGCCTCGGCGAGGGCCATGATCAGGCGATCGCCTTCACCACAAATGTCGGTGATGTGATTCCGGCTGGGCCGGAAAACCCCATACGTGTCATGGAATCTGGCGGCGCGCCGCGGCCTTACGTGACGGTGCGCGAAGGTCTTGAAGCGCGCATTCTGCGGGCGCCGTTTTACGAATTGGCCGGTTGGGCAGAGCCGCACCATGGACGGCTTCGTATATTCAGCGGCGGCGCCGCGTTTGATCTCGGCGCGGCGGAATGAGTTGCGCGGCAAGATGGATTTCGATCAGGCCGGACGCCACCGCCACCAGGTACGCACGCCGTCGCACGAGGGGCGCGGCGTGAGCACATTGGGCGATCTTGAAACGCGTTTGGCTCAGCGGCTTGACCCTTTGGAGACGCCGCCGGCGCTGGCAGCCGGCGGTGATCACGATTTCGATACTGGCGTTCAATCGCTGACGCCGGCGGCCGTTCTGGTGCCGCTGGTGCGCCGGCCGGAGGGGTGGACACTGCTGCTGACCAAGCGCGCGGACACGATGCCGACCCATGCCGGACAAATATCCTTCCCCGGCGGGCGCATCCAGCCGAATGACGCTGACGCCGCCGCCGCGGCCGTGCGCGAGACTGTTGAAGAGACCGGCATGCCCGCCAGCTTCATTCGCCCGATCGGCGGCTATGGAGCCTACCGCACCGGCACCGGCTACATAATCTCGCCGGTCGTGGCCTATATTGAACCGGGCTTTGCGCTCGCACCGGACCCGCGCGAGGTCGATGAGGTGTTTGAAACGCCGCTCGATTTCTTGCTCAATCCGCTCAATCACCAGCGTCACCAGCGCGAATTCGGCGGCAAGATGCGATCTTATTATGCGATCACCCACGGCGACCGCTACATCTGGGGCGCAACGGGGGGCTTGATCCGGGCGCTATATGAGCGGCTGTTCGGCGAGGCGGCGCGATGATCGTCCGCCTCATATTTGCTGCGCTGGCGTTCGCGCTGCCGCTTGTCGTGCTGTTTATCTATCGCCGGGTCGTGGGTGAGGACAGCCGCGCGCCGCCCCCTAACAAGGTTTGGGCGCTGGCGGTGATCTTCGCTGTCGCCAGCTTTCTCGCGCCAGCTTTCCTGGAACCTCCAAACACCGGCGCGTTCGAACCGGCGCATCTGGAAAACGGCGTGCTGGTGCCAGACCGGGTGAAGCCGTGAGCCCGCGTCTGCCAACGGCCGCGTGGCTGACCGCGCCTGAAACCCAAGCCGTCATGGCTGCGCTGGAAAGCGCCGAGCCGGGCGGGGCGCGCTTTGTCGGCGGCTGCGTACGCAACACGCTGCTCGGCCAGAAGGTCGATGACATCGACATCGCCACGGTGTTGACGCCGGATCAGGTGATCGCCGCCGCGCACGCGGCGGGGCTGGGCGCGGCGCCCACGGGCATCGAGCATGGTACGATCACAGTTATCGCCAATCACCGGCCGTACGAAGTCACGACGCTGCGGCGCGACGTTTCTACCGATGGGCGCCGCGCGACGGTGGCGTTCACGCGCGATTGGGCTGAAGACGCGCAGCGCCGCGATTTCCGGTTCAACGCGCTTTATGCTGAGCCTGACGGCGCGTTGCACGATCCCACAGGCGGCGGCGTCGAAGACGCGCGCGAGGGCCGCGTGCAGTTTATCGGCGACGCCGATACGCGCATCCGCGAGGACTACCTTCGGATTTTGCGGTTTTTCCGCTTCTTCGCCTGGTATGGGAAAGCCGGCCCCAATCCGGACGGGCTCGCCGCCTGCGCGCGCCTAAAGGATGGGCTTGCGCAGCTTTCCGTTGAGCGGGTTTGGAAGGAAATAAAGAAACTGCTCGCCGCGCCAGATCCGCGCGCGGCGCTGATCGCGATGGAAACCAGCGGCGTGCTGCCGCTGGTTTTGCCTGAAGCAGCCGGGCGCGCGCGCCTTGACGGCCTGATCGAAATCGAAACCGGTATTTTCAATACAGCCGATCCGCTTTTGCGCCTCGCGGCTTTTTTGCCCGACGATCCGGAGATCGCGCGCGCGCTCGCGCGACGGCTCAAATTGTCGAACGAGGAGCGCGGCCGTCTCGTCGCGGCGCTGGATGCGCGGGCGCGGCTGGTTTCGTATCTGTCGCCCCGCGAAGTACGCCGGCTGCTGTATCAGATGGGCGCCGAAACCTTTGCCGATCGCGTAAGGCTGGTCTGGGCGGAGGATCCCGAAGGCAAGGCCGCCGCGCAATGGCGCGCCCTGCTGGCGATCGGAGAAGCCTGGACGCGGCCGCGCCTGCCGCTTTCAGGAGACGATATTGTCGCCGCCGGCGTGCCGGCTGGGCCGCGCGTCGGCGCTGTTATGCGCGAAGTCGAAGCTTGGTGGATCGATTCCGATTTTACCGACGATCGCCTCTCCATCGCCGAACGGCTGAAAGCCGTGGCGCAAGGTACGAATTAGAAAAGGACAACGTCCATGATTTTGCGCGCAACTCTGCTCGGCTTTGTATTGTGGCTCGTCGTCACGCTTGCTCTGCGTTTCTTCGGACAGGATTTCTTCTTTCCCGGTGAAGGAGTTTATGCGCTGCTGATTGCTTCCCCGATCGTGATGGGCGGGTTCACGCTTCTGGCGCTGCGCGTGCTTCGTGAAGCGAAGATCGATCGCGCCGAAGCGGCGGTGGCGCTGGCGATGCCGGGCATGGCGCTCGACGTCTACGCGCTCAACACGTTCGCCAACGTGTTTCCAAATCTTGACGCCGCGCTAGATGG
Source organism: Alphaproteobacteria bacterium (assembly GCA_031399165.1). Lineage (GTDB taxonomy): Bacteria > Pseudomonadota > Alphaproteobacteria > Caulobacterales > Aquidulcibacteraceae > JAKFWI01. Next base: position 32,966 of record JANNOO010000033.1, on the reverse strand, counting down.
CGCATTCGGGGCGATCAAGCTGCTCGGCTACACGGCGATGCTGCTCGTCGGCCTCTTCACCACGCGCATCGCGGCCTCGGACGAGAAGCTTTGAGCGAAGCCGAAGACGTCATTGCGCGGATCGAAGGCCGGCTGGGACGGTTGACGCTGAACCGGCCACGCGCGCTGAACGCGTTGAACACGCCCATGTGCCGCGCGATGGACGCCGCGTTGCGCGCCTGGCGTGAAGATCGGCGCGTCGAAGCGGTGATGATCGATCACGCCGGACCACGCGGCTTTTGCGCCGGCGGCGATATTCGCATGGTCGCCGAAAGCGGCGCTGGCGATGGCGCCTTGGCGGCGGCCTTCTTCTCCGCTGAATATACGCTCAACGCGCTGATCCACGCTTATCCCAAGCCCTACGTCGCGATGATGGACGGCGTAACCATGGGCGGCGGCGTCGGCGTCTCGATCCACGGGCCTTATCGCGTCGCGACGGAGCGCACGCTGTGGGCGATGCCTGAAACGGGCATTGGCCTGTTCCCTGATGTCGGCGGCGGCTGGTTTCTGCCACGCCTTCCCGGGCGGCTCGGCGTGTTTCTGGGGTTGACCGGCGCCCGGCTGGGCGCTGCTGATTGTTTTGCAGCCCGTATCGCCACGCATGTTGTGGCGTCTGAGAGCATCGAGGCGCTGAAGGCGCGCTTGATTGCGCCTGAGGGCGGCGCGTTGCCGGATGTCCTTGCCGCATTTCACAGCGATCCAGGCGCTGCGTCGCTCGCGCCTCATCGGGCGGCGATTGACCGCTCGTTCGCGGCCGATCGCGCGGAAGATATCTTCTCGGCGCTTGCGGGAGAAGACGGTGAATGGGCGCGCGAACAGCTGGCGCTGCTGAAATCGAAATCGCCTCAGACCATCAAGATCGCGCTACGGCAAATGCAACACGGCGCGCGCGCCGGTTCTTTCGCCGAGCATATGAAGATGGAATACCGCATCGCCCTGCGGGTCGTAGGTTTGCCTGATTTCAAAGAGGGCGTTCGCGCCGAGCTGATTGATCGCGATAACGCACCGCGCTGGTCGCCGCCGTCGATCGAGGCCGTTACTGACGAAATGGTCGAAGCGGTGTTCGCGCCTTTGCAGCCCGATCAGGAATTGCGGCTATGAATGGCCGCGCGGTGAAAACGAGGTCGCTTTCACCAGCGCAAACACATCCACGCCCGGCGCCAGCGCCAGCCGCATCGCCGATTGCTGCGTAATCGTCGAAAGGATGGCGCCCGCCGGCGTGTCGAGCGCCACCAGCGCCAGGCGGTCGGCCCGCTGACGCAAAGAGAAAACCTTTGCCGGCAAAACATTCTGCGCCGATATGGCTTCGGGCAGTTTCGCCGCCAATGTCACGTCGCGCGCGAAAATCTGCGTGCGCACGCGCGCGCCGGGCGGGTGCGACGACCATGGCATCGTCAGCTTGGCGACGCCGACGGCGAGGACGGTTATGCCCTGCGCGGCGTCAACGCGCTCCACCACGGCGTCTACCAAGGCGCGCGCATCTTCTCGTTCGCTGAGCGCGTTCGCCGGATCGGCAAACACTTGTCGTGCGTCGCCGCACGCGGTGACCTCGCCCTGGTCCATCAGGATGAGGTCGTCTGCCAGCGCGGCGATGTCGTCAATGTCATGCGTAACGAACACGATCGTCGCATCGAATCGTGCGCGGACATTGCGGATGAGTTCGATCGTTTCAGTCTTGCGCGCGGCGTCGATACCGGCGAGCGGCTCGTCCATCAGCACGAGGCGCGGCTGTGAAAGCAGCGCCCGGCCAAGTGCTACTCGTTTCTGTTCGCCGCCGGAAAGAAAGCGCGTCGAGCGCGCCATCAGCGGCGCAAGGCCCAGCGCGGCGACGGCGTCGTCGAGGCGCAAGCGATGCGGAAGGGGCGCGCGCTTGAGCCCGAACAGGAGATTTTCCCGCACGCTGAGGTGCGGAAACAGCCGGTTGTCCTGAAACACATAGGCGATCCGGCGTTGCTCGGGCCTGCCCGTCAGCGCGGCGCCGTTGATTTTGATCGCACCGCTGGTCAGGGGCGCGAGCCCCGCTATGGCGCGCAGGAAGGTTGTCTTCCCCGCGCCGGATGGGCCGAATACGCCGATGACGCCCGGCGTGCGCGCCCCTCCCGCCGCCGCCAGCTCGAACGCGCCCGCCCGGGCGATGAAAGAAAATTCGATCATCGCCGCCGCGTCGATGGCCCGGCCTGGGCGATTGATTCAGCCAGCACCAGCCCGATCAGCGCCAGCGTGAGCGAGAGCACGGCCAGGCGCGCGGCCTTGACGTCGCCGCCCGGTTCCTGCAGCGCGCTGTAGATCGCAAGCGGCAGGGTCTGAGTTTCGCCCGGCACGTTGGACACGAACGTGATCACGGCGCCGAACTCGCCCAACCCGGCGGCAAAGCCGATAATCGCTGCCGCTATGATTCCGGGGGCGGCCAGTGGCAGCTGGATATTGAACAGGCGGTCGAGCCGCGTGGCGCCCAGGCTCGCCGCCGCCTCGTCCAGCCCGGAATCCATCGCCTCCAGAGACAAGCGTACGGCCCGCACCATCAGCGGAAAGGCCATCACGCCTACCGCGAGCGAGGCGCCCGCTGAGGTGAAAGCCAGGCGCATGCCGAACCATTCGTTGAGCAGTGAACCGATCGGGCCGCGAACCCCGAACAGCAGCAGCAGCAGATAGCCTACCACCACCGGCGGCAGCACGAGCGGCGCCAGAACCAGCGCGTCGAGCACGACTTTGCCGCGCCATTGCGTGCGTGCCAGCAGCCAGGCCACGCCGATCGCCAGCGGCAGCGCAAATAGGATAGCGCGCAGCGATACGATCAGGCTGGTCGTCAGCGCCTGGAGTTCCGCTGCGCTCAGAAACATCGCCTTGCCATCCCTCCCTCGTCTCAACATAGCCGGGCGGCGGGGCGGTGCGAGCCTCCGCCGCATGTGGGGCGAAACCGCCAATGGCGCGGCAGTGTCTGGCCGTGGTAGCACCCCCCATGCCGGGCTCGCAGCACACAACAGAAACCGAAGGCCGGCCGAGCCGGGGCGCCGTCCATGCCGCGGCCGTCGGCCACGAAGCTGAACGGCGCAAGCGTTCGCGCGATGTCAGCGCGCTGGCGGCCCTGTGGCCGTACTTGATCCGCCGCAAGACGTGGCTTGCGCTGGCGCTGCTCTTTCTGCTGCTCGCCTCCGCCGCAACGCTCGCCCTGCCGTTGGCGGCGCGAAACCTGGTCGATTTCGGCCTGCATGGCGGACCGGACGGCGCGCTGGGCCGCTATTTCGCGATGCTGATGGGCGCGGCCGTGCTGCTGGCGGCGTTTTCGGCGGCGCGGTTTTACTTCGTCACCCGTATCGGCGAGCGCGTTGTCGCCGATCTGCGCAGCGATGTGTATGACCGCCTCGTCGGCCTTTCGCCCTCCTTTTTTACGCGCATGGGCACGGGGGAGGCGTTGTCGCGCCTCACCACGGATGCGCAGGTCGTCGAAACGCTGGTTGGTTCGTCCGCTTCGTTCGCTTTGCGTAATCTGATTACCGGGTCTGCCGGCCTTGCTTTGATGTTCGTGACGAGTTGGAAGCTGGCCGCCCTGCTTTTGCTGCTGATCCCGGCGCTGCTTGTGCCGCTGTTCGCGCTTGGCCGGCGGGTGCGTGAACTGTCGGTGCTCAGCCAGGATCGGTTGGCGGACGCTTCGTCCGCCGCCGCCGAGGCGCTTGATGCGCTGGAAACGGTTCAGGCCTTCGGCCAGGAGCAGCGCGAACGGTCGCGTTATCGCGGCGCGCTGGAAGGGGCGTTTTCCGCGTCCGTGCAGCGTATCGGCGCGCGTGCGCTGATGACGGCGGCCGTGATGACCCTGGTGTTTTGCGGCGTCGCCGGCGTTTTGTGGCTTGGCGCGCGCAACGTGCTCGACGGGCAGATGACGGCCGGCGCGCTGACGCAATTCGTGTTGCTCGCGGTGCTGACGGCTTCGGCGTTGGCCTCGCTGGCCGAAACCTGGGGCGACGTGCAGAAGGCCGCCGGCGCGACGGAGCGGCTGATGGATCTGCTGCGGCAAGAGCCGGCGATCGCTGCGCCCGCTTCGCCGGTGACGCTGCCGCAACCTGCGCGCGGGCTGGTCGAAATTGATCGCGTCAGCTTTGCTTATCCGGGCGCCGAAGGGCGCTCTTCGCTGAACGAATTTTCGCTGCGCGTGGCGCCGGGCGAAACGGTGGCGCTGGTCGGCCCGTCGGGCGCCGGTAAAAGCACGATCTTTCGCCTGCTGCTGCGGTTTTACGATCCCGATTCCGGCGCCGTGAAACTTGACGGTGTCGATGCGCGTCTGGCCGATCCCGGCGCGTGGCGCTCACGTTTTGCCTATGTGGCGCAGGACGCGGCGCTGTTCTCCGGCTCCGCAGCGGAAAATATCCGCTATGGCAGGAGTGAAGCCGATCAGGAGGAAATCGCCGCCGCCGCCCGCGCCACGGAGGCCGAACCTTTCATTCTGGCGCGGAGCGAAGGCTACGGCGCGGCGCTGGGCCCCCGGGCCAAGCTGCTTTCAGGCGGCGAGCGCCAGCGCCTGGCATTGGCCCGCGCGCTGGTCCGCGGCGCGCCAGTGCTGTTGCTCGATGAAGCCACCAGCGCGCTGGACGCTGAGAACGAGCGTCTCGTGCAGCGCGCGATCGAAACCGCCCGCACCGGGCGCACGACGTTGGTGATCGCTCATCGCCTGGCGACGGTTTTGCGCGCCGACCGTATCGTTGTGATGGATGGCGGCCGCGTGGTGGAGCAGGGCCGTCACGAAGAACTCTCCGCGCGCGGTGGGCTCTACGCGCGCCTGGCGCGCCTGCAATTCGCCGCCGCGGGCTGAACCGGCGCAGCAGCACGAGCGCCATTCCAACACCCACGAACCAATATCGAGCGGATAAAGGGGTGTGGTGGGTGATGCAGGATTCGAACCTGCGACCCGCTGATTAAGAGTCAGCTGCTCTACCAACTGAGCTAATCACCCGCCGCCGAATCGCCTCGGCGCGAAGCCGCGGACGTTTAAACGACCCGCCGCTGAAAGCAACCCAATCGGCCCGGTTGTCCGAGCCGGCGCTCGCGCCAACGGCGGGGCGGCCTTGACCGCGCCTCAAGGGGGCCGTTTGCTGTGGAAGGGGGTGAGAAATGGCGCGCCAGAACGGCCCGGACGGCCCGAAAAGTCCTGCCGAGGAGGGGCGGCGCTGGCGGCGCACGCGCGCCCGGCCTGGCCCGATCAACGCCATCAGACGGTTTCTTTCCAATGCGGTCTCGGTGCGCACCCTGCGGCTTGCGCACCAGCGCGCGGCGCCTGTCCGTCTGCTGATGGGCGCGGCGGTAGGGTTGCTCTGGCTCGGGCTGGGCGCCAGTGCGGCCTATGACGAAATGCGCCAGCGGCTCGACCAGCCGGGCGCCGAGCGCGCCGCCGCGCAGATGGCGCCAGGCTCGCCCGAATATCTGGTCACTGTGGTGTCCGACAGCATCTGCCGGATTCGCAGCGGCAAACTTTGCGACTTCAACGATCCCGATATTCGTTTTGTGGTCGCGCAGACTGCCTTTGCGTTGTTGGCGATTATGACGCTGGCTTTTGGTTTCTGGACGCAATTGCTCGGCGCTGTAGCGCACGCCTTGCGCGCCATTGGCGCAGGCCACGTTATCGTAACCGGCGAGGGCGTTGAGGCAGAAGCGCTGGCGCGCGACATCGCCCGGCCCAACCGGCCACGGCGTAAGGCCGTCGTGCTCTTGCGCCGCAACGTATCCTCTGCGGAAGTTGATGCTCTGGCCGCCGACGGCGTCGCGCTCAGCGCCGGATCGCCGACCGACCGCGCCGTGCTTACCGGCGCCGGCGTCCGCGCCGCTGACCGCATCGTTGCGATCAGCGCCGGCGATTCGGAAAATCTTGGCGTCGCCGCCACCGCGCTCAATCTGCGCAAGCGCTCCGCGCCGGGCGATGTGCTGGTCCGGCTGGAAAGCGAGGCGCTGCGCCGCGATCTGCCGGCAGGGGGAAGGCTGCACGCCGCTGACATGTTCTCGTTGCCCGAGGTGGCGGCGCGGCAGGTGCTTGCCGGCGTGTTGTTGTTCGAGGAGGCCGCCCGGCGCGGACACAATCGCCTGCATCTGGCGGTCGTGGGATGGGACGAGGCGGCGTTGGCGGTGACGGCGCGTTTTTTCCGGCTCGGCTGGGCGCTGGGCCTGGAGGCGCCGCGCGTTTCGGTGTTCGCGCGCGACCCGCAAGCGGCCGGGCAAGAGTTTCAAGCGGCCTATCCAGCAGCGAACGAGGACGAGTTCTGGAAAGCGGACATCACGTTCAACGCCTATGACTGGCGGGCCCAAAGAAATCCGTGGGCGCCGCTCAATGACGTCGCTGGCGCGCGTGGGCCGTTCACGGCGGCGCTCGTGTCATGGCCATCGGACGAGGAGACGCTCCGCTGCGCGGCGGTGCTGTGCGGGCGCGGGGCAGGCGATGCGCCGCCGCTGATCGTGCGCGAAAGCAAGGAAGAAACGATCGCTATTACGCTGGAGAGCGCGCGTGGCGTACGGGTGATTCCGTTTGCCCAGCCGCGCCAGGTGCTATCGGCTGGCGCGCTGGTGGACCGCGGGCCGGACGAAGCGGCAAGGCGGCTGCATGAAGGCTATATCCATACGTGCGTCTTGTTTCAGCACGCGGACGCATACGCCGCCGCGTTGCGGAAGGGGCGCACCCTTGGGCAAAAGCTCTCGCGCATGACGCGGCCTTCGAGCGTAGCGGGTGATGACATCGCCGCGCTCGAAAGCGAATTCGCCGAGACGTTCGGCGACGACGCGCTGAGCGCGCTGCGCGCTGGTGTTGCGCAGGGCGTGCTGGAGCGCGGCGCGTTTATCCCATCGCCGGATGGGCCAGCCCAGCGCCCCTGGGACGAATTGAGCGAGGTTTACATCAGCGCCAATCGCACCAGCGCCGATCATGCAGTGATCAAGCTCTGGTCCTTGGGCTGGCGCCCGGCCGGCGCGAAAGAGAGGGGCGCTTTGCCCACGCTTGGTCCCGATGAGATTCCTGATGCGGCCGCGGACCTCGAACATCGCCGCTGGTGCGCAGATATGCTGATGTCCGGCTGGCGGCGCGGCGCGCGGGATGATCGGGCGATGCTGCATCCAGACCTTCGCGACCTCGCGGCGTTTGAGGGCGCTGATCTCGAAAGTGCACGGCGCAAGGATCGCGATCCGTGGTTCGCCGCGCCAGCGGTGGCGGCGCGCATGTTTCCCCGGCTGTTTGTTCGGAAATAGCGAAGCGCTGAGGGTCAGAGAAGCCGTCTTAAGCCGCTCTTAAAGCATATTGTCCAGTTTGAGCGGCATGCTTGAAGCCGCCATCCTTCCTGCGCTTGATCGCGCTCATTTCGACATGATGACCGCAGGCGATACAGCGCTGCAAAGCGAAGTGGCAGGCTTGTTTCGCGGCCAGGCCGATGAATGGCGCGCCGCGCTCGCCGCGCCTGGCGCGCCTGGTTGGGCAGATGCGGTGCATAAACTGAAAGGCTCGGCGCGCGGCATTGGCTTGGTTGCGCTGGCGGATGTGTGCGAGTCTGCCGAGCGAACCGGCGGCGCGGCGGCGTCGCAAAGCGTGGCGGCGGCGCTGGAAAAAGCGCTGGCGGCGCTGGCGGTGTATTGACCGGGTGGCCACCCTCGCCGGATAAGCCGCTCGCCGATCATCGGGTGATTTTTGACACGCTATGCTTTGCAGTTCGGGCAGACCCAGTCCGGCCTTACCTATATTGAGCGGCAGGTGGTGCATGGCATATGCGCCCGCGCCGACCAGATCGCGATCGTGAGGATCGGCGCGGCGGCTCCGTTTGAGTACGATCTTCCAGGCGGCGGGGTAGAGCGCGACGAAGATGAAGCCGGCGCGCTGATGCGCGAATTCACCGAGGAGACTGGCCTGACGGTTTGGCCCGACCGCATGATCGGCCGCGCGGGTCAGTACTGGACGCCGAAAGGCGAGCCGCGGAACAACCTTGCAGCGTTCTATCAGGTTGAGCTGTCAGCCGCCGATAGCGAGCCTACCGAGCCTAACCATTGCCTGGTCTGGGCGGCGCCGCACGAGGCCGCGCTCAAGATGCGCCACGAAGCGCACGCCTGGGCGATCTTGCATTGGTTACGATCACGCCGCGGCGAGCCGCGCGATTAGCTGACGGTCAGTTCAGGAACATCGACCAGCCGGTAGACCACGGCGTCATCTTCGCTGACGATTGAGGGGTCGGCTACGACGCGAACGCGGATCACCGCTTCAACACCCAGGCGCGTTGGCCGGTATTTTACCGTCACAGGCGCCATTTCCGCGGGCGCCAGTTCGGAGGGGCTGACAACCGGCCCGCCCTGAGCAAGGGCCATCTCGCCGATTGGCGCCTGCGCCGTGTTCTGCGGCGTGATCAGCCCTTCGGAGCTGGGCTGCAGGCCGGGCATCGTTGCGATCGTGCAGGTAATGATAAAACCAAACCCGCCGAGCGCCGCGAACGGACGAACTTCCTTGCGCATCGGCAGACGTCCGTTGGGTTCGCCCGTTTTGGCTTCAACGCGGACGATCAATTCTTTCATGAGACGCGCTTCGGTTTTCTCGTCGGCGACATCGGAGAAATCGATCGGCTCAACCGCGGCGTCAATCGGCGACACTGTCCGTTCAATAAGCACCTCGACCAGTGCGTTACGCTTATGCGCAGCGATCGCGTATTCCCGCACCCAGCGCGACGTCGGCGCATCCTTGGTCCAAAGCACGAGCGTGCAGGGGGCCGCTTCCGGCTTCTCAGCGCCGCTCACGTACCGCCCGCCGGATTCAGGGTTCCAAGGGACGGTGAATCCCTCGGCCTGCAGCCGTCTTACGAAAACGGCCGCGTCTTCCTTTGCGCGTAGGGAGTGGATCACCACAATCTGACGCATTAGCGGAAAGACCCTCACACGATCTGATTGCGGACGCCCAACGCGACCGCAGGCCTACATTCTGGAGAAACTTTAAGCCGAAGCATGACGATCAGGCAATGCGACGCTGCTGTGACTGTCGCTGTGTGACTTTTCCGCAGCGCCTCTGCCCCACCGGGCTGCGAGCGGCTAGAAAACAGCATGCGCCGTCCGCCTTATCTACCGTTTATGGCTGGGCCTCCGGATTTCACCGTGGGATTGAAGCCAATCTCGCCCGAGGCTTGGCTCGCGCCTGACACGGAAACAGCCGCGCTGCCGGAAAAGCGCGCGCTGCTGGCGCGCCATCGCGAAAAAGTGTTCGCGGAGACCGAAGGGTCGGCGCTAGCCCAAGCCGAACTCGCGGCGCTCGTCGGCGCGCAAGATTTACCCACAGGTGCGTCGCTCGTGTCGGACGACTTTTGCATCATGGAGAAGCGCGGTGAGGATTGGCTGCTGAGCGCCGCGGTGCTTTGTGCGCCGACATTCTGGTCGCTGGCGGACAATATCGGCCGCCCCGTCAGCCATCTGCACGGTCCTGTGCCCGACCGGCTCGGGCCGGCGGGGGCGCAGGGGATGGCGGCCCGCATAGTGCGGATGTTCGAAGCGGTTGTGCCCGGCGTCGTCATGGAGCGGTTTAACTGGACGGTGCAGGCGGGGCCCGAGCGGTTCACGCCCAGCCAGGCGCCTCTGATCGCCCGCGCCAACGCCACGCCGGTCCTTGAGGCGGCCGGCCTTCTGCATCTGCGGGTGGAGCGCCAGACGATCCGCAAACTTCCCAAAACCGGCGCTATAGTCTTCACGATCAGGATATCGATCGATCCGCTGGCGGCGGCCTTCGCAGTTGACGGCGCGCGCGCCGCGTTCGCGGCCGCTTGGGCTGGCGCGCAGGATCATGTGCGAACTTACAAGAAATGGGGGCCGCTGGAGCGGCACGTCCATGCGCTGATGAACGATCCAGATCAGGCTTTGCGCGTATAGGCAGCCATGAGGAAAGCCATCTTTGCCGCGCTGGCTCTTACTGCCTGCGCGTCGCCGCCCGTCAACCGTAGCGCCGAACCGCCGCTGTCCGTGAAGGCGGTGGAGGTCGATCGCTATATCGGACGCTGGTACGAGATAGCCCGGTACGAAAACTGGTTCGAAAAAGGGTGCGAGGGCGTGACGGCGGAATACGCCAAGCGGCCCGACGGCAAGATTACGGTGCTCAACACCTGTCGCGAGGGCGATCCGGCAGGGAAGGAGAAGATCGCCAAGGGTGTCGCGCGGGTCGTCGATCCGCCGAACAACGCGAAGCTGAAGGTTTCTTTCTTTGGCCCGTTTGAGGGCGATTACTGGGTGCTGGACCGCGCCGATGATTATTCGTGGTCGCTCGTGGGCGAGCCCTCGGGACGGTTCCTATGGATACTCGCGCGGGCGCCGAAGCTGGACGCCGCGGTGAAGGATGACCTGATCGGGCGCTTGCAGAGCCGAGGCTACAATACCCAAGCCCTGCGTTGGACCGCGCAGGACGGTTAACGGAAAGCTGAGCCTCGCGCTTGCCGGCGAGCTTCTTGCAGGCATCTTATGGCAAGGCGCGGCGCAGCCGCGCCGGTAGTCAGATCTTATGCGTGGATTTATAAGGGTTCTCACCCGGTTCGGGATATCTGCGGCGTCGGTCTCCGGCGCTGCGGCGCTGGCGTTCGCGCTGGCCGGCCCTTCCGCGCGCGCGGGCGGGGGCGACCCCTCGGCCGATGCGATCCTAATCCGTTATGCCGAGCCCGGCGCACGCGTGACGATCCAAGACTCGAAATGGGGGCCAATCGGTCGTCTCCAGGCGGCGATCGATCAGCGCGCGGAAAAATGCGGCGTCACGCCTGTCACGCTCGATGGCCGCTACACGCGCGCCACCGCCGAGGCGATGCGCGCGGTGGCCGCGTGCCGCGGCGCTGCGATAGAAATCGACGGCCATATGACGGTCGAGGCTTGGCAGGCGGTTACGGGCGAAAAGCCGCCCGGTGCGCTCGAACGCGCCCAGACGCTGGCGCGCACAATGGAGGGCGGCGATTACGACCGCGTCGAGTGGAACGTCTGCGTAAAGTTCACCGGCGATCAGGGTTCGGTGCTGACGTGGGGGCCGTACGGCAAAACGCTCGGTTGGGGCGGAGAATTACTCGGCGTACTCTATCGGCTTGACCGCGATACCGTGCTCTCTGTGTTCGCGGCAAACGGCGCTGAAGACGCGGAAAAACTCTTCACGTTGAAGACCGCGAAAGAGCTCGGAATCGCCAGCAAGCACAAATATCCCGCGGCGCGTGCGCTTGTCGAAAGTGTGTGCGCCAAGCCGGGGCAGAGGGCGGCGTGGAGCGCGGCGTTCGCGCAATTGGGCGCGCTGCCAGAGACACAGGCGGCGTACGACGAGGCCGCTTGGGGCGATAGCGCCTGGTTCCGCTACGTGGTCGAGCGCCTGGAGCGCTCCTGGCGTGAAGCTGGACTGGAGCCCACGGAAATCGATTTCGCGTTCTTCCTCGATCGTTCGATTCATATGGGCTGGGGCGCCCCGCGTTTTGACGCGGTGGACGCAGCGCTGCGCAAAGCCCGCTTTTGCCTGACGCCGGAAGCGTTTTCCAACGCCCGTGCGCGGTTCGTGGTGGCTGACGCGGTGCGGGCAAAGGCGCGGCCCGAAGACCGCATGGCGCGCGATACCATGTTTCTGATCGACGCCAAGGATGAACTCGCCGGCGCCATGGCCGCCTCACACTCCTGGCCGCAGAATTGGCGCAAGCTCTGGAAGGCCCGCACCGGCATTGCTGCGTCAGATGTCGGCCTTTCAGACGACCGGACGGCGCCGCGGTTTTCCGATCAGCCGGAACCCAGCTAGCTGATGTTCACAGCCCCGCGACCCGTGCTAGGAACGGCACGGGAGATCGGCATGGAACAAATTGCACCAATCGCCGCGCTGTTGCGCGGCTATATCGAACAGGCCAGTCCGCAGGCTGCGGCGGCTGTCAGCACAGCGCCGGACATCGCGCTTGTCGGCGGTGCGGGCGCCATAGCGCTTGTCCTAGTGTTTATGCTGTTCGGCATGATTGGCGCTTTGTTCAAGCCAAAGAAGGAGCGTGCGCCTAAGGAAGCCAAGGCGCCGCCTGCGCGCGCCGTCGCCAAGGAGCCGCCATCGCGTCCCGCGCCGCAACGCACGCCAGATCCCGTACAGAAAATCCAGCGCGACACTGAAACCGGCGTCGCACGCGCCAAGCAGGATTCGGAGCGTCTGGCCGCGCTGCTTACGGGCGAGCGCGACAAGGCCGTCGCGGCGGGCGTGAAGTTTGCCACAGAGCCGCCCATGCGTTCGTTTGTGCTGCTGGCTGAAACCCTGATTGCCTCGGAAGCCCCGGCGCTGAGCGCAGCGCGGCGCAAGATCGCGTCCGGAGATTTCGACGGCGCTCGCGCAGATCTGCGCCGGCAGGCGCAGGAAAATGGTGGGCGTGAAGGCGCATGGCGCAATCTGGCGGTGCTGGAATGCCTGCGCGATCTGCCTTCGGCGATGGAGGCGCTGGAAAAGGCGCGCGTCGCTGATCCCCGCGACTTCGTCACGCTCGTGATGTTGCGCCGCCTTTATTCCGGCACTGGCCAGCCGCAGCAGGCGTATGACGCGGCCAAGTCCGCGGTCGCGGCGGCTCAGGGCGAGCGGGAGCAGGCGGTCGCGCTCGACGAACTCGGCATTGTCTGCTTACAGCTCGAGGATGGCGTTGGCGCCCGAAAGGCGCTCAGCGAGTCGTTGGCCTTGGTAAAGAAGCTGGCCGCCGCCGCTCCGAATGATCTGGAGCGCCTGCGCGATGTGGCCGTAGGCCATTACAAGCTGGCCACGCTGCAGGGGCCTGACGCCAAGGAACAGCTCATGTTGTCGGTAGACGCGTTCGAGCGGCTTAAAAAGCGCCATCCGCTGGAAGCTGGTGATGAGCAGGCGCTCGGTCAGCTAAAGAACGTCCTGGAAGATATGCGCAAGGCGGAGGCGCCAAAGGCCTGACGCCGGCCATATAAATCGGCGCAATAGGCGAATCGCCCACAGAAGCGCGGCCGGCGCCCCTTGGCTTTGCTTTACGGACCCTTCGAATCCTTAGCCCTTACCGCAAGCGGTCCAGAATGGGCGGGAGCGGCCAATGCCGTTAAAATTGTCTTTGCGTCCCGGTGAACGGTTCGTCGTGAACGGTGCGGTAGTCCAGAACGGGGACCGCCGCAGCGCGCTGATCCTGCAAAATAAGGCGTCGGTGCTGCGCGAAAAGGATATCATGCAGCCGGAAGACGCTAGCAGCCCGGCCCGGCGCATCTATTTCCCCGTCATGCTGATGTATCTGGACCAGACTGATAACGAAGACGTTTTCGGCGAATTCGCCCGCCGTTTGGCTGAATTCATGGGCGCCGTTCGCAACCCAGAAATCCTCGCCGAATGTGTTTCTGTATCTAGAGACGTAATGGCCGGAGATTTTTACCGGGCGTTGATGCGTTGTCGGCGAATAATCGCTTACGAAGATGAGCGGTTAGGAAACGTTGGGGATGTCGATCCAGGCCTATCAACGCGCGAGCGCGCAGGCTGAAAGCCCGCGCGAGGCCGAATACCGTGTGTTTGCCCAGGTGACAGCCGGCCTGCTCAGGGCCAAGCAGCACGGGCGCGCCTCGCTTCCAGGTTTGGCCGAGGCGCTGGACAAAAACCGGCGGCTGTGGACCGCCCTGGCGCAGGACTGCGCCGATCCTCAGAACGCGCTGCCCGAAAAAGTGCGCGCACAGATCATCTCGCTCGCCATGTGGGTCTCGCGCCATTCCAGTTCGGTAATGCAGGCGGGGGAGGACCTCGACTCGCTGATCGACGTGAATCGTTCGATCATGCAGGGCTTGGCGCCGCAAATAGCCGCCCCGGACGCCGCGGCCGGTTGACCCCGCTTGGTCGGCGCCGCCGGCTGGCGTAATACCGCCACATCGAGCGCCTAAAGGCGTGCCCGGAACGAGAATCGTATATGAGCGGCGGACCGAAACTCAACGCCTTCATGGCCGTATCTGGCGTAGTCGCCGCCGGGCTGGGTGTCGTAGGCGCCTCGCTGCCGTTCCTGCCGCAAAAGGAGCAGCCGGCTTCCGTGGCGCCCGCGCCGAAGGAAGAAACCTTCCGCGCCTGCACTGATGGCGAGAAGGAAGTGGTGCGGGCTGCGCTGAACAATTACGGCCGCCGGGCGATCGATGAATGCTACCGCTTCACGAAGGATCGCGCCGCCGAAGTCAGCGCATGCGATGTCGATCTGGTGTCGCGCCGGATCAATGCGCGCGGGCAGTACAAATGGGTTGGCGGCATCCGCAAGGATAGCCAGAATTTCTCGGCGGCGTTCTCTACCGATATGTCAGGCACGGATATCCGCGTGAACGTCACCGGCGGCAGCCGCGAGCGTGATGTTGAATGCGCGACGCTGGACAGGGCTTCGCGTTAGGCGGCGCGGCGTGACCGCTCTTCCGGCGCGGCGGCCGCCTTTTTGGAGCGCTGCGCGGACAGCAGGCGCTTGGCCCAGCCGCAGAGTGGAACTTCGACCATCTTGTAAACCACGATGCCCACCAGCGCGGAAATCACCATCGCCACGATCAGGAAGCCGAACGCGCCAATAGGCCCGGCGTGCAAGGGCTCGGTGATTTTCTGAACTGCCTCCGCGATGAACGGATGTGTGAGGTAGATCGAATAGGTCGCGTCGCCCAGCAGCACGAATGTCGGCGAGGTGATGCGCCAGCCCCAGCGTTCGGCCAGGACGGCAAGGCCAACCAGCAAAGCCGACGGCGCGCCGCAGGTGATGACGGACGGCATATCGGGACGAAATAGCGGTATCAGCGTGGCTCCAGCCAGCGCCAGCGCACCCAGCACAAGCACGACCGGCAGCAGACCGCGAGGGGCCGTGCGCGGCATCATTGGCATCACGCGCGCGACCACCATGCCGAGCAGGAAGTTCAGCACAATGCTCGACGTGTAAAAGTCGGCCAACACGCTCTTTGGCTCGAATATCTGCCCGATCGCCACCAGGCCGATAAGCACTAGGGAAACCACGATAAAGCGCGTGTTCTCCGAGCGCAGCAGCAACGCGCCGGCGAAGATGATGTAGAACATCATCTCATAGTTCAGCGTCCAGCCAACGAATAGCGTGGGCTGGACGATGCCATTGGTCTTGGCGAACGGAATGAACAGCAGCGATTGGATGAGTTCGCCGAAATCGGCGTTCGTCGATTTGACGACGCTCGGCGCGATCAGCGCGAGCGAAAACACGCCGAGCGTGGCCACCCAGTAAAGCGGCACGATGCGGGAGATGCGCCGGATCATGAATACACGCGGCGTGACCCGGTCCGTTGTCGTGTAGGCCATGATGTAGCCGCTGATGACGAAGAACAGATCGACGCCCCCAAATGGCACGGTCAATCCGAAGATCTCCGCCAGATATCCTTGCAGATGTGCGAGCACGGCGAACATCGCCGCGATTGCGCGCAATGCTTGCACATTGTGTATCAGAGCGGGCGCGGTTTGGACCATGACAGGTACTGCCAAGCAATCGCCGTGCTCATTAACCTTTGTTCAAAGCGAAAAACTCAAAGCGCGGCGCGGATCGCCTCGATCACGCGCTCGGCGCCGTAACCATCAACCAGTTCGCGGCCCAGCACGCTCGATCGCGCCCGGGCGGCCATGTCGTGAGCGAAATCGTTGATCGCCCGCGCGATAGAGGTTGGCGTAAGCGTTTCGATGCCGCCGAGAAATTGGCACAGGCCGCCCTTGGCGAGGCGCGCGGCGGCTTCGGCTTCTTCCGGCGCTGCGGCGGCCAGCATCATCGGGGCGCCAAGCGCCGCGCCTTCCCATACCGTCGTGCCGCCCGCCGAAAGCATCATCTCGCAGGCCATCATGCGCGTGGCCATGTCCCGCGTGTCGCGGAAGATTTGCACATTGGTTAACGCGCGCGCTTTCGCCGCCAGTTCGTCGCCGCGCGCGTTGGCGGCGCCGATGACAAACTCAACGGAGAGTTCAGGCAGGGCCGAGAGCGCCTCCAAAGCAAGCGCGCCGCCATTCTTGGGATCGACGCCGCCGAACGTCACTAGCAATCGTCTGGCGATCGGCGCGATGGAGCGTACGCTTGAGCGATGTATGGCGAATTCCCGCCGCAGCATCACGTGGCGCGGGCCGAGCAACAGGCGCGCGTCCCCGGCCTTGCCTTCGTATCGCGCGGCCTCTCCCGAGAGGTTTGGATTAACCAGCACATCGCACGGATAGGCCGGCAGGCGGGCCAAATCATCGACCGCCACGACATGCAAACCCGCCGCCTTTAGCGCCGCCAGATAAGGCGCGTCGAACAAGTAGGAATCGACCACCGCCAACCGGGTCGAAAACTTGCGCGCCACGGCGGTCAGCGCCGCAGCGTCCGCGCCGCTCCATGCGGGCGCCTCGATCGTGTGGAGGACGAAACCACGATTGTCGCCCAGCCGTGCGATAAGCGCCTGTGGGAGCGAGGCCGTGGCAAGCACACATGCGCCACCCGCATCGACCCACGCTTCGCCGAGGGCCACGAGGCGCATCACATGCCCAGACCCCAGGTCGCCGCCAGCGTCGGCGCGCAGCAGGAGGGGCGGGAGCGTGTTCACGCCTGGCGCTTGGCGCAGCGCGCCGGGCTGGTCAAGCGCTTGGCTCAAGTCTTGACCTCCAATTAACCAAATCGGCCAACGATACCGCGCCGGAGAGAGTGCATGCCAGAACGTCCGGCCGCCACACCTATTGATGAGCTTGAGCGGCGTCTGCGTTCACGTTCCTTTCGCGCCCCTTACGCCGATTTGAACGGCAAGACCGTGATGATCACCGGCGGCACCGGCTCATTCGGCCAGCATTTCGTGCGGCGTGCAGCCGAGCAGTTCGCGCCCAGGCGCCTGATCGTGTTTTCGCGCGATGAGCTGAAGCAATACGAAATGGCCCAGACCTTCCCGACGGCCAAATATCCGTTCATGCGCTATTTTATCGGCGATGTGCGAGACGCCGCCCGCCTTGAAATGGCGATGCGCGATGTCGATTACGTCATCCACGCCGCGGCGCTGAAGCACGTGCCGATCGCCGAGTATAACCCGTTCGAGTGTATCCAGACCAATGTGGTCGGCGCCCAGAACGTGGCCACGGCGGCAATCAAGCGCGGCGTGCAGAAGGTCGTGGCGCTGTCGACCGATAAGGCCGCCAACCCGATTAATCTCTACGGCGCCTCGAAACTGGCGTCGGACAAGATATTCGTCGCGGCGAATAACCTCTCAGGCGAGGGCGGCGCAAAGTTCTCGGTCGTGCGCTACGGCAATGTCGTCGGTTCACGCGGCTCCGTCGTGCCTTACTTCCGCAAATTGGCGGCCGATGGCGCCAGCCATCTGCCGATCACCGACGACCGGATGACGCGGTTTTGGATCACACTCGATCAGGGCGTCGATTTTGTCCTGTCCAGCCTGGCGATGATGGAAGGCGCGGAAGTGTTTGTGCCCAAGATCGCCTCGATCCGCACGATTGACCTCGCGCGCCTCGTTGCGCCGCACCTTCCGCACAAGATCATCGGCATCCGGCCCGGCGAAAAGCTGCACGAAACCATGGTGCCGAGCGATGATGCGCACGCCACGCTGGAATTGAGCGATCGTTTCGTGATCCTGCCGCTTGATGCCACCAGCCTGCGCGAGCGCTACATCATCGGCGGCGGCGTTCCAGCGCCGGAAGGCTTCTCGTATTCAAGCGAGAAGAATCCCGAAGCGCTGGACGCGCGCACGCTGCAAGACCTGATCGAGCGCGCGTTCGCCGCCTAAAGCGTCCGCATTCGCCGGGAGCGGACGTTTTGCGTCTGCTTCGCGCTAAATCCGTCTTTGGACTACCCAAAAACAAAACGGGCGGCCCGAAGGCCGCCCGTTGCTAAGTATTGCTGCAAATATCACTGTCCAAAGCGGTAGGCTACCGTCGCGCGAATAGCGTGAAGCTCGAACTTGTCATTCGAACGCTGCATATCCGTGCCATTGGTGTTCACGACGCGGAACGGATTGGTGACCGGCGCCGTGCCCGGTCCGACACGAACCGTGTAATCGTCGTCGTCCAGCGACGTGAACAGATATTCCGCGCCGAATGACCAACGTTCGCCGAACATGCGCTCGGCGCCGGCGCCGATCTGATAGCCGTTGGTGTCGTCGCCGCCACGCGGCGTGAAGCTGTTGGCTGTGTTGGTTGTGCTGAAGCTATGATCGACATCGGCCCAGGCGTAGCCCGCCGTTGCGTAAAGCAGCGTATTGTTGAACTCGTACCCAACCCGTCCGCGCAGCGCAGCGATCGATTTCAGTTCGCGCGTGAACGTGTAGGCGGCCGGTGTGGTTGAAAAGCCAGTTACGCTATCTTCGACGTTCGAGAACGAATACTCGCCGACTACGCCAACTAGGGTCCCGCCGAAGTTCCAGTCGTAACCGGCGCGTACACCGCCTTCGAACGCGCCATTGTCATCCTCGCCACAGCCGGCGGCGGCATTATTCCCGTTTGCCGTTCCGCCGCAGAAACCGGGCGAGAACGCATTTGCCCCGCCGGTTGTGTTGACGTTCTCGCTGTAGGTGCCGTCCAGATTGGTATCGAACGACAGGCTTTCGCTGTCGTCCTCAGACAGAAAACTGTAGCCGATGTGACCGCCAACATAGGGGCCGGTCCACGATTGTGCTTGCGCAGGCAGCGCGCAGGCCAAAGCGCCCACTGCCAAAAGGGCAGCTGACAATGTCGATTTCTGCATGACGAGTCCCTCAATCCTATCCCTTACTGGGACTGACCGCATACGCGTAAGGTTGCAAACAGATCTGTTTGGGAGCGATCACGTTATTGGGACGGCGCGTGAGGGAACAAAATCGCCTCAGGCGAAATGAAGGTGACGCGTCTCGTATTTTGCGGCGCGATGGCCTATGCATTTGCCGCGACCGATCCGGCCTGGTGAAAGCGCATCTGGCCCGAAAGACCACGCAATGTCCGTTTTTGAAAATGTAGGTCGTGCGCTTGCGGGCGCGCTCTCCGCGCGTGGGTTTGATGGGCTGACCGCCGTGCAGGGCGCGGTTCTGGCGCCGGACGTCCAGAACGCGGACCTGGTCGTTTCGGCGCAAACCGGCTCTGGCAAAACCGTCGCTTTCGGGCTGACCGTGGCGAACACCTTGCTTGACGGCAAAAGCAGGCTTGGTCCCGCCGGCGCGCCCCTGGCGCTGATTATCGCGCCGACGCGCGAACTCGCCATGCAGGTGCGCGGCGAGCTTGAATGGCTTTTTGCGCCTATTGGCGGGCGCATTGCGTCCTGTGTCGGCGGCATGGACATGCGTGATGAGCGGCGCGCCTTGGGGCAGGGCGCGCACATCGTCGTCGGCACGCCGGGGCGTCTGGTCGATCACATCCGGCGCGCCTCGCTCGACATGAAGAGCCTGAAAGCCGTCGTGCTGGACGAGGCGGACGAGATGCTCAATCTCGGCTTCCGCGAGGAACTTGAATTCATCCTCGAAGCATCGCCCGCCGAACGCCGCACCCTGATGTTCTCCGCGACCATGCCGCGCGCCATCGAAGCGCTGGCCAATACCTATCAACGCGGCGCTATCCGCGTTAACACGGTGAGCGCTCAGAAGCAGCACGCCGATATCGAATATCGCGCGCTCGTCGCGGCGGGGCACGAATCCGAGAACGCGATCTTCAACGTGCTGCGCTTCTACAATCCTACGAATGCGCTTGTGTTCTGCGGCACACGCGCGGCCGTGACGCGGCTGGAAAGCCGGTTTTCCAATCGCGGTATGTCCGTCGTCGCGCTTTCGGGCGAACTCAGCCAAAATGCGCGCACGCATGCGCTGCAGGCGCTGCGCGATCACCGGGCGCAAGTGTGCGTCGCCACGGACGTAGCCGCGCGCGGCATTGATCTGCCCGATCTCGAACTGGTCATTCACGCCGATCTGCCCAAGAACCGCGAAGCGCTTTTGCACCGCAGCGGCCGCACCGGCCGCGCGGGGCGCAAGGGCGCGAGTGTGTTGATCGTGCCGTTTTCCGCGCGCCGCCGCACCGAGCGGCTGCTGCGCGATTCCGGCATCGAAGCCAGTTGGGGCGAACCGCCTTCAGCCGACGATATCCGCCGCCGCGATGATGAGCGCCTGCTCGCCGATCCGCTGTTGGAAACCCAACCGGCAGCCGCTGAGCAAAGTGTCGTTCGCGCGCTGCTCGCGCAGCATGATGCGGCGAACATCGCCGCCGCCTTCGTGCGGCTTTATCGCAAGGGGCAAGCCGCGCCCGAAGATCTCGCGCCCACGCAAACATGGTCGCCATCGCAGGACCGGCCCGAGCGGGGGCAAGAGCGTGCGCCCCGCGCCGAACGCACCGAACGCACAGAGCGCGGCCCGCCGATCGACGCGCCGGATAACTTCACGCCCGGCGCATGGGTTTCGCTATCAGTGGGGCGCGGCCGCAACGCCGAGCCGAAATGGCTGATCCCTATGCTGTGCAAAGCCGGCGGCATAACCAAGCGCCAGCTCGGCTCAATCCGCATCGATCAGAACGAAACCTACGTCGAAATCGACGCCGCCATCGTGGACGAATTCCTCGCGCGGATCGGCAAGGGCGGCCACATCGAGAAATCAATCCACGTCACGCGCATTAATGGAGCGCCGGGCGCCCAGCAGGAGCGGCGGCCAAAGCACACAAACAGCGCCGACTACGCCGGTCGCCCCAAGCCACGCGAGAATAAGCCGCCGCACCGTGCGCCATCCGCGAAGCCCGCCGCTAGAAGCGATCGCAAACACAAGGATGCAAACCACGCAGGCCCGGGCAAGCCCAAGAAAAACAAACGGCATCCGGCCGGTAAGCGCTAGATAAATGCTAGCAAAACAAAACGGGCGGCCTTTCGGCCGCCCGCTGCGTTAGTCCCCGATCTGTGAATGAAGGGGGTTTGGTTTCTTATTGGAAGAATTTGAGCAGTACGCTCGCCGAGTTGTTGGCGATCGAAAGCGCCTGCGCGCCGAGCTCCTGCTTGACTTGCAGGCTGCTCAGCTTGGCGCTGTCTTTCGCGAGGTCGGCGTCAACCAGGTTGCCGATACCGGCTTCCAGCGTGTCAGACAGCGAGCCAAGGAAGTCCTTGTGCTTCTGCAGCGCCTTGGAGGCCGAACCGTACACGGCCAGCTGCTTGTTGATGTTGGTGATCGACGCGTTGATGCGCGTCAGCGCAGCGGTCGCGTTCGTGACCGTATCGATCGACGAAGTCGTCGTGATCGTGTTCGTCGTGCCCGAGAGCGCGAACGAAACGGCCGTCACGGTGATCAGCGAAGAGCCCGTGTCGTTAGCGAATGCAATGGCGTTGTTGCCGCTTGCCTTGATCAGGTTGGCGCCGTTGAATTCGGAATTGCTCACGATGTAGCCGATTTCGTCACGCAGACGGGTGAAGTCCGCGTTGTAGGCGGCGCGCTGTGCAGTCGTCAGCGAGCTGTCTTTGGCTGATGTGGCTTTTTCCTTCAGCGAGGTGAGGAGGTCAGAGATCGCGTTGCCGCCGGCGATCGCCGCGTCCACCGTCGACATCGCTTTATCGACCGTGTTCATCGCCACGCCGTAGCCAGCGACCTTGCCGCGCATCGACTGGGCGATGGCGAAGGTGGCGCCGTTGTCTTTCGCCGAAGCGACCTTCAAGCCGGAATTGATCCGGTTCTGAACGCCTTCGAGTTCGGTGTTGGTGCGGTTGAGGTTTTGCAGCGCGACCATCGCGCCATAGTTCGTGTTCACGCTAATAGCCATGAGCGTAGTGTCCCTTCTGGTTTCGCAGCGGCGCGTTATGCGCAGCGGGCCCTTCGAGCCTGACGGGCGGGGTGCAATCGCCGCGCCAAGTGCTTAACGCGGGAGGCTTTGCTGTTTTCGTTGTGTATTTTCGCGGCAAGGCGCGCGCGCGCCAGGAATTATTTGCCGGGTAGCGGGCAAATTGTGCCGGGCGCCCGGCAAAATCTGCCGCGTGATTCGCGGCGATCAATGATCAAATGATTGCGCCGCCGCCACCGCCGCCGGAGGTTACGAACGGCTCGGCCGGATAGCGCCCGATCACCTGCGCGATCGCAGGCCGTCGCTGTGCGGTGGCGCGGTGCGGCGGTGTGGCGCGTATGAACGAAACATCGCTCATGTGCGGTCTGCTTTCACCGCGACCGGCGAGCAAACCTATGCCGAATGGAAAGCTGGGTGGAAAAGAACAAGCGGGGCCGGCGAACCGGCCCCGCTGCGCCTAGCTCTGGAAGAACTTCAACAGGATTTGCGGGCTTTGGTTGGCTATCGAGAGCGCTTGGGCGCCCAATTCCTGCTTGACCTGCAGCGATTGGAGCTTGGCGCTTTCTTTTGCCATGTCCGCATCCACCAGGTTTCCGATCCCGGCTTCGAGCGAATCCGAAAGTTGCGCCAGGAAGTTCCGGTGCTTTTCGAGCGCGCGCGAGCCTGAGCCCAAAGTGGCGAGTTGCTTGTTCAGGGCCGTGATCGAGGCGTTAACGCGCGACAACGCAAGACCTGCGTTGGTGAACGTATCGATCGCATCTGTCGTTCTCACGCTGACAGTCGCGCCGCTCAAAGCGAACGAAACGGCCGTGATCGTGATGAGCGAAGACCCTGTATCGTTAGCGAACGCTACGACGTTCGCGCCACCCGCCTTGATCATGTTGGCGCCGTTGAACTCTGCGTTGTCAACGGTCCGCGTAATCGCCGCGCGCAACTGGACAAAGTCCGCGTTGTACGCCGCACGTTGAGCTGTCGTAAGGGAGGGGTCACGCGCCGCTGTAGCTTTTTGTTTCATCTCATTGAGCAAATCGGAGAGCGTATTGCCCGCCGCCAGGGTCACGTCGACAGTGCTGATCGCCTTGTCGAGCGTGTCCTTGGCCACACCGTAGCCGGCCACCTTGCCGCGCATGGCCTGGGCGATGGCGAACGTTGCGCCATTGTCCTTTGCCGTTGCGACCTTGAGGCCGGAATTGATGCGGTTCTGAACGTCGGACAGTTCCGAATTTGTCTTGTTGAGATTCTGCAGGGCCAAGAGCGCCCCGTAGTTTGTGTTCACGCTAACTTGCGACATCTGAGACTCCCATTCTGAGATACGGATCCCGGCCCCGAGAGCCGGGGACATTTTGTCGAATGGGTGCATCGCAAACTTCGCGCCAACGCGTTTACGATATATGGCTTTGTTTTTGTTGCGTAGTTTTTTTCGACGGCGGCAGCGCGCTAACGATCTTGCCGGGCGCTAGGCAGACTTTGCCGCCTGCGCTGCGCCGGGGCGCATCCCGAGGCGATGGGCGGCCATGCCCCGCGCGAACGCCCAGTCCTCACGCCGCATTTCCATTGTGACCACATCCTGCGGCGCGCCGTTTTTCATGATGTGAGCGGCCAGCACGCCAGTTTGGCGGAAGCCGAAGGATTCGTGCAGCGCCACAACGCGTGTATTGAAAGCCAACACCTCGCAGCGCAGAACGGCCAGCCCCAACTCGTCAAACGCCTTGCAGAGCATCAGGAACTCGGTTCTGGCCCCCAGCCCGCGGCCGCGCGTTTCGGCATCAGCGAGATAGAACGCCCACGACGCGCCGCTTTCGCCGTCGATCTGCGTGAAGCCCGCCAAACCCGCGCCGGCCCTGCCGTGCTCTTCCAGCGTTTCGATAATGAAGTAGCGTTTCGTCGGGTCGATCAGCGCGCCGGCGAACCATTGGGCGTGCTCGCCGGCGCTGATCTCATGATCCGTGTACATCATCGCCGCGACATGCGGCCGGTTGCGCCATTCGCGAACGGCGTCGTAATCGGCAGCGGCGAGGGGGCGGAGGCGGACGGTCATGCGGCGAGCGGAAAGCCAATCGGCGCCGTGGCGATTTCCGCGCGCAGCGGGGAAGCCAGCCGGTTCTGATCGCAGCGGGCTGCGTTGATCGCGAAAATGTCGGGCCGCCGCAGGCAGAGCGAGGCGATTTCAGCGGCCGATGCCGTGCGCGCGCGTTCACCGAGCGCTGCGGCGGCGGCGGAAAGGAATTGGTAATCTTCTGGCCAATCCAGCGTCCAGCGCATGGCCGTGAACGGCGCACCGGGGCCGGTCAGCGTGGCTTTTGGCTTTGTGCGCGCGCGGATCCAGGGCGTCACATGCTCCCGCTCAAGCGGTTCGCGCGCGTTCTGTTCGGCTTCATATAGCGCGCGCGCCGGAAACGCTTCGCAATCGAGCCCATGGGGCCAACTCGCCGGCATATCCAAGCTCGCATAGCCGGCGCCGCGTTCGTGCAGCAGACTCAAAACCTTACCGCACACGATCGGATCAATGAACGGGCAGTCTGACGTGACGCGCATCACGATATCTGCGCCCGCCGCGCGCGCCGCCTTGGCATAGCGGGCCAGTACGTCCGTTTCCGAGCCGCGCACCACCAGCGCGCCGCAGCGCGCGCCTTCCTCGGCCACGGCGTCTGAATCGGCGGTGTCAGGCGAAGCGCAGACGACAACATCCACGCCCGGTATCGCCGCGCAGCGCGCCAGCACTTGCGCCAGCACCGTGCCCGCGCCCAGCGGCAGCAGCGCCTTGCCGGGCAGGCGGCTCGACCCATAGCGCGCTTGCACGATGACGGCGGTTTTCATGGGGCGTGAGCATTCGCTGCGCCTCGTCAATGTCTCGTTAACGCCGATGGCGCTCAACAACGCGTTCAGGATTTCGGGCGCAGACTGCGTCGAGGTGATTCGATGCAGAGCGTTTTCATAGCCGGGCGCGAGATCGGGGCGGGCCAGCCGCCGTACATCGTGGCCGAGCTCTCCGGCAATCATCAGGGCTCGCTCGATCGCGCGCTCCTGCTGCTGGAGGAGGCTGCCGCCTGCGGCGCCGATGCGGTGAAGCTGCAGACCTACACCGCCGATACGATCACCATCGCGCATGATGGGCCGGGCTTCGTTGTGCAGGGCGGGCTGTGGGACGGACGCACGCTGCACGATCTTTATGAAGAGGCGCACACGCCCTACGAATGGCATGGCCCGCTGTTCGCGCGGGGCCGCGAACTTGGCGTCACGGTGTTTTCCAGTCCGTTCGATGAGACGGCGATCGACCTGCTCGAAGGCCTTGATACGCCCGCCTACAAGATCGCCTCATTCGAAATGATTGATCTGCCGCTGATCGCCCGCGCTGCGCGCACGGGCAAGCCGCTGATCATGTCCACGGGCATGGCCAGCGAGGCGGAGATCGCCGAGGCCGTCGCCTGCGCCCGGGCGCAGGGTGCGGGCGGGGTGATCCTGCTGCATTGCGTTTCCACCTATCCGGCGCGTTATGAAACGGCGAACCTCGCGACGATTGCTGATCTGGCGGCGCGGTTCGGCTGCGTTGCCGGGCTCTCCGATCACACACCCGGCACGGCCGCCTCTGTTGCAGCTACCGCGCTTGGCGCCGCGTTCATCGAAAAGCACTTCTGCATGAGCCGGGCGCAGGGCGGTGTGGATTCCGCGTTCTCGCTGGAGCCTGCCGAATTGCGCGCGCTGGTCAGCGATTGCCGCAACGCGCATGCCGCGCTGGGGCGCGTGGATTACTCGCGCTCGCCGGAAGAGCTGGGAAACAAGCAATTTCGCCGCTCGCTCTTCGCCGTAAAGCCGATCGCGGCGGGGGAGATGTTTACGAGCGAAAACGTTCGCTCCATCCGGCCAGGTTTTGGTCTCGCTCCCAAGCACATCGACGCTGTGCTCGGCGCCTGCGCCGCGCGCGCGATTGCCTTTGGCGAGCCGCTGGCCTGGGACATGATCGAGGCGGCGCAGGTAAAACGACAAGCCTGAACGTTCGCGGACCCTCCTTCCCCTCCACGGGGAAAATCCCGAGCGAAGCGAGGGGGATGGGGTGTTGCCGTGCGTTTCGCGTTTAGCCTCAAGTGGCTCGTCGGCATCGTTGCGTTTCCACCCCTTCAGTCTCGCTGCGCTCGACAGCTTCCCCATCGAGGGGAAGCTGGGCGCTTTGTTCTGCACACGCAGCTCCACGTTCACGGGCTTTCGCTCCGTGTGCGGACGATCAGCTTTTCGCGCGCGTTATGATGTATTGAGCGCGAGGCCGATCTCGCGTTGGGCGTCGTCGAGCGCGGATCGTGCGCAGGTGGCGCGCGGGCGGTAGGGGCGGAAGGCGGATTCGACCTCTTCGCGCTTGGCAGCGGGCAGGCGGCAGAGGCGCGCCACGGCGGGCGCGGGATTTTCCAGCGTGCGACGCAGGGCTTCGAGGCGGCGCGCCAGCGGCAGGGCGTTGAAATTGATGTCGCCGCCGCGCCTGTCTGCGCATGAGTCTTCGCGCCGTTTGCCGCGCAGCACGCCGAACGGCATGACGTTGAAGCGCACGCGCCATTGCGCGGAATCGGGATGGATGTCGCCAATCGGCCGATCCGAGAACGCGATGATGAGCTTGCCCGGCAAGACTTTTGCCGGCGGCTCGTTCGGCTTCGGCATGGTCAGCGCTTTCAGCAGCAACAGCCGCCGCGCCAGCGCTTCGACCGGGCCCAGCCATTCGAGAATCTCGCGGCGGCTTTTGCGCACCAGCATGAGCCGCTCAGCCAGCGCGAAGGGCGCGCCGAACAGCGCCACGATCGCGGCGTAAAGATCGCCGACGCCTTGCCATGCATCCTGGAGGGAGAAGGGTTCACGAGTCATGGCGCTGAGTGTAACGGCGCCGCGAGGTGGGTCGGATATGTTTGGCGTTTTCCGTTCGCAGCTTGGCCAAGGGGCAGGGATAGGGGGCGTTGTATCACGCACCGCATGACGTCGAGACAAGAGTTGTTGTCGTGTTATGCGCTGACTTAAATCAACGCTTTCATGCGCAACGCATCGTCGTCGATTATTGCCCGCCGCTAAAGCGCGAGCGTCGTATCATGCAGCTGTCCGTGGTGAAGCCAATGCCCTGCATCATCGCGATGGTTTTCAAAGCCTCTGTCTTCGGACTTCCCTCGCATGGAAAGATCGGCACCGGCGCGACGCCTTGGTCCTTGGCAAGCGCGAGCAAAAAACCGCTCGCATTCGTCGCTGAAGCAAAATAGTTCGCCTGAGCTGACCTCTTGCGCGCGTTGCGAGCTTCCGGGACCGCCTGGAAATCATTTAGCGCGTCGATATTTTCCTCGCGACGCGCGGTCGCCTTTGCTGCGCCGTCGCTGGCCCACGGGAAATAATTGTTTGGATTGACGAAGTTCAGGCCAGCAACAGAAGGCCCCAAAAGAATGGAGACGATAGCTGTCGCGCGGTAGCTCTCCCAGAAATCTGACCACTCGCTAGCGCTCAGACCTGTGTTGAACGTATCCTCGTTTCTCTCCACAATTCGGGCAAGGACGCCATCGACAGCCACCTTGGCGGTTAGCGGGGCGCTTATGTCCCAAGCAAGTTTAAGGTCATTTTCATTGAGGCCAAGAAAAATGGATGTGCCTTCGGTTTGAACCGTTTGGCGAAAAACTTCCTGGCCTGTCGCGCGCTCCACAATTGTATAAGTTGCGGTCAGACGCGCCTGTGAGCCGACGCCGGCATGCGGGCCTTTGGCCTCGGACACGAGTACGCGCAATCCATACCGTGCGCGAATTGGCGTCCCCGCCTGCAAGCCTGATTTTTCAAGCGCCTTCTCGATTGTCTGGCGCAGAACTTTTCCGTTCGGTTCGGCAAAAAGGTATGAGTGTTGTGAAGCTCCACC
This sequence comes from Alphaproteobacteria bacterium, assembly GCA_031399165.1. Classification (GTDB taxonomy): domain Bacteria; phylum Pseudomonadota; class Alphaproteobacteria; order Caulobacterales; family Aquidulcibacteraceae; genus JAKFWI01. The sequence goes on along the minus strand of JANNOO010000033.1, from coordinate 5,394 downwards.
AATCCACTCTAGATCGACCGCATCGCGCAGTTCGTTGTTGAGTGGAAATAGAACTTTATGGGCTGGCGCTGTTCTGTGCGACTGCACCGCACGCGTTGTTGTGGTCGAGGCGCACCCGACCAGGGCAAAGGCTGCGACGGACGCAAAAACAGCAGAGCGCATGCATAATCTCCTCGCGAGACCTTATCCTCGATTCGGTTAACGAAACGAAAAACGTATGATTGTGTAATGCGGGAAAGAACCTGACTGATTGTCGCTCGCCGGATCGCTACCTCAACGCTTCGCTCAGTGCGTCCACCACACGCAACGCATCGTCATCGTGCATGCCGGGGAAGAGCGGCAGGGAGAGGCAGCGGCGGTAATAGGCTTCGGCGCCGGGCAGGTGTGTCTCGCCGTAGAGCGCTTTGTAATAGGGCTGGCGATGGACAGGCATGTAATGCACTTGCGCGCCGATGCCCGCTTCGCGCAGGCGCTTCATCACGACGCCGCGTGGCGTGCGGGAGAAATCGATCAGCGCGATGAACAGGTGCGGGCAGGCGCCTGGATTCATCCGCACGTGACCGATGCTTTCGGGCAGGGCGTCGGCGTAGAGCAGGCTGAGCGCGCGGCGGCGCGTGGCGAAGGCTGGCAGTTTGCGCATTTGCGACAGGCCAAGCGCGGCCTGGATATCGTTGAGGCGATAATTGAAGCCCAGCGCCTGCATCTCATAGGCCCAGGGCGCATCGCCGCCATCTTCATCGCGGCTCAGCGTGGGATCGACGAAGTTATCGCTGTCTCGCTCCACGCCGTGATTGCGGAAGAAGCGGAGTTTTTTCGCCAGGTCCGGATCGCGCGTCATCACCATGCCGCCTTCGCCGGTGGCGATGGTCTTGACCGGGTGGAACGAGAAGATGGTCATCGCACTGTGGCGGCAATTGCCGGCGCGGCCCGCTTCGCTGCTGGTCGCCAGCGCGTGGCAGGCGTCTTCCACCACCGCCGCGCCGATTTCCCGGGCGATGGCGGCGATCTCTTCCATGGCGCAGGCGCCGCCGCCCAGGTGAACGGGGAGGATGGCTTTGATCTTGCGCCCGTTCGCGCGCGCAATGGCTGCACGCAGCGTCGCGGGCGTCATCAGCGCCGTGTCCGGGTCAACATCGGCGAAAATTACATCAGCGCCGCAAAAGCGCGCGGCGTTGGCGGTGGCGAGGAAGGTGATCGTGGGAACGATGACCAGATCGCCGGGGCCAACGCCAAGCGCCTGCATCGCCAGATGCAACGCGGCCGTGCCGTTGGAGCAGGCGATTGCATGATCAGCGCCAACAAAGTCCGCGACGGCGTGTTCGAACGCTTCAACCGCGGGGCCGGTGGTCAGGTAATCGGAGCGCAAGATCGCGGCGACGGCGAGGATATCCTGCTCGTCGATCGTCTGGCGGCCGTAGGGCAGAAAGGATTTCGCCTTCGCCGGCGGCGCGGCCGGGCGCAGCGCGCGCGCGCTCAACCGACTGCACCCATGCTCATCGGCGGGGTTTCAATATCTGCCCGCGCCTTGGCTTTCAGGCGTACCGCATTGTTGCGCTGCGCGTTGAGGGCGGGAACGTCAGGCCGGCGCATACAGAACGAGGCGATCTCGGCCGCTGAAACGCTGGCGGCGCGCTCGCCCATCTCGGCGAACACAGCTTGCGCAAACGCCAGATCTTCCGGCCAGTCCAGCGCCCAGCGCATGGCGGCGAAACTGTCGCCGGGGCCGGTAAGGCAGGCCTTCTTGAGATCGGAATTTCCGCGCATCCAGGCTGTCACCTTCGCTCTCTGCTCAGGATGATCGGCGAGTGCGTCGGCCCAGTGCAACAGACGGGCTGCAAATATCTCGCAATCGAGTCCATCTGGCCAAGAGGCGGGCAGATCGTTGCAGGAATAGTCAGCATCCGCGTCATGCAGAAGATTCAGCACACGCGCACACAGGTCAGGATCGAAGAAGGGTTGATCGGCCTTTACGCGAATCACGAAGTCGGCGCCGGCCTGGCTGGCGGCGTCAGCGCACAGCGCCAGCGCGTCGCCATCGCCGCGCACCACCAGCGCGTCGCAATGCTCGGCTTCATCGGCGAGGGCGTCGAATTGGGCGTCGTTGGGCATGACGCAGATCAGTGCGCCGATTCCCGGCACGCGCGCACACCGCTCCAGCACGCGGTTGAGCACGCAGGCTCTGCCGAGCGGCGCCGCAAGCAGGCTTGCGCCTGCCTTTCCCACGCTGCATGCGTCGACGATCACCGCCAGCTTCATGCGCAAATGATAGCGTGCGCGCCTCAATGCGCCGTTAAAGCCGCGCCGTTCGATTCGTTTCCACTCGTCGAATGGTTAACGCGGGAAAAAATAAATTCGGAAAACGCCGAAAAACCTAACCGATATTAACCCTAACAATTCCCTAACATGGCATAAGCGTCGACAGACGCGGCAGAACCTGGCCGCATCGCCGCCGAATTGGTGTTTGGGGCGAATCCGCGAGGAGCTAGAAATGGTCAGTAGCGTTCAGTCCGTTCCGTTCATGCCGGCGCCGAGCGTCGCCAATACGCCGCGCGCGCAGATGGGCGATACGGGCGGCCAGAAGCTGCGGACCGATAGCATCGAGCCAGATACAATCAAGAATGGGCAGGGCTATCGCACCGAGATCGCCGGCGCGCGTGCAGGTTTGGCGCAGGCTTCGGGCGGATTGGATCTCGCGCTTGCCACGGGCCGTGAAGCGGCGAACATCGTTTCACAGATGCGCGATCTGGCCCGCGCGGCCGCCAATGGCGATGATGCGGCGCGCGCCGCGGCGGATCAGAGTTTCAAGGCGCTGCTTCAGCGCTACGAGCAGGTGGTGAACGGCGCGGTTGATGCTGGCGCTTCGGTGCTTGCCGGCGAAAACTTGACGCTTGATGTTGATCCCGACGCGCCGCCGATCACGGTGCAGGGATTTGATCTGCGCCTGAAGGATGCGCCGGGCGCTGAAGACGTGCTGCGCCTCGCCAAGGGCGCTGGCCTGGCCGACGCTTCGTCCGCCGCCGCATCCGCGCGCGATGCTGACGCCAGCCTGGCGCGGATCGACATCGCGCTCAGCCGGCTTTCCGGCGCCTCGCAAAAACTTGCCGCGCATGACGGCTTTCTGAACGCGCTGGACAAGGTGGTGGCGAACGACGTCGTTACCGATTTGGATGCGGAGGGGGCGCGGCTGACCGCACTGCAAGTGCGCCAGAGTCTGGCCGGCGCGCAAACGGCGATCGCCAATAGCGCGCCGAGCGCGCTGCTCTCGCTGTTCGTGGAATAGTTCAGGGTCCGTGTTTCAGGCGTTGGCGGCGGAGACTTCGTCTTCGTCGGATACGTCTATGCGCGGTCCGCTGAACGCCGACTGCACCGCTTCGAGCAGCGTCATTGATGACGCAAACAACAGCGCGATCAGGTTCAGCGCCAGCGCGCCATAAATCGCCAGCATGGTCGGCGTGAATTGCAGCGTGCCCTTGGCCGTGGCCAGCAGGGTGGGCGCGCCGCCGCGTTTGGCCACGAACCACGCGCGATCGCCGCCCTGCGCGATGATATGCAACCGCCCGAGATCGGCGCCGTTCTGCGCATGCTGCAAAAGCGCGGCCGCGACCGGCGCGCCGCCGGCATTGGCCATCGCCTGAATATGCGCAAGGTCTCCCAGCAGCCGCTGATAGCCGGCAGGATCGATGCTGGCCTGAAACGCGGCGGCGACGGCCATTTGCTCTTCGCCCACGGGCGCCTTCTCCAGCGCTCCTGTCAGGTTCTGCTTCAAGCGGGCGGGCGGGATCGCGGCGAAGCAGCGGCGGCGCAGATAATCGGTAAAGCCCGGCGAAAGCTTGCCGGTGCGCCGCGTGGCTTTGACGACGGAGGCGCCATCGCGCGCGCTGGCGTTCGCATCGTTCTGGATCGCGACACCGAGGCCGTTGAGGATGAAGGTGAGTTCGTCAACGCGTTCGCCGCGGACCCACGATTGGGCGTCGTTCGCAAGATCGCGCAGATCGCCGAGCACGACGAAGGCATTGGTCGATAGCGGCGTTGCGTAGCGCTCCTGCGTTTCCTGCGGCAGGAAGGAGAGGGCGGCCGCGCCGATCTGATCGTCGCGCGCGCCCGGCGGCAATTGAGTCTTCAGGCGGTTGGCGTCAGCCGGGGGCAGGATCGCCGGCGCGGCGAGCAACAGGCCTTGCGCGGCGTGATAATCGCCTTCGTTGATTTCGCGTTCGATAAAGGCGGCCCAGGATGCGCGCCGATCGGCCTCAGCGCCGATCATGTCAGCGATGACGCGATCGAGCGTGCCCCGCGTAGCGGCGATCGCCTGCGGCGTCAGCGTGTACTTGTAGACTTCGCCGTCGCGATAAGCGCTCCACGCGCCGAGCACGGTAAATGGCATGGCCATCAGCGCGGCGTTAAACACCAGCGCGGCGAACACGCCGAAGGTGAAGCTACGCCCGCTCATGGCCTGTTTTCACATGGGGCGGAAGGGGGAGGCAAGGCGGAACGTCACTTTGGCGATTAGCGTGCGTGCGCAACGCCGGGACACACGCGAATAAACCACCAAGCGGTCGAGCATTTCGTGCCCGCAAAAAGCAGCTCAGAAGAGGAAAAAAAGCTGATTGCTATGCAGGAGCCTGAATAGTTTCCGTGCGAGCAAGATTCCAGATGTCTGGATTCTGTCGCTCTAATTGCTCTTCGAACCATCGACATCCCTTCTCGCGAACGAGTACGGCTTCTGCTTCGGCGATGGGCACGAGGTAAGCGAAGACCAGCGGCGGGGGCTCGGAGGCAAACTCAGTCAGCGACTTATCAAACGGGCTGGGGTTGGTGACATAGATCGCAGTCAACTTAGAGCCCGCGACGACTGGCGCCGCAGGCCCGATAACTTCACCGCGCAACAGAGCCTCGTGACGCACTAGTACGCGCTCTGCCAACGATAATAACAGGCCGGCGACAGCGTCAGATGAAAAGGCTTCGTTGACCGAAATTAGCAGCTCTTGACGTATGCTGCCTGAGCGGGGCTGTTTGACAACATGCCGACCCAGCCCGAGCGTTGCAAACGTCCTAACGCCCGGCTCTGGTTGCCTTTCGAAGCTGACGATTTGAACGCCATGCGTCTCCTTCTCATCTGACCACCCGCGCTGGATATCACCGAGATGCCGTTCATAGTGCAGGGGCAGTGAAGCGAGGTTTTCATCTGCCATTGTCTGCCCTGTTGAGGAGGATTGTGGGGATGCTCCCCTGTTTACGGGGGAGCTGTCAGCGTAGCTGACTGAGGGGGGGGGGGCCGTCCCATTGTTGCCCCCCCCGGGTTTAGGGGCGGGGAAAGTCCCCCCACCCCCGCAACCGGGGGGGGGTTGGGGGGGGCCGGTTTGGCGCGGCGGGGGGGCGATTGGGCGGGTGGGGGGG
>JANNOO010000026.1:0-3331 GCA_031399165.1 Alphaproteobacteria bacterium | reverse complement strand
ACACCTCGTCGTAAGGCACGTTGGCTTCGGCAAGCAGCACGTTCATATGGCCGGGCATGCGGCCCGCCACGGGGTGAATCGCGTAAGTCACTTCGACGCCCGCCTTTTTCAGCATGTCAGCCATCTCGCGCAGCGAATGCTAGGCCTGAGCGACAGCCATGCCGTAGCCCGGCACGATAACGACCTTCGACGCGTTTTTGAGCATGAACGCCGCATCGTCCGCAGATCCCTGCTTCACAGGGCGCTGTTCGCCACCGCCTGCGCCCGCCGCCACTTCGCCGCCAAAGCCGCCGAGGATGACCGAAATAAACGAGCGATTCATGCCCTTACACATGATGTAGGACAGGATCGCGCCGGACGAGCCGACGAGCGCGCCGGTGATGATCAGCGCTGAATTGCCGAGCGTGAAGCCGATGCCCGCCGCCGCCCAGCCGGAATATGAGTTCAGCATCGACACGACCACGGGCATGTCAGCGCCGCCGATCGGGATGATGATGGTCACGCCAAGCACGAGCGCCACGATAGTGATCGCCCAGAACAGCACGATGGATTGCGTCTGCACGAAAAGCACGATGAGCACCAGCAGGCCGATAGCGAGCGCGATATTGATGAGGTGGCGCGATGGCAGCATGATCGGCGAGCCGGACATATTGCCGTTCAGTTTTGCGAACGCGATGATCGAGCCGGAGAAGGTGATGGCGCCGATTGCGACGCCGAGCGCCATTTCGACAAGCGTTGCGCCCGCAATGTCGCCATTGGCGTCGGCGATCCGGAAAGCTTGCGGCGCATAGAGCGCGGCGGCTGCCACAAATACGGCGGCAAGGCCGACAAGGCTGTGAAACGCGGCGACGAGCTGCGGCATAGCCGTCATGGCGATGCGTCTGGCGGTGATCGCGCCAACGCCGCCGCCGAGCGCAATGCCCCCAACGATGAGCGCCAGGGAGGATGCATCGCGCGGCGCAGCGACCGCAAGCGTCGTCAGGATGGCAAGCGCCATACCCGCCATGCCGAAAATATTCCCCTGCCGCGCCGTTTCGGGCGATGAAAGCCCACGCAGCGCCAGAATAAACAGCACCCCCGAGACCAGATAAAGCAGCGCCACCAAATCAGCCGACATTTATTCCCCCTGCATCCATATTGATGCGCGCAAGACTTTCATTCTCATTGTCACGCTCAGGCCCAAGCCGGAGATAACGAGAGCAACAGAATTCGAAATCGTCACTTCTTCTCTTTCTTCTTATACATCGCCAGCATGCGCGAGGTGACGAGGAAGCCGCCGAAGATGTTCACCGCCGCCATGACAAGCGCGAGGAAGCCGAACGCTTTCGCCTCGCCGCCGACCCCGTCGATGCCGACAGCCAGCAGCGCGCCGACCACAATGACCGACGAGATCGCGTTGGTGACCGACATCAGCGGCGTATGCAGCGCGGGCGTGACGCTCCACACCACGTAATAGCCGACGAACACGGCCATGATGAACATCGAGAAGCGATAGACGAACGGGTCAATCTCCGCCCCGCCAGCCGCGAACGCCGCCGTCGGCGCCGTGCACAGGGTCGCTGTCAAAAATAAGCGCATCATGCTCATGCCTTGGCTCCCGTCAGGCTGGGGTGAACGATCTGGCCGTCGCGCGCGATGAGTGTGCCCTTGACGATTTCGTCGTCCCAATTGATGGCGATGGTCTTGGTTTTCTTGTCCCACAGCGTCTCGATGAATGCGAACAGGTTGCGCGCGTAAAGGCTGGAGGCGTTGCCCGGCACGCGGCCCGGCAGGTTCAGCAGCCCCATGATTCGCACGCCGTTATGCTCGACGATCTCGCCCGCTTTCGTAAGCTCGCAGTTGCCGCCGCGCTCCGCCGCCAGATCGACGATTATCGAGCCGGGCTTCATGCTCTCCACCATTGCGGTGCTCACAAGCCGCGGCGCTGGGCGACCGGGGATGAGCGCCGTGGTGATAACGATATCCTGCGCGGCAATGTGGCTGGCGACCAGCTCCGCCTGTTTTTTCTGATAGCCTTCGGACATCGGCTTGGCGTAACCCGCCGCCGTCTCGGCCTGCGCAAATTCCTCGTCCTCAACTGCGATAAACTTCGCGCCGAGCGATTTCACCTGCTCCTTCACCGCCGGGCGAACGTCCGTTGCCGTCACCACCGACTGCAGCCGCCGCGCGGTCGCGATGGCCTGCAGGCCCGCAACGCCCACGCCCATGACGAACACGCGAGCGGCCGGAACCGTGCCCGCCGCCGTCATCATCATCGGCATCGCGCGCTCGAAATGCGCGGCCGCGTCAATAACCGCCTTATAACCGGCGAGGTTGGCCTGGCTGGACAGCACGTCCATCGACTGCGCGCGCGTGATGCGCGGCATGAATTCCATGGCGAACGAGGTCGCGCCGGTTTGGGCGAGCGCTTCGAGACCCGGGCGGTCGTCGTAAGGATTGAGGATCGCGGCCACCATGGCGCCGGGCTTCAGCATCGCCAGTTCTTCGGCGGAGGGGCGTCCAACCTTCAGGACAATGTCCGCGCTCTCCAGCGCCGCCGCCGTGGACGGTGCGACCTCGGCGCCAGCCTCGCGAAACGCCGCATCCGAAAAGTGCGAGCGTGCGCCCGCGCCAGCTGCGACCTTCACCTGAAAGCCAAGCCCCACAAACTTTTTCACAGTTTCGGGCGAGAGCGCCACGCGCGCTTCGCCCGGCAGCTCAGGAGCGACACCAATCACGGCCATCCACGCATCCTTCAAAAATTATGGAAAGTTCTATACCCACACGACAGCGGGGTTACGGGGATTTAGACAAGAAAGATGTACATGCCAAGCACGATCAGGATAACCACGGCGGAACCGTATTTAACGAGTTTGCCAAAGAATGCGTAGGTGTTTTTGTGGGAGTCGTAATCCATATTCGGATTACCGCCGCTCATATCGATGCTCATGAAATTTCTCCCTGTCATGCCGCGCTGCTCCTGCGCCGCAAATTTACACATTTTCATCCACAGGCCAAGCCTTGAACTGGTTTACGCAGGTGCTAGAAGAGCGTCGTATCGAAACGTTCACCGGCGATCTGCCTTCCCACTTCATTTTGTTTGTCATGAGGGACTACACATGTCACGAATTTCTGCGCGCATCACCGGCGCGCTTGCCGCTCTGGCCGTATCGGCAACGCTGTCAAATGCCGTATTCGCGCAAGGCGCGACTGAAAAGGAACTGCTCAAAAAGTGTGAAGTCGACATCTGCGGCATGATCGTCGAAAAGAAAAAAGAAGGCGCCGACTTAAGCTGCGATCTCAGCAAAACCTGGGCGAAAGAAGACATCTCCAAAGAAGCCGAGGAAAAGAA
>JANNOO010000017.1:0-1598 GCA_031399165.1 Alphaproteobacteria bacterium | reverse complement strand
GATCTCTATATCGCGATGAAACCGGCGGCGAAATGGCGTTGTTCGGCGAGCAGGATGTTATACGTGCGGCATGCGGGGCCGGTCGCCATCGGCTCCAGGCCAACGCCGACGGCATCGAACGCCTCGCGCGTTGCGGGGGATGGAAAAATCTGCGTGTCGCCGGTGCCGAGAAGAAGGAAATCAGCCGGGGCGCCGGCGCGGATCAGCGCCAGCAGGTCAGCGGCATGGCTTTCTATATCCGGAGCGGGCCAGCCGTAAACCCCGGTTGCAAGAATGAGGATGGAGCCTTCATGTCGGGCGTCGCCAAAACGGAAGCCGCCTCCGCCGTAGGACGATATGGGCGCGCGATCCCCAAGCCTGACCAAGTCGCGCAAAGCCGACATGACTAACGCTTGCCGCGTGATTTCGATCGCTTGGCGGCAGCGCGTTTTGAAGGCGTTCCAGCGGCGGCGGGAGCTGGCTTCACAGGCGGCTTCGCGGGCGCAGAGCGCTGTGGCGCCGAGGGGGCTGCTAGCACTACCGGTGCAGCGGCGGCAGCGACTGGGGTCGGCCGCAACTCCGGCTCATCGTCATCCACCAGCTGAGTTACGCGAGATTCGCGGGTTGCACCAGGGCCGCGTGCAGGCGCCGCCGCCGTGCTCCAGTCGCGCTTGACGCCGAGCAGGTACAGCAGCGGCGCCGCCACGAAAAGCGATGTGTAACAACTTACCGCTGTGCCGACGAGCAAGGTGAAAATGAAGCCATGAATGACCTCGCCGCCAAACAGATACAGCGCCACAAGGGTAATCAGCACTGACCCGGCCGTCATCACTGTGCGCGCCAGCGTTTCGTTGATGGACAGGTCGATCAGGTCGGCGAGCGGCATTCGCTTGAATTTGCGCAGGTTTTCGCGGATTCGGTCGAACATCACCACGGTGTCGTTTACCGCGTACCCGATCAGGGTCAGCAGCGCCGCGACGATTGTGAGGTCGAAATCGATCTGCAGAATCGACAATATGCAGAGCGTTGCGGTCACGTCATGCAGCAGCGCGGCGATGGCGGCGACCGAAAACTGCCACTCGAAGCGGAGCCACAGAAACATGAATATGCCAATGGATGCGACGCTGAGCGCGATAATCGAGCCTTGCAACAGCTCTTTAGATACAGCGCCGCCCACAACTTCGACGCGGCGCACCTCAACGTTCTCGCCTATGGCGGCGCGAATCTTGGCGACAGCCGCCTGCTGGGCAGGTTCGCCGCCCGTCTGCTCGGCGATGCGAATGGCGATGTCGTTTGCAGCGCCGAATGTCTGGATCTGCGTTTCGCCGAGATTAAGCGCGCTGACCTTGCTGCGAATGTCGGCGATATCGGCGTCACCTTGCGTCCGCAACTCTATCAAAGTGCCGCCGCGAAAATCGATGCCGAAGTTCAGGCCCATCGTCGACAGCAGGCCGATCGTCAGAAGAACCAGGATAATCGTCTCCGCGATCGCGATTTTGTAATGCGATACGAAGCGGAGTTTTGTCCCCGGCTGGACGAAAACGACGGGTTTGAACGGTATGAGCCGCATGAAATGATCTCAACAGGCGTTAAATTGGAACAGTGGTCGGGCGGTTCGT
>JANNOO010000003.1:0-20589 GCA_031399165.1 Alphaproteobacteria bacterium | reverse complement strand
GCAAGGCGAAGGCCGCGGCGATACGAACGAATGGGCGATTCATGGATGGTCCTCGGGATTCGTCGATGAGTCGTTGTAGCGGCTGGAAACGAAAAAGGCCCGCCAGTTCAGCGAGCCGGCGGGCCTTCGTTTCCGAGCAGTGGAGGAGAAGGGATTTGAACCCTCGACCTCCGCATTGCGAACGCGGCGCTCTCCCAGCTGAGCTACCCCCCCGCTCCTGCAGATAGGGTAGAGGGGCAGGGGGCAGGGGGCAAGGGGCAAGCTTGAGTCCAGCGCAGCGGGATGGCGTCGCCCCGCACAAAATCAATCCGACCGGCTTGCGCCGCGCTTATACTGTGCTCGCTCTCACACGGGAGGGTTTCGAAGAGCTCCGAACCTTTGAGATGTTAGAGCGGCGTTCGGTGTGATTGCTCGCTGGGGATGCAAACCGCGAGGGTCCAGGAGAGGTCGGTCTCTCTTGCACACGGAACCGGTAATGCGGGGTGGACCTAAGGTTCTGCACGGGACCAGCCAATTGCTCTTCTTCTTCGAAGAGCGAGGACTGCACCTGATCGGCGCTCGGGCGGCGTGGTTTCGACTGCTCCGTTCCACTGAGAAAGTCCTGTGACCCGCATCCGGGAAAGAACGAACGCTACGGGGCGCGTGCATCGCGCAGGCGCTGCGCAAGCAGCGTCAGTAAAAAACTAACACGGCGCGATGCTCGCGCCCCGTACCTCCCACTTGCGGGAGAATGATGTTTGAACGCGGAGCGAAAGCCCGCGAACGAAAACACGCGCCCGCTTATTCCTTCGCGTGACACACTGCTTCAATCTTGTTGCCGTCAGGATCGCGCACGAAGGCGGCGTAATAATCGGGATGGTATTCGCTGCGCAGGCCCGGTTTGCCGTCATCGCCGCCGCCCGCCTCGATCGACGCGAGGTAGAATTCATCCACTGCCGCGCGCGTGGCGGCGCTGAACGCGACATGCGCGCCGTTGGCGATTCCGGGGCGGCCGCGGTCGATCGGGTTCTGCACCCAGAAAGTTGGAAAGCCCGCATCGCCATAGCCGATCGCCACCAGATGGCCCGCGATCTCCACCGGCATTACCGGCTTCCAGCCCAGCGGCGCCAGAACGGCGTCGTAAAACGCCTTGGCCTTCCTGGCGTCCTGCGTCCCGATGGAAACATGGTCGAGTGGCATGGGCTTTCCTTTCGCTTTTGGGCGCTAGACCATCCGGATGAGGCGGTAAAGCGCTTATGCGCGCTTTCGGCGTGCGCTGGCGCACCGGGCCATGCTAGCGTGCGCGAAAAAAGGGAGGATCGAATGATCCGCGATGTCATGGCGCCCACGCGGCGCGGCCTGATCGGCGTGACCGCCGGGGGCTTTATCGCGCAAACGGCAATGGGAAAAGCGGCGGCGCAGGATCAGACGCCGCTGGGCGATATCGTCGTCTCCGGACCTGACACGATAGATACGATCGATTTGCGCAACGATCCGTTCGGCCGCATCACCGCGCAAGTGGTGGTCAACGGCCAGGGCCCGTTCCGCTTTTTCGTCGATAGCGGCGCCAATCGCAGCGCGCTTTCAGCAGCCACGGCGGCGCGCGTCGGCGCGATTTCCGCCGGAGAAGGGCTGGTTCATAGTATTGGCGGCGCGGACATCATGCCGATGGTGACGCTGAACTCGCTGCGCTGCGGCGTGTTCGAGCAGCACGGCGTCACCGTTCCGATCCTGAGCGATGACCTGATCGAGCCGGTCGATGGCATGCTGGGCATGGAGCGGTTCTCTGGCCTCAGGCTTGAATTCGATAACACCGCGCGGGAGATGGTAGTTAAGCGCGCGGGGCGCGCCTGGCCCGGTTCAGTATCGCTGCCGGCCATTATCAAGTTCGGGCAACTCGTATCGGCGAAGGGGCGCATGGGCGGGCTGAGCGTGCCGATCATCTTCGATACCGGCGCGTATTACGCGCTTTGCAACATTGCGCTGCGCAACAAGCTGCAGGCGCGCGCGTCCCGGCTCGGCCCGATGAAGATATCAACCGCCACGGCGCCCATCTTTGTCGAGGATTCGGTGATCATCCCGGAAATCAAACTGGAAAACTGCGTTCTGACGAATACGCCTGCCTATGTCGGCGATTTCCACATCTTCAAGCTCTGGGACATGATCGACCAGCCGGCGTTGATCGTCGGCATGCAGGTGCTGAAAACCGTGAAGCGCTTCGCGTTCGATTACCGCCGCAGCGAGGTGCAGTTCGCCGTGAAAGGCTAGCTCGTGAAGCGGAAGTGCATCACGTCGCCATCGCGGACGATGTAGTCCTTGCCTTCAAGGCGCATCTTCCCCGCGTCCTTGGCGCCGGTCTCGCCGTTGAACTTGATGAAATCGTCATAGGCGATGGTTTCGGCGCGGATGAAGCCTTTTTCGAAATCGGTATGGATCACGCCAGCCGCTTGCGGCGCGGTGAAGCCTTTGTGGATCGTCCACGCGCGCGCTTCTTTTGGGCCGACGGTAAAATAGGTGGCCAGCCCTAGAACTTCGTAGCCCGCGCGGATCAGCCGGTTCAGGCCCGGCTCTTCGAGGCCGAGCGATTCCAAATATTCCGCGCGCTCCCCGGCAGGCAGCATCGCCAGTTCGGATTCTATCTTCGCCGAGATCGCTACGGCGTGCGCGTTTTCGGTTTGCGCCCGCTTTTCAACTAGCGCGGATAATTCATTGCCGGTTGTGGCGCTGGCTTCATCCACATTGGCGACGTAAAGCACCGGCTTCGCCGTCAACAATTGCAGCATGTCCCATGCCTTTTTCTGATCGTCCGCGACCTTGGCGCGGCGGGCAGGGCGGCCTGCGTCAAGTTCGGTCTTCGCGAGGTCGATCAGGGCGAGGGTTTCCTTGGCTTCCTTGTCGCCGCCCTTGGCTTTCTTCTCCACGCCAGCGCGGCGCTTCTCGAGACTTTCCAGATCGGCCAGCATGAGTTCAGTTTCGACGACGTCGAGATCGGAAAGCGGGTCGATCGTTCCCGTCACGTGCGTGATGTCGTCATCTACGAAGCAGCGGCAGACATAAACGATCGCGTCCGTCTCGCGAATGTTGGCGAGGAATTGGTTGCCCAGCCCTTCGCCGGAGCTTGCGCCTTTCACCAGCCCGGCGATGTCAACGAAATTCATCCGTGTCGGGATGATTTCCTTAGACTTACCAATCGCGGCGAGCTTATCGAGGCGCGGTTCGGGCATCGCGACTTCACCGACGTTCGGCTCGATCGTGCAAAACGGATAGTTCGCCGCCTGCGCCGCCGCCGTCTGCGTCAGCGCATTGAAGAGCGTGGACTTGCCGACATTCGGCAGCCCAACGATGCCGCACTTGAAACCCATGAAAACAAACTCGCTAAGGCGTTGCGCCGATGGCGTCGAAAACGGCTTCGGAAGACGGTATGAAGGGGTTGATGACAACCACCCCATCGACGTCCATGCCATGGTGCATGTCTTCGCTCAAGAACACATCGCAAGCCGTGGCGTGCGCTGCGGCCAGCAGCAGACAATCAATGAAAGCCAATTTGTAGCGGTCCTGGATGGCCCAGGCGCTGCTTAGGTCGTCGCTGCGTGCGGTGTCTTCGACCCAGCTTGTCAGGTTCGCGATTTGCGCCCGCGCGTCGGCGCGCGATACGCCGAAGCGCGGGCGGGTAATGACGCTATAATATTCACGAAGATTTTGGGCGGCGAGTGCGCCGACTCCCGCCCTGTCCAGTTTTGCCAGCCATCTTGCCGCTGTCGTCCGTTTCGAACCCGCGTTCGGATCCCTCGCCGACACCAGAATGCTCGTATCGACGAAGACTCTCACGCTCGTACAGCTCCTCACGCTTGGGATATTTCCCGTCCTTGTAGCCAAGATCGACCAAGGGAGCGGCCAGGAACCTTTCCATGGCGCTCATGCCTGAGGCATCGACACCCTTTCTGGAGCCGCCGGACCTTTTCGCGGTCAAGACGTCAGCGATCCAGGCCGACACACTCTTGCCGGCCTTGGCTGCCTCAATCCTGGCCCAAGCGGCCAGTTCTTCATCCATGGAGATCGTGACGTTTTTCATGACACGAAGTTAGTGAAACACGAACTTTGTGTCAACAAACCCATCAGGCGTCCTTTTCCGTATTCGCCTCGGGCGGGTAAGGCGAGGCGGCATTAGGGTTGATGGTCAGATCGCCATTGGCGCTAATGGACAGGCCTTCTTCGCCACGAGTGGACAGCGCCTGCAGCGCCTCGTTTGGCGTTGGCTCTGCGCTTGCGGATTCATGCTGATGCGCCGCGGCGTTTGCTTCCACCGCGTAGGTAAGCTTCGTGACGCCGCGCGCCAGCGCCTCCGATTTCACCAGCGTCAGGCCGACGGATTTGTGCAATCGCCCGGTCAGCGGCGCGCCTTCGCCGAGCAGCACCGGCATCACAAACAGCTGCAATTCGTCCACCAAGCCGCGGCGCAGGCAGAACGCGAGGGTTTCGCCGCCGCCAACGATCCAGATCCGTCCAGGCGCGCCGAGCAGGGCTTGGGTGACGTCTTCCTCGCCTGCGCCGCGCGCGCTTGCTGGCGCGTTGGCCGCCAGCGGGCGGTGCGTCAGCACCAGCGTGGGGCGCGATCCGTAAGGCCAGGCGCCGCCGAACGCCGTGATGTGGTCGAATGTGCGCCGTCCCATCAACAGCGCATCGACGCGCGCAATGAACTCGTCGAAGCCGAAATCAGCCGCGCCGCCAAATCGTTCCAGCCAACCGACCTGACCATGGCGGTCCGCGATCAGCCCATCGGCGGAAATGGCGAGATAGGCGATGCGGCGGGCATTTATGGTCATGGCGACGATATAGAAGCTTTGCGAGCGCGCGCGGAGGTGCGCGCTGCTCAGCCTACAGTACTGGCTTCGCAATAGCGCCAGCGGCGGCTTGGCCAAATGCGGGGATGGCGCTGAGAGCTAGTCTTCCGCGCCTTTCGCGCGCGGATCGGCTTTCGGGGCGGGGGCCAGCATCAGCACCTTGCCCTGATATTTTTCGTCTTCGCCTGCCGCCAGCAGATCGGCCGCTTCGCTGCAGGCGACCACCAGCGGCGCAACCCATGCCAGCTCCGCCTTCGAGAAATCCGACAGCGCGTGCTGCATCACCAGATCCTTGTGCCCGGGGTGGCCCGTACCCAGCCGCGCGCGCCGGAAGTCTGGCCCGATCACGTCGGTCAGCGAGCGGATGCCGTTATTGCCGGCCGCGCCGCCGCCGGTTTTCATGCGGAAACGGCCCGGCGCCAGATCGATTTCGTCGTGGAACACGATCACTGCGGCGGGGGTGAGCTTGTAGAAGCGCATCGCTTCGCCAACGGCGCGGCCGCTTTCGTTGTAATAGGTCTGCGGTTTCAGGATCAGCGCGCGTACGCCGCCGATCTCGCCTTCAGCCGCTTCGCTCTGGAATTTCTTCCTCCACGGCCCGAAGCGCCAGCGATCGGCCATCTCGCTGACGGCGAGAAAGCCGAAATTATGCCGGTTATGCGCGTATTTCGCGCCCGGATTGCCGAGGCCGGCGATCAGCAGCATGGGCCTGCGCTAGCGTCCCGTCACGTCGATAAATGGCACAGCGCCGCCCGTCGTCGTGGGCAGACGGCCGTCCCATTTCTCGATCGCGCGTAATTGCACCACTCCTGGACTGCTGGCGATGGATTGGGCCAATAGCCTGTTGGCTTCCGCCTGGCCGCGCGCTTCTTCAATTCGCGCATCGGCCTGCGCCTTTGACACCGCCACTTGCGCCACTGCGGCGGAGGCGTCAGCGTCGGCTTTAGTTTTTGCCTGGATCGAATCGAGGATCACTTGCGGGTAGCGGATCGTGCCAATCCAGTCGAGTTGGGTAATGTTCACGCCCTGCGGATCCCATTTGCGCGCAACACGTTGAAGCGCCTTCTGGATCACCGCTTGGCGTCCGCCCTTGTACAGATATTCCACGCTGACCAATTCGGTTTCCGCCGCCACCGCCGAACGTACGTCATTGCGAAGCGGACCTTCGAATAATTGTTCGAACGTCAGGCGGTAGCGCGTGTACAGCGCTGGCGCTCGCGAAGCGTCGATGCGCATAACCAGTTGCACGTCCGCCGTCATGGGCAGGGCGTTGTTGTCAGAGAAAGTAAGCTCCTCGTTTTCGGGTCCGCGCTCATCGGCTTCGCGCGTGTAGGTGTATGTGCGCTGGATGATCGGGAACTCGATTATCCGCTCGCCGAGCAAGTTGACATGCCACCCCGAGGGCAGGGCGCCTGGATCGACGCCCGCGCTTGGGCCGAGCGTACGGATCTTCACCCCCACATTGCCTGGCTGAACCGTCTGCCCGCATGAGACTAGCAAGAAGCCGAGCACGGCGATCAATATTGCCAAAAGCAGGATCGGCCGCCGTGGCGCGTAAATTATGCGCGCATTCACCGTTTCGATCATCTCTTCCCCCTTCGAGGTCAGCGGAGACTAGGCAACAGATGCGGGTTTCCACGCCCGTTCGCCGCGCGCGAATGCGCTAGACGCCACCACCGCCTAGGACGATAGCTACGGGCCCGCGCCTTGCAAACGCGCTAGCGTTGCTTGCCTTACTTCTTGTCGGCGGGCTTGGCAGCGGCCTTGGCGGCGGGCGCGGCCTTCGCGTCGCCAGCCTTGGCGGCTTCGGCGGGCGCAGCTGCTTCGGCTTCAGCCTTCGGTGCTTCTTCTTCGGCCAGACGGCCGACGATCGTGGCGATCGTGAAGTCGCGATCCTTAACGCGCGGACGCACGCCTTCCGGCATTGACAGCGCCGATACGTGCACCACTGCGCCGATTTCCAGGCCGGAAAGATCGACGACGAATTCTTCCGGAATCCGCGTCGCCGGCGTCGCCACGGAAACTGTGTGCGCAACGATATTAAGCACGCCGCCGCGCTTCAGACCTGGCGAGGCTTCGTGGTTCTTGAAGTGAACCGGCACATCGACATTGATGACGGTGTTTTCGTCCACGCGATACAGATCGACGTGCATCGGTTCGTCCGTTACCGGATGAAACTGGATCGCGCGCGGGATCACCGGCTGGCGCTTGCCGCCCTCATTGATCTCGATCAGGTGCGAGATGAACTTGCCCGAGCGCAGCGCCTTGTAGACTTCCTTGCGCTCCAACTGGACCGAAGCTGCGTCCGTCTTGCCGCCATAGATCACGGCGGGGATTTTCTCCGCCCTGCGCGCCGCCCGGGCGCCGCCGGTGCCGGTGGCCTCACGCTTTTCGACCTGCAAAACGATGCCAGCCATGGCCTTAGTCCTCAAAACGCGCCCCGGAGCCCGGCGCACGGCCGGTTTTCGTCCAGGGGTAAAACTGGAAAGCGGGGCTTCTAGCGGAACAGGCGGGAGGAGGCAAGGCGGGGCGGGCGGGAACTTACGCCGCGGCTGCTCCAAGTGTGCGCTGCTGAGCCTGTTCGACATCCTTAATGCGGAAATCGCGTAAGGCGGCATTGGCAATCGCTCTATAGGCGCGCAGCGCCTCGCCATAGCTTCGGACCGCCTCGGCCCTGAGGCCGCCGCGCGCTTCGAAATTCGCCTGCGCGTACCAAACCTGGCCAATCATGTCGGGATCGCCGGCGGCCGCCGCGCGCGCGTTGTCGAACGCATTGTGGGCGTCCTGCTGGCGCCCGCAGAGCAAGAGATAATCGCCGTAGCCAATGAGATTGTCGAACTGGTCCACCGTATCGGTGGAGGCTGACAGCGCTTTGCGCCAGTACGTCTCAGCTAGCGGCTGCACGCGCAGGCTCAGCGCCTCCGCGATCACGGCGAATTCTGTCGGCGACAATTTGAGCGCGCCCTCGCGGTGCAGTTCGACCGCCCGCGCACCGAGGCTGGCGATGTGCTTGGTTAGCGCAAACAGCCGCGCATTGTAGAGCGGCACGTCGGTCAAACTCGTCGCTTCAGCGCGCGCGACGTCCAGCGAGGCTTTTAAGGTCGATAATTGCGAGATGAGATCGTTCACCTGCGCGCGCATCTGCCTGCGATCTTCGGCCCGCTTGCGCACAGCGCCGGCTGTCCATGTCATCGCCGACAGGGCTAGCGCCGCGATAGAAACCGCCAATTCCGGCTTAATGGCAAGCCAGTCCATGCGCCCCTCCACAACCCGCGACACGCTATCACTGCCTCAAACGCTGAACAACGCCGCGCCAGGCGCTAATCGAAAAGCTTGGAGACGCTCTCTTCGTTGGCGATGCGGCGGATGGCTTCGCCGATGAGTTGGGCGGTGGGGACGAGGCGGATTTTCTTGGCGGCGAGGGTTTCGGGCCTTGGCTGGATCGAATCCGTGACGATCAGGGAGTCGAGCTGGCTGCCCTGGATGCGTTTGGCCGCGCCATTGGAAAGCACGCCATGGGCGGCGTAGGCCGAAACGTCGGTCGCGCCAGCCGCTTTGAGCGCCTCGGCGGCGTTGCACATCGTGCCGCCGCCATCGATCATATCGTCGAACAGGATGCAGCGGCGGCCTTTGACGTCGCCGATGATATTCATCACTTCGCTTTCGCCGGGCCGTTCGCGGCGCTTATCGACGATCGCGAGCGAGGAACCGAGCCGGTTGGCCAGCGCGCGGGCGCGCACCACGCCGCCCACATCTGGCGACACCACCACCAGTCCATCGACCTTGAAATGCCCGCGGATGTCTTTTTCAATCAGCTGTGTGACGAACAGATTGTCCGTGGGCAGATCGAAGAAGCCCTGGATCTGGCCGGCGTGCAGCTCCATCGTCAGCACGCGGTCGGCGCCGGCCTTGGTGATCAGATTGGCCACCAGCTTGGCCGAGATCGGCGTGCGCCCGCCAACCTTCCGGTCCTGCCGGGCATAGCCGAAATAGGGCAGCACCGCCGTGATCCGCTTGGCCGAGGCGCGCACCAGCGCATCCATGCAAATCAGCAATTCCATCAAATGGTCGTTGGCCGGGGCGGAGGTGGACTGGATCACGAACACGTCTTCACCGCGGACGTTTTCTTCGATGGTGACGAAGATTTCCCCGTCCTTGAAGCGCTTCACCTCTGCCTTGCAGAGGTCCATGCCGAGATATTTCGCGATCGCTTCGGACAGTGGCCGGTTGGCGTTGCCGGATAGCAATTTCATTAGGCCCGGCCCCCGCTTAAGCCCGAATTCGCGACGCTTCTGTAACAGGCTGGGCGAGTCTGCAATGAGCGAATCGAACCAGGTGGTCCGGCCAGGACGAAAAGCTGAACCTGTGGCTAAGGCGCCAGCGTTATCGCGGCGCAGTTCCTGCCGAAGTCAGCTTCGCCGGTTTTGAACGCCCGCCGGTTGGAGAAATAGTCGTTCGCCAACAGGCAGGTATCGGCCGGGATCACCTCCACAGCGGCCAGCCCAAGCCTCCTCAGGGCGCCAGCGCAGAAGTTTGGCAGGTCGAAATGCAGCCGGTCTCCCGCGCCAGCGGTGAAGAATCGCCCGTAGCCGGGTTCCGCGGCGGTGAACGCCGCCCGGAATTCCGGGCCCACTTCATAGCTGGCCGCATGGATGCAGGGGCCGATCGCGGCGGCGATGCGTGAAGCCTTCGCCCCGGCGCGCTCCATTTCCGCGACCGCAGCCTCCAGCACGCCGCCCAGCGCGCCTTTCCAGCCGGCATGAGCCGCGCCGATCACCCGCGCCTCGCTGTCGGCCAGCAGCACCGGGGCGCAATCGGCCGCGAGCGCGGTTAACGCGATGCCGGGCGTGGTCGTCACCTGTGCATCTGCTTGCGGGCGCTGATCCCAAATGGCGCCAACGCGCACCGCGCGCGCGGAATGAATTTGATAGAGCGACAGCAGATGATCCGGCGCCACGCCCATCGCGCCAGCAATGCGTGCGCGGTTTTCCGCGATTGCGCCGGGATCGTCTCGCGAGCCGGCGCCGGCGTTGAGGCTCGCGTAGATGCCAGAGGAGACGCCGCCGCGCCGTCCAAAAAAGCCGTGACGGATTCCAGCGATAGCTGACAGGGCTGGTGATGTCGCGAACGGCGGCGTCACGGCGTAAATCCGGGTGCGGGCGGCAATCCCGGCGATGAAAAACAGATCGCCTGAAATAGTCCGCCCATCTGATCCGGCGCGGTCAGACGCCGGAGCTGGCGTTCAATGACGTCCGCTTTAGCGGCTTTCGCCGCCTGCAATGCTCGTGCGCGTGTTTCGATGCCGAGCGCGCCTAGAAAACGGGCCTGCGAAATAGGGCCGGCGACATCTAGGCCTGCTGCTCGCGCCAGAGCCGCAAGCACATCGAAATCCACATGGGCGGTGAGATCGGCTTCGCCCGGCTCCGCAAGCGGATCGGCGCTGCGATGGGCGCGCACCGCCTGAAACGTGTCGCCGCCGGTCGTCGTGGCTGTGCCGTAATCGATCAGCAGCGCGCGCCCGGGCGCTGATTGAAGACGCGCAGCGAGGGCTGCAACGAAGGCGGGCAGCGCATCGCGCGTTTCGAAGGTGGCGCCGGGCGGCGCACTGTGAAGCACGTCCGGGACAGCGCCATTGGCCGGTGCGGGCGCGAGGCCGAAAGCCAGTTCGCCGTCACGCGCGCCGACCAGGCGTTCGCGCCAATCGGTTTCGGTGCGCACGAATTGGCGGATCGGCAGGCAATCTAGATATTCGTTCGCGATAATGAGCGAAGCGCCTGCTGGTGCGTCGGCGAGTTGGCCGATCCAGCGCGCTTGGGCGCCAATACGCGCGAGATTGTCCGCCTGCGCCGCGCGGAGCGGCGCGCTGGGCTCGACGAAATGGATTTGCGCGGCGGCGCTAAATCCCGGCAGCGCCTTGCTGGCGCGCCAGGCGTCGGCCATCAGCACGCCGCTGCCTGGGCCTAGTTCAATGAGATTGCAGGCGGCAGGCGAACCAAGATCGATGAAGCTCTGCGCGCACCAGATTCCGATCAGTTCTCCAAACATCTGGCTGGTTTCCGGTGCGGTAATGAAATCGCCATCGGCGCCAATCGCGGGCCGCGTGGAATAATAGCCGTGCGCCGGATCGTGCAGGCAGAACGCCATGTATTGCGCGATGGTAAGCGGGCCATCCTGCGCAATAATATCGAGCAGGCGCTGCTTGAGCGCGTTCACGCTTTCGCCGGCTCGTCGCGCTTGAGCGCGTTCAGCACCAGCCAGGCGCCAAACGCCATCATCGGAATGGACAGGATAATGCCCATCGTCAGGCCGAATGGAAAGTCGGGCATCTGCGCATCGGGCTCGCGCGTATTCTCCAGCGCCGAACGGAACAGGCCATAGCAGAACAGGAACACGCCAGTGGTCAGGCCCGGCCGCTTCAGTGTGAGGCGCGTGTGCGTCGCCAGGCGCAGGATGGAGAACAACACAATGCCTTCGAGCGCGGCTTGATAAAGCTGGCTTGGATGACGCGGCAGGCCGTCTGCGCCAGGGAAAATCACACCCCACGGCATTTCCGTTGGCCGGCCCCAAAGCTCGCCGTTGATGAAATTGGCGATGCGCCCGAAGAACAAGCCAATCGGCGTCACCGCGGCCACGATATCGGCAAGCGTAAGGAAAGACAGCTTCTGCTGTTGCGCGAACACCACCATCGCGAGCGTCACGCCAATTAGGCCGCCATGGAAACTCATGCCGCCCTGCCAGATCGCGAACAGCTCCATCGGGTTCGTCCAGAGGATGGAGGTGTTGTAGAACAGCACATAGCCGACCCGCCCGCCGACGATCACGCCAAGCGTCGCCCAGAACAGGAAATCGTCGCACTGCAGAGGCGAAGGCCGCTGCTGGCCAAGCTGCTGACTTGGCAGCCACAGCTTTTCGTTCTTGACGATGGCGACCATGTACCGCCACCCCAGGAGAAGGCCGGCGATGTAAGCCAGCGCGTACCAGCGGAGCGGAAACGGACCTAATTGCAGGTCCCCGATGGAGAACCCCGGAATCGTGAGCAGGGCGGGATCGATCTGGGGGAAGGGAATGGCGGCGAACATGGACCTTGTTCTAGATAGCCTGAAAGGCGGAAACCAGCATGCAGACCCAATCTCCTATATTTGACGACCTTGCCAGGGTTATGACGGGCGCCATGGGCATGGCGGCCGGCCTCACCGACGAGGCCAAATCCCTGCTCCGGGCCCAGGCCGCCAAGCTGATCGCTGAAATGGACCTGGTGGGGCGCGATGAATTTGAGGCGATGAAGCTGCTGGCAGCCGAAACCCGCGCCGAAAATGAGGCTTTGAAAGCGCGCCTCACCGAACTGGAACGGCTTGTTAACAAACGCGCTTGAGGCTGACCTAGACCACAAGGCGTGTTGCGGTTCGGCGCGAACCTCACAATAGCTAGTGGCAGGTGGGCAGTTGGATGGCGCAACGCCGGGCATTGCTCCGGTCACGCGCGGCAGCGGAGGGGCTGGGCGAAATGGACGTTTCCTATCTCGACGACGAGGATGAAGTCGTCACCATTGAAGATCCCATTGATCTGGCCGAGGCGGTGCTGGGTCAGGATTCGCGGTTCGTGGTCGAGCGCAGCGACGGCGGCGACCTTTCCTTCACATTCAAGGCGGCGTGGTGTTCGGTCACAGCCTTCTTGGGCTGGCGCGAAGAGCTTCCGGCGGTGTTGCTGACGGTCGCGTTCGACCTGAACGCACCCAACACCCGCATGGCCGAAGCCGCGCGCCTGATCGCCATGATCAACGAAAACCTCTGGCTCGGCCATTTCGACCTGTGGAGCGAGGACGGCTCGATCGTGTTTCGCCATTCGATCCCGATGGTTGGCCGCCTCGAACTTACGCCCGGCGAAATCCAGGCGCTACTTGCCGCCACATTGGACGCAGCCGATCGGTTCTATCCGGCGTTCGATTTCTTCCTTCGTTGCGGACGCAGCCCTGAAGAAGCGATAGAAGCAGCCATGTTCGAGACTGCCGGAGAGGCCTGAAACGATGGATGCGCCCGCCGTCGCCCTGCTCGGCGCCGGCCAGATGGGCGGCGCGCTGATCAAAGGCTGGATCAAAGCGATCCGGCGCGGTGGCGGCTTGACGCTCACCGTGCGGGAGCCGCACTTCGATCCAGCGCTTGAACAGGAACTCGCCGCCGCTGGGGCTGAACTCAACCCGCCTCAACCTGGCCCTGTTGATGTTGTCGTTCTGGCGATAAAGCCGCAAATCTTCAGAACCGCGGTGGCCGACGCCAAGCCCTTTATCGGGCCGAACACGCTTGTGCTTTCGATCATGGCCGGCGTCACGATCGGCGCGCTGACCGATCTGCTCGGCACGCAGCGCATCATCCGCGCTATGCCCAATACACCCGGCCAGATCGGCCAGGGCGTGACCGCGTTTGTCGCCGGCCCCGGCGTCACGAAAGCCGACAAGGAATTGGCGGCGCTTCTGCTTGAGCCGCTCGGCGCGGTGGAGCCGATCCCGAATGAGCGGCTGATGGATGTCGTCACCGCCGTGTCCGGTTCCGGGCCGGCTTACGTGTTTCTGCTCGCCGAAGTGCTCGCCGCCGCGGCGGAGAGCGAAGGGCTCGATCGCGAAACCGCCCAGCGCCTCGCAGGCCGCACCGTCGCCGGCGCCGGTGCGCTGATGCTGGAAACGGGCGAAAACGCGACCACCCTGCGCAAGCAGGTCACGTCGCCCGGCGGCACCACACAAGCCGCGCTCGACGTGCTGCAAAATCCCGACGGCCTCGCGGTCTTGCTCCGCCGCGCCGTGCAAGCCGCCACGCTGCGCTCCCGCGAACTAGGCAAGGAACTCGAAAGCAACGGCAATACGCGGCGCATCGGCGCGGTGAGGGAAGAGACTTAACCTTCACCTTCAGGCAAGTTGCGGCGCAATTCCATCGCGCCGGGCAGAATTCTCATTATCCAATGCGGGTACTGCTCAAGGTCAGCTTCGCGCGTGCTATTCCCGCACCCGTCTATCCGCGCTCGCCAGCCTTGTACGCAGCGGATTGGGCAATTGCGCCGCCTGCATTTTTACGTTCAGCGGCAGCGTTGGGAATACGTCGAAGCCGGAGAGTTCTTTCAGTTTGGTCAGCGAAATAACCTGCGACTCGGCATTGCCGACGTTCATCACCAGATAGGCGCCCGCGCGTTTGGTGCGTTCCGAATAGATCGCCTTGAAGAAGCCGGACGGGATCGCCACGCGGCCGTTCAGCGTCTTGCCATTGGTGGCGAACAGCGGGCCGGTGACGACGTAGACCTCGCCGTCGCGTTCGGCCATCCCGCGCGCGGCGTCCTCGATTTCTTCCCATAGGCCGCGATTGAGCGCCGGGGCCTGGGGCGCCATGTTGGCCAGCGTGAAGCTCTCGCGCTGTGCCTGCGGCGTGGGCATGTTGCCGCTCGGCGCCATGTGGCCGCGGTCGAAGCCGGAGCGCGTGTAATCTTTCGTACTGGCGCGCTGGCTGTCGGGCAGCGCGGGTTCTTCGTGGAAGCGGTCGACGCGCTCAAGCTGGCGCGCCGCGCGCACGCTGGCGGCGGTCAGTTTCTCGGCGGCGTAAAGCGGTGTGCGCGTCTGGCCGGAATGCAGGATGGCGAAGGCGCTGTAGCAGAGCTCTTTAGGGCTGGCATAGGAGAGGGTGATCGCCGGCTTTGGCGCGGCGCCCTTCAGATACTGGTCCTGGCAGTTGGCGCCCCAGGCCAGACTCGGCGCAACGAGCAGCGCAGCGGTGATAACGAGACCGCGAACGAAATTCTCACGCATGGCGCACCTCTCCGGTGCGCGATTCCGCGTTGATATGGTTGCCGAAGTCCTAACAGCCGCAGTTCGAGGGCTCGGCGGCGGGGATTTTCCTCCCTATATTTTGGTTATGACCGAACCCCGTACTTTATTCGCCCAGGCGTGCCTGGCTTTGGCGGCCGAGAAGGACTGGCGCGATGTCAGCCTGTTTGACATCGCCGCCGAGGCGGGCCGCGCGGTGGTGGATTTCTATCCGCTAACGCCAGCGGACGCGTTCGAAACGATCGACGATCATTTCGACGGCAAGGCCGCCGAGGGCGCGGCGGCGCCCGATCCTGACGCCCTGGCGCGAGACCGCGTGTTCGAGGCCGCCATGCGCCGGTTCGAGGCGATGGAGGAAGAACGCGCCGGCGTGCTCGCGCTGGACAAAGCGATGGAGCGCGATCCGATCGCACGCGCGGCCAGTTTTGGGCGCGCGGGCAGAAGCGCGCGCTGGCTGTTGGCGCTGGCGGGCGAGAATGCCGAAAATCCCGCGCGCGTTCAGGCGCTGGCGCTGGTGCTGATCCAGGCGCGAGCGGCCTGGCGCACTGATGAAGCCGGCGATTTCGCCAAGACGATGGCGGCGCTCGACAAGGGCCTGCGCCGCGCGGAGAGCTTTTTTGAATCCGTGGGCCGCGTGTTCAAACCGGGGCAGGCGCGGGCGCGATCGTCTGAGGCTGGGCCGGAAGGCGAAGGCAAGCCCTCAAGCCGCCCAGCGCACTGACGCTGAGTAAGACATCGCCGCCGTGATTGCGCGCCACGTCGCGCGCGATGGCGAGGCCGAGGCCAACGCCCTTTGAATTGCGCGTGCGGGTTTCATCGAGCCGCGAGAACGGCCGGAACGCATCTTCGTATAGCTCGGCGGGAATGCCCGGCCCGTCATCCTCCACAGCAATCTCGATTGCAGCGCCCTCCCGGCGCGCGCTCACACGCACGCGGTCGCCATGGGCGGCGGCGTTGTCGATGAGATTGGCCAGGCAGCGCTTCAGCGCCTGGGGATGGGCTGATACCATGAGGCCGGGATCGAGATCGAGATCAATCACGGCGCCGCCGCGCGCGGCCGGGCCGGCGGTTTCCTCAACCAGCGCCGCGACGCTTACAGCGCTGCGCGTCTCGGCCGTTTGCCCGCCGACGAACGCCAGATATTCGTCGATCGTGCGCTCCATGTCGGCGAGGTCTTCGCGCGCGGCGTCCAGTTCGGGCGTCTGCTGCATCATTGCAAATTGCAGCTTCAGCCGCGTAATCGGCGTGCGCAGATCGTGGCTGACGCCAGCGAGCAATTGGGCGCGCTGATCGATGAAGCGGGTGATCCGCTCGGCCATAGCGTTGAAACTTTTTGCGGCGCCCCGCACTTCGCGCGCGCCGCGTATGCGGAAGCCTTTATATGAAAGGCCCTTGCCGAACCGCTCCATGGCGTGGGCCAGATCTTCGATCGGGCGCACCTGATTGCGGATGAACGCGATGGACACCGTCAGCAGCAGCGCCGTCGCGCCGACGATCCACATGATGAAGAACGGGCCCGAGCGCGCCTGCACGCGGTCGCGTTTGGTTTTCACCACTAGCACGCCCTCGTCGATCGGCACACGGATTTCGACCTGCGGGCCGTTGCACGACGCGTCGTAGAACACGTCGCGATTCAGTCCTTCCTGCAGGCTTTCGATCATGTAGCGATCGACCACCAGCGACAGCGGAAAACAGCGCTGTCGCGAGAGCGGCCCCGCGGCGTCAAGCGTCAAATCCATCTGCAGCGGGTTGGCCGCCCAGCGCTGAATTTCGGCGAAGTTCGCCGGCGTCGGATTGCGCTCGTAAAGTTCGATCAGCAGCCGCACGTCGGCGGCGATCGATAGGCTCATGCGCTTGGAGGTTGCGCGCCAGTGATCGTCCAGAAACACCCAGGTGAGGATGATCTGCATCAGCGCCACCGGCAGCACGATGATCAGCAGCGAGCGCCAGTAAAGCCCCTTCGGCGCAATATCGCGCAGGCGGACGCGAATGCGGGGGAATGAAAGGCGCATGGGCCCGCAATCTAGCCTTTCAAGCGAGGCGGGAGAAGCGCTGATCTTTTCATCACTCTCCATTAACGGGAGGAATGGCGCTCATCGTGCGCTGATGCCGCTCAAAAACCGGCGGCGGCCGTCGCTAGAGTTCCGGTTTGCGATCGAACGGAAAGTCCACGAAATACGGCTCGGCTTCTTTCAGCACGCGATGGAAACTCGGCCGGGCGCGCAGGCGGTCAAGATAGGCTGACACGGCCTTGTGCGCGGGACCCATCGGCGTAACGCAATCGGCGTAAGCGAGCGCTGGCGCGGCGGCGCAATCGGCCAGCGTGAACGTCTCGCCGATCGCCCAGGTTTTGCCGGCGATCTGGGTTTCGAGAAAGTCGTAGGCGCTGCTTATGTTGACGTGCGCTTCGGCGACGCCCGCCGCGTCATTCGCGCCCGCGGGCCGGAACGTGTCGATGACGATCTTCTGCATCGGGATGTGCAGATAATTGTCAAAGAAGCGATCCCACATACGGGCTTGCCACGCCTGGTCGGGATCGGTGGGGATCAGCTTGGTTGCGCCGGGATAGAAAACGTCGAGGTATTCGATGACGATGGTGGATTCCGCGACCGTCTGCTCGCGCGCCTCATCGCGCAGCACCGGAAATTTCGCCGGCGGATACACCGCCGCGAAATCCGCGCGTGATTTGGAATCGCCCAGATCGACGATCACCGGCTCGAACGGCGTCTCGTTCTCATACAGCGCGATAAGCGGCTTCCAGCAGAACGAGGCGAGGGGGTGGAAGTAGAGTTTTAGGGGCATGGTTCTGAACGGGTGTTTACGAATTCTCTTTAAAATTGTGCTAGCCGGGCGTGATGATCTGCCGTCGTTTCCTTATAGCGTTGAGTCTGGTCGCGCTTTGCGCTTCCGCTTGTTCCGGTGCCGATAGCCATACGTCCTATCGATACAAGCTAACGCTCGTCGTCAACAATAACGGCAAACTTATCAGCGGCTACAATGTGGTGGCTGTCCGTGTTTCTTTCCTGCACACGCTTCAGGAATCCATAGATCGCCAGCCGAAAGGCGAGGCGCTGGTGCTTGAAGTGGGCACGGGCCGATTACTCGTTGCGACATTGCGCAACAAAGATTCGAATATGCCGGGCAGCCGTGGTTGGGGTGAGAATGCGCCCTTCGGCGTTCTGCTCAAAGCCTACGGGATTGAAGCCTCCGCAGCGGCGAAAAACAGCAAAGACTGGATGGCGCCGACCAAAGAAAATCTCAGGCGACTGCAACGGCAGAGCGGGCCGCGCCCAATCCCGTTCTCCAGTTTGCCGGATCTACTTACATTCGCGAATGCCGACGATCCAAATACCGTACAACTCGTGGACCCAAATAATCTGGCGGCGAGTTTTGGACGAGGGGTGACCCTGCAAAGCGCTACGATCGAAGTGACAGACGAGCAGTTGACGCGGGGCATTGAGAAAAAGTTGCCGTGGCTGCCCGAGATAAAGAAAAACGGATGGCTTCTAAGCGGCGCTCGTTTTCCCCAGTCGGAAAGTTTGCCCGACCTTATTCATGGTCTGTGGTTTAAGCAGGACTAGCGTTGTCGCTAATCCACCGCCAACCTGTACCCCACACCCCGCACCGTCTGCAGAAACACCGGCTCGCGCGGATCGTCTTCGATCTTGCGGCGCAGGCGCGTCACTTGCACGTCGACGCTGCGTTCGAGTCCGGCGCTGGTGCGCCGCGCCAGTTCCTCGCGCGAGATCGGTTCACCGCCGCGCGCGGCTAAAATCTTCAGCAGCGTCAGTTCGGCGTCGGTGAGGCGCACGATGCGGCCTTCGCGGGTGAGTTCGCTGCGGGTGATGTTGAAATTGTTCGGGCCGAACGACACGTCCTCGCCGGTCTCGGGGCGCCGTTCGCGCGTGCGGCGGAGGATGGCGTTGATGCGCAAGGCGAGTTCTTCGGGCTCGAACGGCTTGGGCACGTAATCGTCGGCGCCGGCGGTGAGGCCTTTGATCCGGTCCTCCGGCTGGCCGCGCGCGGTGAGCAGGATGATCGGCACGTTGGAGGTGCGCCGCACTGACTCCGCAACGGAGAAGCCATCTTCCTTCGGCATCATCACGTCGATGATCAAGAGATCGAAATCGATCGATTCCATCAGATGGCGCGCCGCGTCCGCATCCGCCGCGCCGGAGCAGCGGGCGCCCTTGCCGGTCAGGAAGCGCTTGAGCAATTCACGGATGCGGTCGTCATCATCGATGATCAGGATGTGCGCAGGGCGCACGAGCGCATCGATGACGGCGCCTTCGTTCACGGCGCTTCCTCCGCCGCCAACGCCGCCATCACCAGCCGTGCGCCGGCGACGGCGTCAGCGCCGGCCATGCGGAAGACGTGCGCCAGGCGATCGCGCAGGGCGGCGCTGGCGTCGCGTTCGGCGGTGCGGCCAGCGGCGGTGAGGTGGAGCAGGCGCTGGCGCCGGTCAGCGGGGCCGGGCAGCCGCTCGATCAGGGCCTCGCGTTCCAGTTCGCTGAGCACGCGGGCGAGGCTCTGCTTGGTCACGGCAAGGTGCTCGCGCAGGGCGGAGACCGGCAGACCCTCATCCCGGCGGATCGCGGCTAGCGCGCGGTAGTGCGCCGGGCCCAGGCCGCGCGCTTCCAGCGGCCCTTCGGCGGCGCGCCAGAAATTGCGGGTGGCGGCGAACACCAGCTCCACGGCACGGTCAAGCTCGTCCTCCTTCAGATAAAGGCGGGCTTCGGGGCCTACGGGCTCAGGCGCTGGTCGCGTCAGGTTGACAGGCATTGTTGGGGGCGAGAATGGTCCCGCTCAGAGATCGAGACAAGAGAGCTTTGGGGCATGCACATGGCGGAAGCCGCCTATCACGACCGCGACGGCTGGATCTGGATGAACGGGGCGTTCGTCCCGTGGCGCGAGGCGGACGTGCATGTGCTGACGCATGGGCTGCATTACGCCTCGGCCGTGTTCGAGGGCGAGCGCGCCTATGACGGCGTGATCTTCCGGTCGCGCGAGCACAGCGCGCGGCTGCACAATTCAGCCAAGGTGATGGGGTTCGAAATTCCGTATTCGGTCGATGAGATCGAGAAGGCCAAGGCCGATACGGTGCTGAAATCGGGCCTATCCTCGGCCTATATCCGCGCCATCGCCTGGCGCGGCTCGGAAAAGATGGGCGTCTCGGCCAAGGAGAACCGCATCAATCTGGCGATCGCCGCCTGGCATTGGGGCGATTATTTCGAAGACAAGATGAAGGGCATCCGCCTGGCCATTGCGCCGTGGCGCCGCCCTGCGCCCGATACCGCGCCGTGCAACGCCAAGGCGGCGGGCCTGTACATGATCTGTACGCTGTCGAAGCACGCAGCGGAGAACGCTGGCTTTCAAGACGCGCTGATGATGGATTGGCGCGGCCAGATCGCAGAGGCCACAGGCGCCAACATCTTCTTCGTCAAGGACGGCAAATTGCTCACGCCGACGCCCGATTGCTTCCTCAACGGTCTGACGCGTCAAACGGTGATTGAATTGGCCAAGCGGCGAGGCATGGAGGTGATCGAACGCGCGATCTGGCCGAACGAACTGGCCGGCTTCCAGGAAGTGTTTCTCACCGGCAGCGCGGCTGAGATCACGCCGGTGGCGGAAATTCAGGGCATGTATTTCAAGCCCGGCAAGGTGACGGAGCAATTGCTCGCCGATTTCGGCGCGCTGGTCCGGCGCAAGAACGCGGCCTGATGCTACGCGCCGCCCTTGCGGTTGCGGCGCTCTGTGTGGCGTTGTCGGCATGCGGGCCGCGTGGGGCGGCCAATCTGTGCGGCGCGATCAAGGTCACCGACGTCGAGGAAGCGCTTGGCGCCAATTTGCAGGGCGAAGCTCAGCAGGCCTCGATCACGGGTCCGGAGATCGCCTGTTCGTGGAGCGGGCAGAGCGCCGATGGCGCGCCCCGCTCACTGGCGCTGACAGTTCAGCGGGAGGCGGGGG
>JANNOO010000060.1:0-213238 GCA_031399165.1 Alphaproteobacteria bacterium | reverse complement strand
CCAGTTTCCGGTTCGTGCGCGGCGCCTCCGACAGCACCGGACCCTTCGGTTTCAAGCCCCGAAGGCAAAGTTCGCACCGATCGCCGCCCTGACATTTCGAAACTTTCGGAGCGCTCCGAAACCCTCCCGTGTCAGGACGAGTGCATGATACGGCCATTTGCTACTCGGTCGGATTACTTTCTCGGCCCCGGAAAACGCGCAGCGTTCGTCCGGCGTCCATAAACGCTGACGTAGCGCGGTTTTCTCCACCGACTGGGATTATGGGCCCCGGCCTGCGCCGGGGCCGAGAAACCGGGATAGGTTTCATTAGTCCGCATGTTCCGCGGGCCCTGCTTCTTCAAACAGATGCGGATCGCCGGTCCAGAAGGCGATCTTGGATTCGCGCGCCTGCGTGATCGCCTTTTCAACCGCGCCGTCGAACGCGGCCTGCCACTCGGCGGGATTGCGGCGCTTCATGTCGTCCAGCTCAGCGCGCTCCGCCGCGCGTTGGCGGTTGATGCGATGCTCAAGTTCGCGGCGAAACCCTTCGCCGTCAGGCTCATCGGAGCCCTGCTGCAGCAGCGGGACAAGCGCGATTTTGCTGAGCCGCTCGGCCAGACGCATTTCACGATCGGCGGTGGTCAGCTTGCCGGAAGCGGCGGCAAGCGTGGCCCGGCGCAGCGCCTCCGCCGCCGCGTTCGCGGCAAGATGCGGCGGCGGGCCGCCCGGACCGCGCCTGGATGATGATCTGGATTTGGGGTGGCGTTTTCGTTTGGTCATGAGCGGCATTATCCGCTCGTTTTTGGGGGGTGGGATAAGTTGGGATTTATCCGGGAAAAATTGCGGGGCGCATTGATCGCGCAGCATTACTTGTATTGCTATCGTCAATACGTATTGACATCGTAGTGCAACGTTAATAGCTGTATGTCAGCGGTATGGGTGAAGGAGTATCGACCATGGCGGCCAAAGCACTGAGAGACCCCAGCACAGCGCCTCGGCGTAAATCCACGTCGCGGAAAGCCGTGAGTCGAGTGGGTCAAGTCCTAAGCACCAAAGCCGCCGCCAAGGGCAAAGTGATGCCCAAGGCAACGGCTAAGGCCAAGGTCGTGCGCAAGATCGAGACAGCGTCATCCAATCTGTCACCGATGAGTTTTCGCATCGACATTAAAACCCGCGCGTTAATTGATCGCGCCGCCACCGTGTCAGGTCAGAACCGAACAGACTTTATGCTAATGGCCGCTCGGGATCGCGCCACCGAGGTTCTCCTCAACCAAAGGCTATTCTCCCTCGCCGAATCGGACTGGGATGCTTTTGCACGCGATTTGGACGCACCGCCGCCACCAAATGCAAAGCTCAAAGTGTTGCTTTCGCAGGTGCCTATCTGGGATCATTAGTGGCTAGAAACGTCGAGCAAGCCGAGGTCAAAAAGCGCAGCGGGAAAATAAGCAAGCCCGCTGCGCTTAAGCCTGGACACGACGTATCCAGCTTTGATTGCACGCGCGAGGTCATCAACAAGTGGCTCAAGGAGAGAGCTAAAAAAGCCACTGAATCCGACACGGCGCGGACTTTTGTCATTTGTCGAGGCACTAAGCTAGTAATCGGATTCTACGCATTGGCCGCCGGCTCCGTGGAGCACGCAGGCGCCGTCGGAAACATCCGACGCAACGCACCAGATCCGATACCGGTCATTATCCTGGCCATGCTTGGCGTTGATAAGAACGAACAGGGTCAAGGTCTCGGACCAAATCTATTGGCTGACGGCATGCGAAGGGCGCTGAACGCATCCCGAAATATTGGAGCGCGCGCGCTGCTCGTACACGCGCTCGATGATGAGGCCGAGGCCTTCTACAAAAAGCTCAACTTCAGGCAGGTTAGCGCAGCCGACCCTAGGACTCTCTACATCTCCATGAAGGAGATGAGAGATGCACTTAGTTGACTAAAACTGGAGCGGGCGATGAGATTCGAACTCACGACCCCAACCTTGGCAAGGTTGTGCTCTACCCCTGAGCTACGCCCGCGCTCCGTTGCGGCCCGCGCGACATGGGTAAAGCGCGGGAGCGGCTGCATATGACCGAAGCGCGCGGCTTTCGCAAGGCGGCGCGCGGCGGTTTCCCCTACTCCCCCGGCCCCTACTCCCCCGGCTCGGCTGGCCGGGGCTGGGACAGGCGGCGGCGGCTGATGTGCTGGTCTGTCTTCACTTCGCCAGTCGTGGTCTGGCCCTTGTAGTAATGGCGCTGCCATTTCTGGCGGATGGTTTCCTCGTCCCGGTCGCCCAACTTCTGCAGGAAGGTGGTGCGGCTTTCACGCCAGGTCTCATATTCGGCCTTCAGCTCCGGCTCGGCGTCGAGCCGTTTCAGCACCGGCTCGAACTGCTCCACGCTGGCGTGCGGCACCGGCATGATGAAGCAGAACGGCTCGCCCTTCTTGAAGCTGACCATGCCGGGGCGGGTGAAATGCCAGTTCATGGTGAACGGGAACGGCAGCCAGTCTGTCTCGACGATGCCGATGAGCGGCTGGAGGCCGTCCTTAATGTGATTGGGCGGCCCGCCGGTCCAGATATCCCAGCCTGGCTCGGTGCGGAAAAGATAGCCGGTGTGGAACGTCAGCACGCCATGCGTGAAATGCGAGGCGGCGAAGCGGTTGAGATTCGGCCAGCCATCGTCCGCATCGATGCGGATATCGGCGGCGCCCGGCCCGCCATTCCATGTGGCGGTGAAATCGCAGGGGCAGAGAATTTCCCAGCCCGTGGTGTTGGCCATCACCAGCGGCAGGCAGCGGTACGGATGGCGTTCGCCGAACTCGTCCATCCAGTCGCGGTCCGGGCGGGCGGCAACGAGCGGCGGCGGCGGATCTTCAACGGTGTAACAGGTGAGCTTCATCGCCGGTTCGTGTAGACGAGGCTTGGACCCGTTGCGAGAGCCCGCGTGAGCGCTACCCGGCAAGACCTGTTTGCATTGCTGGACCGGCTGGGCGTGACCCATGTCACGCATGAGCACCGGCCGGTTTTCACCGTGGCCGAGAGCGACGATATCAAGGCCGCGTTACCCGGCGGGCATACCAAAAACCTGTTCCTGAAGGATCGCCGCGGCGGGCTCTGGCTGGTCTGTGCGCTGGGCGAAACGCGGATCGATCTGGCCGCGCTGGCCAAGGCCCTGGGCGCACAAAGGTTCAGCTTCGGCGCGGCGGACCTGATGCGGGACGTACTCGGCGTCAGCCCCGGCGCCGTGACCGTGTTCGCGCTGATCAACGACCAGCTGAACCGCGTATCGCTGGTGATTGACCGGGCGCTGATGGCGCACGACCCGGTGAACTTTCACCCGCTCGCCAACGACGCCACCACCTCCCTCTCCCCCGCCGGTCTGCTGGCGTTCCTGACCGAGACCGGCCACCGCCCGCTCTATGCCCGGTTCGACGAGCACGGCTTGCCGGAGATCGAAGGCCATTGATGGCGCGGGCGGCGGCGACCATGTAGACGGCTGCTCTCGATTTGACGCCGCCAGGAGTCTGTTCAAATGCCCGCCGACACTGCCAGCCTTGACGCCACCCTGATCTCGAACGGCAGCGACAAGACCTTCGTGAAGGACGTGATCGAAGCGTCCAGAACCCAGCCGGTGATCGTGGATTTCTGGGCGCCGTGGTGCGGACCGTGCCGGCAGCTTCAGCCCGCACTGGAGAAGGCGGTGAAGACCGCCAAAGGCAAGGTGAAGCTGGTCAAGATCAATATCGACGAGAACCCGGCCATCGCCGGCCAGCTCGGCGTGCGCTCGATCCCGGCGGTGTTCGCGTTCGATCAGGCCAAGCCGGTTGATGGTTTCATGGGCGCGCTGCCGGAAAGCCAGATCAAACTGTTCATCGACAAGCTGACTGGCAATGTTGGAGAGGATGACATCGCCGACGTGCTGGCGCTGGGCGCCGAAAGCCTGAAGCTCGGCGATATGGGCGGCGCAGCGCAGGCCTACGCCGCAGCGCTGCAGATGGACCCGGAAAACGCCAAGGCGATCGCCGGCCTGGCGCGCGTCTACCTCGCCGGCGGCGACGCCGAGCGTGCGCGAGAAGTGCTTGAGATGGCGCCGCTGGAAAAGGCCAACGATCCGGATATCGCAAGCGTGCGCGCCGCGCTTGATCTGGCCGCCACCGCTAGCGCCAGCAGCGGCGAGCGCGCCGCACTGGAAGCGAAGGTCGCGGCAAATCCGCTCGACCACGAGGCGCGGCTCGAACTTGCGCGCGTGCTTGCCGGCCTGGGCGATATGGAGGCGGCGGTAGACCATTTGCTCGCCAGCATCGCCAAGGACCGCGCGTGGAACGAAGAAGCCGCGCGCAAGCAATTACTGCAGATCATCGAAGCAGCCGGCGGCGGTAGCGATCTGGCAAAATCAGCGCGGCGCAAACTTTCCACGATCCTTTTTTCGTAACTGCGCGTAGATTCCGACGGCGGGCGCATGAAGGAGCAGACATGGGCGCGTTCGGCTATCGCAAACCGGAAGATTTGCCGCGCAAAATTCCGATCTTTCCGCTCGGCGGCGCGCTGCTGCTGCCGCGCGGAACGCTGCCGCTGAACATTTTTGAACCGCGCTATCTAAACATGGTCGACGATGCGCTGGCGGGCGAGCGTTTGATCGGCATGGTGCAGCCGACGACTGGCAGCGGCGAAGCCGATCTCCCGATCCTACATGAAATTGGCTGCCTCGGCCGGATCACTTCCTTTTCGGAAACTGATGACGGCCGCTATTTGATCAACCTCACTGGCATTTCACGCTTTCGCACCACGCGCGAATTACCGGCCTCAACGCCTTACCGTCAGATCGAAGCTGATTACGGCGTGTTCGGCGAAGATCTGCTTGCGCGCGAAACCGATCTGCCGATCGACCGCGATCGCCTCGCCGACGCCTTGCGGCGCTACGTGGAATCGCACGGGTTCCAGGCCGATTGGAGCGCCGTGGAATCGGCGCCGGCCGAAGCGCTGGTGAACGCGCTTGCTGCGCTATGCCCGTTCTTGGCGGAAGAAAAGCAGGCGTTACTAGAGGCTCCTGGCGTGCCGGAACGCGCCGAAGCGCTGGTGACGCTATTCGAGATTTATTCGGCGGACGATGACACGCCCACACCCATGCAATAGAAACGCACCATGAGCGAAACCGCCGATATCGACCCGCGCCTGCTGGAAATCCTGGTCTGCCCGCAATCGCGCAGCCCCTTGCGCTATGATCGCGAGCGGCAGGAATTGATCAGCGCGCAAGCGCGCCTTGCCTATCCGGTGCGCGAAGGCGTGCCGATCCTGCTGGTGGACGAAGCGCGCGAATTGCGTCCCGAGGAATGAGCGCTGCGCCTAAATTAGCGCCTTGGCCGGTGGATTTGGCGTTCGATCGCGCTGACAAATCTCTGCATATCGCATTCGATGATGGCGCGGCTTTCGACATCCCGTTTGAATTGCTGCGCGTGAACTCGCCCTCCGCGGAAGTGCGCGGGCATCGCGCTTCCGAAGCAAAGCTCGTCACGGGCAAACGGAACATCGGCGTAACACGCGCCGAGCCGGTAGGCCGCTACGCCGTGCGCATCGTGTTCGACGACGGCCACGACAGCGGGCTTTATTCCTGGGCGCTGCTGCACGAACTTGGCCGCGACAAGAGCGAAAAGATGAGCGCCTATCTTGAGGCGCTGGCGCAGCAAGGCGCCAGCCGCGACTAGGCCGCCAGGCTTTCGCCGCGCAGCAACTTCGGCAGATCGCCATTGGCGCCGCCGGCTTCGCGCATAAAGAAGCGGCGCGCCACACCAATCTGGCCAACCGCCGCCATGCCCAGATCGCGGATCAGGCGCACGCGGCCGAAATCATTCGAGAACAGCCGATTGAAAGCGTCCGTCGATACGGCGAGCGCGACATTGTCGAACCGGCGCCAGGCCTGATAGCGCTCGAGCGCCGTGAAGTCGGCCGCGTCGAGGCCATTGCGCACCGCATCGGCCACGCATTCCGCGAGCGCGGCGACATCGCGCAGACCCATGTTAAGACCCTGCCCCGCGATCGGATGAATGGAATGCGCCGCGTCGCCGACCAGAGCGAGGCGCGGTGCGATGTAGCGATCGGCAAGCTGAAGGCCGAGCGGATAGGAAAAGCGCGGCCCTTCGAGGCGCACATCGCCAAGGAAATCGCCGGCACGCCGGCGCAGTTCAGCGAGAAAATTGTCCTCGCTCATCGCCAACAACGCTTGTGCAGACTGGCTCTTCTCCGTCCAGACAATGTTCATACGGTTTTGCGTCAGCGGCAAAAGCGCGAACGGCCCGGCCGGCAAAAAGTATTCGTGCGCCACCCCGCCATGACCGCGCTCATGTTTGATAGTGCAAACGATCGCAGTCTGATTGTAGCGCCAGGCCACCAGCTTGGCGCCGGTCATTTTGCGCAAGGATGATCCCTTGCCTTCCGCGCTGACCGCGAGACTGGCTTTAATCCGCCCGCCGCTTTCAAGGCTGAGCGTAACGCCGTCCGCATCCACGATGGCGCCGGCGACCCTGGCTGGCGCAATGAGCTGTATTCCTGGCCGCGCCGTGACTTCATCCAGCAGCGCGCGGCGGCTGGCGCGGTTCTCTACCATATAGCCGAGCGCCTCCCCTTCCGGGCCATCGTTCAGCTCCCGGCGGTCGAAATGCAGGCGCAACGCCGATGGCCCGCCGCGGCGCAATCCATCGGCCAGCCGCCCGTCCGTAACCAGAATGTCCTCGATCGGCTGAAAATCACCGGCCAGGCGGTCCGCTACGCCCAGGGCCCGCCACATACGGAAAGACGCGAAAGCGATCGCCGAAGCGCGGCCATCAAACCGCGCGTCCAATTGGGCGGCTGGCGGGGCGGCGTCCAGCACCGTAACGGCCAGCCCTGCCTGATCCAGCGCCAGCGCAAGGGTCAACCCCACCATCCCGCCGCCGACGATGGCGACCTCGGTTTCGGTAACGCCGGTAGAGGCGCCGCTTTCAGTGGCGATCATGAGCGGCATTCTACTTGCCAACAGCTCAGCGAAGCCATGCGGCGCCTTGTTGCGTGGCGCATGAACAGGCGGGCGCCCATTTTTTCATCAATCCCGCAAGTGCGAAGCAGTGGAGCGCCTGCGCGCTTGCGAGACAAGGCCCGGCACGGCGTCAATCCGCCGGATTTTCGGCCCGGCGAGCATTTCCAAACCGCAATCCGGGCGAGGGCCGCCTAAAAGGGGGAGTCGCATGACAGCAGCACCAAGTTCAACAAGGCGCCAGCCATGGCTGGCCGCCCTGCGCGGGGCGTTGTTCGCCCTGGCCGCAGGGTTTGTCGTGGCGGGCGTGACCGCTATCGACTCGCCGGCGTTCGCGCAGAGCGCCGCGCCGGAAATAACCTCGGCGGCTCCGGCTGAAGCCGCGCCACCGGCCGAGGAAGCCGCCGCTCCCGCCGCCGCAATCGAGGCGCCTGAAGCGACCGTCGATAAGGGCGATACGACATGGATGATGGTGTCGACGATCCTCGTCCTGCTGATGATTATTCCGGGCCTTGCCTTGTTCTACGGCGGTCTTGTCCGCACCAAGAACATGCTGTCGGTGCTGATGCAGGTATCGACCGTCACCGTGATCGGCATGATCATGTGGGCGCTCGTTGGCTACTCGTTGGCCTTCACCAGCGGCGGGGCGCTCGATCTGTTCGTCGGCGGATTTGATCGCCTTTTCCTGTTGGATAAGGGCACCGATCTTTCTGACAACAACGTCGCCACGTTCTCCACCGGCATCTACATTCCGGAAATCGTGTTCGTCGCGTTCCAGATGACCTTCGCGTGCATCACCGCCGCGCTGGTTCTCGGCGGCTTGGCAGAACGCGTGAAGTTCATCGGCGTGTGCCTGTTCGCTGTAATTTGGCCAGTTTTGGTCTATTACCCAATGGCGCACATGGTCTGGTGGTGGCCGGGACCGGATGCTGTCGCGACCAATCCGGAAGCGCCCATTGCTTCGGGCCTGATCTGGGGCTTCGGCGCGCTTGATTTCGCTGGCGGCACCGTCGTCCACATCAATTCCGGCATCGCCGCACTTATGGGCGCCCTCGTTCTCGGCAAGCGTCTTGGCTACAAGAAAGACCCGATGCCTCCCCACTCCTTGACGATGACGCTCATCGGCACGGGCCTGCTGTGGGTTGGTTGGTTCGGCTTCAACGCCGGTTCGAACCTCGAGTCGAATTATTACGCCGGTCTGGCCCTGGCCAACACGTTCCTGGCCACGGCGGCGGCGGGCTTCTCCTGGATGATGTTCGAGTGGATCACGAAGGGCAAACCCAGCCTGCTCGGGATGTGCTCCGGCATCGTCGCCGGTCTCGTCGCGATCACGCCTGCCGCCGGCTTCGCCGGTCCGATGGGCGCGATCATCCTCGGCCTGGTCGTCGGTCCGATCTGCTTGCTGATGTGCTCGGCCGTGAAGAACGCGCTTGGCTATGACGACGCGCTCGACGTGTTCGGCATCCACTGCGTGGGCGGCATTGTTGGCGCCCTCGGCACCGGCCTGCTGGTCAACCCGGCCTGGGGCGGCGCTGGCGTCGTCGACTACATCGGCTGCTCGGAAGCGGGCAAAGTGCTCGCGACCTGCCCGGTCGCTGCCTATGACATGGTCACCCAAGTCACGGCTCAGGCCAAAGGCGTTCTGGTGACAATCGCCTGGTCCGGCGTCGGCAGCTTGATCGTCTGGGGCGTGCTCCGGGTGCTTGGCCTGCTCCGCGTCTCGCAAGAGACCGAAATGGAAGGCCTCGACATCAACGATCACGGCGAAGCAGCCTACCACTACTAAGCTCGGTTCGTGGGCCGGCCCTCTCACCAGAGGCGGCCGGCCCACCCCAAGGCCCCGAACGGGGTCCTCCTCCCTAGCGGGCGCTGTCCATCTGGACCGCGCCCGCTTCTTTATTGGGGCCAGGCCATACCCGCACTACCCGCCAAAAAAATACGCCGTGCTTTCATGCGGCTCGGCAGCGCCACCGGAAAAATCTTCCGGCGGTTCAC
Organism: Alphaproteobacteria bacterium; assembly: GCA_031399165.1. Lineage (GTDB taxonomy): Bacteria > Pseudomonadota > Alphaproteobacteria > Caulobacterales > Aquidulcibacteraceae > JAKFWI01. The sequence continues at coordinate 204,278 of JANNOO010000060.1, read as the reverse complement.
CTGAGATTAACCGGCCGCCGCGAGGGTCTCCAGGACGCGCAGAATCGCCACGAGCTCACTTCTTAATGACCGACACGCACATGGAGAATGAGGGCCTTGGCCCTCCGGCGCTGCATTCAGCGTCCGTGCAGACCGGGCTTCGGCGAGCCGGCGCTACGATTGGCGCTGCCGCTTTTGGCGCTTACGGCATCGCCGCGACGCTGTCTTACTCGCCAACCGACCGCTCATGGAATGTTTCCAACGACGAGCCGATCCACAATGTTCTGGGGGCTCCGGGCGCGGCGCTGGCCGATCTCATGGTGCAAACCATTGGCGTGGCTGCGCCGGCGGCGTTTGCCGCCCTGTTCGCGGCGGGCGTGGCGCGGATCGTGCGCAAGCGGCTGATCACACAGATATCCACAAGCAGATTGATGAGCGGCGTCTCAGGCATCGCCCTGCTCGCGGGCGCCGCTTCGTGCATTGATGCGAAAAACCCGTGGCTGACGGAGGTCGGCATAGGCGGGATGATCGGCGACTGGATCGCCGCCGCGCTCAACGGGATCGTCTCGATGACCGGCTTGCCCTGGGTCGGCGGCTTCGCGGGCCTGACGGCGCTTGGCGGCGGCTTGGCCGCGCTGGGCTGGGCGTTCCGGTTCACTGGCGCTGATGTAAAGGTTGCGGCGGATCTGGCAGGCAAGGCGGCGGGCAAAGCCGGCGGCGCTGCACAGGCGGCCGTCGCCAAACTGGCCCAACGCCCATCCAACACGGAAGAAGAAGCCTGGCCATTCGACCGCTCTTTACCGGCGCCCTCGAACGCCAATCATCAAGCGCTCGAAGAGGCGCTGCCGCCCCGCGCGCAGCAAAAGCGCGTGGAAGCCGCCTTTCAGGACTACGAGCCCCCTTCCGCTCCGGCGCGCGCGCCGCTGCCAGCGCAGCCGAAAACGCGCGCCAAACGCAACCACGCCGCCCCGCAGCCCGCGCCCTTCTCCCGGCCGTTCAATCTGCCCGCGCAAGACCTGCTGACGCCGCCCAAGCCGCGCGCCGCGCACGCTGACGGCGCCGCGCTGCAATCGGCTTCCAAGCGGCTTTCCGCCGTGCTCACTGATTTCGGCGTACAAGGGGAAATCGTCGCCGCCCGCCCCGGCCCTGTCGTCACGCTGTTTGAATTCGAACCGGCGCCAGGCGTAAAATCCTCACGCGTCATAGGCCTGGCCGATGACATCGCCCGCTCCATGAGCGCGACCGCCGCGCGCGTCGCGGTAATTCCCGGCCGCAACGCGATCGGTATCGAACTGCCGAACGCCAAGCGCGAAACCGTCTATCTGCGCGGCCTGCTTGGCTCGGCGTCATTCATTGGCAATCAGGGCGGCCTGCCGCTCGCGCTTGGCGAGACGATCGAAGGCGAGCCCTTCGCCGCCGACCTTTCAAAGATGCCGCACTTGCTCATCGCCGGCACCACCGGCTCGGGCAAGTCCGTCGGCATCAACGCGATGATCCTGTCGCTGCTCTATCGGCTCAGCCCCGAGCAGTGCAAATTCATCATGATCGATCCGAAGATGCTGGAACTCTCGGTTTACGAGGGGATTCCGCACCTTCTCTCTCCTGTCGTCACCGATCCGAAGAAAGCCGTCGTCGCGCTGAAATGGACCGTGCGCGAGATGGAAGACCGTTATCGCCGGATGGCGAAATTCGGCGTCCGTAACATTCAGGGCTACAACGAGCGCGTCGCGCTGGCCCTGCACAAGGGCGAGAGCATCGAGCGCACGACTCATGCCGGCTTTGATCCCGATAGCGGCGAACCGATCTATCAGACCGAAAGCCTCGCGCTTGAGCCGATGCCGTATATCGTTGTCGTGATCGACGAAATGGCCGATCTGATGCTTACGGCCGGCAAGGAAATCGAAGCGGCGGTGCAGCGTTTGGCGCAAATGGCGCGTGCGGCGGGCATCCACGTCATCATGGCCACGCAACGGCCGTCGGTTGACGTGATCACCGGCACTATCAAGGCGAACTTCCCTACCCGCATCTCGTATTCGGTAACGTCGAAGATCGATAGCCGCACGATCCTGGGCGAACAGGGCGCCGAGCAATTGCTCGGTATGGGCGACCTTCTGTTCATGGCTGGCGGCGGCCGCATCCGCCGTATGCACGGCCCGTTCGTATCCGACGCCGAGGTCGAGCGCATCGTTTCAATGCTGAAGGCCCAAGGCCAGCCGGCCTATCGCAGCGACGTAACGGAAGATCCGGACGCGCCTGGCGAAGACTCCACCGCCGATCTGCTCGAAGGCATGGGCATGAACTCGGGCGACGAATTGTTCGACCGCGCCGTCGAGATTGTGCGCCGGGACAAGAAGGCGTCGACCTCCTATCTGCAGCGCCGCCTGCAAGTGGGCTATAATCGCGCCGCCAGCCTCGTCGAGCGGATGGAGAAGGAAGGCATCATCTCCCCCGCCAATCACGCCGGCAAACGCGAAATCCTGGTGTCCGCGCTTGGCGATTAAGCTGGGCGATTGATCGCGAAGGAGCGATGCGTTGTCGTTCCTCGAAGGGCTGTTTTATCTCGACTTTGCAGGCCTCAGCCGGCGCGGCCCACCTGGGCGCCATCACGCGCGGCTGGGCGTTTCCCTCCTACCGGCGCGACCCGGCCCAACGGGACATGAACCGCGCGCCCTTTATTTCGCCAAGTCGGTAGGTCAAAAAACCCGGATGAAACGCTTTTTCCTGCCGCTTGCCCTGCTGGCCGCGTCCCTCGCCGCCCCCTTGGCTGCTCACGCCGCCCCCGAACCGCTCACTGGCGCGGCGCGCACGCAGGCGATCGCCACCGCCAACAAGGCGCTCAATGTCGCCGGCCCGCTCAAAGGCCGGTTCGTGCAGATTGACTCGAAAGGCAAGGCGCTTACGGGCAGCTTTTACCTGCAACGGCCAGGCAAGGTTCGCTTCGCCTACGACGCGCCGAGCCCGATGACGATCGTCTCCGATGGCTCGATCGTTTCACTCGAGAATACGGCGCTGAAAACGGTGAACCGCGTGCCGCTGAAAACCACACCATTATTCTTGCTGCTTAAGCGCAACGTAAGCATTGAGCGCGACGCGAAAGTGACCAGCGTGGCCAAGGATGGTGATTTAATTCTGATCGGACTGCGCGATCCGAGCGGGCAGACTAACGGCGATTTAACGCTAACTATTGACGGCCCGGCGCGGGAATTGCGCCAGTGGAGCGTCACAGACATCGCGGGAAACGTTACGCTGACGGCGCTGCAAACCGTGCAAATCGTTGCGGCGCTTGATCCCAGGCTGTTTCAGACGAAAGCCCCACAACCGGGCCTACGCAACCGCCCATGAGGGCGCGCCGCTAAACTTATCTTCACAATTCTTACAAGCAGAAACGCTCGCTTTGGGTTGTTTTTCCCAGCCTTGTGGTGTATATACCACATACGGGCTGTTACTCATCCCCCTGGATTGGCGTCTTCCCCCCCGCTGACGGATCCAGTTGTAACAGTCTCCCGCCGGATTTATCCCCTCCCGGCGCGCGCTCAAAAGCGCAGGGCGCCCTTCCTGAAAAGGTGGGGCGCCCTTCTTTTATTCGCCAACCGGCCGTAAAGCGCGCCCATGGCTAGACCGCTTCGTATCGTCACCTGGAACATCAATTCCGTGCGTCTGCGCGCCAACACGGTTGCGCGCTTCGTCGCCGAGGCCAAGCCGGACGTGCTCTGCCTTCAGGAGATCAAATGCCGCGACGGCGAGTTCCCGGCCAAAGCGTTCAAGGCGATGGGCCTACCGCATCTGCATGTCGTTGGACAGAAGGGGTATCACGGCGTGGCGATAGCCTCCCGGTTCAAGCTGGAGCCCGGCGACCCGCCTGACCTCTGCTACAAGAAGGAAGCCCGCGCCGCCTCGGTTAAGGTCGGCGGCGTGGAGATTCATAACCTGTACGTGCCTGCCGGCGCCGACATTCCCGATCCCGCCATCAACGAAAAATTCGCGCACAAGCTCGATGTGCTGGCGCGAATGAAAACCGAGTACGCCGCACGCCGCGCGAAATCCGATCTGGTCGTCGTCGGCGATCTGAATGTGGCGCCGGGCGAACATGACGTGTGGAGCCACAGGCAATTGCTCAACGTCGTCAGTCACACGCCGGTCGAGACCGAAGGGCTGGAGGCCGCGCGCGAGGCCGGCGGCCTTATCGATCTGGCGCGCCATCATGTGCCGGCGCCGGAAAAGCTCTTCACCTGGTGGAGCTATCGCAGCCCCGATTGGACGCGCAACAATCGCGGCCGCCGGCTGGACCACATATGGGCCTCCCCTGCCGTGGCCGGAGTATCGCGCGAATTTGCGATCCACATCCCCTGCCGCTCATGGGAGCGGCCAAGCGATCATGTTCCCGTCGAGATCGCGCTTTCGCTCTAGCGGCGATGCGTCAGAGCTGCAGGCGGTAGCCGCCGGTTTCGGTAAGCAGCAGGCGCGGGCTTTGCGCGTCCGGTTCTATTTTCTGGCGCAGGCGATACACATGAGTTTCCAGAGTGTGCGTCGTTACGTTTGAATTGTAGCCCCACACTTCGCGCAGCAATTCCTCACGGCCGACGGGCTTCGCGCCATTGCGGTAGAGGTATTTGAGGATGTTGGTCTCTTTTTCCGTTAGCCGGATTTTCTTCAACTTGCCATCGATCAGCAGCTTCATCGAGGGCCGGAATTCGTACGGGCCAATCTGAAACGATGCGTCTTCGCTTTGTTCAAACGTGCGTAGGTGCGCGCGGATCCGCGCCAGCAGCAGCGAAAACTTGAACGGCTTGACGACATAATCGTTGGCGCCGGAATCAAAACCCATGATCGTATCGCTATCGCCGTCCGCCGCAGTCAGCATCACGATCGGCGCGCGCACGCCGGACCGGCGCATCAACACGCACGCATCGCGGCCATCCATATCGGGCAGATGCACATCCAGCAGGATCAGCGCCGCTTTGCCCTCGCACGCCGCCTCAACCCCCTCACCCGCCGACGCTGCGTGCTCGACGCGCAGATCGTCCTGGAGCTCTATCTGCTCGGCCAGCGCCTGGCGCAAATCCTCATCATCATCGACGATCAAGATGGTGGTTTTTCGCGCGCTCAAAATAGCCCTCCCGCAGGCGTTGTAACATGATGTGATCACGATGCGGCGGCGGCGCAAGGGCCAGACGTAGTTAATCGCGGCCCAAAACCGCCTTGGCCGTGCCGCACGAAGCAGCCATAAGGCCCCGATGCGGCTTCCTCTCTCCCTAGGCGCATTGGCTGCGCTCGCCCTTTTGGCGGCGCCGGCCAGCGCCAATGACACCTCCGCGGCGCTGGCCGCTGGCGGGCTCAAATTCGAGCCAAACGATTCCGTGGCGATGGTGTCGGAGGACCTGTTTGTCTCAATGGACCAAATTCGGGTCTGCTACGTTTTCCGTAATCAGGGCCGCAAGCCGGCCACGATGCTGGTGGCGTTTCCCCTGCCCGCGATGAAGGCGGAAATGCAGGAATCGCCGATGAACATTCCCGCCGCGGACGAGGCTAATTTCGTCGGGTTCGAGACGAAAGTGGATGGCGCGCGCATTACGCTTCGGGTCGACCGCAAGGCGACGCATAAAAATCGCGACGTAACCGGCATGCTGGTCGCGGCCGGAGCGCCGCTAAATCCGCTCGATCCGAAATTCAGCGATCGCATCGCCGCCCTGCCCGAAGCCGACCGCGAAAAGCTGATCAAGGCTGGCTTGGTCGGCAAGGACGAGATCGACCAGGGCAAAGGCTGGGAGCCGTATTACCGGCCAGCGTGGGACATGGCGACGACCTATTGCCGCGAACAGACTTTCGCCCCCGGCAAGGACGTCGTCGTCGAACACACATACCGTCCTGTCGTGGGCGGAACGGTGGTTCCGCTGCTATCGTCGGCCGAAGTGTGGAAGACCGAGAAACGCCGGTACAAGCGCGACGATTGTGTCGATGAGGCCTCCGAAACCGCCGGCCGGAAGCTGGACGCAACGCGCACGCAAGAGCGCTGGATCAGCTATATCCTCAAGACCGGCGCCAATTGGGCGGGGCCAATTGGCGACTTCCGGCTTGTGGTCGATAAGGGCGCGGCTGAAAATCTAGTCAGCTTCTGCGGCCAGGGCGTGAAGAAAATTTCGCCCACGCAATTTGAGATGGTCGCCAAGAACTTCGTGCCGCGCCGAGACCTGCACATTCTTATTCTTACGCCTGAGAGCTGAGCGATGACCGACACCCTGCCCGACCGTTTGTGCGTCAATCCGAAAAGCCCTTTCTACGACGAGGAATTGCTCGCACGTGGAATCGGCGTGCGCTTCAAGGGCGTTGAAAAGAACAATGTCGAGGAATATTGCGTCAGCGAGGGCTGGGTGCGCCTGTCTGTCGGCGGCACGAAAGACCGCTTCGGCAACGACATGACCGTGAAGCTGAAGGGCGACGTTGAGCCCTATCTCAAACCGCCCGCCTAGCCGCGTTCGCCAAACAGCGCGCCGCCAACGCGCACCATCGTGGCGCCGAAGCGCACGGCGGATTCATAGTCTCCGCTCATGCCCATGCTCAACTCGTCTAGCTCGTTGCGCGCCGCGATCTTGGCCAGCAACGCAAAATGCATCGCCGGCTCTTCATCGGCCGGCGGAATGCACATGAGCCCTTTCACTGAAAGGCCATGCACGTCACGCGCGCGTGCAACAAACGCATCGGTTTCGTGGGGCGCCACGCCAGCCTTCTGCGGCTCCTCGCCCGTATTGACCTGGATCAGCACGTCCAGCCGCCGGTTCGCGCGCGCCATTTCATCGGCCAGCGCGGCGGCGAGTTTATCGCGATCAACGCTGTCGATCGCGTCAAACAGCGCCACGGCTTCGCGCGCCTTATTGGTCTGCAGCGGGCCGATCAAACGCAGCTTTGTATCCGGGTAGCTCGCCTTCAGCGGCGTCCAGCGCGCCTGCGCCGCCTGCACACGGTTTTCGCCAAACAAGCGATGGCCGCGCGCCAGCAGCGCCTCGACTTTTTCCAGCGGCTGTTGTTTCGACACAGCCACGAGCGCAACGCCGCGCGGATCGCGGCCGGCGGCGCGCGCGGCAGCCGCGATCTTTTCGGCGACGGCGGCGTAGGAATCGGCGGCAGGAGCGGCGAGCGTCATGAGCGCCTCGGTAAGGGACAGGCGGGTGTTAAGCGTCGTTGCGCGCACGCTCAAGCGGCGTAACGGCCGCCCTGCCCTGCCCTCATTGCTGTTCTTCACCGATCCGGTCCGCACGCCTGACCCCGAGGCTTCTGCCGCGCGGCTGCCCCCCGGAGCGGCAATCGTCTACCGGCATTTCGGCGCAACCGACCGTGTGATGCGGGCAAAGCGACTGCTCCGCCTTTGCCGGCGGCGGGGGCTTAAACTACTGATCGGCGCTGATGCGGCGCTGGCCCGGGCGATCGGGGCAGATGGAATCCATCTTCCGGAGCGGCTGGCAAACCGGGCAGAACACCTCCGCCGCGGCAACCCGAAATGGATCATCACCGCCGCCACGCATACAGGCGCTGGCTCGAGCGGCGCGATGGCGCTTGTGCTGTCGCCTGTTTTTCCCAGCGCCAGCGCTTCAGCTTCAAGGCCGCTAGGCGCGCGGCAAGCCAATGCCATGGCGTGCCGGATAAATAGGCCAGTTTATGCGTTGGGGGGCGTAAGCGCCCGCAATGCCGGGAGGCTGATCAACTTTGCTGGATTGGCGGCTATTGAAGCGTTGGCCTAGAAGCGGAACGCCGATTCCAGCTTTACGCCAGCGGTAGGTTCAGAGCGGATGCCGCCCTTTGCGCCGGGGCCAGCGGCCGCCATTGCGTTCGGATCGGCGACACGCAACTCGCCGCCGACACGCAGACGGGGCGTGAAATCATAAAAAGCCCCGACGGCGGCTTCATCCCGCGTCGCTGAGGTTTTTGTCCGGTCCGTGTCTTTCAGGTTGAGCGTGATTCCCCAACGCGCGGAGGGCGACCACGACATCGTGCGCTCAGCCTGGGCCAGCGGCGTGGCGCTGGCTGCTTCGGTGGCGTTGCTGGCGGTAAAGCGCTCAAACCAAGGCGTTTCCTCCGCCAATGGCTTAAACGCGCGCGCTGCGCCCTTCAGCTCTTCGGCGCTGGCGACGCCCGCCCCGGCCGCCATGACGACGCCGATCCCGATGATCACATGACGTAAACGCACGTTAAAGACCCCTGCCTCTCCTAAGGGTATACCGAATCCATGCTTGCCTGGATATGAACTTTTGGTCACGGCCAAGAGAAATTCTCGCCGCTGAAGCTTGTAATGCACAGGTCGCTACTGCGTTGCATCCCTATCGCCCAGCCCTCTGGCCGTATGGGGTCGGCGTGCTATAGGTCCGCCATCAAATCGCCAGGCCGCCCGCTCCTCTTAGGCTGTTGGGGCGCTTGGCCTTTCGGAGAATGGCTCACAATGTCGAATTTCCGGCGCGTTTCGCACGCCGCTCTGGCTTTGGCGGCGCTGGCCGCCCTTCCCGCTTGCGCCTCCAACCCGGAGCGCGAGACCGCAGCAAGCGACCAGGCGCAGATCGGCGTCAACAGTTTCCTCTGGCGGGCAAGTCTGGACACGCTGAGCTTCATGCCGCTCGCGCAGGCGGACGCGTTTGGCGGCGTTATCACAACCGATTGGTATGCCAATCCCGAAGCACCGCGCGAGCGGTTCAAGGCGACGGTCTATATTCTCGACACCCGCCTGCGCGCCGATGGCCTTAAGGTTTCAATCAACCGGCAGACGCTGACGGCCAATGGCTGGAGCGATGCGCCCGCAAGCCCGGATATGGCCATCCAGATCGAAAACAGGATCCTTGTACGCGCCCGCGAATTGCGGCTCTCCACGCAGGGATGATCGCGCGCGCATTATATGTATCAATGCCGCGCTGAACGGGCGCGCAGGGCATGTCACGCTACAACCATCGCGAAGCCGAGCCGAAATGGCGCGACGCCTGGGCGCGCGCCAACGCCTTTCGCGCGCCGGCGCCGAATGCGGACGGCAAGCCGAAATACTATGTCCTTGAGATGTTCCCCTACCCGTCGGGCGCAATTCACGTCGGGCACGGGCGCAATTACGCGATGGGTGATGTGGTGGCGCGCTACAAGCGCGCGCGCGGCTTCAACGTGCTGCATCCGATGGGCTGGGACGCGTTCGGCCTGCCAGCTGAAAACGCGGCGCTGGAGCGCGGCGCCGATCCGCAGCAATGGACGCTCACCAATATCGAGGTGATGCGCGAGCAGCTGCAATGGCTTGGCCTCTCAATCGATTGGGAGCGCGAAATAGCAACCTGCCTGCCGGACTATTACAAGCACCAGCAGGCGATGTTCCTGGCGTTCTGGGAAAAGGGCCTCGCCTACCGCAAAGCCGCGAAGGTCAATTGGGACCCGGTCGATCAAACCGTGCTCGCCAACGAACAGGTGGTGGACGGTAAAGGCTGGCGCTCCGGCGCGCCGGTTGAGACGCGCGAGCTTGAACAATGGATGTTCCGCGTCACAGCGTATGCGGATGATCTGCTCGCCGCGCTGAACACGCTCGACCGCTGGCCGGACAAAGTCCGCACGATGCAGATCAACTGGATCGGCAAAAGCGCGGGGGCGAAATTCAGATTCGAGATTGTCGGCGGCGGCGAGATCGACGTGTTCACGACGCGGCCCGACACGCTGTTCGGCGCGTCATTCGTCGCGCTCGCGCCCGATCATCCGCTCACCAGGAAGATCGCCGAATCCCGGCCGGAAGTCGCAAAATTCATTGCTGAGGCTGCCCAGCTCGGCACATCCGAAGCTGATATCGAGATGGCCGAAAAGGTCGGAATCGATCTCGGCGTGAGCGTGAAACACCCGTTCGACCCAAGCTGGGAATTGCCCGTCTGGGCGGCCAATTTTGTGCTCTCGAGCTATGGCTCAGGCGCGCTGTTCGCCTGCCCTGCTCACGATCAGCGCGACCTCGATTTCGCGCGCAAATACGATTTGCCGGTGAAGCCGGTCGTGCTGCCGCCCGGCGAAGACGCCGCGACCTTCGCCATCGGCAAGGACGCATATACCGGCCCGGGCGTGCTGATTAACTCGCGCTTCCTCGACGGGCTTTCTAGCGAAGCCGCGCTCACCGCTGCGATCGAAGAGCTGAAAAAGCGCGGCGCCGGCGAAGCGACAACGCAATATCGTCTGCGCGATTGGGGCGTTTCGCGGCAACGTTATTGGGGCTGCCCGATCCCGATCATCCATTGCGCAACATGCGGCGTGGTCGGCGTGCCAAAGGATCAGCTGCCGGTGACGCTGCCGGCAGACGTAAAAATCGAAGGCGTGGGCAATCCCCTCGCCAGCCATCCAACATGGAAGCACGTCTCCTGCCCAACCTGCGGCGGCAAGGCCGAGCGCGAGACCGACACGTTCGACACGTTCGTGGATTCATCCTGGTATTTCGCGCGCTTCACTGATGCGCATAACAATGATGCGCCGTTCGATCCCCAGATCGCCGCCGCGTGGCTGCCGGTCGATCAATATGTCGGCGGCATCGAGCACGCCGTGCTCCACCTGCTCTATTCACGCTTCTTCACCCGCGCGATGCGCGATTGCGGCTTCTTGCCCTTGAACAGCGGCGAGCCATTCGCCGGCCTGTTCACCCAAGGCATGGTCACGCACGAGACCTACAAATCCGCCGCGGGCGCCTGGCTGCCGCCGGAAGAAGTCGATGTGAAAGACGGCGCCGCGATCGAAACCGCCACCGGCGCGCCTGCAGAAATCGGCGGCATCGAAAAGATGTCGAAGTCGAAAAAGAACGCCGTCGCGCTCGGCGACTTCATTGAGGAATACGGCGCCGATGTGCTGCGCTGGTTTGTGCTCTCGGACTCGCCGCCGGAAAAAGACGTGCAATGGACCGATGCTGGCGTCGAGGGCGCGTGGCGGTTTGTGCAGCGGGTGTGGACCGCGATCGACGACCATGGCGCCCCCGCGCCCCAATCAGGTGACGCCCCTCCCCCCGGCGCGGACGCTGGCGCTGCGCTGGCGCTGCGCCAGGCATCGCACCGCGCGGTGACGGCCGTGACCGAGGATATCGAGAACTTCCGGTTCAACCGCGCAATCTCGCGCGCCTACGAATTGATGAACGCGCTGCCCAAATCCATCGGCGATGACCCTGCCCTGCTGTGGGCGCGCGGCGAGGCGCTGCGCCTGCTCGTGCAGCTGATCGCGCCGTTCATGCCCCACCTGGCAGAAGAAGGCTGGGCCCGCCTCGGCCTGCCCGGCCTGGTGGTCGACGCGCCCTGGCCGGCCGCCGATCCGGGTCTCACGCAGCAAAACGTCGTCACCGTGCCGGTGCAGGTGAACGGCAAGCGCCGCGCCGAAATCGAGATTCCGAAGGGCTTGGCCGAGGACAAGGTCCGCGAAATGGCGCTGTCGCACGACCGGGTTGCGCCCTTCCTCGACGGCCTGACGATACGCAAGGTGGTTGTCGTGACCGACCGGATCGTCAATATCGTAGCCGCCTGAGGGGACATCCATGCGCCTGCGCGCCCTACTTCCTGCCGCCCTTGTCGCTTTCGCCGCTCCGCTCGCAGCCTGCGGCTTCTCGCCGATGTATGGCGGCGGCGGTCCTGGCGGGCGCGGCCCGGTGATCGGGCCAGTCACGATCGACGAAGTCCAGGGCAAGGCAGGGTTTGTATTCAAGGCCGAGCTTGAGAAATTGCTGAGCGTCGAGCGCGACGGCGGACCAGCGCGGCGGCTTACCGTAACGATGACGGAAAGCGTCGGCGGCCTCGGCTTCCGCCTCGATGAATCGGCCAGCCGCTCCGACTTGACGCTGAACGCCAGCTATACGCTGGCAGACTCCGATGGCAAAACCGTTGTCGCTGGCGTGGCCTCCAGCGTCGCCAGCTATGATGTGCCAGCCTCGGCGTTCGGCGAAATTGCCTCGCAGGACGATGCGCGTGAACGCGCCGCTGAAAATCTCGCCGAGAAAATCCGCGCCAGCCTGGCGCTGCAACTCGCGCGCAAAAAGATGCAACCGCCGACAGCGCCGTGAAGCTCACCGGCGCCGCCGCCAAACGCTTCCTCGCTAAGCCGGCGAACGACGCCTGCGCGGTGCTGCTTTACGGCCCTAACCGCAGCATGATCGCCGAGGCGGCCGAAGCGCTGACTGCACACCTGCTCGGCCCCTCCCCTGACCAGATGGCGATCACGCGTCTGGGCGAAGACGAAATCCGCCGCGATCGGGCGCTGCTGTCTGATCAGCTCGCCGCGCAATCACTGCTCGGCGGCGCGCGTGTGCTGCGCCTCCGCGCTGACGGCGATGCTGCGCACGAGCCGATCTTAGATGCAGTCTCGGCGCTGGATAATGGCGCGCCGGCGGCGGCGTTCCTGATTGTCGAGGGCGGCGACCTCGCCGCAAAATCGAAAATCCGCGGCGCCTTCGAGAACGCCGCGCGCTGTTACGCGGTGGTGTTCTACGAGGAGGACGAGGCCGCCCTCGTTGACTTCGCGGCTGGCCTGATTGCGCAGGCCAAACTGTCGCTGACGCAGGACGCCCGCGATGTGTTGCAGGCGGCGCTACCGGGAGACCGCGCTCTGGTGCGCGGCGAAATCGAAAAACTGGCTTTGTTTGCACATGGCCGGACCGAGCCGGTGACAGCGCCGGAGATCGCGGCGCTACTCGCGGTCGAGGCCGAGTCGGCCCTGGACGACGCAACGCTGGCCGTGGCCGGCGGCGATGCCCGCGCCAGCGTTGAACAGTTTCACCGCGCCGGCGCCGGCGGTGTTACCGCGATCCGCGCGCTCGAACGCCGCCTGCTGCGTTTGCAGGAAGCGCGGCTCGCGATCGACAACGGCGCCTCCCCTACCGATGCGGCGGGAAAGCTACGGCCGCAGGTGTTCTGGAAAGAGCGCGACGCATTCGCTGCGCATCTGCGCACGTGGACAGCCCCGCGCCTAGCGACGGCGCTCGACGTGCTCTGGCGCGCTCAAGTGCGGGCGATGACAGCAGGGGCGCCGCAGGACCTGATCGCCGCCGAAGCGTTCCGCGCGGTCGCCAACATGGCTAACCGCCGTTAACCATAACCTAGTCTGCGATTCAGATAACGCCGTTCGATAAGCGGCGCGCGACTTCATCCAGCTGTTCCAGCGTCTTGTAGGAGATGCGCACCTCGCCCTCCTCGCCCTTGTTGCTGATCGTCACGGTGAGGCCGAGCGCGGCGCTGAGCCGCTCTTCCATCTGCCGCGTATCGGCGTCCTTGCCTGGCGAAGGCGCGCGGGTGATTCCGGCGCGAACATCTTTCGCTTCGCTCGCGAGCTTCTCGATGTCGCGCACGTTGAGCTGGTCGGCGACGGCGCGCCGCGCGAGACCGATCGGATCGGGCGCGGTGACGCAGGCGCGCGCGTGCCCGGCGCTGAGGCGCCCATCGCGCACCATTTCCTGAATCGCCGCGGGCAACGTCAGCAGGCGCAGCATGTTGGCGATGTGCGGCCGGCTTTTGCCAACCACTTCGGCGACGTCCTGCTGCGTGCGGCCGAACTTGGTCATCAGCTGCGAATAGCCCTGCGCTTCTTCGATCGGGTTCAGATCAGACCGCTGAACGTTTTCGATGATCGCGATCTCGAGCACCTCAACTTCGTCGAGTTCGCGCACCACCACCGGCAGCACATGCAGGCCCGCCTTCTGCGCCGCGCGCCAGCGCCGTTCACCGGCGACGATCTCATAGCGCTCTCCGCTTCCCGCGATCGGGCGCACAAGGATCGGTTGCAGCACGCCGTGCCGGCGAATTGAATCAGCGAGATCCTGCAGCTCGGCTTCGTCGAAGTGCTGGCGCGGCTGGCCAGGATTGCGCTGGATCAGCTCGATCGGCAGCAGCCGCGGCCCGGCTTCAACCGGCGCACTCGCATTCACAATGGGATCGGCAACGTCATCGATTTCCGGCTGATAGGGTTCGTACGCAGGCGCGGGCTCGGCCGCGCGCGGCGGCGGAAACGCGGTCAGGTTTGACGGGGCTTCCGTGTACGGACTATCGGCGGACGGCGCACTGGCTGGCTGCACAGGAACCGGCTGGGCCTTGTTCAGGTCGAACGATTCTCCGAGGAGCGCCGACAACCCCCTGCCCAACCCGCGCCGCGCTTGCTCTGACATAAATTACGCTCCCTAAGCGGCTTTCAGCGCGCGCTCGCGCTCAATGAGTTCCTTGGCCAGCGCGACATAGGCTTTCGAGCCCGGTGCGTTCTGATCGTAGATGATGGCCGGAAGACCGTGCGACGGCGCCTCGCTCAGGCGCACGTTGCGCGGAATGATCGTGGTGTAGACTTTGTCCGGGAAGAACTGGCGAACTTCCGCCGCGACCTGATCGGACAGGTTGTTGCGCTTGTCGTACATGGTCAGCACGACGCCTTGAATTTCGAGCGATGGGTTGAGGCCGCCCTGCACCATGCGGATGGTGTCGATCAATTGCGCTAGCCCTTCGAGCGCGAAGAACTCGCACTGCAACGGCACCAGCACAGCATCGGCGGCGGTCATCGCATTGACCGTCAAAATGTTCAGCGAGGGCGGGCAATCGATCAGCATATATTCGAAGCCGGCTTCCCTGCTTTCGCTCTGATACGCCTTCAGCGCATCGCGCAGCCGATGCTGCGGGCGGACGGACGCCATCAGCTCGCCGTCGATGCCGGCGAGATCGCCGCTGCCGGGCACGATGAAAAGGTTCGGCACCTTCGTCTGCATGATCGCGGCGCTCAGCGGGCGCCCGCCATTGAGCACGTCGTAGCTGGTGACGTTGCGCATCGACGGGGGGATATCGAGCCCGGTCGCGGCGTTACCCTGAGGGTCGATGTCGAAGATCAAAACGCGCTTGCCGGACGCGGCCAACGCCGTGCCGAGATTGATGGCGGTCGTGGTTTTGCCCACGCCGCCCTTCTGGTTAGCCAGCGCCAGCGTGCGCTGTGATGAGTTAGGTTGAGGCACGTTCTGCTCCGTCGACCCGTACAATCCGTCCGCGCGGATCTGAGAGGCTGGGGAGAATTTGGTAGGTCAGCGCCCAACGCGACCCAGCTTCCGTAATCTCGGTGTTGACGGATTCGCCTTTCAGGAAAAGGCCAATCGTACCTTTTTGCAGAAGCGGCGCAGCGTCGTCGATGATCCGTGACAGCGGCGCGAAGGCTCGGGCGGTCACGACATCGTAGGTTCCCTCCGCCGCGGCAGCGTCCTCTGACCGTTCCAGCCTCACCCGCGCCGGGGCGCCAGTAGCCCGGATCGCCTCGCGCAGGAAGGCGGCCTTCTTGGCGTTCGACTCCACCAGGTCGACCCGTGCGCCCTCGACGCCCTTCAGGCAGCAGGCCAGGACGAGCCCCGGAAACCCTGCCCCAGAGCCTAGGTCGATCCAGGTCCGCGCCTCAGGCGCCAGCCGCAGCAGCTGAGCGGAATCCAGCGCATGGCGCTGCCAGTACCCCTCCAGCTGCCCCGGCCCGACCAGATTGATCCGGGCGGCCCAGGCCAGCAGGAGCTGCAAATGTGTTTCCAATGCTTCACGTGTTTCCCGTGAAACATGGAGATCGCGCTGGAGGTCGTCCGGGCCGTAGGTCACGGGGTTGGAATGGCCTGCGTCGCCGCTGGGGGCAATGACCCCTCTGGCTTGACTGAACCCCGGTGCTAGCTGGCCTTCGCGGCCCTCTTCACGTGCGCCAGCAGCGCGGTAAGCGCCCCCGGCGTGACGCCTTCGATCCGGCCTGCCTGGCCGAGCGTCACGGGGCGGGCCTGAGCCAGCTTCTGTCGGGTCTCGGTCGAGAGCCCCCCGACCTGCCCGTAATCCAGATCAGCTGAAAGGCGCAGGTTCTCGTCCCGGCGGAACGCCACCACATCTGCCTCCTGCCGTTCCAGGTAGCCGGAATAGCGGGCCTCGATTTCCAGCCGCTCGCGCGCCGCAGGGCCGATCGCGCCCAGCTCCGGCCAGATAGTCGAAAGACGGTCGAAGTCGATTCCAGGATACGCCAGGAACTGCAGCGCATTGCGGCGCAGGCCGTCCAGGTTGACGGTCAACCCCCGCGCCCGCGCCTCGTTCGGCGTCAGGCTCAGCGATTGGGCGAGGCTGAGCGCCCGCGCCGCGTCGGCCTCCTTCGCCGCAAATGCCGCCGCCCGCTCCGAGCCGACGATCCCGGCGGCCAAACCCTTCGGGGTCAGCCGCTGGTCAGCGTTGTCGGCGCGCAGGCTCAGCCGGTATTCGGCGCGCGAGGTGAACATGCGATAGGGCTCGGTCACGCCGCGCGTAACCAGATCGTCGATCAGCACGCCGAGATAGCCCTCGGCGCGTGTCACGTGAAACGGATCGGACCCGCCAGCCGCGCGCGCTGCGTTCAGTCCGGCGATCAGCCCCTGGGCCGCGGCCTCCTCATAGCCGGTCGTGCCGTTGATCTGGCCGGCGAGATAAAGCCCCGGCAAACGCTTTGTTTCCAGCGTTGGCAACAGTTCGCGTGGATCGACATAATCGTATTCGATCGCATAGGCATGGCGAATAATCCGTACACGCCCTAACCCCGGAATTGTGCGTAGGAAGGCCTCTTGCACGTCTTCCGGCAGCGACGTCGAAATCCCGTTCGGATAGATCGTATCGTCGTCCAACCCCTCGGGTTCGAGGAAAATCTGGTGCCCGGTCTTGTCGGCGAAGCGCGTGACCTTGTCCTCGATCGACGGGCAATAGCGCGGCCCGCGCCCGGCGATGGCGCCGGAATACACGGCCGACTTGCCGATGTTGTCGGCGATAATCCGATGCGTCTCCGGCGTCGTGGTGGTGACGCCGCATTCGACCTGCGGGTTGGAGATCGCGCCCGTGAGGAACGAAAACGGGATAGGCGGGTCGTCGCCCTTTTGCATGTCGAGCCCGGCCCAATCGATCGTCTTGCCATCGAGCCGCGCGGGGGTTCCGGTCTTCAGCCGGCCCATGTCGAAGCCGAGGCTGTAGAGCCGGTCCGACAGGCCCACGGCGGGCGCCTCGCCAACCCGGCCCGCCGGGATGCGCTTCGCGCCGATATGGATCACGCCCTTCAAGAACGTGCCTGCGGTCAGCACGACGCGCGGCGTGGCGTAGGTCTGGCCAGAGGCGCAGGAAACGCCGACCACCCGGCCGTCCTCGATGACCAGGTCTTCGACCGCTTCGGCCCGGATCGTCAGGTTCGGCTGGGCGGCTAGGGCGGCCTGCATGGCCTGCCGATAAAACTTGCGGTCAGCCTGGGCGCGGGGGCCGCGCACGGCCGGGCCTTTCGAGCGGTTGAGCATCCGGAACTGAATCCCGGCGGCGTCCGCCACCCGGCCCATGACCCCGTCCATGGCGTCGATCTCGCGCACGAGGTGTCCTTTGCCCAGCCCGCCAATCGCCGGGTTGCAGCTCATTTCGCCGATGGTTTCGAGCTTATGGGTCAGCAGCAGCGTGCGCGCGCCAAAACGCGCCGCCGCCGCAGCCGCTTCGCATCCGGCATGCCCGCCGCCGATGATGATGACCTCAAACCGTTCCATGCGCGGGCCTGTCTAGCCCAAAGCCGCCCACCCGTCATCGCCGATTGCTAACGCGGGTTAGGGTGTTTCCCGTGGAACATTCGGGCGGGCGCTTCGCGCGCCCGGAAAGACTCGAGCACGCTTTTGATGAGGTTTTTAGCGCTTGTTCCGTACCCGGAGCAATTGTTCCGTATCCGGAGCATCGCGCCCCGTTTCACATGAAACAGATGTATTTGCGTTTACTTCCCGATGCAGAATTCGGCGAAGATCGCATCCAGCACCATCTCCACGTCGACCCTGCCCGTGATCCGCCCGAGCGCCCGCGCCGCCAGGCGCAGATCCTCCGCCGCCAGCTCGGAATCGCCTCCCTGCCGCGCCGCAAGCACCCCATCGCGCGCCATCTCAACCAGCTGACGGTGCCGCGCGCGGCTGAGCGCCGGGGCCTCTTCGCGGCCCAGCGTGCGGGTCACGCGCGCGTTCAGGCCTGCCTCCAGTTCCGCCATGCCCGCGCCGGTAACGGTGGACACCTCGAACACCGTGAGCCCGCGCTGCTCGGCGATCTGCTGCGCCGGACCGGCGGCGGCGCCGGATCTGCGGTCGCTTTTGCTCAGCACCAGAATGTCGATTGGCCGTAAAGTGGCGAAGGCATCGACGGAGAGCTCATCGCCGCTTCTGTCGATCAGGCCAATGCGCAGATCGGATTCCTCGGCGCGCGCCAAAGCGCGCCGGACGCCCTCGGCCTCGATCACGTCGCGCGCATCGCGCAGGCCCGCCGTATCGGCCAGCCAGACGGGAAAGCCCGCGATCACCAAACGCGCTTCGACGACGTCACGCGTGGTGCCCGGAATGTCTGAGACGATGGCCGTATCGCGCCCCGTGAGCGCGTTCATCAGGCTCGATTTGCCGGCGTTAGGTGGGCCAATGATGGCGATGCGATAGCCCTCGCGAATACGCTCGCCGCGATGACTGTCGGCGAGGTGAGCGCTCATCTCGGCAATCAGCGCGTCGAGCAGCGGGGCCGCGCGCGCGGCCAGGGCGTCGGGCAGGCCGTCGTCGGGGAAGTCGATCTCGGCCTCATAGAGCGCCAGCGCCTGGATCAGCTTTTCGCGCCAGCCTTCGTACAACGCGCCTAGCGCGCCGCTCATCTGGCGCAGCGCCTGCCGGCGTTGACCCTCGGTTTCAGCATCGACCAAATCGGCGATCGCCTCGGCGGCGGTGAGGTCCATCTTGCCGTGCTCGAACGCGCGGCGCGTGAACTCGCCTGGCCCGGCGGCGCGTATATCGGGCCGCGCCGCCAGCGCAGCCAAGACACCCTCGATCACCGCGCTTCCGCCATGGACGTGCAACTCGACGACGTCTTCGCCGGTAAAGCTGTGGGGCGCGGGAAAGTAGAGCGCCAGTGCATCGTCGAGCAGCGCGCGGCTTTGCGGATCGGAGAGACGCCGCCGCACGGCTTCACGTGGGGCCGGCAAGGGCAGGCCGCTCAGCGCGTTCAGCGCATTGGCCGCGCCTGGCCCTGATAGGCGTATCACCGCAATGCCGGCCCGCCCCGCGCCCGAGGCCAACGCAAAGATCGTATCGCCGTCCACGCTACTCCCGCTTCGCGCCGCCGCCGGCGGCGAGCATGCCGAACAAAGCTTCCTGCGTCTGGACGCCCATCTGCATCCAGGATTTCATCAGCGCTTCGGGCGCCATCATCGCCATATTGGCAGAGGTGCGCTTTTTGAGTTCTTCGACGATGTACTCGTTAAGGATGGTGACGTCTGGCAGGCCCATGAATTGGCGCGCCTCCACCGGCGTACACTCTACCTCGATCCGCATCTTCATGGCGCGTTCTCCGATCTCGCCGGCGGTTATAGACCCGCGCCCCCTTCAACCGATAGGGTGAGCGCGGGCGGAAACAAGCGGAGACCCTAAATGGGCGGCAAAGTCGTTCAAGTCGTGGGCCATGACGGCTCGTTTTCAGCCTACCTCGCCATGCCGGAAGGAACACCTAAAGCCGGCATGGTCGTGATCCAGGAAATCTTCGGCGTGAACGCCGTGATGCGCGACATCACGGAATCGTACGCAGCGCAGGGCTATGCCGCCCTGTGTCCAGATCTGTTCTGGCGGATCGAGCCGAACGTCCAGCTCAGCGATAAATCCGACGAAGAATGGAAGCGCGCGTTTGTACTTATGAATGCGTTTGATCCTGATAAGGGCGTCGATGATATCGACGCGGCGATAGATTATCTGCGCGATCATGTCGGCGTCGCAAAGGTCGGCGCGGTCGGCTTCTGCCTCGGCGGCATGCTGGCGTTTCTCACCGCCGCGCGCACCGATGTAGACGCTTCTGTTTCCTATTATGGCGTCAATCTCGACAAGCGCCTGGAGGAAGCCGAAAAGCTCGCCCAGCCGCTGATGCTGCACATCGCGGGCAAGGATCAATTCGTCTCGCCGGCCGCGCAGGAGACGATCAAGGCTGGGCTGCACAATCATCCGCAAGTCACGATCAACGTCTATGACGCGCAGGACCACGCCTTCGCGCGCGAGGGCGGGGCGCATTTTGACGCGCAAGCCGCTGAGCTTGCAAACCGCCGCACCGCCGATTTCTTCAGCGATCATCTGTCGGCCTGATTATGGTTAACGCGGCCTGAGCCGTGCGCGCGATCCGGATCGAAAAAGCAGGAGGGCCCGAGGTCATGGCTTTGGCGGAAACGCCGGCGCCATCGCCCGGCGCCTGGGAAGTGCTGGTGCGCAACACGATCTTGGGGCGCGCAAGACGTCCGGCAGCCTAGTGCTGATTCCGTGATCTAAGCAGCCGCTGCCGGCGCGCCGGCAGCTTTCTGATAAGCCGGTCGCGCGGTGATGCGTTCGAAATAACTTTCGATCACGGGCGCGGCGCGGCGGAGCACGCCCAAAAGTTTGTACACGCCGATCGCATAGCCGACGGAGATGTCGGCGGCGGTGAAGCGCCCGGCCGCCATATACTCCCGGCCTTCGCTCAGGTGCTGTTCCACTACGCCGAGCCGTTTGCGTTGAAGGTTAACGATGTAGGCCGATGTCCAGTTTTTCTTTTGATCCTCCGGCGCGCGGAAGTTTGTCGCCACCAGCGCATTGCCAATCGCACAAAGGCCGGCTTCACCAAATTCGAGGAATTGCAGATAGGCCGGGAAATCTTTCTCGTCCGGCGCGACGGCGAGTTTCGTCGGACCATGCCGGGCCATCAGATATTGGATGATCGCGATGCTTTCGATCATGCGCACGTCACCGTCCTCAATCGCCGGCAACTGGCCGAGCGGGGAGATCGCGGCTAATTCCGGTGTCGGCGCGCTCCCGAACGCCACGGAGATAGCCTCGTAAGGCAGGCCCATTTCCTCGCACAGCCAGACAATGCGGATCGAGCGCGTCGGCGGCGTATGGTAGATTTTGAGCATGGGCAGCCTCCCGGAGACGAGGCACGATAACACTTATCCGCCAATTAGGGGAGAAGTCCGCCTAGGCGTTCATGCTCTGGAAGAAATCGTCGTTCGTTTTCGTGCTGCGCAGCTTGTCGAGCAGGAATTCGATCGCGTCGGTCGTGCCCATCGGATTGAGGATCCGGCGCAGCACGTACATTTTGTGCAGGTGCTCCTTCGGCACGAGCAGTTCTTCCTTCCGCGTGCCGGACTTGGTGACGTCCATTGCCGGGAAGATGCGCTTGTCGGACACTTTGCGGTCAAGCACGATTTCGCTGTTGCCCGTGCCCTTGAATTCTTCGAAAATCACTTCGTCCATCCGGCTGCCGGTATCGATCAGCGCCGTGGCGATGATGGTCAGTGAGCCGCCTTCCTCTAGGTTACGCGCCGCGCCGAAGAAGCGCTTCGGCCGCTGTAACGCATTGGCGTCGACGCCGCCGGTCAGCACCTTGCCGGAGGAGGGGACGACCGTGTTGTAGGCGCGGCCAAGGCGCGTGATCGAGTCCAGCAGGATCACGACATCGCGGCCGTGCTCAGCCAGGCGCTTGGCCTTTTCGATCACCATTTCCGCCACCGCGACGTGCCGCGTCGCGGGTTCATCGAATGTCGAGGAAACAACTTCGCCCTTCACCGAACGGCGCATGTCGGTGACTTCTTCGGGCCGCTCGTCGATCAGCAGCACAATCAAGAAGCACTCGGGATGGTTGGCCTCGATGCTCTTGGCGATGTTCTGCAGGATGACGGTTTTACCCGTCCGCGGCGGCGCCACGATCAGCGCCCGCTGGCCCTTGCCGATCGGCGCGACGATGTCGATCACGCGGCCGGTTTTGTCTTTTATCGTCGGATCGGCCAGCTCCATCGTGAACGGCTGATCGGGGTAGAGCGGCGTCAGATTGTCGAAATGGACCTTGTGGCGGACCTTCTCTGGGTCCTCGAAATTGATCGTGTTGACCTTCACCAGCGCGAAGTAGCGCTCGCCTTCTTTCGGGGCGCGGATCTGGCCGTCGACCGTATCGCCATTGCGCAGGCCGAAGCGGCGGATCTGGTTTGGGCTTACATAAATATCGTCCGGGCCGGGCAGGTAATTGGATTGCGGGCTGCGGAGAAATCCGAATCCGTCGGGCAGGATTTCGATCACGCCGCCGCCGCCGATCTCGGCGCCCCGATCGGCCAATTGTTTCAGGATTGCGAACATCATGTCCTGCGTGCGCAGGGAGTTCGCGTTTTCGACCTCGAGCTGTTCGGCGAACGCCAGAAGCTCGGCCGGGGTTTTTGCCTTGAGCTCCTGAAGGGTGAGTTTGGTCAAACCTTCGAGGGCTTCGGCTTCGTCTGTCATGGGTGTCGGGCCTTGTGGGGGAGGGGTTTGTTATGGGGCGAAACCGCGGGCCAGAAGAGACCTCACGAACGCCAGGAAAGGAGATTTCGGCGGAATAGAACGGGCGCCGCCGGCGCACGCGCGAGAACCGCGCGTCATGCCGATGGACACCATATCGGCCCGCGCCCGTCAAGCCGCAAGGGCGGCCTCAGCGCGGCTCGATCGTGGCCAACAACACCATGACGATCGCGATCACGAACGGCACTTCGTTGATCATGCGCCAGAACTTGGTGCTGTGGCGCCTCTCGCCCTTCGCCAGCTTTTTGCCCTCGGCGATAAAAAACCCGTGAAGCCCGGTCAGCACCACCCCAAGGCCAACCTTGATCCACAGCCAGGCGTCGCCCCATTTGGCGCGGTCGAACTCAAACAACAGCCACAGGCCCAGCACCCAGATCGCAATCACGGCCGGGACCATGATGATCCCGTTCAGCTTCCCCGCCGCCTCGATCATCTTCTTTTCCAGCTCGCCGCCCGGCTGGCTTTCGCATTGGTAAGCGTAGAACCGCGGCAGCATCAGCATGCCCGCCACGAACGCCAGCACCGCGATGATGTGCAGCCCGCGGGCCAAATCATAGGGGTTCATGCCGCCGCCTCTTTTGGGCACATGCCGAATGCGCGCGGGCAGATGCGCGCGCCGGTTTCCGAATAGACGCCCTCGGGCTGGCCCAGCAAGTCCGTCACGTGATCGGCGAGGCTTGCGATGAAATCATCCGCCGCCGAGAGGGCGGGGGCGCGGATGTAGAACGGCACGCCCGCTTGTTTGGCGAGGGCGGCATAGTCGCGGTCCAGCTCAACCAGCGTTTCGACATGCTCGGATACAAACGCGATCGGCGAAACGATCAGGCCGGCGCCATCGGCGCCAGCGACACCGATCTCATGCTCGGTCGAAGGCTCAAGCCATTTCAACCGGCCAACGCGCGATTGATAGCAAATACGTGAATCCCATTCGCGCGGCAGACGCCGGCGCACGGCGGCGACCGTCTGCTCGATCTGCCATTGATAGGGATCGCCCTTGTCGACAATGCGCTGCGGCAATCCATGCGCAGAGAAAAGCACGCGGGGGTTTGGCGGCGCCGCGGCCTTTTTCCAGGCGCTCAGGATCGCGTCAGCATGGGCCTGGATGAATTTATCGGCGGCAGGGTAACAGCACAAAGTGCGCGTTTTTCCCGGCCAGACGCGCTTCCATTCCTTTAACGCCGAGCCGGTCGTGGTGCTGGAAAATTGCGGGTAAAGCGGCATAAGCAAGACTTCGTTCGCGCCCCAATCACGCGCCATCTCTGCGGCGTCGGCGATGAACGGCTTCCAGTAGCGCATCGCTACAATGACGTTTGTCTCGACATCCCTTACGCGCGCACTCAGCAAATTCTGCAGCGCCGCGGCCTGCGCCTCCGTCTCGAACAGGATCGGCGACCGGCCGCCCATATGCGCATAATTCGCCTGCGCTGATTTTGTCCGCGTGTAGGCGATGAACGCCGCCAGCGGCAGGCGGATGAATGCGGGCGCGCCGATAATGGCGGGATCGCGAAACAGATTCAGCAGAAACGGGCGAACCGCATCCAGTGAATCCGGACCGCCCAGATTAAACAGAATAATGGCTGCGCGACGCAAGATTTCAGCGCCGATCCATGCGTTTGGTTTGCGCTTGCGCCACTGCAACGATGGCCGGGCCGTCGGAAAGGTCGCGCGCTTCCGCGTTGACGATTTGCCCTGGGGCAAACTCCCAGTGTTCGCCCTTGGGCGCCGGCTTCTCGGATAACTCGTACACGCCGCCGCCCAGATGCCGCGCTTTTACCGGCCGCCAGACGTCTACGCCTTCGTCGAGCAGACGAACCTGAACTGTCTCAATAAACATATCCGTCGCCGCCGACATGAATAACGTCTCCCGTCGTGTCATCAATAATGACAGATCGGCCTGTTTCAGGGTGAGTATAGCGTGTCGCAGGCATGCCCGTCTCGCGGTTAATCGCGGCGGCCTTAACGCCTTCAGCCCTGGCTTCCTCTATTTGCGGCCAGGTCCAGCCGCGTTGGATCATCTGCCGTTCGAGTCTTGCCGGGTCTTTCGGCACGCATCAGCCCTTCACCAGGCGCACCAGCATTTGGACGTGATCGATCGACGCTTCAGGCGTGATCCCATGGCCAAGGTTGAAGATATGCGGCCCGCGCGAAAACGCGGCCAGCACTTCGTCGACGCCGCGCTTTAGGGCGTCGCCGCCGGTGATCAGCAGCATCGGATCCAGGTTACCCTGCAACGCCAGAACCGATCCCACGGAGCCGCGAACCCAGCGCGCGTCTGCGGCGGTATCCAGCGCAATCGCGTCCACATCCACGCCCTGGGCATAAAGCTGAACCTGAGAGCCCGCTTCCCGCGGAAAGCCTATGATTGGCACGGTCACGCCGAGGTCACGCAGCCGCCGGACCAGCGCCGCGTTTGGCTTGATCACCATGCGATCGAACAGGGCTGGGGACAGCCCGCCGGCCCAGCTCTCGAAAATCTTCAGCGCCTGGGCGCCGGCGCGCACCTGCGCAGCCATATGCTGGGCCGTCGCCTCAACAATCGCGGCCAGCAGGCGATCAACATCCTCCGGCCGCTCGAAAGCTACTTTCCGTGACGGCGCTTTGTCTCCGCCTTCGCCTTGGATCATGTAAGTGGCGACAGTCCATGGCCCCCCGGCAAAACCGATCAGCGCCTTCTCAGGGGCCAGTTCGGCGCGCACCCGCGCCACTGTTTCGTAAACCGGGCCGAGCCGGGAAGCTGCCTGCGAGGGGTCAGACCAGGTCCACTCCGCCTCGTTCGCCAAGGGCTCCAGCCGCGGTCCTTCGCCCTCTACGAACCAGACCTTCCGGCCGAGCGCGTCCGGAATGACCAGGATATCGCAGAACAGGATCGCCGCATCGAGATCAAAGCGGCGCAGCGGCTGCAGCGTCGCTTCCGTGGCGAGGTCAGGCGTATAGCAAAAGTCCAGGAAGCTTTTGGCTTTCTGCCTGATCGCCCGGTATTCCGGCAGGTAGCGCCCAGCCTGACGCATGATCCAGATGGGGGGGCGTTCGAGCCGTTCCCCGCCCAAGACCCGTAACAATGCAGGCTTATCCTCTTTCACTTCTATCTTCTCTTATTGAATGGAATTTCAGGAAGCAGGGGATGATAGGGGGTTGGGAAAAGAGTATGGAATGATCGCTCAGAGCCGGTCCTCACGTTTATCCACGGTTGATCCTCAAGGCGAGCGTTGGCAGCGCGGCGTTTTCGCAAGAGGCGCCATTTCCTCCACCACGCGCGCTCCACACGGGCGCCCTGTGTACGCCCTGAGGACGCGTTGCGGATCGCTAACCACCAAAAGGGCGCCGAATCGAATGGTTTGGCCTTGCTCCCCGCTTGTGCTCATTCCATGAAACGAACATCCACACGGCGCCCACAGCATGTCCGTCTCCAAGATCGCCGCCTACTTTAACGTCCACCTGGTCTCTGACTCGACCGGGGAGACCCTGGCCGGCGTGATGCGCGCCTCGTGCGCGCAGTTCGACAACGTCATCCCAATCGAACACTCATACTATCTCGTCCGCTCGATGCGTCAGCTCGAGCGTGTGCTGCGGGAGATAGAGGCCGCGCCGGGCGTGGTCATGTTTACGATGTCGAACGATGAGCTGCGCGGCCGGCTCGAACAGCATTGCCGGGAAATCGGCAGTCCCTGTACGGCCGTCCTCGATCCGGTGCTCTCGATGATGAGCCGCTATTTGGGCCAGGAGCTTAACCACCGGATCGGCGCAGGCCGCGTGCTGGACGCGGAATATTTCAAGCGGATCGATGCGCTCAACTTTGCCATGGGTCACGATGACGGGCAGGGCGGTATAGAGCTGGAAGAAGCGGAGGTGATCCTTGTGGGCATCTCGCGCACGTCCAAAACGCCGACCTGCGTCTATCTCGCCAATCGCGGCGTAAAAGCCGCAAACGTTCCGATCGTGCCGGGCATTGCGTTGCCCGATCGTCTGTTCAGGCCCGATTCGCCGCTGATTGTCGGCCTGACGGCGTCGCCGGAACGGCTGGTGAATATCCGCCGCAATCGCTTGGCGACGCTGAAGGAAGAGCGCGCCACCTCCTATGTAGACCATGAGAGCGTGCGCGCCGAAGTGCTGCACGCGCAGAAGCTCTACGAAAAGCATGGATGGCCGGTGATCGACGTGACGCGCCGCTCGATCGAGGAAACTGCCGCCTCAGTGCTGAACCTGCTCGCTGAACGCCGCCCGGCGTCTGATAGCTAATTTGATGGCTGACTTGATCCTTGCCTCTGGCAGCGCTGCGCGCGCCGCTATGATCCGCGCAGCCGGCCTGAATTTCGATATCGAACGCCCATCGGTTGACGAAGAGGCGGTCAAGGCAGGCCTGCGCGCCGAGCGTTTGGCCCCGCGCGAACAGGCTGATGCTTTGGCTGAATTGAAGGCCATCGCGGTTTCACGCCGCAGCCGCGCCTTCGTCATCGGCGCCGATCAGATGCTCGCCTGCGAAGGCGAGGCTTTCGACAAGCCAAAAGATCGCGCCGAAGCGCGCGCGCATCTTTTACGATTGCGCGGCAAATCCCACATTCTGATCACCGCTGCTGTCATCGCCAAGGATGGCGCGCCGATCTGGCGGCGGATCGAAACGCCGAGGCTGACGATGCGCAGTTTTTCCGACGCGTTCGTTGAAGATTATCTCGACGCGATTGGCCCGGACGCGTTTTCAAGCGTTGGCGCTTACCAGCTCGAAGGGCGGGGGGCGCAATTGTTTGAAAGCATCGAAGGCGATTATTTCTCCATTCTGGGTCTGCCGCTGCTTGCTGTTCTGGCATTCCTGCGCACTCACGGCGTTGCCCCATCATGACCATCACGGCGAAGACATCGATTCTGGCGGTGCTGGGCGATCCGGTTGGCCACTCGCTGTCGCCGGTGATGCATAATGGCTGGATCGGCGATTTCGGACTCGACGCTGTTTACATCGCGCTGCGCGTTCCGGCGGACGATCAGGCTGGCGCTTTCGAGGGTCTCCGCGCGCTGCGCTTTTTCGGCGCCAACGTCACCGTGCCGCACAAACTCTCGGCGTGCCTGATCGCCGACCGGCTTGACCCGGCAGCCTCTTCGCTTAAGGCGGCCAACGTATTGCGCTGGGAGCGGGACGGCTCGATTTCAGGCTTTAACACCGACGCCTATGGCGTGGTCGCGGCGCTCGATGAAAGCCATGCCGGCTGGCGCAGCATGACCGGCACCGCGCTCGTGCTCGGCGCCGGCGGCGCGGCGCGCGCTGCCGCATGGGGTCTGGCGCAGGCGGGCGTACGGCGCGTCCTGATCGCCAACCGTACACCCGAGAGGGCGTCGGAAGTGGCCGGAATATCGGATCGTTGCTACGCATTCCCGTGGGAGCAGATGGGCGATCTGTTCGAATCCGCTGATTTGATCGTGAATACGACGACGCTGGGCATGGCTGGCGCGCCGCCCTTCGATTGGCCTGTCGAACGTGCGCCCAATCATTGCATCGTCATGGATGCGGTCTATGCGCCGCTCGAAACCGATCTGCTGCGCGCCGCGCGCGCACGGCGCCTGAACGTGATCGACGGCCTCGGCATGCTGATCCATCAGGGCGCGCTGTCCTTCGAAATCTGGTTCGGGCTGCAGCCCGATGTGCGCCTCGCGCGCGCGCGCCTGATGCGGGCGGTTGCTGACAGGGAGGACATGGAATGATCATCCTCGGCCTCACTGGCTCGATCGGCATGGGCAAAAGCACAACCGCCAACTTGCTGCGCGAAGAGGGGATCCCCGTCTACGACGCAGACGCCGCGGTACACGAGCTCTACGCGACACGCGGCAAAGCCGTGGCGCCCGTCTCGGCCGCGTTTCCCGCGGCGCTGAAGGATGGCGCAATCGACCGCGGGAAACTCGGCGAACTGGTTCTCGGCGACGATGCGGCCCTGAACAAGCTCGAAGCCATCGTTCATCCGCTTGTGCGCGAAACTCAGGCCGCGTTCGTGCGCAAGCATCATTCCGCTGGCGCGCCGGTTGTGGTTCTGGATATCCCGTTGCTGTTCGAAAGCGGCGGCGACCTGATCGTCGATGCGGTGATCGTCGTCACCGCGCCGGCGGCGGTCCAGCGCGCGCGCATCCTGGCGCGCCCGGGCATGGACGCGGAAAAGCTGAACCAAATCCTGGCCCGCCAGACGCCCGATGCCGAAAAGCGCGAAAGGGCCGATTTCCTGATCAACACTGAATTTGGTCTGGAAGACGCGCGCAATCAGATACGCGCGGTGCTTGCGGCGCTGCGCGAAGCTGCTTAACCCGCAAGGGATGGCAGATACCGGCATGACTGGCGGCCGCCGCCGCGTCGTCATTTTCGATACCGAAACCACGGGCCGCACGCCGCTGGACGGCGACCGGATTGTGGAAATCGGCTGCGTGGAAATGATTGGCTTCGAACTCGGCCGCAGCTTCCACGCTTACCTCAATCCGGAGCGCGACGTTCCGGAGGAGGTTGTGCGGGTTCACGGCCTTACCGGCGCATTTTTGCGCGACAAGCCGCTGTTTTCCGCGGTTCACGCTGATCTGCGCGCATTCTTCGGCGAAGAAGACTTGATCGTCGCGCACAATTCCGAATTCGACCGCACGTTCCTCAATGCGGAACTCGAGCGGTTGGGTCTGCCGATTTATCCGCAAGAGCGGTTCATCGATACGCTGGCGGTGGCGCGGAAAAAGCTGCGCGCCGGCCAGCGCCTCAGCCTTGATGCGCTCTCGAAATATTATCGTCTCGACCAGAAGGGTTTCGACCTTTCGGCCCGCAAAGGCGCCGGCGGTCACGGCGCTTTGCTGGACGCGCAGATGCTGGCGGAAATCTATATTGAGCTCCATGGCGGGCGCGAACAGGCGCTGGAATTTGTCGAACAGGCGGCGGCGGAAGAGATAAACGAAACGCCGGTCCTTCAGGTCGTCCGCCGGCAACAACGGCCGGTGCAGCTTTCGCTGTTTTCGACGCCGGAGGAACGCAGCGCGCATGCGCAATTCGTATCCGAACTGCCCGGCGGCGCGCCGTGGCCGAAGGACGACGCGGCCTAGTTCGGCGGCGTGGGCGCATCGCCGGCGGCCTTGTTTTCCCGGTCGCGCAGCTGCGCGCGATAGAGCGCGGCAAAATCGATCGGATCGATCAGCAGGGGCGGGTAGCCGCCTTCGCGCGTCACCTCGGCCAGCAGGCGGCGGCTGAACGGAAACAGCAGGCGCGGGCATTCGATCAGCAGGAGCGGCTCGACGTCTTCGGCGCCGACGTTCACGAACTGAAACACCCCGGAATAGACCAGCTCGGTCAAAAACATGATGTCTTCGCCGCGCGAAGCCTTGGCGCGGATCGACAGATCGACCTCATAGGAATTGTCGTCGCCTAACGGCCGGGCGTTCACGTCGATGCCCATATCGATGGCCGGCGGCGTTTCCTGGTTGCGCGCGCCCGCGGCGGCGGTGGGGTTTTCGAATGAAAGATCCTTAACGTATTGGGCCAGCACGCGCAGGTGCGGCGCATCGGAAGCGGCCTGGCCGCCCGCCGGGTCCAGATCGGTCATGAGCAAAATCCCGCCAGAGTCGCGCGAAAGCACGTCATTTTGATATTCCATCCCCGCCAAAAGCGAGCGCGCGGGGCTAGCATGGGGGCGCCAATGCCGCAACGGGCCGCAACCGCCGCACTGGCGCAAGCGGCCCCGGCATATTATTTGGAATGGGCGAGGCTGGGGTGTTAAACCCACAGACGCTGAAGGATTGCGAATTTTGTCGCGCGAAGTTTTGGAAGTTGTGGTTTTGGCGGTGATCGCCGTGGTGGCGCTCTCGACGCTGTATTCGGTGCTGGGCCGGCGCACCGGCGCGGACCGGCCAAGCGCGCCTGCGCCCCGCCCGGCGATGGCGCCGGCTGAGCCCAACGCCCCGGCCGCCCCGACGGCTCCGGCGCCTGCGCCGATTACTGGCGGCGGCGGCGTGGCGGACATCGCCCGGGCTGACCCTTCGTTTGATGTTGGCCAGTTCCTGATGGGCGCCCGCGGCGCCTATGAGCTGATCGTCCAGGCTTTCGCCAATGGCGACCGCGCGGCGCTTCGTCCGCTGCTCACCACGCGGGTATTCTCCAGCTACGACAAGGCGATTACCGAGCGGGAGGCCTCTGGCGGCAAGGGCCCCGAATTGGTTCGCCTGAAAAGCGCGGAAATCGCTGACGCTGATCTGGACGGCGAGGTCGCCCGCGTCGCCGTGCGGTTCGAAGCCGAACTCGCCGAGGGCGCCCATGGTCTGCGCGACACCAAAGAACGCTGGACGTTCGAGCGCGACGTTACCTCGCAAGACCCAAACTGGCGTCTCGCCAGCGTCGCCCAGGCCTAAGCCTTTGCCATGCGCCGGTCGCTGACGCCCGCCGAAGCGGCGCTTTGGCGGCGTGTGGCCCGTCACGCCAGACCGCTGCCGGGCAAGGCGCTTCCTCCGGAAGAAGAGCAGGCAGAGCCGCAGCCGGCGCTGCAGAAGCCAAAGACGGCTGCGCCGAAACCATCGCCGGGTCCCAAGCCGCGCAAACCTGCGCCGCCCGCTGATCGCGGCGGTGAGCGGCGCGTGCAGCGCGGCCAACTGGAAATCGCCGCGCGGCTTGATCTGCATGGCTACACGCAGGACGGCGCCCGGGCGGCGCTGCTGGCGTTCATCACCAGCCAGGCGGCCAGCGGCGCGCGCGTCGTGCTGGTGATCACCGGCAAAAGCGGCGTGCTGCGCCAGCGCCTTCCGGGCTGGCTTGAGCTGCCCGATTTCCGCACCCGCCTCGCTGGCTTTGCGCAAGCGCATCGGACCCATGGCGGGGCAGGGGCGTGGTACGTTTTTCTGAAGCGGTAACACCATCAACTCGAATGCCAGCAGGTCAGCTCAGGGCCGCGCGGCGCGTTTGGCGCTATCTCCCCCGCGCTTCCGGAAAATTGGCGCGCAGGCCGAGCGCCGCCAGGCGGGCGGTTTCGGTCAGGCGATTGGCGCGGGTCTCCGGCCGTTTGGCGAGCGCGATCCATTCCAGAATGGCGCGCCGGGATGATGGCGGAAACGCTCCAAACCGCTCCGTCGCCTGCGCCGCGGCAAGCGCGGCCACCAGATCGGCGGGCGGCTCAAGCGTTTCCGCGCCGTCCAATAGCGTCCACGAGCCATCAGCCTTCGCCCGCTCAACCGCCACAGCGCCCGGCGCGGCCAGCCGTCCGGCAGCGCTCAGGGCTTCGATCCGCGTTTTATTGACCGCCGACCAGCCGCTGCCTGGCCGGCGCGGGGAAACGAGCAGCATCGTGCGATCCGCATCCAGCTTGGCCGGCCGGCTGTCTATCCAGCCCCAGCACAGCGCCTCATCGCGGATATCGCCATAGGGCAGGTGTGGCCCGCCGGAGGCTTTTTTCCACGTCACCACCCAGATGCTCTGGCTTTGGCCGTGATGCGTCGAGAGCCAAGCTCGCCATTGCGCGAGACTCTCGACCTCGATGCGTTCAAATGCGCCAAGGCTCATGCGATCTGCAGGTTTCGCCGCACTATTCACCCCCGAACCGTTCCCACGCAGACTGACGCGATATGCCAAGGGGCGCGGCGATCTTGGCCCAGCTGATCTCCCGTTTCCGAAGAGCCTCAACGATGCCGTGAAGATGCTCGCGATAGGTCTCAAGCGTCGCGCTCACCGGCGCCAAAATCGCTAGCAGACGTTCCGTGGGCCAACTATCCGGATCGAAGCGGCGCTTCATGCCTGCTCCCGCACCGCCCATGATGAGGAGACACGCCTCCACGCATTCGTTGCAAATGTAGATGCCACCCGGTCCGGCGGCGAGTTTTTCAATCTGCTTGTCGGATTTTCCGCAGAATGAGCAGTACAAAGTTTTAGCCACCGCGCGCTTCTCCAGCGTTAGGCCAGCCCTTACATGTCAGGTAAAGCCTGACACCCGGCTTGTCAACAGTTTGGTCGCGCGAACAACGAGCGCTGCGCCAGCCGGCGCACCCTAGCGAGAGGCTTTTTCTTCCAGGCCGCTTTTGCCGCGGCGCTTTTCGAGCTCGGCGGCGACGTCGGCGGGCGGAACGTCGGCGGCCTTCAGCATCACCAGCAAATGGTAGAGCACGTCCGCTGCTTCGGCGGCGAGATTGTCGCCGGTGGCGGCGGCGATGACGGCTTCGGTGGCTTCCTCGCCGATTTTCTTGGCGCAGCGCGCCACGCCGCTATCGAGCAATTGCACGGTGTAGGACGATCCGGCCGCGCCCTTTGCGGCGCGTTCGGCGATCGTGTCAGCCAGCGCGTCGATCGCTTCGCCTAAAGTCGAACTCATACGGGCCTCACGGGAACGCCGGCAGCTTTCAGCGCCTCGCGCGCCTCGGCGATGGTATGGGTTCCGAAGTGGAAAATCGAGGCGGCGAGCACGGCGCTGGCGCCGCCTTTCACCACCGCATCGACCATGTGTTGGACATTGCCGGCGCCGCCGGAGGCGATAACCGGCGCCGAGACGCGGCTGGTGATCTCGTAGAGCAATTCGAGGTCATAGCCGCTTTTGGTGCCGTCGCGGTCCATGCTGGTGATCATCAATTCGCCCGCGCCGCGCTCGACCATCTCGACCGCGAACTTGATCGCGTCCTTGCCCGAAGGATTGCGGCCGCCATGGGTGAAGATTTCCCAACCCTTGCCCACGCGCTTTGCGTCCGCCACCGCGACGATGCATTGGGCGCCGAATTTGCCGGCCGCGGCGTCGATCAGATCGGGATTGTTCACCGCCGCCGTCTGGATCGCGGCGCGGTCGGCGCCGTTGAGCAGCAGCGTGCGCACGTCATCGACGCTGCGGATGCCGCCCCCGACGGTGAGCGGCATGAAGCAGCATTCCGCGGTGCGGCGCACCACATCCATCAGGATCGCGCGTTCTTCATGGCTGGCGGTGATGTCCAAAAAGCAGATTTCGTCCGCGTGCTGCGCATCGTACACCGACGCCTGTTCGACCGGATCGCCGGCGTCGCGCAGATCTACAAAGTTCACGCCTTTGACGATGCGCCCATCTTTCATATCGAGGCAGGGGATGATCCGGGCGGCGAGGGTCATCCCGCCGCCTCAAGCGCGGCTTTCGCATCAATGTCGCCGTCATACAACGCGCGGCCCAGGATGGCGCCGTGGATGGGCCGGCCGGCGCGGGCGCGCAGCTTGCGGATGTCATCCACGCTGCGCACGCCGCCAGATGCGATGACGGGGATCGAAACCGCGTCCGCGACTTGGCCGGTGAACTCGACGTTGACGCCGGTCTTGAGGCCATCGCGGCCAATATCGGTGACGATCAACGCGGCGACGCCGGCGCCTTCAAATTGCCGGGCCTGCTCGATCACCGAAACGTCGGTCTGCTCGGTCCATGCGGACACCGCGACTTTGCCGTCGCGCGAGTCCAGCGCCACCGCGATGCGCTCGGGAAATTCGCGCGCCGCGTCGCGAACCAGCGCCGGATCGCGCACCGCGGCGGTGCCGAGGATCACGCGCGTGACGCCAGCGTCGAGCCAGTAATTGATGTTCTCCATCGTCCGCACGCCGCCGCCGACCTGCACCGGAATGTTCGCCGCCGCCAGGATCGCGGCGATCGTGCCGGCATGTTCGGGTTTGCCGCTGGCCGAGCCATCGAGATCGACGACATGCAGCCAGTTAAAGCCCGCGCGCTGGAAGATCGCGGCCTGGGCCGCCGGGTTTTCGTTGAAAACTGTTTCGCTATCGAGCCGCCCCTCGGTCAGGCGCACGGCGCTGCCGCCTTTCAGGTCGATCGCGGGATAAAGGATCATGGCCGCCAGTCTATGAATCGCGAGAGCAGGGCGAGGCCCTTATCCTGACTTTTCTCGGGGTGAAACTGTACGCCGACGATATTGTCGCGCGCGACCGCCGAGGCGAACACCTCGCCATGCCCGGTTTCGGTGGCGATGTCCGCCGCGTCGGCCGGCGCGTGGATGAAGGAGTGCATGAAGAAAACGTGCGCCTCCGGCGCCAGGACGTCGAGCACCGGGTGCGGTTTGGTCAGCCTCGCCGCGTTCCAGCCCATGTGCGGGATGCGGATCGAGGGATCGGTGCGATTCAGCGGGCGGCACACGCCGCCAATCCAGCCGAGTCCCGGCGTTTCACCAAATTCGAGGCCGCGATCGGCCAGCAATTGCATGCCGACGCAAATGCCAAGGAGCGGTGCCCCGCGTTTGCGCACCTGTTCGATCAGCGCCTCCACCACGCCGCCGCGCGCAGCCAAGCCCTGCATGCAGTCAGCGAAGGCGCCTTGGCCCGGCAGCACGATGCGGTCAGCCGCGGCGATGACTTCCGGCTTGTCGGTGGTGCGCACGGTCATGCGTCCGCCCGCCGCCGCGGCGAGCGCTTTTTCGACCGAGCGGATATTGCCCGAGCCGTAATCGATGAGCGCAACGAAGCTCACTTCAGAACCCTGGTGTTAAAGCACGCCCTTGGTCGAAGGCGCCGCGCCGCCCGCTTTCGGATCGACCTCGACCGCCATCCTTAAGGCCCGCGCGAGCGCCTTGTAGCAGGACTCCACGATATGGTGCGTGTTTTCGCCGTATAGGTTTTCCACGTGAACGCATGAGCCGGAGTTCATCGCGAAGGCGTGGAACCATTCCTTGAACAACTCGGTGTCCATTTCGCCGACCTTGGGGCGCACGAAGCTGACCCGCCAGATCAGATAAGGGCGGTTGGAAAGATCAATCGCGGCGCGCGATAGCGTCTCGTCCATCGGGATATAGGCGTGGCCGAACCGGCGGATGCCTTTCAACTCGCCCAGCGCCTGCTTCACAGCGGCGCCCATAGCTATGCCGACATCCTCCACCGTGTGGTGCATGTCGATATGCAGGTCCCCGGCGGCCTTCACGGTCAGATCGACGCCGGCGTGCTTTGCGAAGCTCTCCAGCATGTGGTCGAAAAACCCGACGCCCGTTCCGATCGAGGACTTCCCCACGCCATCCAGATTGAGTTCGACGGTGATGTCGGTCTCTTTGGTGGCGCGTGTGATTTTGCCAGTACGCATTGATGCCCTTCTGCCGCGCGCCCGTTAACCTTCCGTCAAGAGCGCCGCGGCGGGTGTGGTTTATCCCAAATAAACCATTCCGCACTAGCGATTTGGTGTTTGGCGCGGGCGTTCCGGCCAGTGCAGGAAGTAAGGTCGCCGCGCATGCCAAAGGGCGCGCAACGTTCGCCACGAATCCTGACGCACCGCAGCATCGCGGTGCGGTTCTGTCTGTTTGTCTGCACGCTTGTTTTTTTGATGGGCATGTCGGCAATCGCGGCGGTTGGATCGATCGGCGAGCTTCATATGCGCGATAGCATCCGCAGGGAAATCGAAGGCCTCGGCTCAGGCTATGGGATCGCGATTGGCCGCGTCGTTCAAGGGGGGGACCTTGATGCCGCTCAGCGTATGGTCAATTCGATGGCGGCTGTTCCGGGCATGCGGGACGTGCGCGCCGAGGGTGTTGACGGAAAATTTTTGGCTCGGGCAAGTGGCTCTACCGGGGCAGGGCCGCCCGCCGAGCGTTTCGATCTGCCGCTGATTGCGCCTGGCGGCGTTGTGGTCGGCCGGCTGAAATACGAAGTTTCGGAAAGCCCGATGCCGCCGCCGCCTTTCACTGCCGTCTGGCCGATCCTGATCGGCCTCATCGCGCTGATGGGGTTGTCCGTCCCGCTGACGATCTTTTTCGTGAGACGCATCACCGCTCCGCTTAGGCAACTGACCGATTTTGCCGAGACGGTGAACGCGAACAGATTGGCGATACAGGTCGACATCAAGACGGGCGACGAATTCGAAACGTTGGCGCGCGCGTTCAATCACATGGTCGCGCGGCTCGACACGTCCATGCGCCGCGTGCAGCGGCTTGCCTTTGTCGACGCCGCCACCGAATTGCCAAACGCTGACCGCTTGCAGCACGATCTACGCGGCGCCATCGCGGGCGCGCAGCGCGGCGGCGCGCCCGGTGCGTTGTTCCTGCTGCAGCTTGATCGGCTGCAACGGGTCGGCGAAACGCTTGGTGCGGAGGCGGCCCACGAAGTGCTAACCGGCGCGACGGCGCGCTTGAGGACCGCGGTAAGCGCCGCTGGCGCCGAGGCGGGCGGCGCGCCGATGGTGGCGCGGCTGAGCGCGGAAGAATTTGCGATCCTGTTCGCCACACTGCCGAAGACCGTCGATCTGCGAGGCATTGCTAACGCCATCGCCCAACCCTTCGACCAGTCTCTGGAATGGCGCGAGCACAAGATCGCGCTCAGCGCGATCCTCGGCGCCGCGTTTTTCCCGCGCGACGGTGAGACGCCGGAAGAAATTCTGCGGCATGCGCGCCTTGCGCTTAAGGCCGCGCGAGAAACGCCGCTCCGGATGCGCTTTTTCAGCCGCTCGCTCGACCGCGCGGCCGCGGCGCGTCTTAACCTCGAAAAAGAAATGCGCGCCGCGCTGGATCAGAACCAGTTCCGTGCGTTCTTCCAGCCGAAAATAGATCTGCGCTCGGGTCGTATTGTTGGCGCTGAGGCGCTGGCGCGGTGGGTGCGGCCGGATCGGAGCGTAATCAGCCCGGCGAAATTCATCCCGGCGGCGGAGGAGATGGGCCTGATCTGCCCCGTCTCCGAATCCATTCTGCGCGACGCCTGCTGGAAGGCGGCGGCCTGGTCCCGCGAAGGGCTGTGCGCGCGCGTGGCGGTGAACGTCTCGGCGTTGCAGTTCGCGGACGAAGATTTTCCTGACAAAGTGCTGACCATACTCAATCAGGCCGGCTTGCCGCCGCAATGCCTCGAACTTGAGATCACCGAATCCATGGCGATGGAAGATGTCGATCGCGCGATCCGCATGATCGAGCCTTTGCGCGCCCAGGGCGTTCGCTTCGCCATCGACGATTTCGGCACCGGCCATTCCAGCCTTGCCTCGCTCACGCGCCTGCCGTTTGACGTGCTCAAGATTGACCAGACCTTCATTCGCGGGCTCAGCAAGGACGGCCATGCCCCAGCGCTCGTCGAGACCATTCTGGCGATGGCGGCGGCGCTGAATTACGATGCCGTTGCCGAAGGCGTTGAAACGGACGAAGAGGCCGAGTTCCTTCGCCGCCGCGGCTGCCCGGTGGCGCAGGGCTTTCTCTACAGCGCGGCCCTGCCGCCAGCGGAATATCATCGTATTCTGCGGCAGGGCTCCATCCTGGCGCAACGTGCTGGCGCGACGCCAGCACTTGATCCTGTCGCCTAAGCCAGCCAAATCCTCTCCTCTGTCGCGAGGAGACCCGCTTTGGCCGAGGGCTGGCACGGCACGACGATCCTGGGCGTGCGCAAGAATGGCCTGACGGTCATCGCTGGCGATGGGCAAGTCTCTACCGGCGCGACCATTCTCAAAGGCAACGCCCGCAAGGTCCGCCCGCTTGGGGATGGCAAGGTAATCGCTGGTTTTGCCGGCGCGACGGCTGACGCCCTATCGCTGTTTGAACGGCTGGAACAGAAGCTGGAGCGCTATCCGGGGCAGCTTTCCCGGGCCTGCGTGGAGCTGGCTAAAGATTGGCGCACGGACCGGATGCTGCGCCGCCTCGAAGCGATGATGATCGTAGCGGACGCGCGCGAGATGCTGATGCTGACCGGCGCGGGCGATGTGGTCGAGCCTGAGCATCAGGTCATCGCCGTAGGCTCTGGCGGCAATTATGCGCTGGCGGCGGCGCGCGCGCTTTACCATCACGTCGCGGATGCAGAAACCATTGCCCGCCAGGCGATGGATATCGCCGCCGACATCTGCGTCTACACCAATCGCAACCTTACCGTGGAGAAGCTCGGTGGCTGATCGTGCTGAGCTGGAAGCGGCTGCGGCCGCCGGCATTATTACCGCCGATCAGGCCGAGCGGGTGCTGGCTTTCGCTGCTGCCCGTTCTGCGGCGCCAGCCTCGCTGCCGGGTGAGGAAGATCTGCGGTTTATCCGCAATTTCCATGACGTGTTTCTGGCGATTGGCGTCGTGCTGCTCGCTATCGGGCTCGCGATCTCGGCGGGCATGACAATCAACAGCCTGACCGACTTTCGCGAGACCGCGCCAAACCCCGCAACGTTTTTCCTGGGCGCGGTGATTGTCGCCATCCCGGCCGGCCTGCTTTGGGCGTTGGGTGAAATGTTCTCGCGCCGCCGCCGGTTGTTTCTTCCTTCGATTGCGATTTGTGTGACGTTCACACTCTTCGCGCTTGCCTCCGCTGGTTTCGTATACGTAAGCGGCGTCACCCAGCTTCTTGGCGAGCGCGTGGTCGGAGAGCGGCCCGGCATGATCCTTGTGCGTTGGGGTCTCGTGTGGGGCGCGGCGGCGTCCGTCCTGGCGCCATTGTTGTTTTACTGGCGGTTTCGCCTGCCGTTCTCGCTGGGGCTGGCGGGGGCTGCAACTGCATTGCTCGCGGCGGCTTTGATGTATCTGGTCGCGCCGCAAGCCTTTTTGTCCCTGCTCTATCCTTTGATGTTAATCGTCGGGCTTGCGCTGTTCGCCGCCGGCGTCG
This sequence comes from Alphaproteobacteria bacterium, assembly GCA_031399165.1. Taxonomy (GTDB): domain Bacteria; phylum Pseudomonadota; class Alphaproteobacteria; order Caulobacterales; family Aquidulcibacteraceae; genus JAKFWI01. The sequence continues at coordinate 165,543 of JANNOO010000060.1, read as the reverse complement.
CGTTCGACGTGCGCGACCCGGCGCGCGCGACCCGCTTTTCAGACAATGGCTTTTGGCTCCACATGGCGGCTGCGCCGCTGATCCTGAATGGCGGCCTCGGCTGCGTGGCCAACATTATCGCCCCGGGACAGTGGACCGGAATCGCGATGGTGACGGCGGAGGGCAAGGGCGTCGCGCTTGCGGCGGCGAACCTGGTTCTGGTCATCCTGCTGGGCCTTGTTTCGCTGTTGATCAATCGCCGCGCGCTGATTGTTTCGGCGCTGTTGACGGCCGGGATCGCCGTCGGCGTGCTGCTTAATTCGGTGGGGCTGGACGCGGCGGGCCTGGCGGCCGCCACGCTGCTAACGCTGGGCGCGTTCGTTCTGATCATCGGCGCCGGATGGCACAAGGTGCGCGCCGCTCTTCTAAAACACGCCCCGCGCGGATCGCTGATGTCGCGCGTTTTTCCGCCGGAGGCCCTGGAGTGAGCGCTTTTTCGCCGCGTGAGATTGTTTCGGAGCTTGATCGCTACATCGTCGGCCAGGGCGAGGCCAAGCGCGCCGTGGCGATCGCGCTGCGCAATCGCTGGCGGCGCAATCAGCTTGCCGAGGGGCTGCGCGAAGAGGTGACGCCGAAGAATATCCTGATGATCGGGCCAACCGGCGTCGGCAAAACCGAAATCTCGCGGCGGCTGGCTCGGCTCGCAGGCGCGCCATTCCTGAAGGTGGAAGCCACGAAATTCACCGAGGTCGGTTATGTCGGCCGCGATGTCGATCAGATCGTGCGCGACCTGGTGGAGGCATCGGTGCATCTGGTGCGCGACAAGCGCCGGCGCGAGGTGCGCACACGCGCCGAGCTGGCGGCAGAAGAGCGTCTGCTCGATGCCTTGGTAGGCCAGGGCGCGCAGGCGGCGACGCGCGAGTCATTCCGCAAAAAACTCCGCGCCGGTGAATTGCAGGACAAGGACATCGAGCTGGACCTCGCCGACACACCCGGCGCGCAGATGGTCGATATTCCCGGCATGCAAGGCGCGGGCATGGTCAATCTCGGCGATTTGCTGGGCAAGGCGTTTGGCGGGCGAACACGGCGGCTGAAGACCAACGTCGCCGCGGCGTATGAGCCGCTGATCAACGAGGAATCAGACAAGCTGCTCGATCAGGATGCGCTGTCGAAGGAGGCGGTGCGGCTGGCTGAGAACGAAGGCATCGTGTTCATCGACGAGATCGACAAAGTGGCCTCCCGCGCCGACCGCTCCGGCGCCGATATTTCCCGCGAAGGCGTGCAGCGCGACCTGCTGCCGCTGCTGGAAGGCGCCAGCGTCGCCACGAAATATGGCCCTGTTCGCACCGACCATGTGCTGTTCATCGCGTCGGGCGCGTTTCACGTCGCCAAGCCGTCCGATTTGCTGCCGGAATTGCAGGGGCGCCTGCCGATTCGCGTCGAGCTGAAGGCGCTGACCGAGGAGGACTTCCGCCGCATCCTGACCGAGCCGGAAGCCAGCCTCATAAAGCAATACACCGCGCTGCTGGCCACGGAGGGCGTGACGCTGCAATTCGACGAGGCGGCGATCGGCGCAATCGCCCGCGTCGCGGCGGAGGTGAATGCGAACGTCGAGAATATCGGCGCGCGCCGCCTGCATACGGTGATGGAGCGGCTGCTCGACGAGATCAGCTTTTCAGCGCCGGACAAGGGCGGCGAAGCGCTGATGATTGATGCGGCCTATGTCGGCGCGCATGTCGGCGATCTGGCTAAGAACGCCGACCTAAGCCGCTTCATGCTCTAGCGCGGGTTACTTCGCCGCGGCGAGCTTGGCGTCGATCGCGGCGCTAAGCCCTTCAAACGAATAGCCCTCGCGCCCGGTTTTCACGCCATCGATCATGATCGTCGGCGTGCCGGCGATGTTATTTGTGCGCGCTTCCTCGTCGGCGGTCTGGATGATCCGGCGCATGCCTTCGGCATCGCTGATGCAGGAATTGGCCCGGCTCTCGGAAAGCCCGGCGCCGCGCGCCAGCTCGATCAGGGCGGGCTTTGCGCCGGAGGGAGAGCGGGCGGCCAGTTCGATGTCCTGCTGCTTTTCAAACGCCGCATCGATCACCGAGAAATATTTGTCCTTGCCCGCACAACGCGCCAGCAGGAACACCGCCACATCGACCGGCGGGTTGTGCGAGGGCAATTCCTTCAGCACGAACCGCACTTTGCCGGTGTCGATGTATTTCTCTTTCAGCGGCTTGAACACGTTGTCATGAAAGCCCTTGCAGACGGGGCAGCTCGGCGCGGCGTATTCTGTGACCGTCACCTTCGCGGTGCTTGGCCCAAGGCTCATGTCGCCGGTCGCTGGTGCGGAGGCGGCCTGCTCCTGGCAGCCGACGGCGAACAGTCCCAGCGCTGCGGCGGCAAATACAAAAACCTTCATCTCGTCCTCCGATGCGATTGCTAAGCCGGCGCGTGGGCGAGATTGCGGCTGGCGGCAAGTTTGGCCAGGCTGGTCTCGGGCCGCGGGCCCATATGCGAAATGACTTCCCCCGCCGCAAGCGAGCCTAGCGCGCCGCATTCCTGGAGGGAGTGGCCCTTGGCCAGCCCAAACAGGAAGCCGGCGGCGTATTGGTCTCCCGCGCCCGTCGTGTCGACCACACGCGCGACGGGTGCGGCGGCGATGTGGAACGTCTCGGCGTTGGCGGCGATCACAGAGCCCTTTTCCGAGCGGGTCGCGGCGACGATCTCGCATGCGGCGGCGGCGCGCATCAGGGCGTCTTCGAAAACACTGGTTTCGTAAAGGCTCAGGATTTCGCCCTCGTTGCAGAGCAGGATGTCTATGTGCTGCGCCACAAGATGGCGGAACGCGGCGCGGTGGCGGTCGATGCAGAATTTGTCCGATAGCGTCAGCGCCACTTTGCGGCCCGCGGCCTTGGCGATCTCAGCGGCTTTGACGAACGCGGCCTTCGCGTCGTCGCTGTCGAACAGATAGCCCTCAAGAAAGGTGATCGCGCCGGCCCTTAACACATCGGCGTCAATATCGTCCGGCGTCAGCATGCCGGCGGCGCCGAGATAGGTGCTCATTGAGCGCTGCCCGTCCGGCGTGACCACGATCATGCAGCGGCCCGTGCCGGGCGGACTTGTACGCGGCGTGGGATTGAAGCTCGCGCCCACGGCCCGGAACGCGTCCGTGAAGCCGCGGCCCAGTTCATCGTCGGCGACGATACCGATGAATGCCGCGCTGCCGCCAAAACTCGCCACGCCCGTGGCGGTGTTGCCAGCAGAGCCGCCCGCCGCGACGAGAGGACTTTTGAATTGTGACGTCAAATAGGATGCACGCGCGTCATCGACCAGCGTCATTGCGCCTTTTTCGATCTGGTGCGCAGCGAGAAAGTCGTCCGGCGCCTGGTACAGAAGATCGACGATGGCGTTGCCGATCGCGACCACGTCATAGTTTTGTGTTGTCATAAGGCTCCCCAGGCCCGGCCCTTTTGTCCCGGCGGCGGCGCAGGCGCAAGCGTTGCGCGCGGGCGGGGCGCAAGGCATCGTGCGGCCATGCGCGCTTTGTGCCTCGCCACCCTTCTCCTGGCCGGTTGCGCCAGCGCCCCTCCCAATACAGCGGGTGGCGGTCCCCGGATTCCCCGCGCTCACGGCGTGCGGATTACCGACGCCGACCGCGCCGACCCCGTGGCCGCACTACGCCGCGCTGGCGCCGCGGACGCGATGACGCCGGAGGGCGCGCGCACCCTGTTCGGAACCGCCGACATTGAGCGGGCGGATGGGGCCGGCGCCATCCTGACCTACCGTATGCGCACTTGCGCGCTGGTGCTGGTGTTCGCCGCCGATCCGGCCGGCGATCTGCGCCTCGGCGCCATGGAGGCCGCCGCGCGCGATCAGCGCGCCCCGCGCCCGCCGCTGGAACAATGCGTCAGCGAGGCGCTGGCGCGGCGCGTGGCGTCTTAGGCAGCGGCGGCAAAGCCGTCTTCGCGGCGTAGGTGCAGATATCGGCGATAATGCAGTTGGGACATTTCGGTTTGCGCGCCACGCACACGTAGCGGCCGTGAAGAATCAGCCAGTGATGCGCGCCGCGCTTGAAGTGCGCAGGGGTGATTTTTTCAAGCTGCGTTTCGACTTGCGCGACATTCGTCCCGCGCGCGAGCCCGGTGCGATTGGCGACACGGAACACGTGCGTATCGACGGCGATGGTGGGTTGATCGAAAACCTCCATCAGCACGACATTCGCCGTCTTTCGTCCGACGCCCGGCAACGCTTCCAGGGCCTCGCGATCGCAAGGCACTTCGCCGCCGTGCAGATCGATCAGGCGCTGCGAAAGCGCAATGACATTCTTGGCCTTGCCGCGCCAAAGGCCGATCGTCTTGATGTAGCCGCCGAGCTTTTCCTCGCCAAGGCGCGCCATAGCTTTGGGATTGTCGATCGTCTTGAACAGCGGCGCGGTGGCGCGGTTCACGCCTTTGTCGGTCGCCTGTGCGGACAGAACGACGGCCACAAGCAGCGTGAACGGGTTGGTGTATTCAAGCTCGGTGCGGGGATGGGGGTCGTGCGCGGCCAGACGCGCGTAAAGCAGCGTTGCTTCCGCCGGCTTCAGTTTGCGCCCTTGTTTCGGCATCCAGTGTGTCGCCCGTTTGGCCTTTTGCCGCATCTGCCTTCTCAGGCTTGGCGCGGCGGCGCGTTGCGCGCAAGCTCGGGTTCATGACGCCGCGTTGGGAACGCATTGGCGCGCCGGTGGCGCAGGGGCCTGTCCTGATGGATGCGGTTTTGGCGCCAAACCGTTCGCTCAGCCGGAAAGCCAGGCGTCTGTTGATCATCGCCTTCGCGATTGCCAACGCCATCCCTGCTGCATTCTTTCTGGCGCAGGGCGCCTATCCGGTTTCGGGCTTCTTGGGCCTCGACGTGCTGGCGCTGATCTGGGCGTTTCATGCCAACGAACGCGCGGGGCGGGCGCGGGAACGGGTGGTGGTTTCGCCCGCCGCCATTCAGGTCACGCGCCGCCGGCCCGACGCGCGCGAAACGCATTATGCCGTCAGCCCGCTCTGGGCGCGGGTGCTGGATGACCCCCGCGCTGTGCGCATCACGGCGGGTGGGGCGGATGTGTATGTGGCCGGATTTCTGGCGCCGTTTGAGCGTGCGGCGTTCGCCGAGGCGCTGAAGGAAGCGCTGTCGCGAGCGCGGGCTCAGAGGCCCAATACGTCGGCCATCGAATAAAGACCGGGTGGTTTGTCCGCTGCCCAACGCGCGGCAGCCAGCGCGCCGCGCGCGAACAAGGCGCGGTCCAGCGCCACATGCGTAAGCTTCAGATATTCTTCTTCGGCGGCGAAAATCACCTCGTGCTCGCCGATAATGCCGCCGCCGCGAACCACGGCAAAGCCAATGCCGTCTGGCCGGGGGCCTGTCACGCCATCACGTGGGGGGATTTTTTGCGTGTCCAGCGCCAGATTCCGCGCTTCGGCGGCGGCTTCCGCAAGGAGCAGCGCCGTGCCCGAGGGCGCATCAACCTTGCGCCTGTGGTGCGCTTCGACGATCTCGATATCCCAATCCGGTCCGAGCCGGGCGGCGGCCTGGCGCACGAGCGCCGCCAGCATGTTCACGCCAAGGCTAAAATTCCCGGACTTTACGATCGCAAACCGCTTGGCGGCCGCGGCGATCTGCTGATCGCCCGCTGCGTCAAAGCCGGTGGTGCCGATGATCGCAGCGCGCACGGGCGTTTGGTCGAGCGCGGTCAGCGCGGTTAGGGTGGCGCGGGGAACGGTGAAGTCGATCCATATGTCCGCTTCGCGCGCGGCTTCGGCCGGTTCGCCATGGATCAACGCTGCCGAGCGCTGCGCGCCGCCCAACGTAGCGATCTTTGCCCCAACCTCAGGCGCGTCCGCGCGCTCAGCGGCGGCGGCAAGTATAAGGTCATCGGCCTCGGTGACGGCGCGGATTAGCGCGCGGCCCATGCGGCCGGTCGCCCCGGCAATGACTATGCGCAGGCTCATGATACGGTCTTCGCCGCGCGGGGAAAAACGTAGCGCTGGTAGATCAGCGCCACCGCAATGATCGTTGCGCCAAGGCCAAGATAAGAAAGCGCCCTGAGCACGCCGGTCAGCGCGCTCATGTCGAATCCGAACGCCTTGATGATCGCGGCAAGCAACACAGCGAGGGAGGCGTACCTTAAGGATGGTTTATGGCGCATTAACCCCAGGGCGAGCAGCACGCCGGCGAACACCGTCCAGGCGGCGGTGTAGCTCCACGCTTCCCATTGCAGGATTGGCTCGCCCGCCATGTCCGGCCCATGAAAGCTGCGGCGTATCTCCAGCGTGATATTGACGAAGGCGAGCACCGTCGCCGCCGCGCCAGCGATCTCGGCGCGCACGCCGAAATCCTGCCGGCGCTTAATGATCGCATAGATCGCCAGCAAGGCGGCAGGCGCGCCATAGGTGATCAGCAGCGCGTTGAAGATTGGCCATCCCGGCGCCAGGGACGGGATTTCGCCCCACCACGGGTTCAGCGTCAGGCCAGCGAACACCAGCAGCAACGCGCCCGCTGCGATCGCCAGCAGGCCTTCGGCATAAAAGATCACCCGTCGCGGCTCGGGGCCGAACCGGACAGCAAGGCCGATCACCAGCGCCAACCACGCACTGGCGTCCAGACCGATCTCGATCAGGGAAGCGCCAGGTGCGCGCAGATTGCCGCCCGTCGCCAGATGCCGCGCTTCATAGGAGATTCCGGCAACGGCGACGATCAGCGCCGTGACCTCGAGCAGTTCGACAAGCCGGGTGTCGGCCTTCATGCCGCCGCGCCTGTAAAGCCAGCCGGCGCCCCAGAGGCACAAGGCCGGCAGTGCATAGCCGGGGATCAACTGATTGAAGAACGGCGTAGGATTGAGCGGGTGGTTCAGGGCCTCGAAGCCGAAAATAAGCCTCCACGTCACCACCGCGGTGATGGTGGCGATGGCGCCGCGCAGCGCTGGCAATTTGAACCGCAGATCCAGATGCGCCATGATCGGGATCAGAATCGCCAGCGCCGCCGAGAGCCAGAGGCCGGAATCATGCATGGCGAAATACACCGCGAATGTCAGCGCCGCCGCCGCGCCGAGCGTGAACGCCGCAACCGGCCCGCTGCCGCGATCATCCACTGGCATGCCGCGCGCCAGGCGCTCCAACGCAAAGGCGTTGATGCCGGCAAGTATCAGCGCCGCCACTGCCCACCGCACGCCGGGTAGCAGCAGCGGCGCAGTCTCGTGTGTGGCCGCGACAACCGCGATCGGGCCGAGCGCCGCAAGCACAGCGCCGTATCCCGCGCGCTGATTGCGCGCCATCATCAGCCAGCCGCCGCCGCTGAATACGAAGCCAAGCGCGCCGTCCAGCTGCATCAGCGCGCCGATATAGGCGGGGGCGCCGGTCTGTGTAACGGGCCAGAGCAGAATCGAAACGATGGCGATCGCCGCGGCGCCGAGCGGCATAAGCGAAAAGCCTTCACGCACGCTGGCGATCACCGCGGTCAACGCACACAGCGCAAGGATGGCGGCCGCGATAAGCGGCGCCCCCGTCTGCACGCTAAGGAGCAGCAATACGATCGCGGATGACGCGAACAGCGCGTGCGCCGCAAAGACCGATTCATTCCATTCTGTGCGGAAGCGCCAGATGTCGCGCCATGCCGGCAGAACGCCAGCTTCGCCCCAGCCGAACACGATGCCGATGCCCGCCAGCGCGACCAGATAAAACGCCGCTTCGGCCTCTCCGCCGGGCGTAGCGAACAAGAGCCACGCAACGCCCCAGACCAGCGCGCCGCCCGCCGCCAGCCAGACAAAGCCGCGCCAGCGGCGCAATTTTATGATCGCGAGCGCGGCAGCCGTCAGCGCCAGCACATAGCCGAACAGGGCGGCTGGCGCTGGATTGTCGAACGGCACAAGCGCTGGCGCCAGATAGCCGCCGCCAAGGCCAAGCGCAGCCAGCCACGGGCCGTAGCGCAGCGACAGCATGATTGCCGCCAGCGCGCACAGCGCGAGCAGCACGAACGCCAGCGCCGTGGGGATCAGAAAGAAATTGGCGTTGCCGGCATAGGTCGCGGCGAACAACGCGAACAGGCCGGCGGCGGAAAGGATCGCGGGCAGGTTACGGAGCTGGCTTGCAGCGTCCGCGGGTGGACGCCGCCGCATGTATTCGGCGCCGGCTATCAGACCCGCGCCGAGCAGATAGGCGCCGGCTAGTTGCGCGGGCGGCCCGAACCAGCCTTCATCTATTGCAAAGCGCAGGATGAATACGATCGCGAGCGCGATGAACCCGCCGCCGATCCACACCAGCCAGTTGGAGGCGATAGCCTTCTCGATCTTCGCCAGCCACGGTTCGCGCGGATATGCCTGTGCCTGGGGTTGCGCCGCGGGCGCGAACGCGGCGCGCGCGGGTGGCGCTACCGGGTCGGTGATCGGCGCCGGGATCGGCGCTGGCGTTCGCTGTGGTGCTGCAGGCGACACACCCTGCGCGATGATGTCGTTCAGCGCGTCTTCAAGGTAGCGGATTCGCTCCTCGGCAATTGCCAGCGCATCGCGCAGGCGCGACGTCCTGCGAAACGCCACGCCGCCAAGCACCGACAACGTCGCGATCGCGGCGCATATCAGCGTGAACAGTATGAATTCAGGAAAATCCGCCAAGGAGCGGCCCCCGCCAGAAGGCCTTCTGCCCCCAAAGCGGGCAGATCAACTCACCCGGCAGGGCGCGTCAACCTTTCTGCCGCGCTTCGAAGAATCGTTTCGCCTGATCGACGAATCCGGTGCTCCCCGGGTGGGAGAGTTCATCGCAGGAATTGGCGAATTCCTGGAGCAGCTTGCGTTGTCTGGCGTTGAGCTTGGAAGGCGTTTCAACGATCAGCTCGACATGCAGATCGCCGCGGTCCCGCGCCTGCAGCGCGTGCATGCCCATGCCCTTGACGCGCACGCGGCGCCCGGTTTGCGCGCCTTCCGGAATGGTCACTTTGCTCTGTTTGCCGCAGATCGTTGGGATATCGATCTCCCCGCCCAGCGCGGCTGTCGTCATCGGTACAGTGGCGCGGCAGAACAGGTCCGCGCCGTTGCGTTCGAATAACGGATGCTGGCGAAGCGAAAGAAAAATGTAGAGATCGCCAGGCTGGCCGCCGCGCGGGGCGGCGTCGCCTTCGCCTGCGAGGCGAATGCGCATGCCATCTTCCACGCCGGGCGGAATTTTCACCGCTAGCTTCTTGTCCTTGCGCACCACCCCGCGCCCATCGCATGAGCGGCAAGGATTGCGGATCGTCTCGCCCATGCCGTGGCAGGCGGGGCACGTGCGCACCACGCGGAACAGCCCGCCATGCGCGACCTGTCCGGCGCCGCCGCACGTGGTGCAGGTTTCGGCGCGCGCGCCTTCTGCGGCGCCTGAACCGCGGCACGGTTCGCACACCTGCGCGCCCGGCGCCTTGATCTCGCGCTCGATGCCGGTGAACGCCTGATCGAGCGTGATCTCCAGATCGTAGCGCAAATCCGCGCCGCGCGGCGGCCCGCGCCGCCCGCTGGCGCGGCCGAAAAAGTCGCCGAACGCATCGCCGAACACGTCGTTGAAGATGTCAGAGAAATCGGTGTAGCCGGCGCCGCCCGGGCCGCCGCCATTGACGCCAGCCTTGCCGAAGCGGTCATACGCCGCGCGCTTTTCCGGGTCGGACAGGATCGCGTAGGCTTCGTTCAATTCCTTGAACTTGTTTTCGCAGCCGCCATCGCAATCAGGATGATATTGCTTGGCAAGCTTGCGATAGGCGTTCTTGAGCGTGGCAGGGTCAGAGCCCTTCGCCACGCCCAGAACGTCGTAATAATCGCGCTCGGTGGTCATACCGGCGCGCCCTCAGCGTGCTGGGATAGCGTGCCGCGCATGGCCTACGCGCTCTTCTTGCTCTGCCCATCGACTTCTTCGAACTCGGCGTCGACGACGCCGGGCTCGTTCGGCGAAGCGCCGCCGCCGGGGCCGTCTTCATCGCCGCCCGAAGCTGGATTGGCGTAAATGGCTTCGCCGATCTTCATCGCCGCCTGCATCAGCGCCTGAGTCTTGGCCGCGATCTCGGCGATGTTCTCAGAGCCGGTGACGCCCTTCAGGTCGGCAATCGCCGCTTCGATGGCGGATTTGTCCGCCGCCGAAATCTTATCGCTGTGCTCCACGACCTGTTTTTCGGTCTGGTTGATCAGCGCTTCAGCCTGATTGCGCGCTTCGGCCAGCTCGCGGCGCTTTTTGTCGTCGCCCGCGTGCTCTTCGGCTTCCTTCACCATGCGTTGGATGTCGGCTTCCGACAGACCGCCTGAAGGCTGGATCTGCATTTTCTGTTCTTTGTTAGTCGCCTTGTCTTTGGCGCTGACCGAAACGATGCCGTTGGCGTCGATATCGAACGTCACCTCAACCTGCGGCATGCCGCGCGGCGCTGGCGGCAATCCGACCAGATCGAACTGGCCGAGCAGGCGGTTGTCGTTGGCCATTTCGCGCTCGCCCTGGAACACGCGAATGGTGACGGCGCTCTGGTTGTCCTCGGCGGTGGAGAATATCTGACCCTTCTTCGTCGGGATCGTGGTGTTGCGCTCGATCAGGCGCGTAAACACGCCGCCAAGCGTTTCGATGCCAAGCGAAAGCGGCGTCACGTCCAGCAGCACTACGTCCTTGACGTCGCCTTGCAGAACGCCGGCCTGGATCGCCGCGCCAAGCGCGACGACTTCGTCAGGATTGACGCCCTGGTGGGGCTCGCGGCCGAAGAATTCCTTCACCACCTGGCGCACGCGCGGCATGCGCGTCATGCCGCCGACCAGGATGACTTCCTTAATGTCGGACGCGCTCAGGCCGGCATCTTTCAGCGCCGCTTTGCACGGCGCGAGCGTTTTCTGGATCAGGTCCTCGACCAGCGCTTCGAGCTTGGCGCGGGTGAGCTTCAAATTGAGGTGCAGCGCGGCGCGCGACGAAGGGTCCATCGTGATGAACGGCAGATTCACTTCGTATTGCTGCGTGCTGGAAAGCTCTTTTTTGGCCTTCTCGGCTTCTTCCTTGAGGCGCTGCAGGGCCAGCTTGTCCTGGCGCAGGTCGATACCTTTTTCCTTTTTGAACTCGTCGGCGAGGTAATTAAGGATGCGCAGGTCGAAGTCTTCGCCGCCGAGGAACGTGTCGCCGTTCGTGGAGCGCACTTCGAACACGCCATCGCCGAGTTCGAGAACGGAAATATCGAACGTGCCGCCGCCAAGGTCGTAGACCGCGACGGTTTTGGCTTCGGCTTTTTTGTCCAGGCCATAAGCCAGCGCGGCCGCCGTCGGCTCATTGATGATGCGGAGGACTTCAAGTCCGGCGATGCGGCCTGCGTCCTTGGTCGCCTGGCGCTGCGCGTCGTTGAAGTAAGCCGGAACGGTGATGACGGCCTTATCGACCGTCTCGCCCAGATGGCGCTCGGCAGTCTCTTTCATCTTCTGCAGGATGAAGGCGGAAATTTCCGATGGGGAATAAGCCTTGTCGCGGCCCTGCACCCAAGCATCGCCGTTGGGGCCCTGCACGATCTTGTACGGAACGACGCCCATATCTTTCTTGGTGATCGGGTCGGCGAAGGTTCGGCCGATAAGGCGCTTGATCGAATAGAAGGTGTATTCGGGGTTCATCACGCCCTGGCGCACCGCGTTAATGCCGATCAGGCGCTCACCATCTTCCTTGAACGCCACGACCGAAGGCGTCGTACGTTGGCCTTCCTCGTTCTCGATGACGTTGGCTTTGCCGCCTTCCATCAGCGCGACGCACGAATTCGTCGTGCCAAGGTCGATACCGATAATCTTGCTCATGCTACTCGCGTCCTCGTCCTAAGCGGCTACGCCCGCCGATTTCGAGCGACCCCGAAGGCGTCTCTCGACGATGCGTCCCAACGATTCTCACCGGCCCAGCCGGCGTCGATGGCGTGGATATGGGAAGCCCCCACGGCCTCACAAGACGCGCTTCATCCTTCGTGCGATTTCAAGATGCAAGCAATCCTTTGCAGCGGCGGCTGTGGCGGGGACGTTCGTGTTTTGTGCTCGCTTGCATGTTTCATGCGAGCCGGTCCACTGCCCAACAATGGCGCACACCCCTCCATTAGCGGACTCAAATGGGCTTAGGCTCCTGCCGGGATGGCTGGATCGGCGGGCGCAAACATCGCTTGTTGAGGCGGTGTTCGCGGCGGCGGAAAGCGCCCCGTTCTATACGCCGCTCATGCCGCGTTCCGGGGCGCCGATGAGCGTGCGGCAGACCAACCTTGGCGCGCTTGGGTGGTTCACGGACCAGGCGCGCGGTTATCGCTATGAGCCCGCGCATCCGCAAACCGGGATGCCGTGGCCGGCCATGCCACAAGCGCTGCTCGATCTATGGAGCGAACTCGCGGATTATCCGGCGCCGCCGGAATCGTGCCTCGTAAATCGCTATTGCGGCGCAGCGCGCATGGGCTTGCATGTCGATGCGGACGAGGCCGCAAAAGACGCGCCGGTTCTTTCTATTTCGCTCGGGGATGATGCGCAATTTCGGTTGGGCGGCGCCGTACGCAACGCGCCTGCGCGATCATTCAAATTGGCGTCGGGCGATGTGATGATTCTGTCCGGCGCGGCGCGCTGCTTCTACCACGGCATCGATCGCATCACCCCTGGCACGTCGCGCGTTGTTCCCGGCGGCGGACGGATAAACCTCACGCTCCGGCGGGTGACGAAGCCGCCGCAAAAAATATCTGCAGAAAGTGCTTTACGAATTTCAGATCAGGCGTAGCCTTCTGTCATCGATCGGTCTTCACAGATAGATCGATACTCGCCTTAACAGGTGAGGAAAGGGACGGGGTGCGAACACGGCCGCTCGCAAGAGTGGAAGTACGCATCCCGCCCCAAATTTTTTCAGCAAACCTCACACCTTTATGTCGATCCTGCCTTCGCGCGGGGCCTCGTTTTCGCTTGCGGGCGGCGTTTGCGCCGCGGCGGGCGCGCCGCCGGCGCTCACGGCCACCATCGCTGGGCGCAACGTGCGCTCGGCGAGCATATAGCCGGGCTGGAACACTTCAGCGACCGAACCGGCAGGCGCGTCGGACGGAATCTGCGCGACGGCCTGGTGCAGGTTTGAATCGAACGCCTCGCCCTTGACGCCGATTCGGCGCACGCCGTGGCGGCCGAATGCTTCCAGCAGCGCCTTCTCCGTCAAAGCAACGCCTTCGATGAAGGTCGTAATCGTATCGCCAGCGCTGGCGCGGATGTCTTCCGGCAGCGTTTCCAGCGCGCGGCCCAGATTATCCGCCACCGGCAGCAATTCGCGCGCGAACTTGTCGATCGCGTAGGCGCGCGCTTCTTGCGCTTGCCGCTCCCCGCGGCGGCGGGTGTTTTCCGTTTCGGCCAGCGCGCGCAGCAGATCGTCCTTCAGCTTGGCGATCTCGGCTTGGGCCTGCTGATAGGCAAGCTCTTCGTTGGTCGGGCCTTCGGTGGTTTCCGGGGCGGGCTCTGGCGCTTCGGTCTGCTTTTCGGCTTCGTCCATTACGTCCTCTCGATCGGCTCGCCAGCGCGCGCGTCCAGCATGCGGCCGATGACGCGCGCGGTATAATCCACGACCGGGATAACCCGGGCGTAGTTCAGTCTGGTCGGGCCGATGACACCTAGGGCGCCAACGACCCGTCTCTGGGCGTTCATATAGGGCGCGACGACCAGGGAGGAACCCGAAAGCGAGAACAGGGGATTCTCCGACCCGATAAAAATCCGAACGGACTCAGCCTGCCGGGCGATATCGAGCAGCTGCACCAGGTCTTCGCCCTTCTCCAGATCGTCAAAAAGGCGCCGGACGCGCTCCAGATTGCCGAGCGCCTCGGTGTCCTGCAATAGATTGGCGCGCCCGCGCACGATCAGCGCCCGCCCGGCCTGCGGATCCTCGCCCGACCATTCGGCCAGACCGCCATCCACCAGAAACGCGGCCGTCTCGTTCAGCGCGGCGCGGTCCTTGACCATGGCTTCGGCGGCGGCGCTACGCGCCTCGCTCAGGGTTTTGCCCTTGAACCGGGCGTTGAGGTAATTGGTCGCCTCCTGAAGCGCGGATGGCGTCAAACCTGGCGGGGTGGAGAGGACGCGGTTTTCGATATTGCCGTCCTCGAACACCAGCACGGCCAGCGCCTGATCAGCCCCGATCGAAACCACTTCGATGTGCTTTACCGGCGCTTCCCGCGCAGGCGTCAGCACCAGCCCGGCGCCGCCGGCCAGGCCGCTCAGCAATTCGCTGGCGCGGTTCAGCGCCTCCTCCAGTGTAGAATCCTGGGGCGACAGCTTATTTTCGATGTCGCGGCGCTCGGTGTCGTTGAGATCGCCCAGCTCCAGCAGGCTGTCGACGAAGAAGCGCAGGCCGGTCTGCGTTGGCCGGCGCCCGGCCATGGCGTGGGGCGCATCGAGCAGGCCGAGGGCCTCAAGATCGGCCATCGAATTGCGGATCGAGGCCGGCGAAAGCGTTAGCCCGCTGCGCCTGGACAGCGTCCGCGAGCCCACCGGCTCGCCGGTCTCCAGATAAGCCTCCACGATCTCGCGGAAAATCTCGCGCGCGCGGGCGTCCAGCAGGGACAGCGCATGGGGCGGGGCGGGGTCAGGCATTGGCGCATAGGTAACGTTCGCCGCAATGGAAGCAACGCCAGACCGCCAAGGCAAAGCTGGGGCAAAGCTAGGGGGTCTACGCTGGACGCCGCCCGCGGCCTGCGCCAAACAGCGCCCTTCAGTAAAAGGAACGCCTGATGAGACCTTCCGGCCGCGCCGCCGATGCGATGCGCGAAGTCAGCCTTGAGCGCGGCGTCGCGCGCTACGCCGAGGGCTCCTGTCTGGCGAAATTCGGCAATACGCATGTGCTGTGCGCCGCCTCGGTGGAAGATAGCGTGCCGCCGTGGATGAAGGGACGCGGCAAGGGCTGGATCACGGCGGAATACGGCATGCTGCCGCGCGCCACGCACACGCGCGGGCGCCGCGAGGCTGCACAGGGCAAGCAATCGGGCCGCACGCAGGAAATCCAGCGCCTGATCGGCCGCGCGCTGCGCTCGGTGGCGGATCTGGGCGCGCTGGGGGAACGGACGATCACGCTCGATTGCGACGTGCTCCAGGCCGACGCCGGCACGCGCACCGCGGCCATTACCGGCGCCTGGGTCGCGCTCGATCGCGCTTGCGCCTATCTGATCGAGGAGGGCGTGCTGAAAAAGAATCCGCTGACCGGCCAGGTGGCTGCGGTATCGTGCGGCATCTACAAGGGCGCTCCTGTGCTGGATCTCGATTATCCCGAAGACAGCGAAGCCGACGTCGACGCCAATTTCGTGCTGTCGAGCGATGGCCGCCTGATCGAAATTCAGGCCACTGGCGAAAAGCGCCCGTTCAGCGACGATGAATTCGCCGCGCTGCTGAAACTCGCGAAAAAAGGCGGCGGAGAACTATTCGCCGCCCAGCGCGCATGATCCCGCCCGCCAATCCTCGCATCGTTGTCGCCAGCCACAACGAGGGCAAGGTGCGCGAGATCGGCGAATTGCTCGGGCCGCTGGGGCTTCAGCCGATATCGGCGGCCAGCCTCGATCTGCCAGAGCCAGAGGAAACCGGCGTAACGTTTGCCGAAAACGCGCTGATCAAGGCGCGCGCGGCGGCGGAGGCTTCCGGCCTGCCGGCGCTGGCGGACGATTCTGGCCTGGAGGTTTTTTCACTTGGCGGCGCGCCGGGCGTTTATTCCGCGCGATGGGCCGGACCGAAACGCGATTTCGACATGGCGATGGCTCTGGTTGAGCGCGAACTTGCCGAGCAGACCAACCGTGGGGCGCGGTTCGTATGTGCGCTGGCGCTCGTCCGGCCGGACGCGCCGGACATCGTCTGTGAGGGCGAAGTCCGCGGCGAGATCGTCTGGCCGCCGCGCGGCAAGAACGGTTTCGGCTATGACCCGATCTTCGTTCCGGCGGGCGACGGCCGCACATTCGGTGAAATGCCGGCGGCGGAAAAGCACGCTGTAAGCCATCGCGCCCGCGCGTTCGCCAAACTGATCGCCGCGCTGAAGTGACCGGCGGATTTGGTCTCTACATCCACTGGCCGTATTGCGCGCGCATTTGCCCGTATTGCGATTTCAACGTCTTTCGCGCGCGGGGGCAGGACAGCGCCGCGCTGGTCGCCGCGCTTATTGCGGACCTCGAAGGCCATCGAGCCAGACTTGGCCCAAGAGGTATTGATACGATCTTTTTCGGTGGCGGCACGCCATCTTTGCTTGCACCAGCCGACATCGCGGCCCTAATCGCTGCGGCGAGGCGGATATTTGGCGTTGCGCCCGGCGCGGAGATTTCTCTCGAAGCCAATCCGGAAGACCGCGAGACCTTTGAAGGCTTGGTAGCGGCCGGAATCAACCGCCTTTCCCTTGGCGTGCAGGCGTTGCGGGACGATGCGTTGACGGCGCTGGGCCGCAACCATGACGCCGCCGCCGCACGCGCGTCAGTGGAGGCCGCGGCAAAAACCGGCGCGCGCGTTTCACTCGACATGATCTACGCCCGCGCCGGGCAGACGATCGAAGACTGGCGCGGCGAACTGGCCGAGGCGCTGACGCTGCCGGCGGAGCATTTTTCGCTCTACGAGCTCACGATCAAACCCGGCACCGCATTTGAACGCGCCGTACAACGCGGCGCGCTCAGGCCTCCGGACGACGATCGCGCGGCCGAGTTTTACGAAGCCACTCAGGATGTCTGCGACGCAGCCGGCGCCCCGGCCTATGAAATTTCCAGTCACGCGCGCACGCCAGAAGCCCGCGCCCGGCACAATCTGATCTATTGGCGCGGCGGCGAATGGATCGGCCTTGGCCCCGGCGCGCATGGCCGGCTGACTATCGGCGGCGCCCGTTGGGCGACGGAAGCGGCTTCAAGCCCTGCCGTTTACATTGTGTGCGTCGCTGAAAACGGCGTCGGCTGGGCGAAAGCAGAAACGCTCAGCCCAGCAGATGTGTCGCGCGAGGCTTTGATCATGGGCCTGCGCGCCGATGGCGCGCCGCGCGACCTCGTGCGCGCTGAAAAAACGCCCGCGCTCGTCGAGGCGGGCCTCATCGCGCTTAGTCCCGATCTCGTGTCACTGACGCGCGCAGGGCGTCTTCTGGCTGATCGTATCGCCGCCGAGCTGGCGCTTTAGCTTCCCGCCGCCGGGAAACGGATTGGCGCCGGATCGACCACAACAGGCGCCGGCGCACGCACCTCAAGCACAGCCAGAGCCCGCTCCACCGTGCCATCGGCGCGGAAACGGAAAAGACCTTCAGCGCCATTGAAGCCTTCTTCGCGCTGCAGCGCCGTCAAGCCCGCCGCGCCATTGTCGCGCGTGAGCATGCTGGCCACCTTCATCGCGTCATACGCCAGGCTCGCCAGCCGCGTTGGTGCGCGATTGTAAGTGGTGCGGAATTTTTGTTCGAACGCCGCGCGCGCGGACGGATCGGGCGCAGCATACCAGCCGCCCGCAAGCGTGGGTTCGCGCGGAACTTCGGCGCTGGCCCAACCCACGCCGATCAGGCGTGTGCGCTGGAGGTCAACGCCCGCTGTCGCCAGCGCCGAGCCGATTGCCCGCAGCGGCGCGCCGGTCTCGGCGATGATGATCGCCTGCGCTTCCCAGGCTTTGGCTTGCGGCGCCATCAATTGCGCCGCCGAAGCGGCCTCGCGCTCTGAGCGGCTGTAGCTTTGCGCGGCAACCAAAGTTGCGCCGCGGGCCGCCGCCTGCTTACGGATCGCCGCGTCGATACGGCGGCCATATTCATTGTTCGGCGCCAGCAAAGCGAAGCGCTTCAAACCCTGCTTCACGGCGAAGTCGATAATCCGCGCGCTTTCTTCTTCCAGCGTCATGCTCAGCAGATAGACGCCCGGCGAAGCCGCGGTGTTGTCGGTCGAGAAGGCGATCACCGGCGCGCGCGGGCTGCTGGCGGCCACGGCCTGCGTCACGCCCTGCACGCTCTCTTTCAAAACGGGGCCGACGATGATGTCTGCGCCGTCCTTCAGCACGCTTTGGGCTGCCGCGTTGGCAAGCCGCGCCTCGCCGCCTGAATCGCGCGGAATGACCAGGAGGTTGGGGTCGTTGGCCTCGAACAACGCCATCTCCACCGCATCGTTCATCGACAGGGCTTCCGCCGCGACGCTGGTGAACGGCAGCAGCAGGCCCACGCGCGTCAGCGGCCGGCCGGCCATGAACGGCGGCGTGAGCCCGGGCCGGGCGACGCGCTGGGGCGCGACAGGCGTGTAGGCGCCTTGCTGGCCGGGCGTGGGGGTTGGCGGCGGGGGCGTGTTGGGCACGGTGCTGGCGCAGGCCGAAAGCCCGGCGGCGAGAAGAATCGCCGCAAGAGCCCGGTTGCCGCTTGGCGCGGCTGCGCTAGGCGGGGATGATGCGCGCCTGTCTTCAACGTACCGGCTCATGACCTCTCCCAAATCGAAAGCGGCGAAAACTACCGGCGGGGCCGGGCAGCGTCCACCCGCGCGCGCTGCAGATCAATCCCTCGATCCCGGCCTTTATGTGGTGGCGACGCCAATCGGAAATCTGCGAGACATAACGCTGCGCGCGCTCGATATTCTCAAACGCGCCGATCTGGTGTTGGCCGAAGATACGCGCGTCACCCGCAAGCTGCTCTCCGCGCATGGCGTTTCGGCGCGGGTTGAGCCCTATCACGAGCATAATGCCGTCGAGGCGGGCGAACGGGCGCTTTCGCGCCTTGAGGAGGGCGCGGCTATTGCAATGGTCAGCGATGCGGGCACGCCGCTGGTCTCCGATCCCGGCGAACGGCTGGTGGCCGCGGCCATTGCGGCGGGCCATCGCGTCATCCCCATTCCGGGCGCTTCGGCGCTGCTCGCGGCTGTGAGCGCCTCTGGCTTGCCGGGCGGGCGGTTCATGTTCGCGGGCTTTCCGCCGCCGAAAACCAAAGCGCGGCGCGAGGATTTTGAAGCGCTGGCGGCAGTGCCCGCTTCTCTGGTGTTCTTCGAGAGCGGCCCGCGTCTCTCCGAAAGCCTCGCCGACATGGCCGCGGTGTTTGGCGCGCGGGAGGCGGTGATCGGCCGGGAACTCACCAAGCTGTTCGAGGAATTCCGCCGCGGGCCGCTGCCTGATCTGGCGAAAGCGGCGGCGCTCGGCGATCCGCCGAAGGGCGAGATTGTGATTATCGTCGGCGCGCCAACCAAAGCGGCGGGCCTTAGCGAAGCCGATATTGAGGCTGGCGGCGCCGATGCGGCCTTGCGCAACGCCCTGGCGCGCCTGCCACTTCGCGAGGCGGCGCAGGAAGTGGCAGGCGCTCTCGATGCGCCGCGCCGCCCGCTTTATCAGCGCGCGCTGATCCTTAAAGGTAACGCGTGAATAAGCGCCGCCGCGCCGAGCGCGCCGGCCGGTTGGCTGAAACGCTCGCGGCGCTGTGGCTGACCTGCAAGGGCTATCGTGTTCTCGCCCGCCGCGCCCGCACGCCTTACGGAGAGGTGGATATCGCGGCGCTGAAGGCCGGCGTGCTGGTGATTGTGGAAGTGAAAAACCGCGCGACGCAGGAAGCCGCGCTCGCCTCCGTAGGCGCCTATCAGCGCGGCCGCTTGCTCCGCGCCGCGCAGCATTTGGGACAGCGCTGGCGCATCGGCGCGGCGCCGATCCGGCTCGATTTGATGGTTGTGCGGCCGGGCGGCTATCTGCGGCACGTCAGGGGCGCGTTCCGGCTGGATGATGGGCCGATGTGAGCATCCTCCGAAAAATCTGCTGGTCCGCGCAGAATCTGCGTTGCCTTTTTGTTCTTTTGAGGTTTGATCGCGGCCGCCACTTTGGGCTGTTGCGGAGCAGGCTTATGACCGGGCGGGTGACGACGGTGACGTTTTCGGGCGTCGAAGCGCGCCGGGTGGATGTGCAGGTTCAGCTTGTCGGCGGCCTTGGGCATTTCGTTGTGGTTGGCCTTGCGGATAAGGCCTGCAACGAAAGCCGCGAGCGTGTGCGGGCGGCGTTCGCCAGCCTTGGTCTGGCCCTGCCGCCGGATCGCATCGTCGCCAGTCTCGCGCCGGCGGACATGCCGAAAGAGGGCGCGCATTTCGATCTGGCGATGGCGCTGGCGCTGATGGCGCTGATCGGCGTGATCCCGAAAGATGCGCTCGATAACATACTGGCATTCGGCGAACTGGGTCTCGACGGCGCGATCGCGCCGGCGCCGGGCGCGTTGCCTGCGGCGGTGGCGGCGAACGAATTCGGGCTGACCTTGCTCTGCGGCGCCGCCTCTGGCGCGGAGGCGGCGTGGGCGGGCGGCGATGTGCTGGCCGCGCCGAATCTGATCTCGATCGTCAACCATTTTCGCGGCGGCGCGCCATTAAAGCCGCCGGTTGCGGGCGATCTCGCGCCCGCGCCGCGCGTGGCAGATCTCAATGAGGTGAAGGGCCAGGAACAGGCCAAGCGCGCGCTCGAAATCGCGGCGGCCGGCGGTCACAATCTGCTGTTCGTCGGCCCTCCCGGTTCGGGCAAATCCATGCTGGCGCAGCGGTTGTGCGGCGTGCTGCCGCCACTGGAGGCGGAAGAATTGCTGGAGGTCAGCATGGTGCATTCAATTGCCGGGCTGATCGAACGCGGGGCGCTTACACGCGCCCGCCCGTTCCGCGCGCCGCACCATTCGGCCAGCATGGCCGCTTTGGTTGGCGGCGGCATGCGCGCTAAGCCCGGTGAAATTTCGCTCGCCCATCGCGGCGTCTTGTTTCTCGACGAATTGCCCGAATTTTCGCCGCAAGCGCTCGATGCGCTGCGCCAGCCGCTGGAGACCGGCGAAGTCGCCATCGCGCGCGCCAATCATCACGTGAAATATCCGGCACGCTTTCAACTCGTGGCGGCCATGAACCCATGCCGCTGCGGCGGCGGGGCGCAGGGTACGGTCGGCGGGTGCCGGCGCGGCCCGCGCTGCGCGGTGGAATACCAGGCGCGGCTTTCAGGTCCGTTGCTGGATCGGATCGATATTCAGCTCGACGTGCCGCCGGTGACGCCGGCTGATCTGGCGCTGCCGCCGCCAGCGGAGGGCAGCGCCGAGGTCGCCGCGCGTGTGGCCGCCGCCCGCGGCGCGCAGATCGAACGCGGCGCGCTCAACGCTGCCGCCGAGGGCAGGCTGCTGGAGCGCATCGCCGCGCCAGACGTGGTCGGGCAGGCGCTGTTGAGCAAGGCGGCGGAAAGCCTGCGCCTCTCGGCGCGGGCCTATCACCGCACGATGCGCGTAGCGCGCACGATCGCCGATCTTGAAGGCGCTACCGCCGTCCGGCGCCTGCACATTGCCGAAGCCTTAAGTTTCCGGCGGATCTGGGCGCAGATTGAGCAGCCGCAGGCGCGCACGGCGAGGGTTTCTTAAAGGAAGCCTGCCTTCCTGATCGAATGATGGAAACGCCAGACCTGTTCGAAAGCCTGCCCGATCCAGCGATTTTGTTGGATCGGGACGGCGCGCGTCTGCGCGTGAACGCGGCGTTCCGGAAAGCCTTTCCCCACGCCGCCGATAGGGCGCGTCCGCCCTGGGGCCGCGTGCAGCCGCCGCCCTTCGTTCAGCACGAGCGCTGTTTTGAAGCGGCAGCGCCCGATGGGCGGCGCTATGAATGGCGGGAGCGTCAGCTTGACGATGAAACGCGTCTGGCGATCGGCCGCGATGTCAGCGTCCGCGCCGCCGCGGCCGAGCAGGCCTCCCGCGCGCGCACGACGTTGTTCGCTACGCTGACGCATGAACTGCGTACGCCGCTCAATGGCGTGCTTGGCATGGCGGAAATCCTGTCGCAAACCATGCGCTCGCCTTCGGAACGTGAGTTCCTCGCCGCCATCCGCAAGAGCGGCGAACACCTGCTTGAGCTGGTGACGGATATTCTCGATTACGCGCGGCTAGAATCTGAAACCTTTGAGGCAGAGCACAATCTGTTCAGCCCGGAAGACCTGGTCCAATCGGTCGCCGAACTCCTTAGCCCCAGGGCCCATGAAAAGGGGGTTGAGTTGTGCGTGCGCGCCGGCGAGGGCCTTCCGGCGCGCATCGCGGCTGATGAACGGCGCTTGCGGCAGATATTGTTCAATCTCGTTGGCAACGCGGTGAAGTTCACGCCGGCCGGCGCGGTGATGATTGATTTGACGTGGCAGAAACCATCGCGCTTGCGCGTCACGGTGCGTGATACCGGCCCGGGCGTTCCCGCCGAGATGCAATTGCGCATTTTCGAGGAATTCGCGCAGGCCGATTCCAGTCATGCGCGTGTGTTTGGCGGCGCGGGACTGGGCCTGGCGATTGTACGCAAACTGGCGGATAAGCTCGGTGGCGACGTTGGTGTTGAGAGCGCGCCCGGCCATGGCGCCGCCTTCTGGGTCGAGTTACCCGCGACAAGTGTCTCGTGGTCGGCGCCGGCGCGGGACTTGGAAGGGTTGCGCGTTGTGCTCGCGGCCCCGCCGGGCTTTTTGGCGCAGAGCGTGGCCAAGGCCATCGAAGCGTCCGGCGCGCGCGTGATTTGGGCGCCGCAAGCGGGCCCGCCCCCGCGCGCCGATGTAATCGTGCTTGACCACACGCTGGCGCAAGCAGACCTGCCGCGCCTTGCCGGCGCCGCGCCGATCGTGTTGTTGGCGCCGCAGGAAGACCGCGCGCTGATCGAAACCTATCGCGCTGCGGGCGCCGCGCATTATGTGCTGAAGCCCGTGCGGCGGACGGCGCTGATTGCGCGTTTACGCGATGCCGGCGGGGGAGAGGCGCAAGCCGCGCCGCTGGTTTCGGGAACAAGGGCCCGTGTGCTTGTGGCCGACGATAATGCCGTCAATGCGCTGATCGCCCGCACCTGGCTGGAACGCGCCGGCTGCGCCGTTACCGTGGTCGGCGATGGGCAGGAGGCGGTGGAGGCGCTATGCGCGGCGCCGTTCGATCTTGTGTTCCTTGATCTGCGCATGCCGGTGCTCGGCGGGATCGGCGCTGCGCGGCGCATCCGGGCGCTGCCCGGCCCGGCGGCCGCCACGCCGCTGATAGCGCTCACGGCCGACGCCAGCGAGGGCGACCGCACCGAAGCATTGGCCGCGGGTATGAATGATTTTGTGACCAAGCCGATCACCCCGGCGCAATTGGGCGAAGCGCTCGCCCGCTTTACCGCCCCGCCGAACGAGGCCAAGCTCGCCGCGTCCTAAAACCCGGCAGGTCCATGAGCGTAGCTAGCCCGCAGCCCAAGCGATCGACACTGAGCGCCATCGCGGTGTTTTTCGAGCGGCGCTCGCTGGTCATGCTTGGCTTGGGCTTTGCCGCAGGCCTGCCCAACCTTCTGGTGTTCGATACGCTTTCCGCATGGTTGCGGTCGTCCGGCGTGTCGCTGCAGCTGATCGGGTTTTTTGCGCTGGCAACGCTATCCTACTCGCTGAAGTTCCTTTGGGCGCCGCTGGTGGATCGAACATCTGTGCCGGTGCTGGGCGCGTTGTTGGGTCATCGCCGCGCGTGGATGCTGGTGTGTCAGGGTTTGTTGATCGTTGGCCTGTGGCTGATCTCTGGGTCAAATCCAACTGTAAATCTCGGTCTAGTCGCTGCATTCGCGGTGTTTGTTGCGTTCGTATCGGCGACGCAGGACATCGTGATCGACGCGTGGCGGATCGAATCGGCAGGCGAGGAACGCCAGGGCGTGATGGCCGCCGCGTATCAATACGGATACCGCATCGCCATTCTCACGGCCGGTATCGTGCCGCTGTTCCTGGCGTCGCGCGTGAACTGGGGCATCGCCTACGCGACGATGGCGGTGCTCATGGCCCTCGGCATTCTCGCCGTGCTGATGGCGCCGAAGGAAAATCCGCGGCCCGACATGGCGCCCCTGATGCCCGCAGATATGCCGGCAAAGCCGGCCGAGGAAGCGGTCGAATGGTTCGTGCGGCTGGCGCTGGTGCTTGTCGGCGCGGTGATTTTCGGCGCCGGCTTTACGGGCCAGTTCGCGCTGTTGCAGGGCGCCGCCGGTCTGTTCGGCCTTGGCGGCGTGGTGGAGGGCATGAAACCCTTGTGGGACGCGCGTCCGCTGGGCGTGGTGCTGCAAGTAGTGTTCGCGTTCGTCGGGCTTGGCGCGATGGTTGCGGCTGCATGTCCGGCGCCGGGCCAGAAAACACGGCCGGGCGTGTATTTCTCGCGCTCCTATGCCGAGCCGATCGCAGACTTCTTCCGCCGCTTTGAAGGCACCGCCGGCCTCATCCTGGCGATGATCTGCTGCTATCGGCTCAGCGATTTCGTGCTCAACATCATGAATCCGTTTTACCTCGACATCGGCTTCGATCTCGAGCGCATCGCCGAAGTGCGCAAGGGATTTGGCGTGATCATGCTTTCGATTGGCGTTGGTTTTGCCGGCTGGGCGATCGCGCGCTTTGGGCTGATCCGGTCGCTGATCGCTGGCGCCATCGTCGGGCCTGCGTCAAACCTGATGTTTGCATGGCTGGCGACGACCGGGCCCGACTGGCGCGCCTTCGCGGCGGCGATCGCAGTGGACAATGTGACCGCCGGTTTCTGCGGCACGGTGCTGATTGCTTATATGTCGAGCCTCACCAGCGCGGGTTTCACCGCCACGCAATATGCGCTGTTCTCGTCGCTCTACGCGCTTCCGGGAAAGTTAATTGCTGCGCAGTCCGGCGCGATCGTTGAAGCATCAGCGCGCGCCGCCTCGCCTGGAGGGCCGCTGTCAGGGCTCGCGGGTCTGTTCGCGCGATTGCCCCCGGAATCGTTCGCCAAGGGCGCGGCGCCGCTTGCCGTTTCGCCTGCGGCGCTCGGCGCGGGATACCTC
Source organism: Alphaproteobacteria bacterium (assembly GCA_031399165.1). Lineage (GTDB taxonomy): Bacteria > Pseudomonadota > Alphaproteobacteria > Caulobacterales > Aquidulcibacteraceae > JAKFWI01. The sequence continues at coordinate 140,874 of JANNOO010000060.1, read as the reverse complement.
ATGTTCTTTGCGTATTCCTGCGCGATTGGCGTCGTCGCGCTAATTTTGGCGCTGATAATCGCGCGGCGCCAGAACGGCGCCGAGACGATCGCTACTTCGCCGGCTTCGACGAAAGGTTGAACGCAGCCATCGTCGCGAAGGTCACGATTTCCGAAACCGTGGCGTTCAGCGGCGTGATCTGCACGCTTTCCTCCAGCCCGATCAGGAGCGGGCCGATCACGGTCGCGTCGCCCAATGTCGCGAGCAGCTTGGTCGAGATCGAGGCCGAGTGAATCGCCGGCATGATTAGAATATTGGCCGGCTCGGAAAGCCGCGAGAACGGGAACAGTGTTTGGGCGTCGGGATTGAGCGCCACGTCCGGGCTCATTTCGCCTTCATATTCGAAGTCGATGTCTTCTCGCCGGTCGAGGATAGACACGGCGTCGCGCACTTTTTGCATGCGCTCGCCCGGCGGATTGCCGAATGTCGAGTAGGACACGAACGCCAGTTTTGGCTCGACGCCGAAGCGGCGCGCCGCGCGGGCGGCCGCGATGGCGATCTGCGCCAGCTCTTCCGAGCCGGGCATTTCGGTGATGTTGGTGTCGGCGATGAAGATCACGCGGCCCTTTGCCAGAATGATCGACGCCCCGATCACGCGTCCGCCGCGCGCCGCGTCGATCACCCGGCGGATTTCGTCCATCGTGGTGCTGAACGAGCGTGTCACGCCGGTGACCATGCCGTCGGCGTGGCCAAGCGCCACCATCAGCGCGCTGAACACGTTGCGGTCCTGATTGACCATGCGCTGCGCGTCGCGGTGCAGATAGCCAAAGCGTTGGAGGCGATTGTAAAGGTGCGCGGTGTATTGCGGGTTATGGTCTGAGAGGCGCGAATTGATGATGCGCAGCGGCGCGTCTTCCGGCACGCCGACAAGCGCCATGGTCCGCCGCGTCTGTTCTTCGCGGCCAACGAGGATGGCTTCGCCCAAACCCAGCTCCGCGAAGGCATAGGCGGCGCGGATCACGCTCGGCTCTTCGCCCTCGGCGAACACGATGCGTTTGGGGCTAGCGCGAACCGCGCTCTGGATACGCTGTAGAATCGCCGCCGTGGGATCAAGCCGCTGGGCAAGCTTGTTGCGGTAGGCGTCCATGTCGGCGATGGGACGGCGCGCAACGCCGGTGTCCATCGCGGCCTGCGCCACGTACGGCGGCACGGTGGAGATTAGCCGCGGATCGAACGGCGTGGGGATAATGTATTCAGGCCCGAATTTGAGGCGCTGGCCGGAATACGCCGCCGACACTTCATCGGGCACGTCTTCCTTTGCCAGTTCCGCCAGCGCTTTCGCGGCGGCGAGTTTCATTTCTTCGTTGATTGTGCGCGCGCGCACGTCCAGCGCGCCGCGGAAGATGTACGGGAAGCCGAGCACATTGTTGATCTGGTTAGGATAGTCCGAACGGCCGGTGGCCATGATCGCGTCTTTGCGCACGGCCTTGACTTCTTCCGGTGTAATCTCCGGATCGGGATTGGCCATGGCGAAGATGATCGGGTTCTTCGCCATGGACTTGACCATGTCCTGGGACACCGAACGGGCTACGGAAAGGCCCATGAAAGCGTCGGCCCCTTTCATGGCTTCGGTAAGCGTACGCAGCGGCGTATCAACAGCGTGCACGGACTTGAACTGATCCATGCCTTTTTCGCGGCCGCGATAAACAACGCCTTCCCGATCGCAGACGATAACGTTCTTCACGCCCATCATCTTGATAAGGCTGGTGACGGAGAGGCCCGCGGCGCCCGCGCCGTTCACGACGACCTTGAGGTCTTCCATTTTGCGCTTGGTCAGGGTGCAGGCGTTGATCAGGCCGGCCACGGCGATGATAGCCGTGCCGTGCTGGTCGTCATGAAATACCGGGATGTCGAGTTCGTCGCGCAGGCGGCTTTCGATGATGAAGCATTCCGGCGCCTTGATGTCCTCAAGGTTGATGCCGCCGAACGTGGGTCCGATGTTACGGACGGTTGTGATCAGCTCCTCAACGTCCTGCGTTGTCACTTCGATGTCGATCGAATCGACATCGGCGAAGCGCTTGAACAGGACGGATTTGCCTTCCATCACCGGCTTGGACGCCAGCGCACCGAGATTGCCCATGCCCAGAATGGCTGTGCCGTTGGAAATGACCGCAACGAGGTTGCCCTTCGACGTGTAATCGTAGGCAGTTTCCGGATCGTCCGCGATCGCCTGCACGGGCACAGCCACGCCGGGCGAATAAGCGAGAGACAGATCGCGCTGCGTCGCCATCGGCTTTGTCGGCGTGATCGAGATCTTTCCAGGCGTCGGCGAGCGGTGAAACGCTAGGGCCTCTTCGTCCGTAAAGGTGCGCTTTTCGTCGTTCATTAGAAGCCCAAAAAATAACAACTTACCCTTACGGCGCCGCGCCGCGCCGTCAATGCGGCGCGCGGTCTGTCAGGGCAATCATCAAGCCGCACCCGGTGGCGACAACGATAACCAGGGCCATCGGGCCAGCCGTGCCATCGGCGAAGAGGCCGGACACGCCGCCCGAAACCGCTCCGGCTGCGAAGCCCACCGATCCGCTTATCGCCGCAACGGCGCCTGGCCGGGTCTGATCGCGCTCTTGCGCGATGGCCATCGCGTTAGGCATCACGAACGCGAAAGACGAGATCAGCACGAACAGCGGGATAAGAACCGGCCAGGGGCCGAAACCAGTTACCCTTGAAAACATCAGCAGCACGAGCGCGATCGCGAACGTCACGACCAGCGAAACGCGCAAAATTCGTTCCGGCGGGAAATGAGACAGAAGCACGCGATTGACCTGTGAGGCGCCAATCAGGCCGATAGCGTTGGCCCCGAAATAATAGCCGAAATGGTCCGGCGGGATGTGAAAATTGCCAATCAGGATTTGCGGTGCGTTCGACAGATAGGTGAAGAAGCTGGCGCCGGCCAACGAGCCGGCTAGCGATACGCGCATCAGCGGCCAGTTGGTGATGATCGCCATATAGGATTGCAGCGCTGTTTCGCCGTGCGACGCGCCGCGTTGTTCGCGCGTGCGGGTTTCAGGCAACATGAAAAAGGCGGCGAGCAACAATAAAAGCCCAAGCGCGCCCAGCAGATAGAAGATCGGCCGCCAGCCGGCCACGACGACGATCCAGCCGCCAAGCAGCGGCGCCAAAATCGGCGCCAAGCCCTGGATCAGAACCAGCTGCGAAAGGAAGCGCGCGCCCTCCCGCGCGCTTACAGTATCGAACACGACGGCGCGGGCGATCAGCACAGAACCGCACGCGCCGAGCGCCTGAAACAGCCGGAGCACGATCATGGAGTCGAGCGCGGGCGCCAGCGCGCACCCTAACGAACTGACAATGAACAGGCCAAGGCTGAAGAACAGAACGGGCCGCCGCCCGTAAAGATCTGAGGCGCGCCCGTACAGCAATTGTCCGAACGCGGTGCCGAGGAAAAAAGACGACAAGGTCAACTGGCCGCCGGCGGCGCTCGCGCCCAAGTCGCGCTCCAGGTCTGGCAATGCTGGTAGGTACATGTCCGTCGCCAGCGGCATCGTCGCCGTCATCAGGCCGAGCAGTACGAAAAGCGTCTTCAGGGATGCAGCATCGACGGATTTCAAGATTGAGTGGTCCTTGGACGCAGAGGCGCGCTGGCGGCGAGGCGCCGGCGCAGGCTATATCGCCCGCATGGGCCAGGCTGCAAACCTCGAATGGGCGAACAATGCCTGACGGCGCACAACCGGACTCCGTCGCCGCGCCGGTTACGCCGTTCATGGCGCAATATCTTGCTGCCAAGGCTGATTATCCCGACGCGCTGCTGTTTTTCCGGATGGGCGATTTCTACGAATTGTTCTTCGAGGACGCCGAGAAAGCCGCTGCGGCGCTAAACATAACGCTGACCAAACGCGGCCAACACAAGGGCGATCCGATCAAGATGGCGGGCGTGCCGGTGCACGCCGCCGATGGTTATCTCGCGCGGCTGATCCGCGCGGGCTTTCGTGTCGCGGTCTGTGAACAACTCGAAGATCCCGCCGAAGCGCGCAAGCGCGGCTCGAAGTCGATTGTGAAGCGCGCGGTCGTGCGTCTTGTGACGCCCGGCACGCTCACCGAGGACGCGCTGCTAGAAGCGCGCGCGGCCAATCGGCTCGCTGCGTTGGCGCTGAACGGCGGGGAGGCGGCGCTTGCCTGGGCCGATATTTCTACCGGCGCCTGCGGCGTTACGCCGTTCGCGCTGTCCCGATTGGACGATGAGGTTGCAGCGCTCGCGCCCGCCGAATTGCTTGTTGCAGAAGACGAGGCGAACCGCGCGGCGCCGGCGGCGGCGGCGGCGAATGCTGCGCTCACGCCGCGCCCGCGCCAGAAGGCCGATCCCCGCGCTGGCGCGCGGCGGGCCAAGGCGTTGTTTGAAGTGGCCGCACTGGAAGCGTTTGGCGATTTCTCTGACGTCGAATTGTCCGCGCTTGGCTTGCTGCTAGACTACATCGAACTAACCCAGGCGGGCCTCGCGCCGCGCCTGGAGCCGCCGAAGCGCAATGCGGCCAGCGCGTTCATGGCGATCGATCCCGCCACCCGCGCTAGCCTTGAGTTGGATCGCTCTCAGCGGGGCGCGCGCGAGGGCTCGCTGCTCGCCGCGATTGACCGCACAATCAGCGCCGCGGGCGGGCGCTTGCTGGCGGACCGGCTGACGCGGCCGCTGACGGACATTTCCGAAATCGCCGCCCGGCATGAAGCCGTGGCGCATTTCCTTGCCGATGCGGGGCGGCGTGAAAGCGTGCGCGCCGAATTGCGCGGCGGCGGGGATATGGCGCGCGCGCTCCAGCGCATTATGCTCGGCCGTGGCGGGCCGCGCGATCTGGCCGCGCTTCGCGACGGCCTCAACGCAGGAGATCGCGGGGCTGCACGCTGCGGCGTGCGCACGGATCTGCCTCGCGAACTTTCTCTGGCCTGTCACGCGCTTTCGCTTGCGGCGCATCCGGAACTGGCTGCGCTTGGGGCTGATTTGCAACGCGCACTCGCGCCGGAACTTGTGCTGCTGGCGCGCGATGGCGGTTTCATCGCGGCCGGCCACGATCAAAGTCTCGATCAAATCCGCGCGCTGCGCGATGACAGCCGCCAGGTGATCGTCGGCCTACAGACGAAATATCAGGAGCAAACCGGCCAGAATGGGCTGAAAATCCGCCATAACGCCGTGCTCGGCTATCACATCGACGCTACGCCCAAGCAGGCCGAAGCGCTGATGCGGCCGCCGCTTTCGGCACACTTCATTCACCGCCAGACGCTAGCGGGCGCCGTGCGGTTCACCACTGGCGACCTGGCCGAACTCGATGCGCGGATTTCGCGCGCCGGATCGGAAGCGTTGGCGCGCGAGCTGGATATCTTCCGTGGGTTCTGTGAGCGCGTCGCGGCGGTGGAAACGGAAATACGCGCCGCGGCGCACGCGCTGGCCGTGTTCGATGTCGCCGCCGGCGCGGCCGAGTGGGCGTCGGAGGCAGACGCGGTGCGCCCGGAAATCGATTCCAGCCGTGCGCTGATTGCTGAAGGCGCGCGCCATCCCGTGGTCGAGCAGGCCGTGCGCCGCGCCGGCGGCGTCTACACGCCAAACGATGCGCGCCTCGATGGCGCCGGCGAGATCGCACCGCGTCTGCTGTTCGTCACCGGCCCGAACATGGCGGGCAAATCCACCTATCTGCGTCAGACCGCGCTGCTGGCGATCCTCGCGCAGGCTGGGCTGTTCGTGCCCGCCAAACGCTTGCGTCTTGGCGTGGCCGATCGGGTGTTTTCGCGCGTCGGCGCGTCGGATGATCTTTCACGCGGCCGCTCCACGTTCATGACTGAAATGGTCGAGACGGCGGCGATCCTGCATCAGGCGGGGCCGCGCGCGCTGGTGATTCTCGACGAAATCGGCCGCGGCACCTCGACGTTCGACGGCCTCGCGATCGCCTGGGCCGCGGCGGAACATTTGCACGATACCAACAAGTGCCGCGCGATGTTCGCCACGCATTATCACGAGATCACCACTTTGGCCGGCCGGCTGGACGCGGCGGCCAATTGCAGCCTGCGCGCCCGGGAGTGGAAGGGCGATCTGGTGTTTCTCCACGAAGTCGCGCCCGGCGCGGCGGATCGCTCCTACGGCATCCAGGTGGCCAAGCTGGCGGGCCTGCCGCGCAGCGCGATCGACCGGGCACGAACCGTGCTGGCGCGGCTGGAGGCGGGGCGCGGCAAAACCGGGCTCGCCGATGAGCCAATTGGCGCGCTGCCCCTGTTCGCGGGTGCCGCAAGCCCTTCGGCTGTGGAAGAGGCTCTGGCGGGCATTGATCCAGAGGCTTTATCGCCGCGCGAAGCGCTCGATCTGATTTTTAAGCTCAAATCGCTTCTCGGATCGGGCGGAACCGCGTAATCGCGCCTATGTAACCGCTCATGGTCTTTCGCCTTCGCCCCGCCCGTATTGAAGACGTCCTCGACGGCGCGAAGCTGCGCGTGCAGCTCACCGCAGCCGCGCTCGACGGCATGGGCGATGAGGATCTGCGCAAGCGCGCCCAGCAGCTGCTGCACCATGCGCTGTTTCGCGGCCGCATGATCGCAAAGGAGCGGCTGGAGAACGGCGCCAGCGGCCTGGAGACCGCAAGATTGCTCGCCAAGGTCGCCGACGAGGTGATCCAGGCGCTGTACGATTTCGTCACCACGCACATTTTCCGCGCCCGCAATCCTACGGAGGGCGAACGCTTCGCGGTCGTCGCCGTGGGCGGTTATGGCCGCCGCCAGCTCGCGCCCTCGTCGGACATCGACCTCTTGTTCCTGCGCGCCTACAAACAGACGCCGTGGTCCGAGAGCGTGACCGAGTACATGCTCTACATGCTGTGGGACATGGGCCTAAAAGTTGGCCACGCCTCGCGCACGGTCGATGAATGCGTGCGTCTGGCAAAGCAGGACCACACCATCCAGACGGCGCTGCTGGAATCGCGCCGCCTCTGCGGCGATGAATCGCTGTTCGCGGAGTTCAAGTATCGCTTTGAGCGCGATGTCGTCGCCGGCAGCCATCGCAGCTTTATCCTTGCCAAGCTGAAGGAGCGCGACGAGCGCCATTCCCGCGCCGGCGCCTCGCGCTACATGGTTGAGCCCAATGTCAAAGAGGGCAAGGGCGGCCTGCGCGATCTGCACACGCTCTACTGGATGACGAAGCACGTCTACGGCGTGGACAATCTCAAGGGCATAGCTGAGCTTTCCGCGTTCACGCGCGAAGAAATCAACACGCTGCAGCGGGCCGGCGAATTCCTCTGGCGTACGCGCTGCCATCTGCACTTCATCACCGGCCGCGCCGAAGAGCGCATCACATTCGACCTGATGCCGGAAATGGCCCATGTGATGGGCTTTGGCTCGCGCAGTGAGATGGCGGCGGTGGAGCGCTTCATGAAGCGCTACTTCCAGGTCGCCAAACAGATCGGCGGGCTCACCCGTATTCTGTGCGCCAAGCTGGAAGCCGATCACCAGAAACGCGCGCCCTCGCTCGCGCGGTTCAGAGGCGGCGTTAATGCTCATAATCTGCCGCCCGATTTCCGCATCGAATCGGGACGGCTCACGCTCGATTCCTTACGCGCGCTAGGCGACGATCCGGCCAACATGCTGCGCATCTTCCAGATTGCGGACGCGCGCAATCTGGACATTCACCCCGAGGCGCTCACCGAAATCACGCGCGCCTTGCGCAAGATGTCGCCCGCCGTGCGCCGCGATCCGGAGGCGCGCGCCTTGTTCCTGGATATCGCAGCGTCGCCGCACAATCCGGGCCGCACCCTGGCGCTGATGAACGAGGCCGGCGTGCTGGGCCGGTTCATGCCCGAGTTCGGCCGGGTCGTCGCGCAGATGCAGTTCAATATGTACCACCATTACACGGTGGACGAGCACACGCTGCACGCGATCGACATCATCTCCGGCATCGAGCATGGCCGCTACGGCGACGATCACCCGCTGGCGACGATGATCTTCCCGAAGATCATCAATCGCCGCGCGCTCTATCTCGCGATGCTGCTGCACGATACCGGCAAGGGCATTGGCGATCAGCAGGAAGAGGGCGAAAAAACCGCGATCGCTGCTTGCGAGCGCCTTGGCCTTCCAGCCGAGGAAGTCGAACTGGTCGGTTGGCTGGTGGGCAATCACCTGCTGATGAGCGATGTGGCCCAGAAGCGCGATATCGGCGATCCGCGTACGATATCGAGCTTCGTTGAGATCGTCGGCACGCTGGAGCGTCTGCGCCTGCTTCTGGTGCTGACTATAGCCGATATACGCGCTGTCGGCCCAGGCGTATGGAATGGCTGGAAAGGTCAATTGCTGCGCGACCTCTACCGCATGGCCGAAGCCGTGTTCCATGGCGGCCGTACTGATGAAGCCGGCGTGCGCGAGCGTCTGATGGAGCAAGCTCGCGAAGCGCGCGCGAAATTGCTCGCTTCCTGGCCTGCCGTGGACGGCGCCGATCTCAATGCATGGCTCGACCGATTCGACGCCGCCTACACGTTGTCGTTCGATCGTGACGCCGTCGCCTGGCATTTCGCGCAGGCGGCAGAGGCGCGGCGCACCGGCGAAAGCCACGTCGCCGCGCGGCCCACGCCGCGGCGCGGCGTTACCGAAGTGCTTGTTTACGCGCCCGACCGGCCGGGGCTGTTTGCACGGCTGGCGCGCGCCTTCGCAGCCGCGGGCGCTGACATTACGGACGCCCGCGTCAACACCACCAAGGACGGCGCGGCGTTTGATATTTTCTCCGTACACGATTCCAGCGGCGATCCATTCGGCATCGATGATCCGCGCTTGCTGGAACAATTGCTGATCCGCGTGCGCACCGCCGCCAGTGGCGACGGGCCGGCGCTGCCGATGACGCGCAAGCCCGCCGCCCGCCGCGCCGCCGCCTTCCAGATCGAGCCGTGGGCGCGGCTGGACAATGAATTGTCCATCACCTCGACCGTAATCGAAGTGTCCGGCCGGGACCGCGCAGGGCTGCTCGCCGATCTCGCACGCGTGCTGGCCGAGGGCGGCCTTTCGATCAATTCGGCCCATATCGACAGCCACGGCGAACGCGTGGGCGATGTGTTCTATGTTCAGACCCTTGAGGGCGGAAAGCTCACGGAGGAGGCGCGCATCGTTGAAATTCGCGCCCGCCTGATTGAAGCCATGCGCGAAGGAGAGCCGGACGCGCCTTCGACTGTGGGCCGTCAGAAACTGGCGGTCGCGCCGGCCTCGCAATTGCGCTAAGCCCGCCGCTGGTTTCCGGAGCAGGCATGTCACTCGCGCGCAGCACGTTCGTGCAGGCGTCCTTCACGATGCTGAGCCGCCTGCTCGGCTATGCGCGCGACCGGACGATATCCAACGTGCTCGGCGCGGGCCCGATCGGCGATGCGTTCGCGACGGCGCAGATGTTTCCCAACCTGTTCCGCCGGTTGTTCGCCGAAGGCGCGTTCAGCCAGGCGTTTGTGCCGATGTATGCGCGCACCGAGCGCGAGCACGGCAAACACGACGCAGAGCGCGTGGCGTCAGAAACCCTATCGGTGCTGGCGGCGGCGACGGTGCTGCTCACCATCGCCGCCGAGATCGCCATGCCGTTGATCATGATGGTGATCCACGCGGGCTACCGCGATCAGCCGGAATATTTCAATTTCGCGATCATCCTGACGCAGATCACCATGCCGTATCTGGTCGGCATGTCGGCGTCGGCGTTGTTCTCCGGCGTGCTGAACACCGCGGGGCGGTTTGCGCTGTCGGCCGCCGCGCCGGTGTTCCTGAACCTCTGCATCCTTGCCGCCGTCCTGCCGGCGCCTGACGCGCGCACCGGCGCCATGTGGGGCGCGATTGCAATCGCGATAGCGGGCGTGATCCAGGCGGCGTTGCTTTATTATGGTTGCCGGCGCCTTGGCGTACGGTTCGTTTTTCGCGCGCCGCGGCTGACGCCAGATGTAAAGCGCGTGCTGATCCTGGCGGGGCCGGCGGCGTTCGCCGCCTCCGCTACACAGGTCAACGTGTTTGTCTCGCAGGCGCTCGCCTCGCTGGAGGAAGGCGCGAAATCCTGGCTCTACGCGGCTGACCGGCTTTACCAATTGCCGCTCGGCATTATCGGCGTGGCGATCGGTGTCGCGCTGCTGCCGCGCTTGTCGCGGGCGGTTGCGTCAAAAGATGAGGTTGAAGAAAGCCGCGCGGTGGATGAGGGCGTGACGCTGTCGATGGCGCTGACGCTGCCGGCCGCGGCTGCGCTGTTGGTCATGCCGTTCTTTCTGATGCACGGCTTCTGGACAGGTGGAAAATTCACCGATGCGGACGCGCGCGCCACCGCCGATGCGCTGTTCCATTATGGCTGGGGCGTGCCGGCGTTCGTGCTGCTGCGCATCCTCGCGCCGCCGTTTTTCGCGCGCCAGGATACCAAGCGGCCGATGCGGTTTGCGCTTGTCAGCGTGGTGGTCAACATCGTGGTCGGCGCCGGGCTTTTCTTTGCGCTACGCGCCGCAGGTGAGCCTGGCTATGTCGGCCTTGCCATAGGCACATCGACTGCGGCTTGGGTAAACGTGCTGCAACTCGGCGCCACGCTGCTCGCCGAAAAGCTATGGCGGCCAAATCCGGCTCTGATCGGGCAGATCACCCGCGTGCTGATCGCGACGGGGATCATGGCCGCTGCGCTCGGTGCGATGGCGTGGCAGCGCGAGGCCATCGTGGGCGCCGTCAGCCAGATATTTAACCTGCGCCTCGGCGCAAAAGAAATCGCGGTCGCGCTCGTGTCCGCAGCCGGATTCGCGATTTATACGATGGCCGCGTTTGCGGTCGGCGCTCTGCGCCCGGCTGACATTCGCCGCGCTTTGCGCCGCGAAAAGCCGCCAGCCGATGGCTTGCCGCCAGTCGGCGAGCCCTGATAGAAGCCGCTTCGGAGAAGATCGATGCGCGCGGAGCGTTCAGAAGCTGGGCGATGGCGGGGCTAAAGCGTCCGCTCTAGCGCGCATTTGCGCGCGCCTGGTTTTCTTCTCAGGATCAGTTCATGACCGATATTCTTTCGACTGCGGCGGCCGAAGCGCCACAAGCGGCCTATAAAGGGCCGCAGCGCGTGCTCTCCGGCATGCAGCCGACGAACGGGCTGCACCTCGGCAATTATCTCGGCGCGCTCGTCAAATTTGTAGCGCTGCAGGAAAAGTTTGAGACGCTCTATTGCGTCGTTGATCTGCACGCCATCACGGCCGAGCACGATCCCAAGGCGCTGGTCGATAACGTGCGCGAGGTTGCGGCGGCGTACATCGCCGCCGGCGTGGATCCAAAGCGCTCATCGCTGTTTGTGCAATCGGCTGTCCGTGAGCACACCGAGCTGGCCTGGCTGCTCAATTGCGTTGCGCGCATGGGTTGGCTCGAGCGCATGACGCAATTCAAGGACAAGGCCGGCAAGCATGCCGAGCGCGCATCGGTGGGCCTGTTCACCTATCCCGTGCTGATGGCCGCCGACATTCTCGTCTACAAGGCCACGCACGTGCCAGTCGGCGAGGATCAGAAACAACACCTCGAACTGACGCGCGACATCGCGCAGAAGTTCAACAACGATTTTGGCGTCCCGAATTTCTTCCCGTTGCCGGAGCCGCTGATACAGGGTCCCGGCGCGCGGATCATGAGCCTGCGCGACGGCTCCAAGAAAATGTCCAAATCCGATGCGTCCGACCAAAGCCGCATCAACCTGTCAGACGATCCCGATACGATCGCCAACAAGTTCAAGCGCGCAACCACCGATCCACACCCGCTGCCGGATTCCGTCGAAGGCCTCGCCGGCCGGCCGGAAGTGCAGAATCTCGTAGGCATTTATGCAGCGCTGGCGGGCGTGAGCACGCAGCAAGTGATCGCCGAATGGGGCGGCAAGGGGTTCGGCGCGTTCAAGCCGGCGCTTGCCGAACTGGCCGTGGCGCGGCTTTCGCCGATCGCTGGGGAGATCAAGCGGCTCAGGGCAGATCCAGCTTCCATCGACGCGGTCTTGCGCGCCGGCGCCGAGCATGCTTCGGCCATCGCCGCGCCGATCATGGATGAAGCGCGGGCGTTGGTCGGTCTCTGGAGATAAGGAACTCTCATGATGAACAAGATCATTGCAGCCCTCGGTCTGATGATGTTGGCCTGCTGCGCGCCGCCGGCCCCCGCTGGCGGCATCAAGGTGGAAAACGCCCGCATCGCTGCACCAGCGCCCGGCATGCAGGTGGTCGCCGCCTATTTCACGCTGCGCAACGAGGGCGCGGCTGATCAATTGGTCGGCGCGTCAACGACGATCGGCTCCGCGACAGCGCTTCATGAGACGATAAACGATGCTGGCATGATGCGAATGCGACATTTGCCCAGCGTCGACTTGCCAGCTGATGGGACCGTGGAATTCGCCCCAGGCGGCAAGCATATCATGCTGATGGGATTGACAGCCGACCTTGTTGACGGGTCAGAGCAGCCGATCACGTTAACCTTCGCCAAAGCGGCCCCGATCACGGTCATGTTTAGGGTTACTGCCTCCCAATAGGCTTTCCCGGTTGATGCCGGGGCGCGGCTCCGCGCATCATGCGCAATGGCTGACTTGCCCGCCGCCCTATTTGCCACTTTGGGCGCCGCCTGGCGCCGGCTGATCAGCCGGTTCACGCCCGAAGACCCGCCGCATCAGCGGTTGTGGCGCCGCCGCGTCCGCCGCTGGATGAAAACCGGCGCGGCTTTTGTGTTGACGTTGGCGGCTATCGGCGCGGCGTTCATACTGTTCATCGCATCGCAAGGCGGCGTCAGCGCCGAAGTGGATGCGCCGCTGCCCGCCGCGCCGCAGGGCGGGGCGCTATCCATCGCCGCCGCCGCCAGCCTCCTTTCGCTGCAGGACGATGGTCTGCAATCGGGCATGCTGTTCCTGCCGAACCGGCACGAGCGGCGCGCCGCGCTGTTTCAGGAAGGCGCCGCCGACGCCGTCGCCGGGTTCGTCGAAACCGTGGCCCGCCGCCGCAGGCCCGATCAGGATTTGGACCTGGCCGCCGCCGTGCTCGGCGCGCCCGCCGCCGAAGCGCCGGCCGATCGCTACGCGGCCGCGCGCGAGGCGCTGCGCCGCTATAACGCCAAAACGCGGCGCGAGGGCGCGGTCGATATTGGCAAACCGGCGCTGGCCGCTGTCGCGCGCGCGGCCGCCGCTGCGTGTACAGCACACGAGCAGGCCGTGCGCCTGGCCGCCGTCGCCGATCGCTTCGGCCCCGCCGGTCCCGACGCGGAGGCGGCGTTTTTTCGCGCGCGGGGAGAGGCTTTTGCCTGGGCCCGCCTGCTCGCTGCGTTTGAGCGCGACCTGCCGGCGACAACGGCAGAGGCGCTCAAGACCGCGTTTGCGGACGCCCACGCGCCGCTCGTGGCCGCCGCTACGTTCGAGCCGCGCATCCTGTTCAACGCCAAGCCCGGCGGCATCGCGCCGAATCATCTGGAGCGCATGGCCACCGATCTTGCCGCCGCCGCCGCCGCCGCGCGCCGGCTGGACAAGGCCGCCGATCCCACATGACCTGCCGCCCAATGAACAGGGTAAGCGCTTGAAGGGAGAGACCCAGAGGGCCAGATCGGGTTATGCTCCCGCGCCGCAGGACCAAATCATGTTCATCCAGACTGAAGCCACGCCTAATCCGGAATCGTTGAAATTCATCCCTGGCCGCGATGTGCTGGGCGAAGGCGGCCGCGATTTTCCGGACGCTGAAGCGGCCGAAGCCTCGCCGTTGGCTTCGGCACTGTTCGCCCTCGAAGGCGTCAAGCGGGTCTACCTGGGCGGCGATTTTCTCACCGTCACCAAGGCCGGCGACTGGGATTGGCCGCACCTGAAGCCGTTCGTGCTCGGCGCGATCATGGAGCATTTCGTCGCCGGCAAGCCGGTGCTCTCCGAAGCTGGGGCGGCGCATGTCGAAGATGAAGAGGGCGGCGTCTACGAAGGCGAGGCCGCCGAGATCGTCGAGCAGATCAAGGATCTGATCGAAACCCGCGTGCGCCCGGCCGTCGCCAGGGATGGCGGCGACATCACCTTCCATTCCTGGGAACACGAATCCGGCATCGTACGCCTGCGTATGCGCGGCTCATGCGCGGGATGCCCGTCTTCCGCGATGACGCTGAAGAGCGGCATTGAGAACATGCTTCGCCATTACGTTCCGGAAGTGAATGCGGTCGAACAAGTGATGTGAGGAGAGGCGGCGATGCGCGTTCTGGCGATCGACACCGCGCTGAACGCCTGTTCCGTCGCGCTTGCAGATGGCGATGATGTTCGTGCGGTCCTGTCCGAGCCCATGCAACGCGGTCACGCTGAACGGCTTGCGCCCATGGTGCAGGAAGTGATGGCGCGCGCGGGCGCCGTTTTCGACTCCATTGATCGCCTTGTCGTCACGACCGGCCCGGGCTCGTTCACTGGCGTGCGCGTTGGCCTGGCCTTCGCGCGTGCGCTGGCGCTGGCGCTGGCAAAACCTTGTGCCGGCGTTTCCACGCTTGAGGCGCTGGCGCTGGAACGTGGCAAAGACGGACTGCGCGGCGCGATGATCACGGCGCCGTCCGGCGGCTATTTCGCGCTGTACCGGGATGGCGCGCCGCTTATCGCGCCCGCCATGCTGGAGCAAGCCGCGCTGGATGCTGCGCTTGCGTCTCATCCGCGAGTGTTAATGGCGGCGAGCGCTGTTCCCGATATTGCCGCGCTGGCGCGGCGCGGCGCAACGCTTGATCCCGCGCGTCATCCGCCCAAACCGCTTTACCTTCGCGCGCCTGACGCCAAGCCCGCCGCGCCCAGGACGGTTGGGGCATGAGCGCGCGGATCATCACGGTCGGCAAGGATGCGGCCGCTATGTTCGCAGCCGTGCATGCCGAAACCTTTCCCGCGCCCTGGCCCGCGGCTGACTTTGAAAAAATCCTCTCCGCGCCAGGGGCGTTCGGGCTCGTTGTGGCGGCGGATGGTCCGTGTGCGGTGCTGGCGGCGTGGACTGCGGCTGATGAGGCCGAAATCCTCACGCTGGCGGTTACGCCTGACGCGCGCCGGCGTGGGTTCGGGCGTGATCTGGTGAATGCGGCCATCGCCGAGGCTGGCCGGCGCGGCGCGCGCGGCCTGTTCCTGGAGGTGGCCGCTGACAATCTCGCTGCGCGCGCGCTTTATGACGCTTTGGGTTTCCGCCAGACGGGCCGGCGGCGCAGCTATTATCATCGGCCCGGCGCGCCGCCGCAGGACGCGCTGGTGCTTCGTCTGGAGCTGGCCGCCGCGCCGCTGCCGCTGGACCTGCACGCCCGGCGGCCATAGATAGAAGCCTAGGAGAGCTTCGTGGACCGTCTGGAAAAACTCTGCGCCGAAAAAGGCATGCGCATGACAGATCAGCGCAGGGTGATCGCCCGTGTGCTTTCCGTCGCGCATGATCATCCGGATGTCGAAGAACTGCACCGGCGCGCCGCGGAGATCGATCCGCATATCTCCATCGCCACGGTCTACCGCACCGTGCGCTTGTTTGAGGATGCCGGGATTCTCACACGCCACGACTTCATGGACGGCCGCTCGCGCTACGAAGAAGCGCCTACCGAGCATCACGATCACCTGATCGACGTAAAGACCGGTACGGTAATCGAGTTCGTCAACGAAGAGATCGAGGCCTTGCAGGAAGAGGTCGCGCGCCAACTCGGCTTCAAGCTCGTCGGCCATAAACTGGAATTGTACGGCACCCCGATCGAGGATGCCGCCGCCGCGCCCGCGCGCAAGAAATCCTGAGCGCCGCCATGGCTGAGCCTGACGGCCCGCCGCGCCGCACGTTGCACATCGAAACCTATGGCTGTCAGATGAATGTCTATGACAGCCAGCGCATGGCCGAATTGCTGGCGCCGCTTGGCTATACCCAGGCCGGGAGCAGCAAGGACGCCGACATGGTGATCCTCAACACCTGCCATATCCGCGACAAGGCCACGATGAAGGTCTTCTCCGAAATCGGCCGCTTGCGCGACATGCGTGAAGAACGCGGGCCTGACGGCCGCGAGATGAAGATCATCGTCGCTGGCTGCGTTGCGCAGGCCGAAGGCGCCGAGATTCTGCGCAAGGCGCCGGCCGTTGATCTGGTAATCGGGCCCCAATCCTATCACCGCCTGCCAGAGCTGATCGCGCGCGCCGCCCGCCAGAATGGCGAACGCCTCGCGACCGATTTCGCCGCCGAGGAAAAATTCGACGAACTGCCGAAGGCGCGCAAGGCCGATGGCGTCTCGGCGTTCCTGTCTGTCCAGGAAGGCTGCGATAAATTCTGCACGTTCTGTGTCGTGCCCTATACGCGCGGCGCCGAATTCTCCCGCAGCGCCGGCTCGATCCTTGAAGAAGCCGAAGGCCTGGCCGCGCAGGGCGTGCGCGAACTCACACTGCTCGGCCAGAACGTCAACGCGTTCCACGGGCGGGGGCGGGACGGCGCCGAATGGAGCTTTTCGCGCCTGATCAGGCGGCTCGCGGAGATAGAGGGGCTTGCGCGCCTGCGCTACATGACCAGCCACCCGCTGGAGATGACCGACGAGCTGATCGCCCTGCACGGCGAAGAGCCGAAACTGATGCCGTACCTGCATCTGCCGGTGCAATCGGGCTCCGACCGCATCCTCAACGCAATGAACCGAAAGCACAATATCGGCGTTTATCGGTCTATCGTGGGAAAATTGCGCGCCGTTCGGCCTGACATCGCCCTGTCGACGGACCTGATCGTCGGCTTTCCCGGCGAGAAGGCTGCTGATTTCGAGGAGACGCTGGCCCTGGTGCGGGAGATCGGCTTCGCCTCGGCGTTCGCGTTCAAATATTCACGCCGCCCGGGCACGCCCGCCGCCGCCATGCAGGGCCAGGTCGCTGAAGCCGAAAAGCACGAGCGCCTGCTGCGCTTGCAGGACATGCTGTTCGCCCAGCAGCGTGCTTTCAATGACTCGCAAGTGGGCCGCGTGTTGCCCGTGCTGATCGCCGGGCGCGGCCGTATGGCCGGGCAGGCGCATGGCCGCTCGCCCTATCTGCAATCGGTGCATTTCGAAGCGCCGCCGGAGATCGGGGCCGTCGCGCCCGTTCGCATCACCGGCGCCTCGATGAACTCGCTCTCGGGCACACAAGCGTGAGCAAAGCCTCGCGCGGCGCCGATACGCCAACCCATGAACATGTCGTGCCGATCGAGGATGGCGCGCGCGCGCAGGCCGTGTTCGGCCCGCTGCACCGGCACCTGGCCTTGATCCAGGAAGCGTTCCGTCAGCCCGGCGTGCGGGGCGACAACGCCCACAGTTTGACGGTCAACGCGCGCGGCAATGACGTGATCCTGCAAGGCCCTGCCGGGTCTGAAAAGGAATTCCGCCGCGCCGAACGCATCGTTGAGGCATTGGTCGGCCTCTACGGGCGGACGCACAAGGTCCGCGAGGCCGACGTGCTCGCGGCGATCGCGTTTACGGAGATCGAACAGGACGATCGCCGCAAGCCGGTCGAGTTGCAGCAGCTTGGCGGGCTGACGCTGCGCACGCCGCGTCAGGTGCATTACGTCGAGGCGCTGCGCGATCCGAACGTCGATCTGATCTTCGGCGTCGGCCCGGCCGGTACGGGCAAGACGTTCCTTGCCGTCGCGGCGGCGGTGGAGGCTATGCGCCACGAGGACGTCGATCGCGTGATCGTCACGCGCCCGGCGGTCGAGGCGGGCGAGCGGCTTGGCTTCCTGCCCGGCGATCTCACCGAAAAGGTCGATCCTTACCTGCAACCGATCTGGGATGCGTTCCGCAGCCAGATGGGCGAGAGTGAACTGAAAACGCGGCGCGAGCGGCGGGTGATCGAAGTAGCCCCAGTGGCGTTCATGCGCGGGCGCACGCTTTCGAACGCGTTTGTTATCGTTGATGAGGCGCAGAACATGACCACGCCGCAGATGAAGATGGTGCTGACGCGCCTGGGCGAGGGCTCGCGCATGGTGGTCACGGGCGATCCCAGCCAGGTGGATCTGCCGGCGCATGTGCGCTCGGGCCTGTCCCATGCCCTGGGCATTCTCTCTGGGTTGTCGGGCGTGGAAACTGTCCGGTTCGCCGCACAGGACGTTGTTCGCCACCGTCTCGTCGGACGCATCATCGAGGCGTATGATGCCGACGAACGAAGCCATCGGCCTGAACAGCGCGATGCCTGAAGACGACATAGATATACGGATCGAAGCGCCGCAATGGGCCGGCGCGCTGGATGATTGCGCCGGCTTCGCGGCGCGGGTTCTGCTGGCTGCCGCGCGGGCCGAGAAATCCGAAGGCGCGGTCGATGTGCTACTGGCTGATGATGAAGCCCTGCGCGCGCTGAACGCCCAATGGCGCGAACAGGATAAGCCGACAAACGTGCTGTCTTTCCCGGCGCCGGAGGGGTTTGGCCTCGGAGACATTGCGCTGGCGTTTGAGACGGTAGAGCGTGAGGCGCGCGCCGCGGGCATATCGTTCGCGTCGCACTTCTCCCATCTGCTGGTGCATGGCTATCTGCATCTGCTCGGATACGATCACGATATGGACGACGACGCCGAATTGATGGAATCGCGTGAGCGCGAGATTCTGGCTTCGCTTGGCGTGGCTGATCCCTACGAGGCGGCGGGCGCGGCATGAGTGAAGTTTCGAACCCGCTGACCCAGCCCAAGCGGTCGATATGGCGGCGCGTGCTGCGCGCGCTGAAACGGTCCGATGGCGGGGCCGAGGCGGTGGTCGCGGAGGCCTTGGCGGAGTCTGAGAACGCAAACGGCGAAAGCATTGGCGGCGCGCAGAAGGACATGATCCTCAACGCCGCGCGTTTCGATCAATTGCGCGTGGCGGACGTGATGACGCCGCGCGCCACCGTCGTCGCGCTCGATGTCGAGTGTACGCTGGGCGAGGCGGCGCGCGCTTTCACCGAGTCGCAGCATTCGCGCTTGCCGATCTATCGCGAGACGCTCGATGATCCACTCGGTTTCGTCCATGTGAAGGACATCCTGGCGCTGCTGACGCCAAGCGAGGCGGGCGACATTCCTGGCAACCTTGCCGATCGCCCGTTGCCTAAACTGAAGCGCGAGATTTTATTCGTGCCGGCGTCCATGCGTTTGCCTACGCTGCTACTCACGATGCAGACGCGCCGGATTCACCTTGCCGTGGTGGTCGATGAATATGGCGGCACAGACGGGCTGGTCTCGATCGAGGATATAGTGGAGCAGATCGTTGGCGACATCGCCGATGAGCACGACGTCGATTCCTCGCTTGTCCAGGCGCGCGGCGGCGCGTTCGAGGCTGATGGCCGCGCTGGCATCGACGAGCTTGAAAAAGTGCTCGGCGCCTCGCTTTCACTTGATGAGGATCTTGGCGAATTTGATACGGCCGGCGGCCTCGCGGTGGTGCTTGCTGGCCGCGTGCCGCAGCGCGGCGAAGTGCTGAAACATCCCGCCGGCTTCGATTTCGAGGTGATCGACGCCGACCCACGCCGCGTTAAGCGGCTGCGAGTAAAACCAGCGCCGCCCGCGCCGAAAGAGGCCGCCGCGTGAACGTGGAAACAACGGGCAGCGCAAGGTTTGCCGAACGGGTTGCGACGCTGGAAAAGCTGGCGCCGTGGACGCGCCGGGCGGTGATCGCTGGCGCTGGCTTTTTCGCCAATCTCGCCCACGCGCCATTCTATATTTTCCCGGCCTTCAGCATCGGCCTGTGTGTGCTCGTCTGGATGATCGACGGCGCAGCGAAAGCCGATCGGCCGATGCGCTGCGCTTTCGGACGCGCCTGGCTGTTCGCCGCCGCGTATTTTCTGGGCGGGCTGTATTGGGTCGGCTCGTCATTTCTGCAGGTGGACGGTGCGGCGATCCTGATGGTCCCGGCGGTGGCGGCTTTGCCGGCGGGGCTGGCGCTGTTCTGGGGCGCAGCGGCGGCGCTGGCGGTGCGGGTCTGGTCGCCGGGTCCGGCGCGCATCGCCGTGTTCGCGCTGGCGATCATGGCGGCGGAATGGGTGCGCGGTCACGCCTTCGGCGGTTTCCCGTGGAACCTTCCCGGCTATGTCTGGCCGGCGGGCGGCGCCGTTTCACAGTTCGCGTCGGTGGTAGGAATTTACGGGCTTTCCTTGCTGACGGTGCTGGCGCTCGCCGCACCAGCGGCATTGGCGGACCGGGGTGATTTTCCTCGCCGCGCCGCACCAGCTTTGATTGCCGCTCTTGGGCTTGGCATGTTGTGGGGTGCAGGCGCGCAAAGGCTCGCGTCCGCGCCCCAAGCCCCGCCCGGCGAGGTCGTTGTGCGCGTTGCCGATGCGGGCTTTGCGCAAGATGAAAAATGGCGCGCGGGCAACGAATACAGCGTCTTCAGCGCCTATCTTAATTTGATCGACGAGCCCGGCCCAACCCGCGCTGACGTAATCATCTGGCCGGAATCGGCAGTGCCCGCGCTGTTGCTGGAACAGCCCGACCTGCTCGAAGAAATCGGCGCCAAGCTCGGTGCGCGCGCGCTGATCACCGGCCTCGTGCGGCGAGAGCCAAACCCTCAGGGCGGCGAGCCGGTCTATTTCAACTCGGCGGTCGTGCTCACGGGTGGGGAGAGCGCCGCGCTGGGTCAGATTTACAACAAGAGCCGGTTAGTGCCGTTCGGGGAATTCATTCCGCTCTGGAAACAACTCGCGCCTTTTCTGAAAATGCAGGCGCTGCAGCAGATTGGTTCGGGGTTCGAGCCGGGGCCGCCGCCGGCGCGCCTGATCGTTCCGGGCGCGGCGCCTGCCGTGTTTCTGATCTGTTATGAATCGATTTTTCCCGGTCTCGTGCCACGCGGCGAGGGCCGGCCGGACTGGATCGTCAATGTAACGAACGACGCGTGGTTCGGCGGGCAGACCGGGCCGTACCAGCACTACAATCAGGCGCGTTATCGCGCGATCGAGGAGGGCTTGCCGCTTGCACGTTCGGCCTCCGGGGGCGTGTCGGCCATCGTTGATCCTTATGGCCGTCCGGTTGCCGGTACGGGCTTACAAGGCGGCGCAGTGGAGGCGGCGCTGCCGCCGCCGCTGCCGCCTACGATTTACGCTCGCGTTGATTGGTTTGCGCCGGGCGCTGTATTTTTCGCTGTAATGTTGTTAGGGATCGTTCTCCGGGCGAGGGGAATGCCTCAAAAATGAGCGACGAGCGCAGCGCCAACATGGTTGATCAGCGCCTTGGGCAGCGTCTGCGCGCCCGGCGCCTGGAAATCGGGCTGTCGCAGGAGAAGCTGGCGGACCTGCTCGGCCTGACGTTCCAGCAGGTTCAGAAGTACGAAAAAGGCGTCAATCGTATCGCCGCCAGCCGCATGCTCGATATCGCCCGGGCGCTCGACGTGCCGATCGGTTTCTTTTTTGACGGGCTTGGGCCAGCCGCCTCCGGCGGCGTTTCTGAAGACCCCGCCGGCGGCCTTGTGTTCGATACGCTCGCCACGCCTGAGGGGCTGCAACTCATGACATTGTTCGGCGGCATCAAAAGCCCGCGCATCCGCCGCCGCGTGGTCGAACTGGTGCGCGCACTATCCGAAGAAGAAATGGCCGAGGCCAAGGCCTGACCACACGACAAGGGACTTGCACATATAAAGAAGTCTTTATATGACCGATCCATTCCAGTCCGAAGGATCACCCGTGGCCCGCAATTCCTACGTATTCACCAGCGAAAGCGTCTCCGAAGGCCACCCCGACAAGGTCGCCGACCGGATTTCCGATGTGGTCGTGGACGCTTTCCTGGAGGCCGATCCTTTCGCGCGGGTCGCCTGCGAAACCATGGTCACGACCAACCGCATCATCCTGGCCGGCGAAGTGCGCGGTCCGGGCGAAGTGATCCGCGGGCTTGAGGATAAGGTCCGCGCCGCGGTGAAGGATATTGGCTACGAGCAGCACGGCTTCCATTGGGCCAATGCCGAATTCGCGTGCTACTTGCACGCCCAGTCTGCCGACATTGCGATGGGCGTCGACGCTGGCAAGGACAAGGACGAAGGCGCTGGCGACCAGGGCATTATGTTCGGCTACGCCACCAACGAAACGCCGGAGCTGATGCCGGCGACGCTGCAATATTCGCACAACATCCTGAAAGCGCTGGCCGACGCGCGCCATTCGGGAGAGCGCCCGGAATTTGAGCCGGACGCGAAGAGCCAGGTCACGCTGCATTACGAAAACGGCAGGCCGGTCAGCGCCACGTCGATCGTGCTTTCGACGCAGCACAAGGAAGGCCTGACGCCCAAGCAGATCGATACGCTGGTGCGCCCGTACATCACCAAGGTTTTGCCGGCCGGCTTCATCACCAACACCACCGAATGGCACATCAACCCGACGGGCAATTTCGTCATCGGCGGTCCGGACGGCGATTCCGGCCTTACCGGCCGCAAGATCATCGTTGACACCTATGGCGGCGCGGCCCCGCATGGCGGCGGCGCGTTCTCCGGCAAGGATCCGACGAAGGTTGACCGTTCGGCCGCTTACGCCTGCCGCTATCTGGCGAAGAATGTCGTCGCCGCCGGCCTCGCCGACAAATGCACGATCCAGATCGGCTACGCGATCGGCGTTTCGAAGCCGCTGAGCTTCTACGTTGATCTGCACGAGACCGGCAAAGTCGATCCGGCCAAGCTGGAAAAGCTGCTGCCTGAACTGATGGGCGGCTGCAGCCCGCGCGCCATTCGCGAGCACCTTAAGCTCAACCGTCCGATTTACGCGCGCACCGCCGCCTACGGCCATTTCGGCCGCACGCCGGACGCTGATGGCGGCTTCTCCTGGGAAAAGACCGATCTGGTTCAAGAACTCCGCGGCGTCGCGTAACTTCACCGCAAAGCGCGGCGCGAAGGAATGACGTGTGAAGCTCTTCGTCCTGATTGGCGTGGTCGTGCTTGTCGCGGTCCTGGCGGTCTGGCTCTGGACCCCTGACCAGCCGCGCGCGGCGCTTGAATCGCGCTATCTCCGCAGTCCTGCGGACATGACGGAAGTCGCGGGCGCTCGTCTGCACGTCCGCGATGATGGTCCGCGAGACTCGCAGGCGGTCCTGATGGTGCATGGCTTCGGATCAAGTCTGCACACATGGGAGGCCTGGGCGCAGGCGCTGCAGAACGATTATCGCGTCATCAGGCTCGATCTGCCAGGATCGGCATTGTCGCCGCCAGACCCAAATGGCGATTACACCGATGCGCGCAGCATCGCTTTACTTATTGCCCTGATGGATCAGCGTGGCATTGAGCGCGCAAGCCTGATCGGCAATTCCATAGGCGGGCGCATCGCCTGGTCTTTCGCGGCGCAACATCCTGACCGCACGGACAAGCTCATTCTGATTTCTCCGGACGGCTTCGCCAGCCCCGGTTTTGAATATGGCAAGGCGCCGGAAGCATCGCCGGTGTTTGGGCTGATGCGTTACATGCTGCCAAAGGCTGTACTGCGCATGAATCTCGAGCCGAGCTATGGCGATGCTTCGGCGCTCAAGCGCGAGACCGTCGATCGCTATCATGATCTCATGCTTGCGCCCGGCTCACGCGCTGCGCTGCTTGAACGGATGGCGCAAACGGTGCTCACGCCGCCGGAGCCGTTGTTGCAACGCATCGAAGCGCCCGTTCTTCTGCTCTGGGGAGCGAAGGACGCGCTGATCCCGCTCAGCAATGCGGCGGATTACACAAAGAACCTGCGTAACAGCCGGCTTGTGAGCTTTCCAGCGCTCGGCCATGTGCCCCAGGAGGAAGCGCCGATGGAGTCATTGGCGCCGGTTCGCGCCTTTCTCGCCGAATGAAACCGCGCGAATTGATCGGCGCCGCCATGGTTCCCGGAGGAGACGAGCTTCGCCTGTTCCGGCGCGATGCCGATTACATGATTGTGCTGGGCGGCAATGAGCTGATGAGCAGCCGCATGAGCGGATCGGAAGAGGCGCTCGCGGTGATGGCGTGCGCGCGTCTGTCCGGAGGCGCCGCGCCCCATCTGCTGATCGGCGGTTACGGCATGGGTTTTACGCTGCGCGCGGCGCTGGCGGTGCTGGGGCCAAGCGCCCGTGTGACGCTGGCCGAGCTTGTTCCTGAAATCATCGTCTGGGCGCGCGGGCCGATGGCGGCGCTGACCGCCGGCTGTCTTGACGATCCGCGCGTGGCTCTGATTGCGGGCGATGTTGCCGGCGCGATCGGCGCGGCGGTTAATCGTTTTGATGCGATCCTGCTCGATGTCGATAACGGACCCGATGGGCTGACACGCGCCGCCAACGACGCGATCTATTCGACACAGGGTCTGGCCTCGGCGAAGGCCGCGCTCAAGCCGGGCGGGATTCTGGCGATATGGTCGGCGGCGCCGGACGCGGCGTTTTCGCAGCGATTGAGCGATGCCGGCTTCAAGGTCGAGGAAGTCTCCGTGCGCGCCCGCAGCAATGGCAAGGGACCACGGCACGTTATCTGGTTCGCGCGAACGCGTTAGGCTACACGCGCCCAAGTGCCATCAGACCACAAACCCATGCGCAGCTTCGGCCGAGTCAAAGGCCGCGCGCTCAAGCCGCGTCAGGCGGGGCTGGTGGATGAACTGCTGCCGCATCTGGCGATCGACCTTGAAGCGCCGCCTTCGGCGCCGCGCCTCATCCTCGAAATCGGCTTCGGCGCCGGCGAGCATCTCGTCGCACAGGCGGCGGCGAATCCCGATGCGCTATTCCTTGGCGCCGAGCCTTTCCTCAACGGCGTCGGCTCGTGCCTGCGCCATATCGAGGAGGCGGGCGTCACCAATGTGCGCCTGCATCATGGCGATGCGCGCGATGTGCTGGCGGCGCTGGCGGGTGCATGCCTCGACCGCATCGACATCCTGTTTCCCGATCCATGGCCGAAGACGCGCCACCACAAACGCCGCCTGATCCAGCCGGATTTTTTGGGCGAGCTCGCCCGCGTGGCGAAGCCCGGCGCAGAAGTGCGCTTCGCCACGGACTGGGCGCACTACGCGGCGTGGACGCTGGAAGTGTTTTCGCGCGACCAACGTTTCACGTGGAGCGCGGAACGGGCGGAAGATTGGCGAAGTCCTTGGCCGGGGCATACGCTGACGCGCTACGAAACCAAGAAGCTGGGCGATTGCGCGCCGGTATGGCTGCGCTTCGTGAGAGGGCCGCATGCAAATTGAGATTTTGGGCAGCTATCGGATCGGGAACGAGCCTTGGCGGTTGATTGAGATTCAAGCTTCGAACGTTCAGGCGCCGCTTAATTTCGATGACTTCACGTTGCCTGTTCCCGGTGATCCCTACCCGCAAGCAGCATGGGATGAACGAATCCTCTCGGCGGGAGAGCAAAGCGGCGAAGTTCGGGCGTGCTTCTTTCTTTTTGTCATCAGCGATGAACCACTTCAAACCCCGGCGGGCCCGCTCAATCTCCCACCAGCTTCCGAGCGCCCGCCACACCTCGAGCTTGTTCGATTTGAGGAGCCCTGAGCAGGGTACTTTTTCAAACGGGGCTAGAAACCGACGTGGAGAGGCGCTATATACCCGCCAGATACATCGTTGGACGCTCCGGATGGGGCATTCAGCGGCGGTCCGAAAGGGCCGCCGCTTTTGGTTTTCTAGGGTCCCGGATTGAAGGCTTCAAACCCTCTGGAAGAGCGCGTGGTGGAGATCATCGAGCCGGTAGCGGCCGATCTGGGTCTGGCGCTGGTGCGCGTGCGGATTTCCGGCATGCGCCGCAAGAAGCTGCAGATCATGGCCGAGCGGCTGAGCGATGGCGGGATGGGGATCGGGGAGTGCGAGGATCTTTCGCGCGCGATCGGCCCGGTGCTGGACGTCGCTGATCCGATCCCGGGCGAATATGATCTTGAGGTTTCTTCGCCCGGCATCGATCGGCCACTCGTACGGCTGGAGGATTTCGCGCGCTTCGCCGGCCATGAGGCCAAGGTGGAGCTGGCGCGGATGATTGACGGGCGGCGGCGCTTTCGCGGTGAAATCCACAGCGTCGATGGCGATGACGTGCTGATGGTGCTCGATACGGGCGAGGTGCGCCTGCCGCTCTCGGCGATGTCCGAAGCGCGCCTCGTGCTCACCGATAAGCTGCTTGAAGAAGATTTGAAGCGCGCCGAAGCGGAGGCGCCGGAGGAGCTGAATTAACCCTCCCCTCGATGGGGAGGGTGGCCGGCGAAGCCGGCCGGGAGGGGTGGTGCCTCCCGCGTGAAATTCCAGGCGATGAGGGCGCACCCCCTCCGTCGCCTTCGGCGACACCTCCCCCATTGAGGGGGAGGTTGGCCAAACAGATGACGAGGAGAGAAGTCCCATGGCTACGGGCGTTAGTGCGAACCGGCTCGAAATCCTGCAGATCGCCGAATCCGTGGCGCGGGAAAAGGGCATCGACAAGGAGATCGTGCTCAACTCGATGGAGCACGCCATGCAGAAGGCCGCGCGCTCGCGCTATGGCATCGAGCATGACATCCGCGCGGTGATCGATCCGAAAACCGGCGAGATGCAGCTGATGCGCTGCATGACCGTGGTCGACGACGACTATCTCGAAGCCCAGGCGCGCCCGTTCAATTCCTACACCGATCTCATGCTGAAAGACGCGCTGAAGCGCGATCCCGAAGCGGTCGCCGGCAAAGTCTATAACGAGAATCTGCCGCCGATGGATTTCGGCCGCGTCGCCGCGCAGACCGCCAAGCAGGTGATCAACCACGAAGTGCGCGAGGCCGAGCGTGAACGCCAGTTCGGCGAATACAAGGATCGCGTTGGCGAGATCGTCAACGGCGTCGTCAAGCGCGTCGAGTATGGCAATATCATTATCGATCTCGGCCGCGCCGAAGGCATCGTGCGCCGCAGCGAAGCCATCCCGCGCGAAAACCTGCATCAGGGCGACCGCACCCGCGCCTATATTTTCGACGTGCGCCGCGAGGCCAAAGGCCCGCAGATTTTCCTCTCGCGCGCCAAGCCGGAATTCATGGCCCGCCTGTTCGCGCAGGAAGTGCCGGAAGTCTACGAAGGCGTGATCGAAATCAAGGCCGCCGCCCGCGATCCGGGCAGCCGGGCAAAGATCGCCGTGCTCAGCCACGATAATTCGATCGACCCGGTCGGCGCCTGCGTCGGCATGCGCGGCGCGCGGGTACAGGCCGTTGTCGGCGAATTGCAGGGCGAAAAGATCGACATTATCCCGTGGTCGGCCGATCCGGCGACGTTCATCGTCAACGCGCTGCAGCCGGCGGAAGTCTCCAAGGTGGTGCTTGAGCCGGAAGAACAGCGCGTGCAGGTCGTTGTTGACGAAACGCAGCTCTCTCTGGCGATCGGCCGGCGCGGGCAGAACGTGCGCCTGGCCAGCCTACTCACAGGCTGGACGATCGACATTCTCACCGAAGCAGAAGAAAGCGAGAAGCGGCAGAAGGAGTTTGCCGCTCGCACCGCCAGCTTCATGGCTGCGCTCGATCTTGATGAGATGATGGCGCAATTGCTGGCGTCCGAAGGCTTCACGACAATTGAGGAAATCGCTTATGTCGAACTGGACGATCTGGCTGTGATCGAAGGACTGAACGACGAGATCGCGCAGGAATTGCAGGAGCGCGCCCGCGAATCGCTGGAGGCCCTCGCCGCTGAGCAGGACGCTAAACGCAAGGAATACGGCGTTACCGACGAAGTGCTCGCGCTATCGACCATGACGCTGCCGATGGCCGTGAAGCTGGGCGAAGGCGAGATCAAGACGATGGAGGATGTCGCGGGCCTGGTGCCTGACGATCTGCGCGGCTGGTTTGAAACCAAGAACGGCGAGCGTTCGCGTCAACCTGGCCTGCTGGAAAGTTTCAACATGACGCCGGAAGCGGCTGAAGCGCTGATCATGGAGGCGCGCGTCGCCGCCGGCTGGATCGAAGCGCCCGAGCCGGTGGCCGCGGCCGAAGCGCCCGCTCGCAAGCTGACCGAAATGCAGCAGGTGTTCGGAGAAAGCTGATCGCGTGAGCCTCGCCGCCGCAACCAAAGCCCGCGATCGCCGCTGCATCGTCACGGGTGAGGAGCCTGGCGAGGAAAAGCTGGTCCGGTTTGCTTTGGCGCCGGATGGGGTTGTGGTTCCGGATGCCGGGGCCAAATTACCGGGGCGCGGCGCCTGGGTTTGCGCCCAGCGCGCGCTTGTCGATCAGGCGGTCAAGCGCAATGCGTTCAGCAGGGCGTTCAAGGAGGCGGCCAAGGCGCCTTCCGATTTGGCCGATCAGGTAGAGGCGGCTCTGGCCCGCCGGTGCCTTGACATGCTCGGCCTTGGCAAACGGGCCGGCGCTCTGACGCTGGGGTTCGACAAGGTTGAGGCTTCGATCCGGGACCGGCCGCCCTTTGGCCTGATCGAAGCGGCCGATGGCGCGGCAGACGGACGCGAAAAGCTGTCCCGGCTGGCGTTCGGCCTTTGGAATCAAGCTGCGCCCGTCGTTGGCTGCTTCACGGCTGAGGAATTGGGCATGGCGCTGGGCCGGGATCGTGTGGTACACGCCGCGTGGCTCCAAGAGCGCATGGCGCGGCTGTGGGCGGCGGAGACGGGCCGCCTCTCAGGCTTTCGCGACCTGGCGCCGGAGTCCTGGCGCCTTGCACGCGGGGTTAATCCCGGGATCAGAGGCGACGCGGCCGAACGGGCGCCGCGCGAATAGCGCGTCGTCCGCGCATTGTTTTGTTAGATCGCTTCGGCAACGAGGCGAAAATTGGAAGAGCATGAGCGAAGGTAACGAACGCAAGGACGCGCCGGGCAGCGGCCGCAAACCGCTGACGCTGACCCGCACGACCGCTGGCGGCACCGTCAAGCAAAGTTTCTCGCACGGGCGGAGCAAATCCGTCGTCGTGGAGATGAAGCAACGTCGCACGATCGGCCCAGCCGGCGCCCCGGGCGCCGCGCCTGCCACGGCGGCGCCGGGCGTGCCGCCGCGTCCGGCTGCGCCAGCCGCCGCTGCGCCTGCGCCAACGCCTGCGCCTGCGCCCAAACCTCAGCCCCCCGCGGCGGGCCGCGGCGGTCTTTCCGAAGACGAATCGCGCCGTCGCGTCGAGGCCGTCTCGCGCGCGCAAGCCGATGAGCAGGTGCGCCGCGAGCGCATGCGCGTGGAGGAAGAACAACGCCGCGCGCTGGAAGACGCCCAACGGCGGATGATGGAAGAAGAACAAGCCGCCGCCGATGCGCGCCGCAGCGAAGCTGAAGCCAGTGGGCTGGTCGAGCCGGTCGCAACGCCTGCGCCGCAAGAAGCGCGCGCGCCCGGCGCTGCGGCGCCTGCGCCGCCGGTTGAAGCCGCGCCGGTTGAAGCTGGCCCCGATATTCTCAGCGAACTTGGCGGCCGTGTTAAACAGACGCGCCGGCCAATGCCTGTCGCGCCAGTGAAGCCGGCCAAGAAGGGCGACGCCGAGCGCCGCAAGGGCAAGCTCACCCTCGATATGGTCGAGCGCATCACCGAGGGCGACGACGACCGCGTCCGTTCGCTCGCCGCGATGCGCCGCGCCCGCGAAAAGGAAAAAGAACGCGCAAAGGTGCGCGGCGCCAGCGGCCAGGAAGCCCGGCAGGCGCGCGAAGTGACGATCCCGGAAGCGATCACGATTCAGGAATTGTCAAACCGCATGGCGATGCGCGCCAGCGAGATCATCAAATATCTGATGCGCCAAGGCACAATGGCGACGATCAACGACGTGCTCGATCCCGACACGGCCGAACTGATCGCAACCGAATTTGGCCATATCGTACGCCGTGTCGCCGAATCTGACGTCGAAGACGGCCTGCAGGGCGTGGTCGACGAAGACAAGGATCTGGCGCCGCGCGCCCCGGTGGTCACGATCATGGGCCACGTCGATCACGGCAAGACCAGCCTGCTCGACGCGCTCCGGCAGACGGATGTCGCCGCGGGCGAAGCGGGCGGCATCACGCAGCATATCGGCGCCTATCAGGTGAAGCTGAAGACCGGCCAGTCGGTTACGTTCCTCGATACGCCTGGCCACGCGGCGTTTTCGTCCATGCGTTCGCGCGGCGCGCAGGTTACGGATATCGTCGTGCTTGTCGTCGCGGCCGATGACGGCGTCATGCCGCAAACCATCGAAGCCATCACGCACACGAAAGCGGCCGGCGTGCCGATGATCGTGGCGATCAACAAGATGGACAAGGAAGACGCCAACCCAGATCGCGTGCTCAACGAATTGCTGCAACACGAAGTGCTGCACGAAGGCGTCGGCGGCGACGTGCAGGTGGTGAAGGTTTCGGCTACCAAAAAAACCGGCCTCGATGAGCTGGTTGAGCGCATCCTGCTGCAAGCCGAAGTGCTCGATCTGAAGGCCAATCCCGATCGTCCCGCCGAAGCCACGATCATCGAATCCAAGCTCGAACGCGGCCGCGGCGCGGTGGCGACGGCGCTGGTGAAAAGCGGCACGCTGAAGCGCGGCGACATCATCGTCGCCGGCGGCGTCTGGGGCCGCGTGCGCGCGCTGGTCAACGAGCGCGATCAGCAGGTGCCAACCGCCGGGCCGTCCGAGCCGGTTGAGGTCATGGGCCTAGAAGGCGTGCCTGATCCGGGCGACGTGCTTCACGTTGTCGAAAACGAAACGCGCGCCCGCGAAGTCGCAGAATATCGCCAACGCGCCAAGCGCGATCGCACCGCCGCCGGAACCGGCCCGCGCAGCACCTCGCTCGAAGCCATGATGGCGAAGTTCAAGGATTCGAACGCCGCCAAAGAACTCGCCGTCGTTGTAAAGGCGGACGTGCAGGGTTCGGCCGAAGCAATCCAGCACGCGCTGGAAAAACTGGGCACTGAAGAAGTGCGCGCGCGCGTGATGACCGCCGGCGTTGGCGGCATCAGCGAGTCTGACGTGACGCTGGCGAAAGCCTCGGGCGCGCCGCTGATCGGCTTCAATGTCCGCGCGTCCAAGGAAGCGCGTGAACTGGCCGAGCGGGAAGGCGTGGAAATCCGTTATTACGCGATCATCTACGACCTGATCGACGATATCAAAGGCGTGATGAGCGGCATGCTAGCGCCGCTGCGCCGCGAAACGTTCCTCGGCAATGCGCAAATCCTGGAAGTGTTCAACATTTCCAAGGTGGGCCGGATTGCGGGCTGCCGTGTCACGGAAGGCAAGATGATCCGCGGCGCCGGCATCCGCCTGCTGCGTGACGACGTTGTGATCCACGAGGGCGGCAAGCTACAAACGCTGAAGCGGTTCAAGGACGATGTTAACGAAGTGCAATCCGGCCAGGAGTGCGGGATGAGCTTCGAGAACTACCAGGATCTCAAGGCCGGCGATCTCATCGAGTGCTTTAATGTCGAAGTGGTTCAACGCAGCCTGTAGCGCGCTGGTTCTGGCTTCGGCTCTGGCGCTAAGCGGATGCGACGAGTTTTTCGGCAACCAGGCCGCTAGGCCTGCCGTGCCGAACGCGCCTTCGCCGCTTGTGACCAGCCCGGTAACAGACATCGCCGAAACCGCGAGCGCCGAGCCGGGGCGTGACCGGCGCCAATGGCGCGCTTCGTCCGCGAACGCCCGCAGCATCACCGGCAACGTCACCACCAGCTCCATGGGCCGCGGCGGTACGCTGCTGCTGGCCTCTGCAACCGGCATCACCGTCACGGCTGAACGCGACGCATTGGTGAAGGCGACGACGCCTGTGTTTACGGGGTCCGGCAATTTCGCCGTTGCGATGGAGATTGATCCGCAAGTCGATGTTTATCTCTACCGCGTGACCGACGAGGGCCTTTCGCCAAGCGCGGCCAATAATGGCGGCCTCTGTGGCGATGTGCGCACAACGCATGTCGCGGTCAGCGAATTCGTCGGCAAGGAAGGCGAGTGGGCGCTTCGCTTCGCCGCCTTTAGGGGCGAGCCCGCGCCGGGCATGGAGAGCGATCCGCAATTGTGCGGTACATACCAGTTTACGTCGCAATAGAGCGGCAATTCAGAGATGAAGGGCGCGCCGGCGGTTCGACTCCGCCGCGCGGGAAGCGGCAGATGAGTTCTCAAAAATCGCGGGGGCGCGATGCTGGCCCCTCTCAGCGCCAATTGCGCGCGGGCGAATTGGTGCGCCATGCGCTGGTCAACGTGCTCGCGCACGAGGAATTGCGCGATCCCGATCTGAAAGGCGTGGTGGTCACGGTCGGCGAAGTGCGCGCGTCGCCTGATCTCAAGCACATGACCGCATTCGTCGCGCCGCTCGGCGGGGGCGATGCAACCAAGATCGCCGCCGCGCTGACGCGCGCCGCGCCGTTTTTGCGCGGACGCCTCGGCAAGCACGTAGAGCTGCGCTACACGCCGCAACTGCATTTCATCCCGGATACGTCCTACGATGAAGCCGGCCATATCGCCCAAGTCCTCTCCCGCCCCGAAGTCGCGCGCGATTTGAAGCGCACCAGCGGCAATTCTGACAAAGACGGGCAAGCCTGATGGGCCGGCGCAAGAAGGGCGAGGATATTTCCGGCTGGGTGATCCTCGACAAGCCGGAGGATTTCACCTCAACCGACGCCGTCGGCGCCGTGCGCCGTGCGTTCAACGCCAACAAGGCTGGCCATGCCGGCACGCTCGATCCACTCGCCTCCGGCATCCTGCCGATCGCGCTCGGCGAAGCGACCAAGACGGTGCCTTGGCTAATGGAGGCGGATAAATCTTACCGCTTCACCATCGCCTGGGGCGCCTCGACCGACACGCAGGACCGCGAAGGCCAGGTTATCGCCGAAAGCGATGTGCGTCCCAGCCGCGCGGCTGTGGAAGAAGCGCTGAAGGCGTTCATTGGCGAGATCGAGCAGACCCCGCCCGTTTACAGCGCCGTGAAGGTCGATGGCGAGCGCGCCTATGATCTGGCACGGGCCGGCGAGGTGGTGGAGCTGAAGGCTCGCCCGGTGGTGGTTTACGAGGCGGCGGTCGCCGAGGCCCCCGACGATGGCCATGTCACGCTGACCGTGCGCTGCGGCAAAGGCTTTTATATCAGGGCTTTGGTGCGCGATCTGGCCGCCGCCTTGGGCGCGGAAGGGCACGTTTCTGCGCTCAGGCGAACCCAGGTCGGCGCGTTTTGCGTGGCCGATTCAATCAGCCTCGACGCGCTGAAGGATTTGAGCCATAAGGGCGCCGCGTCCGAACGCCTCAAACCCGTAGAGACCGCGCTGGCCGACATCCCGGCGCTGGCCATAAACGGAGAGGATGCGTTCAGGCTGAAGCAAGGACGGCCGATCGTTCTTCTGCCCAATGTGGTTGAAGATCTTCGCGCAAAATTCCGCCCCCGCACCATCGCAGGCCAGGATGCCTCGCGTGCGGCGGTGGCTTTGTGTGAGGGAAGGGCCGTTGCGCTCGGGGACGTACGTGCGGGCCGTTTCAAACCCACGCGTGTCTTTCATCTCGGGTAAATGGAGTATCCCGATGTCGATTACTGCGGAGCGCAAAAATGCGCTCATAAAAGAACACGCCAAGGGCAAAGCCGACACCGGCAGCCCGGAAGTCCAGATTGCGCTGCTCACCGAGCGGATCACCAATCTCACGGAACACTTCAAGACGCACAAGAAGGATAACCACAGCCGTCGCGGTTTGTTGACGATGGTGTCCACGCGCCGGCGTCTTCTCGATTACCTGAAGGCGCGCGAAGAGCCGCGCTACAAGGCGATCGTCGAGAAACTGGGCCTGCGCCGCTAGGCAGAAACTGCGGCGCGCCGCCGTCGGGCTCGGCCCCGGGGCGGCGCAGCCGAGTTCGCGGCCCACAATTTCCCTAGATTGAGATTGTGGACCGTGAACACGCGCTCATCGCGCGTTCCGGGGCTGAGCAAACGACGCGCGAGAGATGCCGGCATTTGGCTGGCATACGCGTGATGTTCGCGGCGACCGGGCATTGGGGCTCGCTCGCCAGGAGTAGAGTCAATGTTCAACACACAATCCGTTTCTATCGATTGGGCCGGCCGCAAGCTGACGCTCGAGACCGGGCATATCGCCCGCCAGGCCGACGGCGCGGTGTTCGCGACGTGGGGTGAAACCGCGCTGCTGGCCACCGCCGTTGCCGCGCGCGAAGCAAAGCCGGGTCAGGATTTCTTCCCGCTGACGGTCAATTATC
Organism: Alphaproteobacteria bacterium; assembly: GCA_031399165.1. Lineage (GTDB taxonomy): Bacteria > Pseudomonadota > Alphaproteobacteria > Caulobacterales > Aquidulcibacteraceae > JAKFWI01. The sequence goes on along the minus strand of JANNOO010000060.1, from coordinate 107,010 downwards.
AGGAAAAAACCTTCGCCTCGGGCCGCATTCCCGGCGGCTATTTCAAGCGCGAAGGCCGGCCGACCGAGCGTGAGACGCTGATCAGCCGTTTGATCGATCGTCCGATCCGCCCGCTCTTCGTCGATGGCTTCAAGAACGAAACCCAGGTCGTTGTAACGGTGCTGAGCTGGGACAATGAAAACGAAGCCGACATTCTGGCGCTCGTCGCGGCCACGGCCGCGCTGACGATTTCGGGCGTGCCGTTCCTGGGTCCGATCGGCGCCAGCCGCGTCGGCTGGATCGACGGCAAGCCGATGCTGAACCCGACGATCGAGCAGATGAAAACCTCTGAACTCGATCTGGTGATGGCCGGCACCGCCGATGCGATCATGATGGTCGAATCCGAAGTGAAGGAGCTCGACGAAGCTCAAATGCTGCTGGCGCTGCAAACGGGCCACAAAGGCATGCAGCCGGTGATCGATGCGATCATCGCGCTGGCCGAAAAAGCCGGCAAGGAGCCGTGGGATTTCGCGCCTGTGTCGCTCGCCGCGCAGAAGAAACAGATCGCCGATATCGTCGGTGCAGAACTGGGCGACGCCTACAAGATCGTCAAAAAGGAAGAGCGCTACAAAGCCGTGGGGAGCTTGCGCGACAAGGCCAAGGCCGCGCTTGGGAAGACCGAAGCCAATCCGAATGGCCTTGAAGCCAACATGCTCAAGGAAGCGTTCAAGGAAGTTGAAAGCGATATCGTCCGCGCCCGCGTGGTGAAGGAAAAAGCCCGGATCGATGGCCGCCCGGTCGACAAGGTGCGCGCGATCGAGTGCGAAGTGGGCATCCTGCCACGCACGCACGGCTCGGCGTTGTTCACGCGCGGTGAAACGCAGGCGATCGTCGTCGCTACGCTCGGCACCGGCGAAGACGAGCAATATGTCGATGCGCTCGCCGGTACGTACAAGGAGCGCTTCATGCTCCATTACAATTTCCCTCCCTACAGCGTCGGTGAAACCGGGCGTATGGGCGGCGCTGGCCGCCGTGAAATCGGCCACGGCAAATTGGCCTGGCGCGCGATGAAGGCGGTTCTGCCCACGGCCGAGCAATTCCCGTACACGGTGCGGCTGGTTTCGGAGATCACCGAATCCAACGGCTCATCGTCGATGGCCACGGTGTGCGGCGCTTCGCTGGCGATGATGGATGCGGGCGTACCGCTGGTGCGTCCGGTGGCCGGCGTCGCGATGGGCCTGATCCTCGAGGATTACGGCTTCGAAGTGCTGACCGACATTCTGGGCGACGAGGATCATCTCGGCGACATGGACTTCAAGGTCGCCGGCACCGAGAAGGGCATCACCTCCCTGCAAATGGACATCAAGGTTGCGGGCATCACCGAAGAAATCATGCGCGTTGCGATGGAGCGCGCGCATGCCGGCCGGATGCACATCCTTGGTGAAATGAACAAGGCGCTCTCCACGTCTCGTGGCGAAGTCGGCGCCAACGCGCCGCGCATCGTTCAGCTGAAAATCCCGACCGACAAGATCCGTGATGTGATCGGCACAGGCGGCAAGGTGATCCGCGAGATCGTCGAAAAGACGGGCGCCAAGATCAACGTCGAGGATGACGGTACGGTGAAAGTGGCTTCCGCCAACGCCGATTCGATCGAAGCGGCGGTGAAGTGGATCAAATCGCTGACCAGCGAGCCGGAAATCGGCGCGATCTATGACGGCAAGATCGTCAAGGTTGTCGAGTTCGGCGCGTTCGTGAACTTCTTCGGCGCGAAGGACGGCCTCGTCCACGTGTCGCAGATGAAAAACGAGCGCGTGGCCAAGCCGGGCGACGTCGTCAAGGAAGGCGACGTGGTGAAGGTGAAGCTGCTCGGCTTCGATGATCGCGGCAAAGTCCGCCTGTCGATGAAGGTCGTTGACCAGACCACTGGCGAAGACCTTGAAGGCAAGCAGGATAAAGAAGCCGCCGCAGGCTGATCAGGCATGAGCGCGCTCGATCTCGTCCGGGAAATCGAACGGGTCGAGCGCGACGCCTGGGCCGATCTCTACGAGGCCGCGCCGGATCACGTCCGGCGCGGCCTTCGTCTTGAGCAGCGCCGTATCGGCGACAGCCTGCTCCTCGTCTGCGGCGGGATTGATAATCTCCAGTTTAATCGGCTTGCTGGCCTTGGTGTTTTCGAACCCGCGCGCGGCGAGGTCCTCGACGAGGCGATCGCGGCGTTCGAGGCGGCGGGCGTGCAGGATTGGGCGATCCATTTCGCCGACGGCGCGGAGAATTTCGAGCTGGCCAGCGCGTCCCGTGATTTGTCGCCGCATCCGCGCGCCTGGGCGAAATTCGCGCGCGACACTGCGCCCGGCAACCAGATCGCCACGGTGCTGGACATTCGCGAGGTGGGCGCCGATGAGGCCGATCGCTTCGGCGAGACCGCCGCCGCGGGCTTCAGCATGCCGCAGGTAATGGGCGATTGGCTTTCCGCGCTGCCGGGCCGCGAGAAATGGAAATGTTTTGTCGCGTTTGATGGGCCGGCGCCGGTCGGCGCGGGCGCGCTGTTTATCGACGGCGCCAACGCCTGGCTCGGCATGGGCGCCACGCTCGCCGCTCATCGCGGCCGCGGCGCGCAACCGGCGATCCTGTCGGCGCGCATTGATACGTCGCGCGCCGCGGGCTGCCATATATTGACCACCGAAACCGCCGTGCCGGGCGCGGGCGAATCGGGCTCGCCCTACAAGAACATTCACCGCGCCGGGTTTCTGGTCGCGTATCTGCGGCCGAATTTGCGGCGCGTCTAAAGTTTCGCGATCTTTGCGCTTTCTTCCCAAAGCCGCTCTGCCGCCGCATCATCCTGCGCCGCAGCGCTGGGCGTGACAGCTTTGCAGCGGTCGAAATAGGCGCCGTTATGGGATGCCGCTTCCGGCGACGAGGCGAGCAAGAGCATGGTCTCGGCCCCTTTCTCCGGCGGTATGGCGGAGAGCTTGGCGAGCTTGAACGCCGCCGCCGTGACCCCGCCGGCGGAATCGCCAAAGCGCGTGTTGACGAAACCGGGGTGCAGGCAATTTGCCGTGACGCCGCTGCCTTCCAGCCGCCGCGCCAGCGCGCGCGTGAACAGGATGTTGCAGAGCTTGGAGCGGCCATAGGCGCCGTAAGCCGAATAGCCGCGCGCGCTTTGCAGATCGGAAAAATCGAGCTGTGCGCCGTGATGCGCGGCCGAGGCGGTGGAAACGATGCGCGCGCCCGGCGGCGCGGCCTTGACGTTGTCGAGCAGCAGATTGGTCAGCACAAAATAGGCCATGTGATTGACCGCGAAGGTCATCTCCAGCCCATCGACGTTCAGCTTGCGCTTTGCGAACAGCGCGCCGGCATTATTCATCAGCACGTCGATCTTTGGCGTAGCTTCCGCAATCGCCGCGCCGGCGCGCTTCATCTCCGCCAGCGTCGAAAGATCGGCAAGATGATAGGCATGCGCCGCGTCGCCGGGTAATTGGCCGAGAAGCGCGTCAGCGCGCTTCTTGTCGCGCGCGATAAACACGATGCGCGCGCCTTGCGCTGCAAGATTGAGCGCCGCGACTTCGCCGATCCCCGATGTCGCGCCGGTGATGACGATGGTTTTGCCTTGCATCACGCGTCTCCGGGCTACGTCGCGCCGCTGCGGCGCATTTGCCAGAATAGCCCGGCGAGTCCGCCCTTTGCGCGAGGCAGAATCAGCAGTGCTGCGAAAACTACGATCGCCACGCTTGAGGGGATCAGGACCGCTTGCGGAATAGTGGTGTGCGCCTCGATCTGCAGCATCGCCGGCCCCGTCACGAGTCCGACTATGAACACGGTTACGTAGGGCGCGACGTCCGCTGTTTCGACGCCGGTGAAATCCGCGCCGCAGGCCGAGCAATTCGGCGCGATTTTCAGGTAGGCCCGAAACAAAGTGCGCGCGTCGCATTGCGGGCAATGATGGCGCACGCCGCGCCAGATGGCGCGTGCGGGCGAGGGCGTGGCGCCTTGCGGCGCATCGCTCATGCCTCCACGCCCTCCGGCAGGCCCACAACGTGGAAGCCCGCATCGACGTGGATCACTTCGCCGGTCGTCGAGCGGCCGAGATCGGAGAGCAGCCAGAGCGCGCAACCGGCGATGCCTTCCATGGAGGTGTCTTCTTTCAGCAGGCTCCACGCGCGTCCCGTCGAAATCAAACCGCGCCCGCCCTGGATGCCGGCGATCGCCAGCGTCTTCATCGGCCCGGCGGAAATCGCGTTCACGCGCACGCCCTTGGCCCCGAGGTCGCGCGCCATGTAGCGCGTGCTGGCTTCCAGGGCGGCTTTCGCCACGCCCATCACGTTGTAGCTCGGCAGCACGCGCTCGGCGCCGAGATAGGTCAGCGTGATCATCGAGCCGCCGGGCTTCATCATCGCCGCCGCGCGCTTGCCGCAGGCGACAAACGAGAACGCGGAAATATCCATTGTGCGCAGGAAGTTTTCGCGCGTGGTGTTTTCGGTGAACGAGCCCTTGAGTTCGTTCTTGTCCGAAAACGCGATGGCGTGGACGAGGAAATCGATCCCGCCCCATTTGGCGTTCAGAGCGGCGAACGCCCTGTCCATGTCCGCGTCATTCGTCACGTCGCACGGGACGACCAGCTCCTGGTTGCCGCCGATGGAGTCGACCAGCGGGCGCACGCGCCTTTCCAGCGCCTCGCCCTGGTAGGTGAACGCCAGCTCCGCGCCCTGGGCGGCAAGCTGGCGGGCGATACCCCAGGCAATCGACATGTCATTCGCCACGCCCATCACCAGCCCGCGCTTGCCCTTCATCAGGGCGCCTTCTGGCATCGTTCCGTCCGCCACCGGCGCTCTCCCGTGTTTGCTGGCCGCACATGGCCGCGCCGGATGGGAGGGGTCAAGCAAGTCAGGGAGGTTGACTTAGAGAACACTCAAGATATATCTCCTTATCAGATATATCTTATATCAGTTTGGAAGGTACTTTTATGCGAATGCAAGGACATGGGTCGTGCCGTCATCGCGGCTTTGGCGGCGGAGAAGGCGGTTCCCGCTGGGGCCACGGCCGCGGTATGGGCGGCGGCCGGCGCGGGCGGATGTTTGAACAGGGCGCCCTGCGCCTCGTCATCCTGCGCATGCTGAGCGAAAAGCCGCGTCACGGCTATGAGATCATCAAGGCGATCGAAGAGGGGTTTGGCGGCGGCTACGCGCCCAGCCCCGGTATCGTCTACCCGACGCTGACGCTGCTGGAAGAACTGGGCTACGCCACGGTGGCGGCCGAAGAGGGCGGCAAGAAGCTCTACGCCATCACGCCCGAGGGCGGCGCACACCTCGCTGACAATCACCAGCAGGCCGAAGCGGCGTTCGCGCGAATCAATGAAGCGCGCGCTGCGTTCGGCGGCGGCCCGCCGGCGCCGGTGCTGCGGGCGATGGAGAACCTGCGCATGGCCGGGCGTATGCGGCTGCAGCGCGGCGATCTCTCGGGAGAGGCGATCAACACAATCGTCGAAGCCCTTGATGAAGCCGCCCGCAAGATCGAAAAAAGCTGATGGCCCGCGCAGAAACCGAAATCACCACGCCGCAAGCGAGCATCTATCTCCAGCAGCTCTGCAAGCACTGGAGCCACAAATTCGCGGTCGAGTTCACGCCGGAGAAGGGACACATTCCGTTTTCCGAAACCGCCGCCTGCTTCCTTGAAGCCAAGGACGGCGTGTTGAAACTCGCGGTCGAAACCGACGGCGACGTCGAGCGCCTGGAAGGCGTGGTGATCGAGCACCTGAAACGCTTTGCGCACCGCGAGGATATCGGCGCGCCGGTATGGCGGGCGGTGTAGGGCGCCTACAGCATCGCCGGAATAACCCGGTCCGGCGGCTTATGCCCATCGGCGAAGGTCTTGATGTTGATGATGACCTTTTCGCCCATGTCGATCCGGCCTTCGAGCGTGGCCGAGCCCATATGCGGCAGCAGCACGACGTTCTGAAGCTTCTTCAGCTTCGGATTGATTGCCGGCTCATGCTCGAACACGTCGAGCCCGGCGCCGGCGAGTTCTTTCTTCTCCAGCATGCGCGCGAGCGCGGCTTCGTCGATCACCTCGCCGCGCGCAGTGTTGACCACGAACGCGCTCGGCTTCAGCAGCGCGAGGCGCCGCGCGCTGAGCAGGTGGTAGGTCGCCGGCGTGTGCGGGCAATTGACCGAGAGGATGTCCATCCGCGACAGCATCTGATCGAGGCTTTCCCAATAGGTGGCCTCAAGCTCCTGCTCGATATGCGTCGAGACGCGGCGGCGGTTGTGATAGTGGATTTGCAGGCCGAACGCTTTGGCGCGGCGCGCAACGGCCTGGCCGATCCGGCCCATGCCGATAATGCCGAGCCGTTTGCCCCAGATGCGCCGGCCGAGCATCCAGGTCGGGCTCCAGCCGTTGAATTCGTCGGCTTCGACGATCTTCACGCCTTCGAATGTGCGGCGCGGCACGGCCAGGATCAGCGCCATGGTCATGTCGGCGGTGTCTTCGGTCAAAACGCCCGGCGTGTTGGTGACGGTAATGCCGCGCTGCACGGCGGTGGCGACGTCGATATTATCGACGCCCGCGCCGAAATTGGCGATCAGGCGCAGCTTTTCGCCGGCCCGCGAGAGCACTTTGGAATCGATGCGGTCGGTCACGGTCGGCACTAGAACGTCGGCGCGCTGGACGGCCGCGACCAGCTCTTCCTGGCTGAGCGGGCGGTCGTCGACGTTCAATTCGGCGTCGAACAATTCGCGCAGCCGCGTCTCAACCGCCTCAGGCAGTTTGCGCGTAACGAACACTTTGAGATTGCGCGTCGCCATGGGCCGTTTGGTATCCCCTGAACGGAGGATGCGTATCAAACTGCCGCCGCCGTGGAAAGCAAAGCAGTGGCGTTAAGCCGGTGTTGACCGCGATGGGAGAAAAGCGGGCTTGGACTTTTGCCGGGGTGGTCAGAATGACGCTTGGCCTGCGCTCAGTAATGGGCGCGCTATTTCTTATAGGTGTGCTGTTCGGCGCGCCGGGTGCGTGGGCGGTGATTGGCCCGTCGGGCAAGCCCGTGCCGCGTTATGAGAGCCTTAAATATAACGAGATCAACGGCCGTCAGGGTCCGAGCCTGGAGCATCGCGTGCTGTGGAAGTTCCACCGCCGCGGCCTGCCGGTGAAGGTGGTGGCCGAAAGCGATGTCTGGCGCCAGGTGCAGGACCCGGAGGGCGAAACGTCCTGGGTCCAGGCCACCGGGCTGACCGGCCAGCAGACCGTCTATGTATCCGCCGCCGGTCAGGCTGCCTTGCGCCGGGGGCCGGATGACCAATCGGCGCCTGTGGCGTTCCTTTCGTACGGCGTGGTTGGAACGCTGGAGGAATGCCGCGGCGGCTGGCGCAGGCTCCGCGTCGGCGAAAAGAAGGGCTGGGCCCGGATGGCGGACCTCTGGGGCGCCGAGCGCTGTCAGCCGAAGGAAAAAGACTGACAACACCGGCTTAACCTTCCCCTCCATGGGGAAGGTGGCCGCGAAGCGGCCGGAAGGGGTGTGGCTGTGCGTTTGCCGATTAGCCGCTTGAGGCATCCACCGATCCGGTGGAGCAAGCACCCCCTCAGTCTCGCTTCGCTCGACAGCTCCCCCATTGAGGGGGAGCTTCGCCAATCGCCGCCGGTGGCTTTCTCCACGTTTGCTTGAGTCTCCCGCCGGGCGCTGGTAGCCCCTCCCGCATATGTCTCAATATCCCGCGTCCTTCGCCTATGAAGACCTGATCGCCTGCGGCGAGGGCGAATTGTTCGGGCCCGGCAACGCGCAGCTGCCGCTGCCGCCGATGCTGATGTTCGACCGCATTACCGAAGTGTCCTCGAATGGCGGCGCCCACAATAAGGGCAGGATCGTCGCCGAGTTCGACATCAATCCGGAGCGCTGGTTCTTCGCCTGCCATTTCACCGGCGACCCGGTGATGCCCGGCTGCCTGGGCCTGGACGCGCTGTGGCAGTTGGTGGGGTTCTACCTCGCCTGGTCTGGCGGACCCGGACGGGGCCGGGCGCTAGGCGTTGGCGAGGTCGGATTTCGCGGCCAGGTAACGCCGGACGTGAAAACGCTCCGCTACGAGATTGACTTCAAGAAGGTCATCTTGCGCAAACTTGTGATCGGTGTGGGTGATGGCTTGGTGATGGCGGATGGCGAGACCATCTATAAAGCTAGGGATCTCAAGGTCGGCTTGTTCAGTGCGGATCAACTCGCGTCGGGCATGAAATAGGCTGGGGCAATAGGTAGGAGGCGCGTGCGTGCGTCGAGTCGTCGTCACGGGCATGGGCATTGTCTGCCCGATCGGAAACAACACGCAGGAGGTGACGGCCTCACTGCGCGAAGCGCGTTCCGGAATCATCACGGCGCCGGGTTACGCCGATAAGGGCTTCCGCTGTCAGGTGCATGCCGCGCCGACGCTCGATCCTGCCGAAATCGTCGACAAGCGCATTTACCGCTTTATGGGCGAGGGCGCGGGCTGGACTTACGTTGCGATGGAACAGGCGATCCGCGATGCGGGCCTGGAAAAATGCGAAGTCTCTAATGAGCGCAGCGGCATCATCATGGGCTCAGGCGGGCCAAGCACGCGCGCGATAGTGATGGCGGCGGACGCCACGCGCGAAAAAGGCGCCAAGCGCGTTGGGCCTTTTGCTGTGCCGAAGTCCATGAGCAGCACGCTCTCGGCCACGCTCGCCACGCCGTTCGAGATCAAGGGCGTGAATTATTCGATCAGCTCGGCCTGCGCCACGAGCGCCCATTGCATCGGCAGCTCCTACGAGCAGATCCAATGGGGCAAGCAGGACATCATGTTCGCCGGCGGCGGCGAGGAGCTGGACTGGACGCTTTCGGTTCTGTTCGACGCAATGGGCGCGATGAGCGCGGGTTATAACGACAGGCCGGACGTAGCCTCGCGCGCGTTCGATAAAAACCGGGATGGCTTCGTGATCGCCGGCGGCGCTGGCGTCGTCGTGCTGGAAGAACTTGAACACGCCAAAGCCCGCGGCGCGCGCATCTACGCCGAGATCGCCGGCTATGGCGCGACCAGCGATGGGTTCGACATGGTGCAACCCTCCGGCGAGGGCGCCGTGCGCTGCATCAAGATGGCGATCAAGGATCTCGATCGCCCGGTCGATTACCTGAACCCGCACGCCACCTCGACGCCGATCGGCGACATCAAGGAAATGGAAGCCGTGCGCGCCGTCTGGGGCGATAACGCGCCGCTGATCTCGGCCACCAAATCCCTCACCGGCCACTCGCTCGGCGCTGCCGGCGCGCAGGAAGCGATCTATTCGATCCTGATGATGAATGGCGGCTTCGTCTGCGAAAGCGCCCATATTGACGAGATCGATCCCGCGTTCGCCGATCTGCCGATCGCGCGCAAGCGGGTGGAGAAAGAGATCAATTGCGCGGTGAGCAATAGCTTCGGGTTTGGTGGGACCAATGCGACGCTGGCGTTTACGAGGTATGCGGCTTAGCGAGCCATGAATTACGTCACACTTCTCGCTGCAGAAGGGTCAGTTTGCGGGGCTCTGCTGCAATAAGGCCGCGCTCGGCAAGTCTTCGTATGGCGCCGCCAATTGTACTAGCGGGAAAGCCCAAACTCTCACTTAACGCTTTTTGGGTTCCAACAATCGTACCTCCGACTTTCCGAAGCGCTTCCAAGATCGCCGCATCTGAACGAGCGATCGGGCGGCCTTTGGATATTTTTTTTGCATGTTCTGGCTTTGCGAGTGCGGCGAGCCCCCGCACGAGTTCTAAACTTTCCCTTATTCCTGCATCCCAAGCAGCAGCCATCCGTTCGCCTACTCCAGCATACTCGCTTGCCCTAAAGTATTTTCGCATCTCAACGCCAACGTCAGCCATGGCGTCTGCGGCTTCTTCAAAGATTACGCTAATCTCCGATATTGAAAGACCCGCTCTTGCCTGGCCAAGTCGGGTTAGGCGTTTCCGGTCGGGCCACCGCGTCGAGCCTTCCAGCGTAAGCGCCATGGGATCTTTCGGAAGGTATGCCGCGGTTGTAACGACGTCATAAACGGGTGCCAAGGCGGCCTGAGAGCTCACGTCTTCATACGTGATGCCAAAGTTTTTTAGGTGCGCGTCGCCGTTCCTGACTGCGCAGTTGACGACAAACAGAGCAAATAGACCTCTGTGCGCCGCCGGCCCATCATTTAGGGGAATATAATCGCGAAGCCGTTTAAACAAACGAGCTTCGTAGCCGCCATCGTATTTGTCGCGTGAGGGCAATCCATTCAGCACGCAGAAATCTTCGAAGCCCAAATACTTTCCGTCGAAGTGATCGAACCGTTCTACAATAAACGCCCCCCCGTCGTCGGACATGCGAAACGCCGGAACTTTCAATCCCATTCGTTTGGCTACCATCAAGCAAAAATTTTCGTTCGCAGCTAGCTCGGGATACTCTTCAGGGTCCCACAGCTTAACGATGTGGGTGGCATTGCGGAGCGTGGGAGACATCCGCGCATCGAACTCGGAGGATTTACCTGTCGCGCGGATCATGAATTTCGGTTGGACGCCTGAGAGGCCTGAGTGCTCAGCAAAGCGCTCCAATAGAAACTCGAACAGCCCGCCGTCTCTGCGCGCTTTCAAAATTTCGTCAATGGATTGGAACGGCACTTCTTCATCTAGATCGCCATCACTCGCCGAATATCTGATCCTACCGATTTGGGAGCGTCCAACCACTCCTAGCAGGTCGAAATCGTCGAATGTTCCGGCCGCTTTCCGAAATTTTCGTGTGATGTAATCGCGCAACGCGCCTTCTGGCAAATTCATCTCAAAGATTGGCGGGAGGCCGTATCGCACGTCCCAAGATTGAACTCGCACTGGCATAGTTACGGACACTGCGCGAGTGGAAGCTGCGCGAGGATCGTACGCAAAGGTTGATCCGGTATCGTCCAGGCGATCTAGCAACCCGGCGCGCTGAGCGTCGGTCCAAACGCGTATCATGACTTGGAGTTTTCTTTTTGGAGGTCTTCAAGTGTCGGTCGCTTGCGGTTCAATTCAGTAAGGCGGAGGTCCAAACCGATTGCGTTCAGAATCTGCATCAAGTTCTGAAACCCCATTTCGGCGGCGCGTGCGTTTTCGAGCGCCTCGATGCGAGCGCGGCTCACGTCGGCTGCTTTTGCCAATTGTTCTCGGCTAAGGCCCAGCTCAACTCTTCGTTGTCGGATCGCTTGACCAAGCTCAGTCAGGTCGGTCATTTCGCCTCACATATGAGCCAAAATCGCCTCTTTGGCCTTTAATAGCTTATATGTTGGTCGTTTACAAAACTAAAACGACTAATATAGAGGTCGATTGCAGCGTAATACATAAGAAAAGCTTATATGTTGGTCGTGTTGAATTAGATCATCCCCGGCGCTTCCCACCCGCGCCGCGCACACGCAGCGCGCAACGTATTGCGCAGCAGCCCCGCCCGCGTCATCGGGCCGACGCCGCCGGGGACGGGGGTGATGGCGCCGGCAACTTCCAGCGCCTCCTCGTAATTCACATCACCCACCAGCCGCGTCTTGCCTGGCGTTTTCAAACTCGGCACGCGGTTTATCCCGACGTCGATCACGATCGCGCCGGGCTTGATCCAGTCGCCGCGCACCATTTCCGCTCTGCCGATCGCGGCGACGAGAATGTCCGCCTCGCGGCAGCGCGCGGGCAGGTCGCGGGTTTTGGAATGGGCGATGGTCACGGTGCAATTTTCCGCGAGAAACAAAAACGCCGCCGGTTTGCCGACCAGAATGGAGCGCCCCAGCACCAGGCAATTGGCGCCGCTCAGATCGGCCTGCGCGCGTCTGGCCAAAATCACGCAGCCTTCCGGCGTGCAGGGGCGCAGACCCGGCTTGCCCAAAGCCAGTCGGCCCGCGCTCACTTCGGTCAGTCCATCGACATCCTTTTCGGGCGAGAGAACGGCCAGCACGTTGTTCTGATCCAGATGCGCGGGCAGCGGCAGCTGCACCAGGATACCGTCGACATCGTTATCGGCGTTCAGCGCTTGCACGCGCGCGATCAGATCGGCTTCGCTCGTGTCGGCGGGCAGGCGGATTTCCAGCGAGCGCATGCCGGTCTCTTCGGTGTCGCGCACTTTCGCGGCGACGTAGACATGGCTGGCCGGATCGTCGCCCACCAGCACGGCGGCAAGGCAGGGCGTTTGGCCGTGGCGCGCTTTCAGATCAGCGACGGCGCGCGCGACTTCTCCGCGCAATTCGGCGGCGATCGCCGCGCCGTCGAGAACCTGCGCCATCAGATGTAGTTCGGGATCAGCCGGTCAAGGAACAGAAGGCCCAGGATCAGCACCATCGGCGAAAGATCGACGCCGCCGATCAGCGGCACAACCTTGCGGATCGGCTTCAGCAGCGGCTCGGTCAGCCTATTGGTGAAATCCCAGATGGTATCGACCAGCCGGTTTTGCCGGTTGAGAACGTCGAACGCGATCAGCCAGGACAGCACCGCATTGACGATCAGGACCAACACGATGAGGTCGATGATCGCGTGAACGAGCCAGAGGACGGCTTCCATGGGCGCTCCTGGGGCGGCGAAAAGGGTAGACGGGCTCTAAACTGTGTCGGCAGGGCTTGCCAAGGCGCGGCGGGGACGCAGGGGCTTGGGCCTCGCCTTGACGCTGCCCGAGTCAGGAGCCATACCCCCGCCCTTAACTGGACTTTATGGGTCCAAGGGGCCGTAGCTCAGCTGGGAGAGCGCGTCGTTCGCAATGACGAGGTCAGGGGTTCGATCCCCCTCGGCTCCACCAGCCTTCGCGCTACGCGCTTGGGCTGGGCAAGCTAGTCTGGCGGGTCTCAATCTTCGTCATTCGCAGGTTCGCCAGGATAGCCTGTGATGATGGCATCCGGAATGCCGACTGATTCCAGTGCAGCCAACGCGCGCTCGGAGATAACCAGACGGTGATCGAACGCAATCCCGAAATCGTCCTCGCCCGGCACGCCGTGAACTTTCAGCCAGTAGAAGGGGGGCAGATCCATGCCGTCGGGGTTTAGATCCTCGAACAAGCCCGACTTCGAAACCATCATGTCGTCAAAAGTCGCGCCATTTAGCTTCGCCAGAACGATCGCTGCGCGCCCTGCAGCTGTCACCGCGAAGACAGGGAAGCTGGTGATCAGCGCGCTGCCCATCCAATCGTCGAATTCGAAGTCTAGCCGATGAATAATGGGCGGATGCACTGAAACATCCGCTTCGGACTTATCGCCCGCCCAGCCGCCTGGAACTTCGGGCTTAATGAAGAAGAAGTTTCGACTCACGACTCGCCTTCTTCTGCCTCATCGTCACGCTCGCTCAATGGGACGAGCCAGAGCGGCGGACCGTCCATGTCGTCGTAAATGTGGAGAGGGCGATCCATCTCAGAATACACAATAGGCTTATCCGCGATCAGAATTCGGACAGGCTGAATGCCATCCCAAAAATCGCTAAGATCGATCCCGCTCGCCACGTCTTCGAACGCATCGAAATAATCATTATAAGCTTCGTGCAATGTGCCGGCATCCCAGTCGATTAGACTATTCTCGCGGCTGATGTCAGCAAGCGCTGGGTCTTCATAGTCAAAGGGCAGCGTGGCGAATCGTTCTGCTGCGATACGCATGAGCGCTCGGGCGTCATCACTGTCTTCGAGATGAACGTAGCGCCGATACAGCCGATCAGTGATCAATGACCAGTTTTCTTGCGGCCATTCAGAAACGACATGACGTTTGATAAGCTCAAAAAAGCTCTGCATTTCCTCGCGCGTGCTCAGCGCGATTACGTAGCCCGCGCCGAAGAAGCCGACCGTCATCGGGAACCTCCGAACCCTTCGAATGATACCTGGCGCCGCTTAAGAACGCCATTGCTTCGGTTGACGATTTTGTCAGCAATGAGATTAAGCTCCTTTCGAGTTACCTTCTGGCCTGTCACATCAATTACGATGCGTTGCTCAAGATGCTTGGGAATATGCTCTGAACGCTGAATTGCTTGACGTGCAGCGTTGCTAACTAAGCCGCGGCTGTTATTTGCAAGGTTGTAGTTCTTGATTTCGAACGTGCAGGAAACGTCATCGCAAGCATCTGGCCTTACGCTTCCTTTGGTCCCAAAGCGGACCTCCTGACCTTCTTTGAAACTAACTTGTTTTCGAGTCGCGACCTTTTTCGTTGCATGATTGGTTTCGGATTCTTGCCAAGTTGGGCGCTTACCCGGTTTAAGAGCGCTGCGTCGTTTTCCTCCAGCACCCGCCGCCGCGGCCATCGCGACGACGGTGACGTCCTCGGCTTGCTGCCGCGTAATCGTGCCGCGAGCTATTTCGCGATCTAGATTTTCTCGCAGAATTTGCGCGCCTAGCGCACTGACCTTACCGCTTTGATAGATCCAGTCGGCATAGGCGCGGCGACCAGGCTCGCCACCGAGGGAAAACACGAACTCGGTTGTCGCGTCTGGCAGTAGCGCGAGTGCTTGCAGTCCGCCGGGGAAGTGTTCTTCAGCTAGCGCTTCGACGCGCGATTGTGCAGCGCGCAGGCCTTGCGCGGTGGCGTAGAGCCCTTGCCACACTGGTGCGGCGACAGACGATGGCAGGCGCACCTGAACGAGACGCACCTGCGGCGCAGGGCTCGCGCCGCAGCCCGTGCGCGTCCATTGCCCGCCATCGGCGCTGCCCCGCGGAACGCGCGGTTGGTTTGGATTGAAATTTGCTTTCGCTTCGCCGGCGGCGCGACGTAGCGCAAGATAAAACTTGAGCGCTTTGATCTCGACGGCCAGGTCGAGAAGGGAGCGATAGTGCTGCGCGAACGCTTCCTCGAATTCGGAGTGGCGTACGGGCTGTGTCATCGCCGCGAGTGTAAGCCCGCGCGGCGCCCCCTTGGATTACTTGGCGCTATCCTAGGCTGCGCGGACCTTCGCGGCCGTCGCGAACAGCGCCACCGCATCCGCCAGCGGCATCGGGCGCGCGAGGAAATAGCCTTGCGCTTTTTCTACGCCGAGTGTGCGCAGGGTTGCGAATTCGGCGGATGTTTCCACACCTTCGGCGATGATCTTGCTGTTGGTCTCGCCGGCGAAAGAGATCATCGCGGCGGCGAGCGCTCTACGCGCCGGATCGATGCAGATATTGCGCGTGAGGCTCATGTCGAGCTTGATTAGGTCTGGCTGCAGATCGAGGATGTGGCGCAGGCTGGAATAACCTGCGCCGGCATCGTCGATCGCGAGGCGCACGCCGCGTTCGCGGATCGGACGCAGCGCTTGCTTGAGCTGGCAATAATCGCCGACGCCGGCATGCTCGGTAACTTCCAGCACAATGCGTTCGGGCGGCCAGCCTTCTAGTACGGCGGCGAAATTTTCGCTCAGGATCGTTTCCGGCGATGCATTCACCGCCAGATAGACATGGGCAGGCAGCTTTTCGAGCGCCGTCAGCGCCATGCTGATCGCGGCCAGTTCCAGCGTCACGCCCATGCCGGTTTCGGCGGCTTCGGCAAACCAGCGGTCCGGCGAGCGCGAAGGCGCGGCGGAAAAGCGCGCGAGGCATTCAAGCCCTATCGGTTGTTTCGTCTCGACATCCCAGATCGGCTGATAGGCGATGGATATCTGATTTTCCTCGATCGCGCCACGGATGCGCGCGCGCTTTTCTTTTTCGGCTTCGGCCGCCGCGCGGTCGCGGTTAATTTCAAATGCGGCGAGATCGGCGAAGGCGCGCATCATCTGCAAATCGCGTTGTTGCAAAGAATGATCGGCCTGAAAGCCAAGGCAGCAGAACATGCCGTACGGGCTGCCGTCCGGCAGGCGGATCGGCACGCTCATATGTTTGCCGATATGCGCGGCTTGCGTGATGGGCAAGGAAGCGGCGAGCGGTTCGGCGGCGGTGTCCGGCATCAGCTCGGGCAGACGGCCGGCAAGGATGTGGCTGCAATATACATCGTCGAGCGAGCGTGAATCGCCGGCCTTGATGAGGTCTTCCAGGCCGGGTGCATCGACTTCGCGAAACACCGAGTCATTGCCGACGAATTCGGAAACATACGCCACCTCCATACCGAGGTGCGAACGGATGGCGGCAAGCGAGCGTTTGACGATCGATTGATCGGCTGACCCGTCAGGCGCTGCGGGCAACAGGGTGTCGAAAAGATTGGCGTGCGCCGAAGTCGGATCCATCGGTCTTTTATGACAGAGACAGCTTAAATTTAGGTGTGGCGCTGCGCGCTTGTTCTGCGTGTATTCTTGCCTGGCTGCACGCCTTGGTTGGCGTTTGGCCGCGGATTTTGGGCTCCGGGCCGCTGCGCCCGTTAGACTTTCACGCCGATCATGAACATGCCGACGAGCACGACCGGCATGATGAACGCCGTCAGCAGCGAGGCGGTGACGCGGCTTTGTTTGCGGTTGGTGCGGACGCCGGGCACCGGCGCGCTCTGGTTTTGCGGGGCCAGCACCCATTGCGCGAGAAAGAAGAATACGCCCGCTGTGGCCATGACGGCGGCGCCGGCGATGGACCCGCCCATCAAGCCAAGACCGGCGGCGATGAGCGCGAACAGGCCGAGAAAACCGTGCCCTTCGCGGATCAAACGGCGGACGAAGGTTTCGCCGCGGCCCTTCAGCGTGCGGAACGCCAGCGGCGCGACGAAAAAGCAAAGGCACGCCGTCCAGCCGATGGTCAGCGAGGCGAGGGCCAGAGAGAGCGCCTGAGCGACAGGAGACATGGAGCCGGTGCTTAGTGCGATTCGGCTTGTGTTCCCGCGAACCGCTCACAGGCGAGTCCCGTGCGCCTTTTCCATTTCCTCGGCGTAGCGGCGGGTGGCGTAACTTTCCTTGAGCGTGCCCAGCAATTTACGGTGCTCCAGGTCGTTGAGCACGGCGAGGGTGTCGCTCTCGGTTTCGTCAAACACCGCCATGGCTTCCTTGACCGACATGGAAGAGAGCAGCGCCTGATCGGTATCGTGGGCGATATCGACCACGGGCATTGCGTCATCGAAGCCTTCGGCGTGCGCCTCAGCGACCACGACGATGCCGTAGAACCGGCCTTCCTGATCGACCAGCGCGACGCGCTGGCGTGACCCCAGCGGGAATTTCTGCTGGAACTCACCGATCTTAAGAACGTGTGGGGCGGTGGCGGGGTCGCGGCGCATCAGGCGCTCGACCGTCATCTCCCGCGCCCAGCCGACATCGCGGGCGCTGCGGATGGTTTCGCCGCGCAGGTGGAAGCGCCAGGTGGAGAACGAATAACCGAAGCTCTCGCGCACGATCATGTTTGCCGTCACCGAAGCGGCGAGCACGGCGCCGGTGAGCGCGTAGTCGGACGTGGTTTCGAGCACGAGGAAGCTCATGGTGAGCGGCGCGCCGATGACGGCGGCCGCAAGCGCGCCCATGCCGACGAGCGTGAACGCGGTCGTGTCCGGCATGATCTCCGGCGCGAAATGATCAACCGTCAGCGCCAGCGCGCGGCCAACCAGCGCGCCGACCAGCAGCGAGGAAAAGAACAAGCCGCCACGAAAGCCGGCGCCGAGCGATATGGCCGAAGCGAGCAATTTCAGCGCGGCGAAAGCGAGCACGGCCGTCAGCGCCATGTGCGAGAACAACACGGTCGAGATCGCGCCATGGCCGCCGGACAAGGTCTGGATGTTGATCGCTCCGATCACGCCGACCATCGCGCCGCCAACAATGGGGCGGGCCAGGCGCGGGACGCTCACCCGCGCAAAGCCGCGCTCGATCAGCGGCACGGCCCGCATCCAGCCGATGCCTATGACAGCGCAGAACACGCCGAGAATGATGAACCACGGGAAATCCCAGGCGGTGACATTGTGCGTGGTTTCGATCTGTAGCGAAAAGGGCGCGCCGCCAAACGCGCGCATCGCCAAAGTGGCGGCAATCGAAGCGGCCATCACTGGCGCGACGTAGCCGATCGCGTAGGTGGCGAGCACCAGTTCGAACGCGTAGAACGCGCCGGTGAACGGGCCGTTGAACGCCGCCGCGATCCCGCCCGCCGCGCCGCAGCCGACGATGATGCGCAAATCCTCGCGCCGCAGCTTCATCCACATGCCGGCGCGCGAAGCTGTGCCGGCGGCGATCTGCGTGTAACCCGCCTCAAGGCCCACGGAAGCGCCGAAGCCGTTCGACACCAAGGTTTGCAGCGCCAGGATCGCGCTGTCGCGGAACGACATGCGCCCGCCATGCAGCGCGTTGGCCTCGATCGGATCGACCACGTCGCCGCGGCCGACGCGTTGCCACACCCACATCATGCCGCAGAGCACGATGCCGCCGACCATCGGCCAGAACACGGAGATCGGCTGATCGAGCAGGGTGACGCCGGAGAGCTGATCGCCGGCGTCGAGCGCGAACAAGGCGCGGTGCGCCATGTCCGCAATGAAATTCATGAACGCCACCAGCGCGGCGGCGACCACGCCCGCCAGCGCGCCGCAAATGGTCAGCGCCCATTCGCGCGTCCGCACGAGGCGGCGGATGAATGCCGGCGCCAGCATCGCGCCTTGGCCGACGCGGCTGATCGCCGGGCCCAGCGCGCGCCGTGGTGCGTTCAGCACGCGGAGGGGATCAATGCTCAACGAATGCTCATGCCAAGGCGCCCGCGGGCGAAGGGATTGTCTCCCTCACTGCGCGATGCGCAAGGGCGCATAAGCGCGCTGCTGTGGCTATGCCTAAGCCTCGGCCTTCGCCCGCTCACTTGCGCGCAGCTTCTTGCTTTCGCTGCGCAGTTGGCCGCAAGCCGCAAGGATATCTCTGCCGCGCGGGGTGCGGATGGGGGAGGAATAGCCGGCCTTGTTCAGAACGGCGGCGAATTCCTCGATCGTCGCCCAGTCTGAGCATTCATAGGGCGCGCCGGGCCACGGATTGAACGGGATAAGATTGATCTTCGCCGGAATGCCGGCGAGCAGTTTCACCAGCGCCTTTGCTTCTGGCAGAGAATCGTTGACGCCTTTCAGCATGACATATTCGAACGTCACGCGCTTTGAATTGACCAGGCCCGGATAGGCGCGGATGGCGGCGAACAATTCAGCGAGGTCATATTTCTTGTTCAGCGGCACGAGCTTGTTGCGCAGCTCATTGTTGGTGGCGTGCAGAGAGATCGCCAGCATGGCGCCGGTGCGGGCGCCGAGTTCGGGAATGCGCGGCGCAACGCCGGCGGTGCTAACGGTGATGCGGCGCCGCGAGATGGATATGCCATCGCCATCGGCGATGATGTCGATCGCGGCGGCGACGTTATCGAGATTATAGCAGGGCTCGCCCATGCCCATGAACACGATATTGGTGAGCAGGCGATCCTCTGTCGAGGTTGGCCATTCGCCAAGTTCGTCGCGCGCGACCATCACCTGCGCGACGATTTCGGCGGCGGTGAGATTGCGGACGAGGTTTTGCGTGCCTGTGTGGCAGAACGTGCAGGTGAGCGTGCAGCCAACCTGAGACGAAACGCAGAGCGCGCCGGCCTTGCCCACGCCCGGGATATAAACGCACTCAACTTCGGCGCCGGTATCGAGGCGCAGCAGCCATTTGCGCGTGCCGTCGTTGGAGACCTGCGCGGCGACGATCTGCGGCCGCGCGATGGTGAAGCGCGCCGCGAGGCCGGCGCGGACGTCCTTGGCCACGTTAGTCATCGCCGCGAAATCGGTGACGCCGTAATGGTAGATCCAGCGCCAGAGCTGCCCGGCGCGCATCCTGGCATTGGCCGCCGGCGTGCCGGAATTGACCAGACGCTCGGCCAGTTCCTGGCGCGACAGCCCTGCAAGCGAGGGCGGCTCCGCGGCCAGGGCGGGCTTATGATCGAGAAGAACGGTCATGGGGGCGGGGTGCTTGGCCTATATGGGCGGTTCTGTCGAGATTGCTCCCCTAGCTTAGTTTAGTTAGGAGTTTGCTTCCACGTAACATGGTGCGTTTTCTGCTCATGCCGGTCGACGCCGCGCATTTTTCCGCACTGCTGAGCGCCATCGCGGCGCGTCAGGACCGCGACGCCTTTGCCGAATTGTTCGCTTTCTATGCGCCGCGGGTGAAATCGTACCTGATGCGCCTCGGCGCGTCCGACGGGCAGGCCGAGGAGATCGCGCAGGACGCGATGGTGACGGTCTGGCGCAAGGCGGGGCTGTACGATCCGGCCCAGGCGTCGCCCTCGACTTGGATTTTCCGCATCGCGCGCAACCGGCGGATTGACGTTCTGCGGCGGACGCAGCGCCCGTTCGATCCCGATGAGCCGGCGCTGCAGCCGGATGCGGCGATTGCGCCCGATGACGCCGTGTCAGCGGCCGAGAGCGAACGGGCCGTAAGGGCAGCGCTGCCAAATTTGCCGGAAGAACAACTGGTGTTGATACGCGCGGCGTTTTACGAGGGCCTATCCCACGCCGAGATCGCTGAGCGTACGGGGCTGCCACTGGGCACGGTAAAGTCCCGCATCAGGCTGGCTCTGGAGAAGTTGAGGGCTCGGTTGGGTGGAGGGGGCGATCGTTTCCAATGATCCAAAAAGGCGAAGTGTGCGTAAGGTTCGGGCATGGAACATAGCGCCATGAACCAGGATGCCTTGCGGTATGAACTCGCCGCGGCCTACGCCGCCGGCGCGCTCGATGGCGCGATGACGCTGCTTATCGAGGCGCAGGCGGGCGTGGCCCCGCGGGCGGCGCGCGTGCTCGGGCTGGCCGAAGCGGTCTCCGGCGCGATGTTCGAAGCCGAAACGCCGGCGCCGCTGCGGCCCGATGCGTTGGAGCGGGTTTTCGCCAGAATCGTCAACGAGCCAGCCGACGCGGCGGCGATGCGCGCGGTGCTGAACCGCAATGATGCGCTGCTGGCGGAAATCAGTACGCTGCCCGCGCTGCTGCAGGACGCGGCGATCCGGGCGCTCTCGCGGCGCAAATGGCGCTCGCCGAAGCCGGGCGTGCGCACGCTTGATCTCGATACGGAATCGCAGGGCGCCGTGGAATTGATCCGCGTCGAGCCTGGCGTCTCGATCCCGCGGCACACGCATGAAGGGCGCGAATATACGCTCGTGCTTACCGGCGCGTTTGACGATGGCCGCGCGCGGTTCGGCGTGGGCGATATCTGCTTTGCCGATCCGGACGTAAAGCACTGCCCGAAGGCAGAGGCCGGCGCGGTATGCTGGAACATGGCCGTAACCTATGGCGGGCTGAAATTCTCCGGCGTGCTTGGGCTGGCGCAGAAATTGTTGAACTAGCGTTTTTGCTCCTCCGTTTACGACGGAGCATTACTTTTTCGTACTCACCGCGCTCAAATCCGGCAGGGTCCCCCCCGGCATGATCGGCCGCGCGGGATAGCCGCCAACGCTGAGGGCGCGGTCGTACATAACCACCGCGCCAGCGAGGCCGACATTGATGCAGAAACGCGTCGGTATCTTCACGATGTGGGCGCAGCGCTTCTGCAAGGCGGGCGAGAGACTGCCGCGTTCGCGGCCGAGCACGTAGGCGGCGGCGTGCGGATGGCGGAAGGCGGGCAGGTCCACCGCCTCGTCGAGCAATTCAACACCGACCAGCGCGCAGCCTTTCGGCAACAGCATGTCCTCCACGCTGGGAAATTCGTAGAGCGGCATGTTCTTCTGCGCGCCGGACGTATCGGCATTGCGCGCCACGCGCATCGAAAGCGTGGTGTTGATGGTGAAGAAAAAGCTCGCGCCGAACGCCTGCGCCGTGCGCATCAGCGCGCCAAGATTCATCGGCTTGGAGATTTCCTCCACCCCAACGCCAAAATAGCCGCGCGCCATGAAATGCGTTCCTTCAGCCGCGCTCTATAGGTAAAGCGCGCGCCGGGGTAAAATCATCGCGCGTATGCGCCGCCGCGCTAGCTGGCGGACGGCGCCGTCACCTTGCCGGCAAGGTTTTGCTGCACGTCGCGCGCGTCGAAGGCGCGGGCGTCGGTGGCCGGCTTCTGGCCCTTATACATCGCGATCTCGGCGCTGGCCTCGTAGCGCGTGACTTCGCGGATGTGGACCGGGTTGTCGAAGAAGGGATCGTAGAAGCCTCTCCAGCCCCAGGCCGGCGAATAATAGCGCGGGTAGAAATAATAGGGCCGATACACGCCACCGTAGGTGTCGTAGCGCCGGCGGGTATCGGTGTCGCGCTGAGCGATAACGAAATAATCAAACCCGTTCTGGAGCGTCAGTTCGGCTGAGCGATAGAGGAGGAAATCTTCCACCTGATCGCGGTTTGTCGTCGAATTGCCATTGAACGTGACGCGGAAACGGTTTTGTTCGATCCGCTGGTCGCTATAGCCATAGCCCTGATTGGCGGCCGCTGGCTTATAGGGGGGCGTGGTGGCGCAGGCCGCTAGGGCCAACGCCGCCGCCAAGGCTGTCAAAGCCTTCATGGTCATACTCCTGCCGTGGTCCCTCGCGAGCAAAGGATATATGGCCGATCAAGCCTCAAGTTTCGAGTGCGCTGATGAATTTTAGGAGCTGGATATGCGTTGGTTGAAGTTCGGCCTGCTGGCTGCGGCTCTGGGCCTGGCTATTGCGGCGCCCGCGAACGCGCAAACCGTTCCCGCCGATATGGTCGAGGCCGCCAAGGCCATCCAAGCCAGTTGTGTGAAGAACGGCGAGGACGCCCGCGTCTGTTCCTGTGGCGTGGGGCTGGCGTATGCCGAACTTGATCCCAAAGCGTTCAAGCTGGTGCCCAAGGTCGAGCCTCTGATGGACCAGAAAAACCAGATCGCCGCGATGGGCGGGCTGATCCAGCTGGCGTCCGCCAGCGGCATGACCGTGACCGATTTGCAGGTCGCCTACGACAAGATCAAGGTCAACCGCTCGGTCGTGAAGCAGATATGCAAGCCGCTGGCGCCCGGCGCGAAGTAATCAGTTGTAAGCGAAGGTCCGGCCTTGCTGGATGCGGGCGGGGGCGATCTCCTCGCCAGCGCCGACGCGCACAGAATGGATCACCGCCTCGATCTCACGTTTCCAGAAATCCAGAAATTGGGTGATCCGCGGATAGGCGGGGGCCAGATCCAGCGTCTGCCAGACGAAACTTTGAATAAGCTTCGGATGGTCGGGCATGTAGTAAAGCACTTCGGCCGTCGTCAGCCGCCAGCCTCGCATCTGCAGCTCCATGTCGGTCATCAAGGTTTTGCTCCTGCTCTTGCGATTGGCGCTTGCTCTGAGGCAGCCAACGCACTAGAAGGCTGCGCGGTTTCGCATTAATGTCAATAAAATCAAATTGCTAGCAGCAGATTGGCGGTGCTGCCGCCAGCGTCGCCGCCTAATCAAATCAAGCGCTTAGGGATTGGGCGGGCTACACAGCCCGCAGATGTGCGCCAGCGGGCGCTTATACTTGCGGCGCCTGACGCTTCTGACGCCCGGAAAAGCGGCGTCAGACGCCGCCGGTGGCCATAATCTGGCGCACGGCGCCGACCGCGGCGGCGATCAACAGAACAAGCACCGCCAGCGCCTGCAAACCGAAACCCGGCGCCCGCGCGCCTGCCGCCTTGGTGTAACCGATCGCGTACATGATCCGGCCGAGCGGCCATACCAGGCCGATGATCGCAATGTACGTCTGCGGCCAATAGAGGGAGGCGATCCAGAACACCGCAATAAACACGGGAAGCCATTCCAGCGTATTCATCTGCACGCGGACGTATCGCTCGAAATCATTACTGCCCGTCATGGTGGGCGCCGCGACGCCGAACTTCTGACGCGCGAATCCGACGCGAAAACCTGTCCACAGATAAACGAGAATCGCTAGGAGCGTGACGAGGACAATCTGATTGTATGGCTGGTTCACGCTATGCTCCCGTTTGTTTCATTCTACATGAATTGAACCTGAAGCAAAGGCGTCTGCTTTGCGGCGGAATTCTTGCATGTTTGGCAGAAAGCGTAGCTTCGGCGCCACGGCGCCAATGAGTTTTCGGAACGCGGAACAATAACCCTATCGCGCGCCTATATCCGGCGAGAGGTTGTCTCGCATGTCGTTCGCGGAATTGTTCATCCCTGACGAAACGGAGCTAGCGGAGCATTATGCGACGCTAGCGGAAAAACGTGCGGATATGATTGTGCATGTCGTCGGCCTGATCGCGGCCGCGATCGCGGCCGGCGGCCTGTTCTCGGTCGCGCTGGCCAAGGGCGGCGTGCCGCTGCTGACCGGCGTGGCGCTTTACGCGGTTTGCCTGATGGCGATGCTGGCCTGCTCAGCGGTCTATAATCTGACGCGCCCTTCGCGTGCGCGGCGCGTGCTGCGGCGGCTGGATGAGGGCGCGATCTTCCTGATGATCGCTGGCTCGCTCACGCCGTTCACGATGAAGTTGCTGCCAGAGAGCGCGGCCTATTCAATGACGGCGCTGGTGTGGGCGGGGGCGTTCGCTGGCGCCGCAGGAAAAATCCTGTGGCCGCGCGTTTCCGACGCCGCCTGGTGCGGCGTTTATCTTGCGTTCGCCTGGGCGGCGGTGCTGGCGCTGATGCCGGTGATCCAGGGCCTTGCGATGTCGGTGATCGTGCTGCTGGCCGTCGGCGGGCTGATCTATAGCGGCGGCGTGCTGGTCTATCTGAACCAGAAGATCCGGTATCGGCGGGCAATCTGGCACGGCGCCGTCGTGGTGGCCGCGGGGCTGCATTACACCGCCATCCTGACCGGCGTCGTTCTCGGCACGGTGTGATCGCCGCGCTTGACGTCTGTTACGCGCACGGCGCCGGGTTCGGCGCGTGCGTTTTGTTTGCCGATTGGCAAAGCACAGAGGCGGAAATCTCCAGCGTCAGGGTGGACGGCGTCGCGCCATATACGCCGGGCGCGTTCTACAGGCGCGAACTGCCAGTGCTAGTGGCGGCGCTGCAATGCGTAAGGCCGCGCATAAGCACGGTGATCGTCGATGGCTATGTATGGCTGCGCGCCGGCGAGCCCGGGCTTGGCGGGCGGCTTCATGAAGTGCTGGACGGCTCAGTTCCGGTGATCGGCGTGGCCAAGAGCCCCCTGCGCGATGATGATTGGTCAACGCCGCTACGGCGGGGCAAGAGCGGCCGTGCGCTGCGTATCACCGCCGCGGGCATGAGCGAGACCGAAGCGGCCGCGTGCATCGCCGCTATGCCGGGCTCCGGCCTTATTCCCACGATGCTGGCGCGCGCTGACCGTGCGGGGCGGGATGCAGCTTCCGGAAAATGTCCCGATACATTATCTGGGCGCTGATGCCCGCAGTTAAATCTTCTGCGATCCAATACGTGCGCTACGACGCGCTCACGCGTGAGCTGACCGTGCGGTTGCCGGCGCGGGCGTATGTATATGAGGACGTGCCGGCAGAAGTTTATGAGGCGTTGATGCGGGCCGAAAGCAAAGGGGCGTTCTACAACGCTCATGTAAGGGACCGCTTTTCGTACAAGCGATAGGCGTAACAGGTAAGGTTAATTTGCGCCTCAGGCACGAAGTTTGCGAGCGGGCGTTTCATGACCCAGCAAACGATCAAGCCGCGTCAGTTAAGGTCACACCTGCAGGGTGCGCGTGGATTTATGCGCCGCCCCGAGACGGCGATGGCGCTGATCCGCGCCGGCGTTGCTGGCCTTACGCTTGGCGTTACGCTGTTTATCACCGCGCTGTTTGCCGCCTCGCCAGAGGCGCCGCCCGCCCGCGTGTTGGGCGTGGACGAGCGGATCATAGGCATTCCGCGCAATTGCGATGAAGCGTACGCCGCGCAGATCGCGCCGATGGCGCGTGGTACGGGCTTTTATAATCCCGGCCTGGACGGCGACAGCGATGGCTTCGCCTGCGAACCCAAGCGGTTCGTGCTTTTCTAAGCGCGCCCGCCTGATGGTCTGAGTTCCCATTAAGAGCCGCTGCGGTTCATTTTGGCACGATACATCGGCTTTTACGCAATCTTCAGTCGTTTGGCCGACAACCCTGCTGTTAACGATAGCACGCGCCCAGAAGCTGGCGCGGCGGGGGGAGGGCAAATGGCTGCGAAGGCAGAGTGCGCCGGCTTGTTGAGCAGTGCGGCGCACGCGCTTTACCAGCGCCTTCCGGCCAATTCGGTGAGCGCCAAGCTGGCGCTGGTCTTTGCTTTGTTCCTCATCCCGCCGACTATGCTGACGGTCAAGCTCGTCGCCGAACAGCAAAGCCGTCTGGATGGGATTGATCAGCAGCGGGCGGGACTAGCTTATGTGGCCGAGCTTCGTGATGTGCGGCGCATCGTCAATCGCGAGATACGGAACTACCAGATCGGCAAGTTCGATCAGGCGCCAGTGGCCGCCGCTGCGATCGCGCTAAGCGAAGCCCAAAGGCGGTATGGCGGGACATATGGCACGGGGCAGCAGGCGGCCCGCGTCGTCAGCCTTTTGAGCAATCTGCCAAACGCCCTGGAGCAGCGCAGCGCCAGCGTGGCGCGCAACGCGTTAATGCAGCTTTCTCGGGAGGTCGCTGAAAAGTCAACGCTGATGCTCGCGCCCGACGTCGCTACGTACAAAGTTACCGATATCATTCTCACGAAGACGCCAGCGGTAACTGACGATATGGGCATCGTGTCCGCGACTGGCTTGCGCGGCGCAAGCGAGCACCGGCTAAGCGCCGCAACAAAAGTGGATATGGCGATCGCGCTAGACGCGGTGCAGACGTCGAGCGACGAGTTTGACACGGCAGTGGCGGCGGCCGTGGCTTCGCGGCAAATCCCAAATCCCGACGCCGTTGCCGACGACCTTGATGCGTTTCATGAGGTCATGCACGACTACCGGGTGATTGCCGCCGCCATGATCGCCAGCGGCCAGATCGACAAGGTAAAACTGCTCGAACTCGAACAGCGCGTCGGCGCGCAATTGTTCGCGTTTGGCTCCACATTGACCGGCGAACTTGATCAGATGCTGGCCGCGCGGCAGCAGACGCTCACCGAGGAGCGGTTGCGCTGGCTTTTGGGGATTATGGTGCTGTTTCTGCTCATTCCCACGATCGGCGTGGCGCTGCTGCGCAATGGCGTGGTCAAACCGATCGACCAATTGACGCTGTCGATCAAGGCGCTGAGCGCGGGACGGTATGACACCGACGTGCCCGGCCAGGGGCGGGAAGATGAGATCGGCGAAATCGCCCGCGCGGTGATGATCCTGCGCAACGAGGCCAAGCACCGCATCGCGGCGGAGGCCGCGCGCACGGCGGCCGAAAGCGCCAACGCCGCCAAGTCGCAATTCGTCGCCAATATGAGCCACGAATTGCGCACGCCGCTGAATGCGATCATCGGTTACAGCGAAATCGTAAAGGAGGACGCGCTGGAGCGCGGCGACGAGGCGAGCGCGAAGGATCTTGACCGCGTGGTCCTGGCCGCTCGGCACCTGCTGACGCTGATCAACGACATTCTGGACCTGTCCAAGATCGAAGCGGGCAAGATGGAGCTGTCGCTTGAGACCGTGGACATAGCCGCGTTGCTTTCGGAAGTTAGTGCAACGGTGGGGCCGATGGCCGGCGCCAACCGGAACAAGCTTGTGGTGACGCGCGCTGAAGATGCGATCGGCCTGCGCACCGATCCGGTGAAGCTGCGCCAATGCCTGCTCAATCTTCTGTCCAATGCGTGTAAGTTCACCAAAAACGGCCGCGTCTCGCTGTCGGTGGGGCGCACCGAGGCGGGCGATCTTTGGTTCGAGGTTTCCGACACCGGCATTGGCATGACGCCAGCGCAGACCAAGCTGCTGTTCAACGCTTTCACGCAAGCGGACGCCAGCATAACGCGCGAGTTTGGCGGCACCGGCCTTGGCCTGATGCTGACGCGGCGGATGGCGCAATTGCTCGGCGGCGACGTTTCAGTGTCCAGCGAAGCGGGCAAGGGCTCGACCTTCAAGCTGGCCGTGCAGGATTTTGCGAACGCGCGGGCCAAAGAGGCCGAGGCGTTCATGTGCGGCCGGCGTTACGGGCCCCAAGACGCGCCGTTGGTGGTGGTCATCGACGACGAACATAGCGGCCGCGATCTGGCCGCGCGCGCGCTCACCGGCGCGCATTTCGCGGTGATCATGGCGAACACCGCCGCTTCGGGCCTCGCGTTGACGCGCGCGATGTCGCCGGCGCTCGTGGTGCTCGATATTCATCTGCCCGATCAATCGGGATGGCAGGTGCTTACCGCGCTGCGCGCCGGCGAAGAGACGGTTCCGGTGGTCGTGCTGTCGATCGATACAGACCGGCAGAAATCCATCCAGCTTGGCGCGGCCGAGCATTTGGTTAAGCCAACCAGCCGCGAAGTGCTTGCAGCCACGGCGCTGAGGTTGATGCGGGGCGGTGTTGCGCACGGCGCGCAGACACAACAGGCGAAAAACGAAGCGGCCGCTTAGGGCGCGAGCGATGTGTTGTCGCCGAGGCGGCCGACGACGCGCGGCAATTGTTGCGCGCCGGTTGCCGCGCCGACCTCGCCGCTGACGCTTTGCAAGAGGTGGTCGATCGAAAGGCCGCGCTGCGCCGCGCGGCGCGCTATGGCGTTGGCGAAGGGCGACGATGCGGCGGTGAGACCGTCTTGCGCGAATTGCCCGGGCGCGGCGGAAAAGCCGATGATCGTGCGCGGGCTCGGCGGCGATAAAGCGGCGTAGCCGCGCTCGCCGACATAATCGCGCCCTTCGGCGACAGCGGCCTTGCGCACCTCTTCTTCCCAGGGATTGTCGCGGCAGGCGTCGATCAGCAGAAGATCATAGCCGGGCGCTGTCGGCCGGCGCGCGCCCGTCAGCGTCATCTGCAGCGACACGCCCAGCGCAAAGCCGATGCGATCCTGATCGCGGGGCGTTTCCATTTTCAGGTCACTGATCTTGGCCCCCGCGCCGATCAGATAGTTGCGTCCGCCGACCTGGATGCCGTGGCCGGAATAGTAGAACACCGTGGCGCTGTCCGGGCCGGCGGCTGATGCGCGCGCACGCAGCCGGGCCAACGCGCCGCCCATCATCGCCTTGTCGGCGTTGTAATGCGTCTCGACCTCGAAGCCCGCGCGCTTCAGCGCCTCGCCGACGCGTACGGAATCGAACCATGGATTGGCAAGATCGCCGACATAGCCGCGATCATGCGCACGCAGCACCGCAGCCTCGGACGCATTCACCTTGCCATCGCCGTCATAATCGGAATTGGCGATGATCAGCGCGAACTTCTTCGGCGCGGCGTGCGCGGGTGAAGCAAGGGCGAAGGCGAACAGGAGCGCTAGCAGCAAGCGCATGCTTTCCTCCTAGCCGATCGGATCGTCTTCTTCGCCGAGAATTTGGGCGAGAGACCAGCGCAGGGCGCAGTCGATCTGCGTAGAAGGCTCGTCCGATTTGAACGCCCGGCGCGCGGCTTCCGCGGCTTCGGTATGTAGGCCGTCCAGATCGGCCGCGACTTTGTTGCGGATGGTCGGCGTCAGCTTGCGAACGAGGTTGCCACGTAGGGCGACGATCTCGGATTCCCAATGGCCTTTGGGCTCTTCCCGGACGGTCCACGCCAGCTTGAACAGGTGGATCAGTATCTGGGCCGTGAGGCTTTCCGCTGCGTGGACGTCGCTCTTGCCCCTATCCTCAACCTCCTCAGCCACGCGCTCCCATTCAACGGCGTTGGAGCCGCTTTTGCCCTTGCCGGCGGCGCGCAGCGCTTCGGCCTGGGCCTGGGTCCAGAGGTAGAAATCGGAATCGTAGAGGTCCGAGGGCATGGACGGAACCTAGCACGTTTACGGGCGCCTATAAATCGCTGACCTCAACGATCAGCCCGCTGTGATCCGATAAGCGAGGCTTGCCAACTTTACCTTCCCATGCAGCCACGATCGTCGATCGCTCCTTCCATTTGTTGGGAAGCAGGACGTGATCTATCGGCGGTTCTTTGAGCTTAGCGGGCGGTATCCGGTTGGGATGAGTCGCGACGAAGAGGTCATTTTCAATGAGCGCGGCGTCGATAGTTGTGTGCGCCTGCTTAGTCAAAAAGTGACTGGTTGAGATCAGGTCGGAATTTAGATCGCCCGCGACGATAAGCGAGCGAGTCGGGAAGCGCTGACGAAGGGATGTCCAGTCCTTCCCTTGAGCGGCGACCGCGACATCAATCTTTCGCTCGGTGTCGCCACGCCAAGGAAAGACGGTTCCATAGACGGTAAGGGGACCAATCGGCGCATCAATATGGACGGCGACGACGCGGTCAGCGTCGTGGGTGTCGAGTGTTTTGGATTCCATTGGAAAACGGCTCCAAATGGAGGCCCAACGGCTGCCGTCCTTTACTCTCGCCGCGTGAGGTAAGCGCGGCCTGCTGTGCGCGGCGCAATATTCCGATCCCGGCGAAAGGCTGTCGTGCGACTCGGTAAGAATCCAGATGTCCGCTTGCTCGCACTCCATCACGGCAAGGCGACGGGCGTTCGTTGCGGTAACGTCAGCGTATTCGACGTTCCAGACTCCGATGCGCATCAATCGTTCTTCCCCGCCTTGCGATCCCGCTCCGCCAATATCCGCAGGCGCAGGGCGTTGAGCTTGATAAACCCTTCCGCGTCGGCCTGGTTGTAGCCGCCGGCTTCGTCGAAACCGACGAGCTTTTTGCTGTAGAGCGAATAGGGGCTTGAGCGGCCGATCGTGGTGACGCTGCCTTTGTAGAGTTTAAGCTTCACCGTTCCGGCGACGTAATCCTGGCTCTTGTCGATCGCGGCTTGCAGCATGTCGCGCTCGGGCGTGAACCACATGCCGTTATAGATCAGCGACGCATATTTCGGCATCAGCTCGTCTTTGAGGTGCATGGCGCCGCGGTCGAGTGTGATGCTTTCGATGGCGCGGTGCGCGTTCCACAAAATCGTGCCGCCCGGCGTTTCGTAATAGCCGCGCGATTTCATGCCGACATAGCGGTTCTCGACCAGGTCGAGCCCGCCAATGCCGTTCTCCTTGCCGAGGCGATTGAGTTCGGTGAGCAAAAGCGCGGGCGAGAGTTTTTTGCCGTCGATGCTGATCGCATCGCCGCGCTCGAAACCCACTTCTATAATCGCCGCTTTGTCGGGCGCTTCTTCCGGCGTGATCGTGCGGCGGTCGGCGCGCTTGCTCACGAGGTCGGGCACGGAGACTTCCGGGTCTTCCAGCACGAGGCCTTCGCTCGACGTGTGCAGCAGGTTGGCGTCGATCGAGAACGGCGCGTCCTGTTCCTTGCCTTGCGCGATCTGGATGCCGTGTTTCTTGGCATAAGCAATGAGATCGGGGCGGCCCTGGAAATCCCATTCGCGCCAAGGGGCGATCACCGTCACGTCCGGCTTCAGCGCGTAGTAGCTGACCTCGAACCGGACCTGGTCGTTGCCCTTGCCGGTGGCGCCATGACAGACCGCATCGGCGCCGACCATGTTGGCGATCTCGATCTGCTTCTTGGCGATCAGCGGGCGCGCGAAGCTGGTGCCGAGCAGGTAGAGGCCTTCATACAGCGTATTGGCCCGGAACATCGGGAACACGTAATCGCGGACGAATTCTTCGCGTAGGTCTTCGATGAAGATGTTTTCCGGCTTCACACCGGCGGCGAGGGCCTTTTCACGCGCGGGCCCCAGCTCTTCGCCCTGGCCGAGGTCGGCGGTGAACGTCACCACCTCGCAGCCATAGGTCTCCTGCAGCCATTTCAGGATGATCGAGGTGTCGAGACCGCCTGAATAGGCAAGGACGACTTTTTTGACGGATTTCTGCGCGGCCAAGGACGCCCCCAAAGCCCAAAATCTAATTGGGGCGCGAGCGATAGCCGCGCGCGGGCCGGATCACAAGCCGCCACGCGCTTAGGAATTTGTCAACGCGGCTCAGCCTAAACAAATCCTTTACGCAAGATGCCTGAGGCCGCTCATGACCGAATTGTTGGAGCCGGCGATTCAACG
Source organism: Alphaproteobacteria bacterium (assembly GCA_031399165.1). Taxonomy (GTDB): domain Bacteria; phylum Pseudomonadota; class Alphaproteobacteria; order Caulobacterales; family Aquidulcibacteraceae; genus JAKFWI01. The sequence continues at coordinate 75,380 of JANNOO010000060.1, read as the reverse complement.
GCCCGCCCGGTTTGCTTTGCCTGTTGGCGCCGCGCCGGCCCTTTTTGGAGGCGCGGTTTTCGCCAGCGCCAGTCTTGTGTTCCTGGTGCAGCCGATGGTGGCGCGGCTGGTGCTGCCAACTTTGGGCGGATCGCCGGCGGTGTGGAACACCAGCATGGCGTTTTTCCAGGCGGCCTTGTTGGCGGGTTATGCCTATGCGCATTTGCTGCAGCGCGTGCGCGATGCGCGGCTTCAGGGGGCGATCCATGTCGCGGCGCTGCTGGCGGCGGGGCTGTTGCTGCCCCTGCGCGTCACAGACGCATTCGGCGCTGCGCCGCCCGGCTCTGCCGATCCGGCCCTATGGCTGGTCGGCGTATTGGCCTTGTCGATCGGGCTGCCCTTCGCGGTGCTGTCGGCGACCGCGCCGCTGCTACAAGCCTGGTATGCCCGCGTTCGCGCCGGCAAAGCAGACGCGGCAAATCCTTACGTGCTTTACGCGGCGAGCAATTTCGGCAGTCTCATTGCGCTGCTGGCGTATCCTTTGGTCGTCGAGCCGTACCTGCGCCTTCATACGCAGACCACGAGCTGGAGCGCGCTCTATGGCGCGTTCGTGCTGGTCATGGCGGCTGTTGCGTGGAGCGCGGCGCGCGCGGGGAGTGCGCCTGCGCCAGCGCAGGTTCAAGCGCCGGGCGGGGCCAAGCCCGCAATGAATGTATGGCGAGAGCGGCTGATCTGGCTCGCGCTTGCGGCGGCGCCGTCAAGCCTGATGCTCGGGGTGACAAGCTATGCGACGACGGATGTGGCTTCGGCGCCGTTCCTCTGGGTCGTGCCGCTGGCGCTCTACCTCGTCACATTCATCATCGCCTTTCAGGCCAAGCCGCTGATTGCACAGAGCAGAGCGTTGCGGCTGCATGGCGTGGCTGCACCCGCCGCCGCGTTTACGCTGACGCTGCCCACCGCGTTCATCTTCGGCCAGATGGGTCTGCATTTCGCGGCGTTCTTTCTGACCGCGCTGGTATGTCACCAGGCGCTTGCGGCGCGTAGGCCGTCGCCCGAGCGGCTGACCGAATTCTATCTGGTGATGTCCGCTGGCGGGGTGATTGGCGGGGCGTTCAACGCGTTCGCGGCGCCCCTGCTGTTCGACGGGGTATTCGAATACCCCTTGGTTCTTGCGCTCGCGTGCCTCGCGCGTCCTGTGGGGCAGGCTCATCCGCGCGACCGCGTGGTTTTCCTGGCCGGCCTGGCCGCCATTGCGGGCGCGACGGTCGCGGCGGCGCTCCTGGGACCAGGCGATGGGCCGAAATGGATATTGGCGCTGGCCGCGGGCGCCGCCGCGCTAACGAGCGCTCATCCGGTCCGATACTTTGTGCTGGTGGCCGCTCTGCTTTTCAGCGGTATGGCTGGGCAACGCGGAGAGGTAATGAGCAGCGACCGCAGCTTTTTCGGCGTGCTTCGCGTCATGCGGGCAAATCCCGAAGGGCTTGGTGAAGTGCGCGTCATGATGCATGGCACGACTGTTCACGGGGCCCAGGCGCTTGCGCCGGAATCGCGGTGCAGTCCGACCACATATTACGCATTGGCGACGCCGATAGGGCAAACGTTCACCGCTTTGCAAGCCCGTCAGCCCGCGCTGTCGATCGGCGCCATAGGCATGGGGGCAGGCACAGTCGCGACCTATGTCCGAACTGGTGATCGGATGCGGTTCTTTGAGATCGATCCGCTGGTCGTGCGCGCGGCGAACGATCCCAAGCAGTTCAGCTACATTAATGGCTGCGCCCGCGGGCCGATCGATACCGTGCTTGGCGACGCGCGCCTAAGCATCGCGAGCGAAGCGCCCGGCGCCTATGACCTGTTGCTCGTTGACGCCTTCTCATCGGACGCGGTGCCAGCGCACCTGCTGACCGTAGAAGCCATCAGGCTTTATCTGGATCGCATCAAGCCCGACGGCGTTGTGGTGATGCATCTGTCCAACCGGAACCTGGAGCTGCTCGGTCCAGTCGGCTCAGCGTTGCAGGCCGCCGGCGCCTACGGGATGACGCAGCGGTTTCGGCCGAAGGGGCCAAGCTCCGTGCTGAGCGCCGCGTCAACGGACGTTATGCTTGTGGCCAAGAGTGGGCAGGCTCTGGCGCCGTTCCGCAACGATCCGCGCTGGACGCCGGCCAAGCCGGGCGCGCCATACTGGACCGATGACTATACCAATTTATTCGGCGCGATGGCTCGCAAACTGACCGCCGGCCCGGCCTCCTAGCGGCGGCGGGGTCCGCGGATCTTGGCGTGCAGCGCCTTAAGCGGCGGAGAAAAAACGTAATATGTAGCGACGCCAAAGGCGGCGGCGATCGAAAGCCGCGCCATCATCAATATGCCGGGATCGACTTCGAACAAGGATAATCCCCATCAGCCAAGTTTGGCGTTACGCCACTGGCCTTGTCGTTAGCAAGGCCGCCTGCTTCAGCGCAAGCTGAGCTGACAGTCTATGCCCAGTGATCTTAAGGACGCGCAAACACTAGGCTGATCGCGTGCAAATTTTGGCGCCGCCGTTCACGGGCGGAATGGCCGGCCGAGGCCAATGCCAAATCCAGGGCCGAATCCTGGGCCAAATCCTGGCCCGAACGCGGTCAACATCCAGCACGCCAGGGTCAGCCCCGCCAGAGCGAGCGCCCAAATCAGCGCCAGCCCAAGCCAGTTTCCGTAATCGCGATCGCCGTCCATGAGTGTTGAACGCGGGGACGCGGCGCTTCCGTCGGGCTGCACGGCGGCCGCCTAACAGGCTTCGCGAGCGATCACCGTATCGGCGGCGCGCCGGCCGCGCCGGCCGAGGGGTAGACCGCCGGGGCCTACGCGCCGGCACGGGCCAACATAGGCGGCGGTCTCGACGAAGGGCCGCTTGTCCTTGCCCACCCATTCTACGCGGTTGAGCAGCGTCTTGGCGGCGTAGGGCTTGGCGATGATGAAATTGGCGCCGGTGCTGCGCAGCGTGGCGATCATAGAGCTTGGCGTCTGCGCCGCGACCAGGATGATCGGCACGAAGCGATTGGGCTCCAGACCGGACCGGCGCAGCCAGCGCAGGAAGTCCAGCGCGCGGCCCTTGGCCGCCTCCGGATCGGCGACGATCAGGTCGAGCGGATTTTCGCGCGCGTAGGCCATCGCGTCGTCATGCTTGTAGACCTCGCGCACCTTGCCGGCGCCGAAGCCGCGCAGCGATTGCGTCGCGAGGCGGGCGGTCTCCGGGCTGCGCTCGAATACGAGCACAGAGGCCATGGAAAGATCGAACACCCGGCGGGCGATGTGCTCAACGGCCACGAAGTGCGCTCCCCTCAAGCGCGCGATCATACCGCCTATAGGTTGCGAAATCGTGGAATTAACCGCCCTTAAGGCGTTCAGCTCGTCCGCTCGTGAAGCGCCGGAACGGGTGCGGCGCGAACGAAGCCGGCAATCATCCAATAAATGACCCCGCCAAAAGCGCCGGCGAGCAGCAATTCTGGCGCGGTCTGTCTCAGCGCCGCCCAGCCGAACGCCAGCGTGTCGATAGTGGATTGGGAGATGAATGGCATTGCGTCCGGGCCTTCATTCGCGAACCAGAGCGCCATTCGCCAGACTAGAATAACAAGGAAGCTAACAACCTTCGCGGCTGGTGCGATCAGCGCGCCGGCGACGACGTCGGCGACTGGGCGGGCGGACGCGCCAGAACGAATAATGTTGACGCAGACCAGCATCAGCAGCGCGCAGGCCGGGAACGCGCGCAGAAAATGCGGCAGCACAGTTTCTTCTGCGAAAGCGCCGAGCGCGGTGATGTCTGTTAGCACCGGCTGCTCATCGGCGGGCAGGATGCTGAAGTGGAATAATGCGCAGCCCAGAAAGATCGCGCAGAGGGCTGCGATGATCGGCTGGACGCCGCGCAGCATGGTTAGCGGAATCTCAAACATGACGGCTCCCGGACAAGCCGGGGCTTTTACGCAACTATTAGTTACAATTCGGTAGCGGCTATACCACCACCTGATTGCCCAACTCCACGGCCCGCCCGCTCGGAATATGGAAGAAGTCCGTCGCGTTGGTCGCGTTGCGGGCGAGGAAGACGAATAGCTGGTCCTGCCAGAGCGGCATGCCTGAGCGGTCTGACGGGACGACCGTGCGGCGGCTCAGGAAGAAGCTGGTCTTCATGATATCGAATTTGAGGCCCTGCTTGCGGCTGGCGGTGAGGGCTTTGACGACGTTCGGCGTTTCCATGAAGCCGAAATTCAGCGTCACGAGTTTCACGTCCGGCAGGTAATCGACGATCTTCACGCGTTCAGATTCAGGCACGCGCGGCTGCTGGGCGGTCTTCACGCTCAGGATGATGATCTGCTCGTGCAGCACCTGATTGTGCTTGAGATTGTGCAACAGGGCGGCGGGGGCGGTTTCGAGTTCCGAGGTCAGGAAGATCGCGGTGCCGCGTACGCGCGTCGGCGGATGCACGGCGAGGGTTTCGAACAATTTGCTCAGCGGCTCGTCGCGGCGCGTCTGTTCGGCGAGTAGATCGGCGCCGCGCACCCATGTCCACATGATGATCATCAGGCCCGCGCCCAGCGCCAGCGGCACAAAACCACCGCTCCAGACCTTGGTCAGGTTGGAGGCGAAGAACACGCTTTCAATCGCCAAAAGCGGCAAGCACACCGCCGCCGCCAGCCAGGCGGGCTTTTTCCAAAGGCGGGTGATCAGCACATAGGCGAGCACCGTTGAAACCAGCATCTCGCCCGTCACGGCTATGCCATAGGCCGAAGCGAGGCGGCTGGAAGAGCCGAAGGCCAATGTCAGGATCAGCACGCCGGCCATCAGCAGGATGTTCACGCCGGGCAGATAAATCTGGCCGGCCTGGGTTTCGCTCGTGCGCTTGATTTCCATGCGCGGCAGCACGCCGAGCTGGATAGCCTGCTGGGTCAGCGAAAACGCGCCGGTGATCACCGCCTGGCTCGCGATGATCGTCGCCATGCACGCCAGAAGCACGAGCGGCAGGCGTAGAAAATCCGGCGCCATCGCGAAGAACAGGTTTTCGATCTGGTCCGGGTGGGCGAGGATAAAGGCGCCCTGGCCGAAATAGTTCAGCGCCAGCGCCGGCAGCACCAGAAACAGCCACGCCGCGTTGATCGGTTTGCGGCCGAAATGGCCCATGTCAGCGTACAGCGCCTCCGCGCCCGTCACCGCCAGAAACACGGAGCCGAGCACGATGAACCCCAATACGCCGTTGTCGACCGCGAACAGCGCGCCGGGAACCGGCGAGAGCGCCCAGAGAATGTCGAGGTCGTCGCGGATATGGTAGACACCGAGCGCACCGAGGGTGATGAACCACACCAGCGTGATCGGTCCGAAGAACTTTCCGACCGCGCCGGTGCCGTGAAACTGCACAGCGAACAGTGCGATCAAAATGCCTACTGAGATCGGAAGGACCCACGGCGTGATGCGGGTTTCCAACCCAGGAACGGCTTGAAGGCCTTCGACGGCAGAAAGCACAGAAATCGCCGGTGTGATTACGGCGTCGCCGTAGAACAAGGCCGCGCCAGCGATGCCGGCGATGAACACGAACGCTGTGCGCTTGCCGAGCGCGCGTTGGGCCAGCGCCATCATCGAGATCGTGCCGCCTTCGCCCTTATTGTCGAGGCGCATCAAGAGCAGCACGTATTTGAGCGTGACGATGATGATCAGCGCCCAGAAGATCAGCGAGACGATGCCGATTACGTCCGTGCGTTCGGCCGCGCCCTCGCCGGCCAGATGCTTCAGCGCTTCGCGCAGCGCATAGATCGGGCTGGTGCCGATATCGCCGTAAACGACGCCGATCGAGCCAAGCACCAATCCCCAGAAGGAGCCTTTGTGCACAATGCTGCCGCCCGGCGTCGCCGGGGGAGGCGCGCCGTCCTTGCCGGATGCTGAACCGCTAGCATGCGGCGCGCCGGATTCGCACTGCGCCATTGGTGAAATGTCCTTGCGCGCCCGGCCGTCCGCGGGGCGCGGAGTGGCGCGGGCTGTTAATCCCTTTTTCCGGGCTCTGCAATCGCACGGGCACGGTTAACGCCGACCTTTCGGCGCTTACGCAGCGGCGCCCAATCGGCAATCACTGGCGCCGTTCAGAAATCTGAAACGATGCCTTTTCGCTCCCAATCGCCGTAACGGGTAGGTTCCGGCCCTGCCGGGCCGCCGGTTTCGGGGATGGCGGGGAGGTTGGGCTCCCGGTTGCGCCGCTCGGCGGCTTCGGCCAGCGCGCGGAGGGCTTCCGGGCTCAGGATTTTTCCGGGCGCCGCGCCTTGCGGCGGCGTGGGGGGCGGGGGTGGTTCTGACATTGGCGTGAAATGCGGTCCGTACCTATCTATGCGAAGATGCGCCTAACACGGTTTTGGGTGCGACGGAGTAAGACGTGAACACGACAAAGACCTTCATTCTGCTGGCCGCCATGGTCGGGCTGTTTGGGGCCGTTGGCTACATGGTCGGCGGGGCGATGGGCATGATCATCGCCCTGGGTGTAGCTGTGGCGATGAATGCGTTCGCCTATTGGAACGCCGACAAGATGGTGCTCCGGCATTACCACGCCCAGCCGGTGGACATGAACCACCCGAGCGCATTGGTGCGCGGCTACGTTTCTGACGTGCTGGCGCTGGCGCAGCGCGCGGGCATGCCGGCGCCGAAAATCTACCTGATGGAATCGCCGCAGCCGAACGCCTTCGCCACTGGGCGCGACCCGAAAAACGCAGCCGTCGCGGCGACAACGTCGCTGTTGCAGATGCTGACCCGCGAGGAAGTGCGCGGCGTGATGGCGCACGAACTGGCGCATGTCCGCCACCGTGACACGCTGACCATGACGGTGACGGCCACGATCGCCGGCGCCATCGGCATGCTGGCGAATTTCGCGATGTTCTTTGGCGCCCGCGATAGCGAAGGCCGGCCTAATCCGATCGCCGGCATTGCGATCATGATCATGGCGCCGCTTGCCGCCGCGCTGGTGCAGATGGCGATTTCGCGCTCGCGCGAGTACGAGGCGGACCGCGGCGGCGCCGAAATCGGCGGCGATCCGATGGCGCTCGCCAGTGCGCTGGAAAAGATCGAAGCCTATGCAAAGGGCCGCGTGAACGTGGACGCCGAGCGCAATCCAGCAACGGCGCACCTGTTCATCATCAACCCGCTGACCGGCAAGGGCGCGGATAATCTGTTCTCCACCCACCCGAATACGGCTAATCGCGTAGCTGCCCTGCGGAAACTGGCTGGCCGCGCGGGCCCCGCCAGCACGGCGGTGCCGATTACGGATTCGCGCGGACCCTGGGGTTAAAGGCCGGGGGCTGATGGATTTGCGGTTTAGCGTGAGCAAGTGACGGCCCGCGCTGCGGCGGCGGAGCTTCTGGTCATCGTGCTGGATGAGAAGCGAACGCTTGAAGAAGCATTTTCGCACAGCAACGCCTACGGCGCTCTGGAAGGGCGGGATCGCGCTTTCGCCGCCGCCATAGCGCGCGCGACGTTGCGCCATCTCGGCCGCATTGATGCGGCGCTGGGCAAGTTCCTTACTCAGCCGCTGAGCGATACGGCCCAGCTTGCACGGGCGATCCTGCGCGCGGGCGCGGCGCAGATATTGTTTCTTAAAACGCCGGCGCATGCGGCTGTGTCCGAGAGCGTCGAAGCGGCGAACAGGTCGCGCGGTGCGCGGGGCTTTGCCAAGCTGATCAATGCGGTGCTGCGGAAAGTCGCTGGGCTTGTTGAAACACCGGGAAACGTGGCGGATGATTTGCCGCCCTGGCTGCGCGCGCGCTGGGCGGCGGTGTATGGCGCCGAAACGGTCGAGGCGATCGCGCTGGCGCAGGGAAGTGCGCCGCCGCTCGATGTTTCGGTGAAAGCGGACGCGGCGGGATGGGCTGAACAGCTTGGCGGGATCGTGTTGCCGACAGGATCTGTACGCTTGCCGGCGCCAGATAATGTCGCGGCGCTGCCGGGTTATGACGAGGGCGCGTGGTGGGTGCAGGATGCGGCGGCGGCGCTGCCGGCGCAGATGCTGGGCGATGTGCGGGGCTTGCGCGTGCTTGATCTCTGCGCCGCGCCGGGCGGCAAGACGCTGCAGCTGGCGGCGCTGGGCGCGCGAGTTACGGCGCTGGATGTTTCCGAACCGCGCCTCGGGCGGCTGCGGCGCAATCTGGCGCGCACGAAACTTTCCGCCGCGATCGTCTGCGCCGATGCGCTGACGTGGAAACTGGCTGAGCTGTTCGACGCCGTTCTGCTCGATGCGCCGTGCAGCGCCACGGGCACGCTGCGGCGCCATCCGGAGGCGGCGTGGCTGCGCACGCCAGCGCATGTGCAGGGTTTCGCCAAAACGCAGGCGGAATTGCTGGCCGCAGCGTTGAACTTCGTGAAGCCGGGCGGGAGGCTGGTCTACGCGGTGTGCTCGCTGGAGCCGGAAGAGGGCCCGGCGATCGTCGCGCGCGCCAGGGGCGCTACGCGCGAGGCTGTTACTGGATTGCCGGCGGAGCTGCTAACGCCACAGGGCGAGCTGCGCACGCTGCCATGCCATTTCGCGGAACAGGGCGGGATGGATGGGTTTTATGCGGCGCGGCTGGTACGTCATTGACATATGTACGCCAATGACGTATCTATTAACAATGGATGGGCTTGGAGCCCGCTTGGAGATTCACACCATGTTCACCCCTTGCGGAGTGCCCGCCCATGCAAAAGCCGGTTTCGGTTGTTACCCTCGCATCGTTTGCCAAAGCGGTGCAAGGCGTTCTGTCTGAAGACGAAGTTGCCGACCTATCTATCGTTAAATCCAGAAGCGGGTGCGCTAATCGCAGGCACTGGCGGCGCTCGGAAACTTCGCTGGGCGGCGCAGGGTAAAGGCCAGCAAACTGGTGGCAGAACGATTTATTACTATCACAGCGAGGCCATGCCATTGCTGCTGATGGATTTCTACACGAAGGGCGAAAAACGCAATTTGACCGCACAAGAAAAGAAATCATTTCGGGCGGTAATTGATCTGGTCGTGCAAGAGTATGTGGGTAAAGGGTAGTGATTCAGGACAAGCGAACCCCCGGTGAACGTTTGATCGCGGCTGCTGAAGAAGCGCTGCGCTTTGCTCGTGGTGAAAAGACCGGCGCAAAGATTGTTGAGTTTCCCGACATTCCAGCAATTCGTGAACGCTTGGGATTGTCTCAAAACGAATTCGCTGCACGTTTCGGCATTAGCTTGGGCACGCTGCGAAACTGGGAGCAGGGTGTGCGGCTTCCGGACGGGCCGGCGCGTGCACTGTTGAAAGTTATCGAGCGAGAACCGGCGGCGGTGCAGCGAGCGCTAGCGCTGCCAATAGCCAAGTCGTCCAAGCCTTCGTCGCCGCGTGTTCCCACTCGAAAGAGCGTGAAGCCGAAAAGAAAGCGCGCCTAGGCCGCTTGCTCACATTGCGCGGACTCGCGGCTGCTGATAGCTCCTGCCCATGGCGGACATTCTGATTGCGCCGTCGATTCTGGCGGCGGATTTCGCGAAACTGGGCGAAGAGATCGCGGCGGTTGAGGCGGCCGGCGCGGACATGATTCATGTCGATGTGATGGACGGGCACTTCGTGCCGAACATCACGATCGGCCCGCCGGTGATCAAGGCGTTGAAGGCAGGCGCGAAAAAGCCGTTCGACGTGCATTTGATGATCGCGCCGGTCGATCCGATGATCGCTGCGTTTCGCGATGCGGGGGCGGACATCATCACATTCCACCCCGAAGCAGGTCCGCACGCGCACCGCACGGTGCAGGCGATCAAGGCCAGCGGCGCGAAAGCCGGCATCTCGCTCAACCCGGCTACGCCGGTAGAGGCTGTGGATTATCTGCTCGGCGACATCGATCTCGTGCTGGTGATGACGGTGAACCCGGGCTTTGGCGGGCAGAGCTTCATCGAAGGCCAGCTGCCGAAGATCGAGAAGCTGCGCAAACTGATCGACGCGACGGGGCGCAAAATCATCCTTGAGGTTGATGGCGGCGTGAACGACGAAACTGCCCCGCGTGTGATTGCTGCTGGCGCCGACGCACTGGTTGCGGGTACGGCTGTGTTCAAGGGCGGCGCGGGCGCTTACGCTGGCAATATCGCCCGCTTGCGCGGACGCTGATCGGAGGGGCCATTGCCGGCGCCGACGCGGAAATCTCCGGGCGCTTTAAGCAAGCTGTTGGGCGCGGCCAGCGATGAATGGCGCGCGACGCCGTTCTACCGGCTGACGCTCGGCGGCGCCGATCCTGATCGCATCGCCCAATGGGGCCGCGATCCGCGCATCGGCGATCCCAGGCGCGGCGATGAAATTTTGCGCGGCCGCTGGCGCATCGGCGCTGAGCGGCTTTCAGCCAATTATCGCATTCCGTGGGGCGCCCCGGCGCCGAGCCCGCATTTTGCGGCGCGGCTGCACTCGTTTTCGTGGCTGGGCGATGTGGCGTCGGTCGGCGGCATGGCGGGCGCGGCGATCTGCGATTACATCTCGACCTGGAACGAAGGCTTTGGCGATTGGCACGCCGAGGCTTGGGCGCCGGAGCTGACGGCCGAGCGTCTTTATGCATGGCTGTGTCATGGCCGGGTGGCGTTTGAAGGCGGCGATCCGACGACGCGGCCGACGCTGATGCGCTCATTCGGGCGCCAGGCGCGGCATCTGGCCGTAGCGGCCTCAGACCTTTCCTACCCGCCAGCGCGCATTAAGGCTGGCGCGGCGCTGACGCTATGCGGCTGTAGCGGCATTCCGGATGGCGAACGCCTGCTCGATGCGGGCGTGGAATTGCTGGAAGAGGCATGCGCCAGCCAGTTCCTGCCGGACGGCGGGCATTTTTCACGCTCGCCGGAAATACTGGCGGAGGCGCTATGCGATTTGATCGCCGCCGATAACGCGCTGGTGCGCCGCGCGATCGAAAGTCCGAAACTGATGCGCGACATGATGCCGAAAATGGCGGCGATGCTGCGCTTTCTTTCGCTGGGCGATGGGGCGCTGGCCTGTTTCAACGGCGGCGGCGAAAGCAATGCCGCGACCGTCGATCTGTCGGTGGCCGAGTTCGAAGGCGAGATGCGCCGGTTCACCGTCGCGCCGCAATCGGGCTATCACCGGCTGGCTGCGAAAAATCTGGCGCTGGTTATGGATTGCGCCGCCGCGCCGCCGCCGCTCTACGGCGATCGCGCGCATGCGGGGGCGCTCTCGTTCGAATTGTCGAGCGGCGCGGACCGGCTGATCGTCAATGTCGGCAGCCAGCTGGAGCTTGACCCGCAATGGCGGGCGGCAGGGCGCGCGACCAATGGGCACTCAACGCTTGTCGTCGATGATGCGCTGTCTGCTGAGTTCGAACGCATCGGCCGCGGCGCGGCGCGCCCGCGCGGGCCGGCCCAGGTAAACGCCAAGCGCGCCGATGACGATGACGGCGCGCGGATCGAAGCGAGCCATGACGGTTATCGCGGCGATTACGGGCTGATCCATCGCCGCGCCATATTCATTGATAAATCTGGCGCCGATGTGCGCGGCGTGGATTCACTTGGCCGGCCGCTGATGGAAAAGAAGGGCGCGCCCGTGATGGCTCCGCGCGCGCCGTTCGCGGTCCGCTTCCACCTACATCCGGAGGTCAACGCGCGGCTGGGAGAGGCGGGCGTGGCGTTCTTCGAATGCGCCACCAATGGCGGCGCTTGGCGTCTGCGCACCGACGCGGCGCGGATGCACTTTGAGGATAGCGTGTATCTGGGCGGGCCAGACGGGCCGGCCCGTACCCGGCAAATTGTCCTTTCCGGCGCGGCCGACACCAACGGAACTGGGGATGGTCCGCCTAATCGGGTTCGTTGGGCCTTCACCAGGGTCGATCCAACATGATAGGCGGCGGAGAGACAGAATCGCCTCTCCAGGAAAGGCCGCTATGAGCGCCGCATTCAAACGCGAAACACCCGCGCCAGACCTTCTGCCAGTGAAGCGTGCCCTGATTTCCGTGTCCGACAAGACCGGCCTTACGCAGCATGCTTCGTCGCTGGCCAAGTTCGGCGTTTCGCTGATTTCCACAGGCGGCACGAAAACCGCGCTTGCGGGCGCCGGCCTTGATGTGACCGACGTGGATGCGATCACTGGCTTTCCGGAGATGATGGACGGGCGGGTGAAGACGCTGCATCCGAAAGTGCATGGTGGGCTCTTGGCGCGGCGCGACGCGCCGGCGCACATGGCGGCGATGGAAAAGCACAACGTGCCGGAAATCGATCTGCTCTACGTCAATCTTTACCCGTTTGAGCAAACGGTGGCCAAGGGCGGTGATTTCGACGCCTGCATCGAGAATATCGACGTTGGCGGACCAGCAATGATCCGCGCGGCGGCCAAGAACCACGAATTCGTCGTGGTAGCGACCGACGCGGAAGACCTCACCTCGATCCTCGATGAATTGCGCGTACACAAGGGCTCGACCAGCTTGGCGCTGCGTAAAAAGCTGGCGCAAAAGGCATTCGCGCGTTGCGCCGCTTATGACGCGGCGATTTCCAGTTGGTTCGCCGACGCGATTGGCGAAGACGCGCCGGCATGGCGTGCGTTTGGCGGCGGGCTGCGCCAGCCTTTGCGCTACGGCGAAAATCCGCACCAGAAGGCTTCGTTCTACGCCAGCGCCAATCCGCGCAAGGGCGTGGCCAGCGCCCAACAATTGCAGGGCAAAGAGCTTTCCTACATCAACCTCTTGGACGCTGATGCGGCGTTTGAACTGGTTTCCGAATTCGATCCGGCGAAGATCGCGGCGGTTTCGATCATCAAGCACGCCAACCCCTGCGGCGTGGCGACGGCCTCCACCCCGCGCCAAGCCTATGAGCGCGCGCTGGCGTGCGATCCGGTCAGCCGGTTCGGCGGCATCATCGCGCTCAACCGTACGCTCGATCTGGCGACGGCAGAGTTGATCGCGGAAATCTTCACCGAGGTGATCATCGCGCCGGACGTTTCTGAGCAGGCGCGGGCGTTTCTGGCGAAGAAGAAAAACGTGCGCGTGCTGTCGACGGGCGGCATGCCCGATCCAAATGAGCAGGGCTGGACGGTCCGCTCCGTTTCGGGCGGCTTGTTGGTGCAGGAGCGCGACAATGCAGTGGCGGGGGCGCTAAGCCTCAAGATCGTCACCAAACGCGAGCCAAGCGCTCAGGAACTGGCCGATCTTTTGTTTGCGTTCCGCGTCTGCAAGCACGTGAAGTCAAACGCCGTCGTTTACGCCAAGAACGGCGCCACGGTTGGCATCGGCGCCGGCCAGATGAGCCGTGTTGATTCGGCGCGCATCGCCCGGCGCAAGGCGGAAGATGCGGCGCACGAGGCGCACAAGAGCGATCCGGAAACTATTGGTTCGGTTGCGGCTTCAGATGCGTTCTTTCCGTTCCCGGATGGGCTGGAGCAGGTGGCGCAGGCCGGCGCTACCGCCATCATCCAGCCCGGCGGCTCGATGAACGACGCGGCTGTGATCGAAGCGGCTGACAACGCGGGCCTGGCGATGGTGTTCACCGGCGTGCGCCAGTTCCGGCATTAGCCCGGCCAAGGCTCTTGCCGCGCACATGGAAATGACGCGCGGGACGGCGAGCAAGACTGCACTCTTCGCTTGCCTGAATCGGCCTCGTTAGGGTCTGATGGACCCATGAAGGGGATCGTATTGGTTAGATTTGCGGCGCTCGCGCTTTGCTTGATGGCTTCGGGATGCGTCGCGGCGGCGGTGGTCGGCGCTGCAGGATCGGTGGCCGGGGCCACGATCGGCGCGGCGGGCAGGGTAGGCGGCGCGGCGATCGATGCAGCCACGCCGAACGGCAAAGACGATAAAGACTAGCTCCGGCTTTTCACCAAGCTGAGCAGGGCTGGCGTTATGATGCGCTTTAGGCGTTCTCGATCAGCCCAGCACAAATCCACCGCCGGGCCCATGTCGGTCTTGTTCACATCAACGACGTAGATGCGTCCCGTTGTGCGATCGCGGAGTACGTCCAGCGCGGCCCAGTCCAGCTGCATTGCGGCGGCGAATCGGGTGATCAGATCGATCTCGGCCGCGGAGAACACCGCTTCCAGTGACGCGAATTTGACGCTCGAATTGTGGATCGAGAAACGGTCTGCGGCGGGCTTGGCTTTGATAAGCACGAATAGCGGCCTGCGTCCGATAATCGTGGTGCGATAGTCGACTGCGACGCCGCCATGGGCGCTATCGACGAACACTTGATACGCTTTGCCAGGGAATGGGCGTGATGGACATTGCACTAGGCGCCCGTCATGGGCGCCGTTGTCTTCGCTTTTCTCTACCGCGACGCCGGTATGAAGCGCGGGATCAAGGGCAAAGGGATAGCCGGCGATTTGCTCGAAAATCTTTGCCACCTGGCTTTTGGAAATGTCGCCGCATCCACCATTGATCGCGCAACCGCCAGCGACGAGTTGCGGCGCGCCGTAGGTTTTGTCCTCGAAATAGAACACGCAATTGGCGGCCGCGTCATCGCGCGCAAACCGGATGCCGGCGAGCGCGGCCGCGGACCAGATCACATGCCATGGCCTGGGCGTATCCGGCGCGAAGTAAACATTGATGGGCACGCGGGCGCCCAGGCGCGCGGCCGCACTTTGCATAAGCACGAGCGCCAGGTAGCCGAGAAATTTTATGAGTTCCATCGGCGTCAGTTCGGCGACGCCGATCTTACGGCCGGTCTTGCGGTCGATCAGGCCATCCCACCGGAACTCAAGATCGGCGAACCAATCGCGCCTCGGCTTGATACGGGCTGCGCGCACGCCCAGTCTGCGCTCCGCGGCGGAGGTTGCCCCATGCGCCATCAATCGATCCTGTAGTGGATCGGCTTGTACGAAAAATTGTTGGACTGGCCCGCTGAGCAGGCCGTGAGACCAACAATCAGGTCCATCACGGCGCGAAACTGCGTTGCGTCGCCCGGCTTGCTGAGTGGCGGCAATACTTTGATCTCGCCGCTGGCGCCATCAACCGTGACGTTCATGAACACATTGAATGCGATCGGGATGCGGTCGCCATTGATTCCGTAGGGCGCGAGCGCTTGTTCGAGATTGCCCTGGCAGCCGTGGTGCGGATGTTCGTCGCCATAAATGATGCGGAACGTATCCTTCGAACACGGCGTCAGCGTGAAATCATGGCGGCCCACGTCATCGCCGACGATCGTCAGCATCGGCGCGCTGCGGTTGGAGTAAAGAATGTCGCCGGTGGTAAGGAACAGGCGGCTCGCGTAGTCGATCGAGCGGCCCGAAGACATATATTCGGCGGTGTCTATCGCGTTGTAGGCGACGAGATCGGAAACCTGCTGGCCTTGTGGGTCGATCACGGTAAGAACTTGGCCGCGCGCGAGCCGGAAAGCGGCGCCTGAACGCGGCGGGATGATCTGGGTGCGAGACGCTACGGCTTGATCTTGAGCGGGCATTGCCAGTTAGCCTCCACCGCGCGGCCGGAATATTGCGCCGCTTCGCGCCCTCTACCGAAATCGGCGAGCATTGGATTGATGCCGTTATTGCGGCGCAGCTCTCGCTGGCGAATGATTTTTTGCATGGCGTCGTAGCGGCCATCGGCGCGGAGGGCCTCGAACTGGGTGTGCGAATTGAAGATCATCGCCGGGCGCGAGAAGCGCCGCGCCGCGCGCGAGGCGCCGGGATGCAGACCAATAACGAAAAATGCTGCGCCGCCGATGCTCATGCTGAATTGTGTCGAGGCCGGATCTGGCGATGCGTCTTCGGCCCAGCCGATGCCGTCTGCGGCGTCCAGATCGTGCAGCGCCTGGAGGCGTGTCCAAAGCGCACGTTCGAACTGGGCTTCACTCGGGGGCGCGCGCGATGGTTTGAACAGGCAGGCAAATGAGCTGATCGCTGCGCCGGGCGGCGTTGCGTCGGCGAACTCCATCAACGCCTCGCGTAAAGCGGCGTCATCGGCGGGACAAAACATATCTGCGGCCTCAAACGCCCAAAGCCGTCCGATCGCCAAAGCGGACTTAGCGCCGACGCAGGGGAAAGCATCAGATGTTATAAACGCTGCAAAATCAGCCGGAACGGAGGGCGCTTTCGCGGCTCTGCGGGTGTCGGAGGACGTTGTGGTTTGCACGGCCTAGATAAGGCTTCGCGGCTCCGCTGGTTCCCTATTTTGTGGTTAGCCCCATCGCCAGCGTGCGCAGGGCTGCGGCGGCGAGTACGATTTTCGCGAAGCTCCATGGTCCCGCGCTCTGCATGGCGGTGATGGCCTCGATCGCCGGCGCGGCGGCGCCGTTGATAGACCCGAGCCAGGTCTGCACGGCGCCATCGCCGGTGTTCTTGGCGGCCGAAATCGCCAGCGTGCGCTGGTCTTCGTTGAGTTCGGCGAGCAGGCGGCGCAGCGCCAGGCGTTCCCAATGCTGCGTCAGGTGCAATTCGGCGGCGCCTGCGCGCAGGCGGTCGAGCGAGAAGGCGGCGCCCATGCCGCGGTATATATTGGCGGCGCGATCGGGCGCGAGTGTGCGAGCGGCGGCAAGATCGGCGATGTCGAACGCGGCCGTGAGCGGCACGAGGGCGGCGATGTCGCGCGCCAGATCGGCGGGCGCGCCCTGCGCTTCGAGAGCGGACGAGCGGGCCTCTGCCTCGGCGCGCTCGATTTCAGTAAGCGAAGGCCACAGTGCCGCGCGTTGTGCGGCGACCGGCTCGCGATAATGGGCGATGAGCGCCGCGATGGATTGCTTGCCGTCGAGGCGGCGCGAGAGCGCGATTGTGGCGCGGCGCAGGGCGGCGGCGATATCTTGATGCAGTGCGAGTTGCGCGGCGGCGGGGATTTTGTTGTCGAGCGCATTGACGCGGGCGGCGAGCGCGTCGGTGTCGTGCAATGCGCGCGCAGCGACGAAGGCAAGCGCCGCGTCGGCCGGCTCGGTCTGTGCGGCGTCGCGGATACGGTCGATGAAGGTCGGGCCGACGATGTTGACGATGTCGTCGGCCAGTGTGGTGGCAATGATTTCGCGGCGCAGGCGGTGGCGGCTCATGGCTTGCTCAAATCGCTTGAGCGCCGGCGGAAAATAGGAAACGAGCGCGGCTTCGAAATAGGGATCGTCCGGCGCGGCGCCTGCGACCAGGGTGGCGGACAGGTCCAGCTTGGCGTAGGCGATCAGCTTTGAGAGTTCGGGACGGGTGAGGCCGAGGCCCTGTTGGCGCAGTTCGGCGATGGCTTCGGCAAACGGCAGACCCTCGACTCTGCGGCTGAGTTTGCCTTCGCTTTCCAGGCGCACCATCAGGCGCTCATGCGCGTCGAGATCGATGCTGTTGGCCGCCTCACTAAGGCTGAGCGCCAGCGTCTGCGCGTAATTGTGCGCAAGGACGTGCGCCGCGACGTCGTTGGTCATCTCGGCGAGCAGTGGATCGCGTTCGCCTGGCTTGAGCGCACCGGCGCGCCCGGCGTCGGTCAGCAATATCTTGATGTTGACTTCGTGGTCTGACGTATCGACGCCGGCGGAATTATCAATCGCGTCAGTGTTGATGCGCCCGCCATGGCGGGCATAGGCGATACGGCCGGCATGTGTGACGCCGAGATTGGCGCCTTCGCCAATCACTTTGGCCTGCACATCTTCGGCGTCTACGCGCACAAGATCATTGGCTTTGTCGCCGGCATCGGCATGGCTTTCGGCGGCGGCCTTGATGAACGTGCCGATGCCGCCAAACCAGAGCAGGCCGGCGGGCGAGCGCAGAAGCGCGCTCATCAGCTCGGCGGGCGTGACGGTGTCTGGGGTCAGGCCGGTCATCGCTTTCATTTCCAGCGAGAGCGGGATGGATTTGGCCGAGCGGCTAAACACGCCGCCGCCGGTGGAGATCAGCGTGGCGTCGTAATCCTTCCAGCTTGATGCTGGCAGTGCGAACAGGCGTGCGCGTTCGGCCCAGCTTTTTTCCGCGTCTGGTTCGGGATCGATGAAGATGTCGCGATGGTCAAACGCCGCGCGCAAGCGAATCTTCCGGCTCAGCAGCATGCCGTTGCCGAACACATCGCCGCTCATGTCTCCGACGCCGATTACGTCCACCGGCGTGGTCTGGATGTCTATGCCTGCTTCGCGGAAGTGGCGCTTGACCGCTTCCCATGCGCCCCTGGCGGTGATGCCCATAGCCTTGTGATCGTAACCGGCCGAGCCGCCGGAGGCGAACGCATCGCCGAGCCAGAAATCGTATTCGGCGGATACGCCATTGGCGATGTCGGAAAAGGTGGCGGTGCCCTTATCCGCAGCAACGACGAGATAAGGGTCTTCGCCGTCCCAGCATACGACGTCCTCAGGGCAAATGAGTTTTGCGCCGTTGATGTCGTCGGTGATGTCCAGCAGGCCGCGCAAGAACGTTTTGTAGGCTTCGACGCCAGCGGCGCGGATTTCTGCCGGCTTGCCGGTGCGCGGGAGATTTTTCGGGAAAAAGCCGCCCTTGGCGCCGACCGGCACGATGATAGCGTTCTTGACCTGCTGGGCCTTGGCGAGGCCAAGCACTTCGGTGCGGAAATCGTCCCGCCGGTCGCTCCAGCGCAATCCGCCGCGCGCAACGGGACCGAAGCGCAGATGCACGCCTTCTACCTGCGGCGACCACACCCAGATCTCGCGATAGGGCTTGGGCAGCGGCAGATCGGCTAGCGCTGGGCTGGCGATCTTGAATGACATGTAGGTTTTCGGTGCGCCGTCGCCGGGCTGATAATAATTCGTACGCTGAATGGCCTCGACGAGGCGCGCGATGCGGCGGAGCACGCGGTCGTCATCAAGCGATGAAACCGCGCCGAGCGCCTCGTCGATCTGCTGGCTGAGGATTTCTGCTTCCGCCGCGCGCTGTTTCAGGGTCTGCCTAAGCGCCGGATCGAAGCGGGCGCGGAACAACGCCAGGATCAGCTTGGCGACGTCTGGATGCGTGGCGAGTGCGGTTTCCTGTACCGGCTGGCTGGGATCGAGGCCTGTTTGCGTGCGGAAGCGGGCAAGCGCGCGGATCAGCCCGGCGTCGCGCCAGGAAATGCCGAGCTTTAGGATAAGGCGGTTGAAACCGTCATTTTCGGCGCGGCCATCCCAAGCCGCGACGAACGCGTCTTCGAACGAAGCCTCGACCACGCCGAAGTCGAGCGGCGCGCCATCGGCGGTGCGCATTTCCATATCATGGACGAAATACGGGCCCGAGCCGTCGGCCGGCGCAACCTGAAGGTCGTCTTCGGATTCGACATAGAGCCCCATGTTCTCCAGCACCGGCAGGACCGCCGATAGCGCCAGCTTTTGGCCGCGCGAATAGAGCTTGCAGCGCAGCTTTTCCGGTCCGTCGCCGGAAAGCCGGTAAGCGCGCACGCGCAGCGCGCCGTTCAGCGCGGTAATCTGGGTGATGTCGGTCAGCGCTTCGGCGGCGTCGAAGCGCTCGCGGTAGCCCGCGGTGAAGGCGCCGGCGAAGCGCTCGGCGATGGCGTCAGGATCGGCCATGCCGCTGGCGAGCAAGGCTTCGGAAAAGCCGTCATCCCAGGTGCGCGTTAGCGCCGCGATCTTTGCGTCAAGCGTTGCGGGCTCGGGCGGGATGCGGGCCTTGTCGATGTTCTGTATCAGGAAGTGAATGCGCGCGAGCGGGCCTTCACCGAGATTGGGAAAGAACGCTTCTACCTCGCCGCCATAGGCGGCGGTTAGCTCGCGGCCGATGGCTTCGCGCAAAGTGGAGTTGAACCGCTCCTTCGGCACGAACACCAAAGCTGAGACAAAACGGTTAAATCTATCGCGGCGCACAAAAGCGCGGGCGCGCGGGCGATCGGAGAGATGCAGGATGCCGCGGCTGATATGGAGCAGTTCGCGCTCGCCGATCTGAAACAGTTCGTCGCGCGGGTAGGTTTCGAGGATATTGCGCATCACCGCATAATTGTGCGTGCCGGGCATAGCGCCGGAGGCGGCGAGCACGCGGGCCACCTTGCGGCGCAGAAGCGGGATGTCGTCGGTGGCGCGGTTATAGGCGCCGGCGGTGAACAGGCCGACGAAGCGGGTTTCGCCGACCGGCGCGCCATCGGCGCCATAGCGTTTGACGCTAATGAAATCGGCAGTGGCGCGGCGGTGCACCAGCGAGCGGAAATTGGATTTTGATACGATGAGCGGCGTTGGCTCCTCGATGAAATGCTTCAGCTCGGGCGTCAGCAGCGAAGGCTCGGCGCTTCTGCGCAAAACGTAACGATCAGGATCGCGCAGCAGGCCGAGGCCCGTTTCAGTGAGCACGATCGGTTCGTCGGCGATGAAGCCTCCATCGGGCGTCCGGTGAAATTCGTAGTCGCGGGCGCCGAGAAAGGTGAAATTGTCTTCCTGCAGCCAGCGAAGGAAGGCGACGGCTTCGGCGATCTCGCCGGCTGGCGCTGCGATCGGCGCGCTTTCCAATGCGGCGGCGGCCAGGATCATGCGCGCTTTCAGCGGCGCATAATCTGCAACGGCGAGGCGCACATCGCGCAACGTGCGCTCTACGCCATGTAGCAGATCGATGCCGCGCGCGCCGCGAAGCGGCTCGAGGTGAACCTGGATATGGGATTCCCGCGTGGGTGATCCGTTGTCTGCGCGCTTGCCATTGGCGTCACGCGATATTGTGACGATGGGATGGAACAGGGCGCGGACGGTGATGCCGCGCTCTGAGATTTCGCCCATCACGGAGCGGACCAGGAAAGGCATATCTGGTCCGGCGATTTCGAGAATGTTGCCGGCCCGGTCGCTCAGCAGGCGCAAAACTTGATCGTTTGCGGGTCTGGTCTCGGTCCAGCGCCAGAACTCATGCGCGGCCGCGAGCACGTCGTCGCCAAGGGCGGTTATGTCCTCGGCGCTGGCGTGATCGCGCACCTGTTCGAGGAAGGACAGGGCTTCGCTGGTCAATTTTCCGCCCCGGGTAAAGCCGGGCAGTTTTCGGGCGCGCACGAGAAAATCGTCCGCCTGCAGGCGGGGAGCGGCGAGGTCGTCCATCCGGCTTGTTCTCCGTCGCTCGTTTCGTCCCGGCTGGAACTTAGGCGCTCGGGCGCTGGCCCGCCATGTCCGCGGCGCGAAACTTATGCTGGGCGATAACGAAACCAGCCCTGAACCGGCCAGGCGAACAGGACGTCCTCAAGCTGCGAGCCGGCGCCGATATTGTGCGCCATGAGCGGCCGGCCAGAAGGCGCGCGTAGGGTGGAAACCACGCCGATATGCGGCACTGGAATGCGCCAGGAGACGATATCGCCAGGCAGGTAGAGCGCCGGATCGGCATTTGCCGGCAATTTGGCGCCGGCGCGTTTGAAGAAGGTTTCGAGGTTTGGCACGCGGCGGTGATCGATATTCGTGTCCGGGCGCTTCAGGCCCCAGATCTGGGGATAGGCGGCAAAAGCCGCTTTCATGTCCCTGTGAACAAGCGCCTGTAGATCGACGCCGCCAGCGCGCAGCGCGCGGATCACGGTATCGGCGCAGACGCCGCGGTCATCCGGCACGTCGCCCATCGGATAGGCGATCACGCGATAGGCGGGATCGTAAATCTCCGGCTTGCGGCAGCGCTCTTCGGCGCCTTGCGCCACCAATGTTGCGAAATCGGCGGTTTGCGCGCGCGCTACGCTGGGCATGCAAAAAGCGGCAAGGCCGACCAACGTTTCACGTCGATTCATGACGTCGAGGAAAGCGGCGCTCTGCGGCGAAATTGAGCCCTAGATATGAAGCGCCGCCGAATGGGGTGGGCCATTCGGCGGCGCATGAAGCCCCGGCTTGCAGGCTGGGTGGGGGACGCAGGAACGGGGCCCCGCCTGGCGATTACTCACCGCCTGGTTGATGCTTAAGTTAGGTGCGCTTTTGGCGATTACCAGAGTGCCCGCGTCACGAAAGCGTGACGTTTTCAGACGAGGCCAGCAGCCTTCGCTGGCGGGCGGCGCGGCACGCCTGGCTCTCCGTCCTCTGATAACAGGATGGCGACCCAGCGCGTGTTCGGAAACTGCGCCAGGGTCAGCATGATCATCACCATCAGCGGTGCGGCGAGGAAGGCCCCGGTCAATCCCCACAGCTGTCCCCAGAACGCCAAAGCAATCAGCACGACCAAGGAGGAGAGGTTAAGGCTTTCGCCCATCATCCGCGGGGCGACGAGATTGCCGATCGCAAACTGCCATACGCCGACGCCGGCGGCGACGCCGAACACGGGGCCGAGCGTAGGAAATTGCACCAGGGCGAAGGCCGTCGGCAGGATTACGGCGATGATTGAACCGATCGTGGGGATATAGTTCAGGAAGAAGATCAGGAACGCCCAGAACACCGCGTTCTCCAGGCCGAGTAGAAGCAGCGTGATCAGAGTGAGCACGGTGGTGATGGCCGAGAGCACCGTCTGCACCCAAAGATATTGCGACATCGACCGGCGGATCGCGGTCAGCACGTCGCGGGAATGCTCGCGGTCGCCGGTATCGGTAAAGATGTTGTCCAGCTTGTGATGGATGCGGGCGGCGGCGGGAAACATGAACCCGAGATAGATCAGGATGAAGACGGTGTTGCCCGCGACGTTCTGCACGGCGGCGGCGATCTGCGTCAGCACCGATGCTGCGTCCACCTTGGCAAGGAGCGAGCTTACGCTCGGCGGCGGCTGGGGCACGTTAAAGAGCTGGTAGACCGAGGCGACAAGGCGATCGATGCGCGCTTCGTAGATGTTCGCCTTGTTGATCATCGAGCCGATGTTTACGGCGATCTCATAGCCGACATACCCGACGAGCCCGAGCGTGGCGAAGATGGCGATCAGCTTGCCAGCCCAGTCCGGCATTTTCGGCCACAGGCGGCGGATGTGGACAGCCATGGCCTCAATCGCCAGGAAAAGGATCAGCGCCAGCGCTACTTGCGTCAGAATTTCGCGAAAGAACCACAGGCCCGCGATCACGGCAGCTGTGGCGATAATCAAGATGGCCCAGATTGCCGCTTTGGTCATGGTTCGTTAACGCCTGAATACCGCCCGGCTTATAGAACACGCCGGCCAGATTAGACGAACTTGGCGCAATCGGGCGGTCAAGGCATGCTTGGGTTCGCGTTGGGAGAAATTGAATGGCGGCGGACATCCTGATTGGCGCGAGCCCCGATGGGCCGGTGACGATGGCGCTGAAGCGCGCCAACCGCCACGGCCTGATCGCCGGCGCGACCGGCACCGGCAAAACCGTCACGTTGCAGCGCCTGGCAGAGACGTTCGCCCTTCAGGGCATTGCCGTTTTCGCAGCCGATGTGAAAGGCGATCTTTCCGGAATCGCCGCACCGGGCGCCCCGCCGCCGGGCTGGGCGGTGGAGCGCGCCAAGCAAGTCGGGCTGACCGATTATGCGCCGAACGCGCCGCCGGTGGTGTTCTGGGATCTCTATGGCCAGCAGGGCCATCCGATCCGCACGACGCTGACCGAGATGGGGCCGGTGCTGATTGGCCGCATCCTTGAAGCCACCGATGCGCAAGAAGGCGCGCTGACGGTCGCGTTCAAACTGGCTGACGATTGGCTAAAGGCCGGCAAGCAGGAAGGCCTGCTGCTGAACATGGCCGACCTGCGTTCGCTGCTGACATACATTTCCGAGCACGCAGACGAGATCGGAAAGACATACGGCCTCGTTTCGCCGACGACGGTGGCTGCGTTGCAGCGCAAGCTGCTGCAGCTCGAAGGCGATGGCGCGGATGCGTTCTTCGGTGAGCCGGGCCTGGAACTGGCCGACATGATCCGCACCACGGCTGACGGGCGCGGCGTGGTCAATATTCTGGCGGCGGACAAACTGGTGCAGAGCCCGGGGCTCTACTCCACGTTCCTGCTCTGGCTGATGAGCGAATTGTGGGAGGAGCTGCCCGAGGTCGGCGATCTCGATAAGCCGAAAATGGTGTTCTTCTTCGACGAAGCGCACCTGCTGTTCCGTGATGCTGAAAAAGCCCTGCTGACGCGCATCGAGCAGGTGGCGCGGCTGATCCGGTCCAAAGGCGTGGGGATATATTTCATCACTCAGTCCCCAACCGACGTGCCCGACATCGTGCTTTCGCAATTGGGCAATCGCTTCCAGCATGCGCTGCGCGCCTACACGCCGGCAGACCAGAAAGCGGTGAAGGCGGCGGCGCAAAGTTTCCGCGCCGCCGAAGGGCTGGATGTATTCAAGACCATTCAGGAACTTGGCGTAGGGGAAGCGCTGGTTTCCACACTTGACGCCAAGGGCGCGCCGACGCCCGTGGCGATAACCGCGATTGCGCCGCCGTGTTCGCGTGTGGGTCCGGTTACGCCGGCCGAACGTGCAAGCCTGATGGCCGCGAGCGGTCTTGGCTTGAAATACGACAAAATGGTCAATCGCCAGTCCGCCTACGAAATCCTCTCGGGTAAAACCGCGAGCGCCGCTGCGGCGGCGGCGCAGCAAAACGCAGCCGAAGACGCCGCCAAGGAAGCCGCCGCCAAAACGAAGGCCGAGCAGGCCGCGGCTGCGGCGCAAACCAAGCTGCAAACCGCGCAGGCCAAGGCCGCCGCAGCACAGGCCACCGCGGAGGCCCGCGCCGCCGCCGCCAAGGCCAAGGCTGATGCAGCCAAGCGCGCCGCGAGCCGCCGCTCCACGCCCGTGACCCGCACGGCTGAGCGCGTGGGAGGACGGGTGCTTTCGAATGTGGGATCGGCGCTGGCGCGTGAAGTGATGCGGGGAATATTCGGCAACATGCGGCGCCGTTAGCGGCGCGGCATGTGGCAAAGGCGGAAGTTCTAAGCTATCGCGTGGCTATAAGTGGGCAAAACAGCCGTGCGGGGGAGACGTAATGGCGGTGGAAGCGGCGGACGAAGCCGGTCGCAAGTCATCGAACGGCACAATGGTCGTGGCCGCGTCGGCCGCGGGCACCGTGTTCGAGTGGTATGACTTCTTCATCTTCGGCACGCTCACCTCGATCATCACCCGGCATTTTTTCAGCGACCTTCCGGAATCGGTGGGCTTTGTAGTTGCCCTCTTGCTGTTCGGTGTCGGATTCGGGATGCGCCCGGTCGGCGCGCTCGTGTTCGGGCCGATCGGCGACGTTCTGGGCCGCAAGAAAGCGTTTCTGTTCACCGTCACGCTGATGGGCGCGGCAACGTTCCTGATCGGTTTGCTGCCAACCTTTGAGCAAGTTGGCGTGCTGGCGCCGATCCTGTTGCTGGTGCTGCGTTGCGTGCAGGGCTTCGCGCTCGGTGGTGAATATGGCGGCGCGGCGATTTACGTCGCTGAGCACGCTCCGAACAACGCGCGCGGGCGAAACACGAGCTGGATTCAAACCTCCGCTTCGATCGGCCTGATCGCCGCGCTGGGCGTCATCCTGGCGACGCGCACGATCCTTGGCGAAACAGCGTTCTCCGATTGGGGTTGGCGCATTCCCTTTCTGATTTCCGCTGGCCTGCTTGTCATCAGCGTGTGGATCCGCATGCAGCTGGAGGAAAGCCCGACTTTCCAGAAGATGAAAGAAGAGGGGACGCAGTCAAAAGCCCCGCTCTCGGAGAGCTTTCTGAAATGGGACAATCTAAAGATCGTTCTGTTGGCGCTGTTTGCGATCATGATCGCGCAGGGCGTGGTCTGGTATACCGCGCACTTTTATGTGCAGTTCTACCTTGAGCGCATCGTGAAGCTGCCAGGGCCGGTGGTGAACATGCTCATGATCGCCGTGGTAATCTGCGCGGCCCCGTTTTACCTGGCCTTTGCGTGGCTGTCCGATCGTATTGGCCGCAAGCCGGTGATGCTCACGGGCATCATCGTGGCGGCCCTGGCGTTCTTCCCCGGTTTCCAAACCGTGACGCGCGCCGCCAATCCGGCGCTGGCGGCTGCGATGGATAGCGCGCCCGTCTATGTCTACGCCGACCCGGCGTATTGCTCGATCCAGTTCGATCCGATCGGCAGGACGGTCTATAATTCGTCTTGCGATATCGCCAAGGCGGCGTTGTCAAACGCTGGCGTATCCTACGAAACGCGCGCGATCGAAACGCCCGGCGCGCTGGCCCGAGTTCAACTTGGCGAGCAGACCATCCTCAGCGTAACCGGCAAGGGCATGGACACCGCCCAACTCGCCGCCGCCCGCAAGGCGTTCGAAACCAAGCTGCGCACGGCGCTTGACGCCGAAGGCTATCCAGCGAGCGCCGATCCCGCCAAGGCGAACATGCCGGTGGTGTTTGCGATGATGATGATCTTCGCACTCGCCGCGACTGCACTTTACGGGCCGCAGGCGGCGGCGCTGGTGGAATTGTTCCCCGCGCGCATCCGCTACACGGCGCTGTCGCTGCCCTATCACATTGGCACCGGCTGGTTTGGCGGTTTCCTGCCGGCGATCGCGTTCGCGCTAGTGGTCGGCACGGGGAACATCTTCTACGGACTCTGGTACCCGCTGATCGCGGCGGTGTTTAGCATCGTCGTAATGTTCTTCTTCCTGCCGGAAACGAAGGACCGTGATATCCAGACATAAGCAACGCTAGGCCGATGAAAGCCCGCTGCGATAGGTTGAGAGCGTCGCGTGTAGCCGTGCATCAATCGATTTGCCGGCCACGATGCGGCTGGGTTTTCTTCCGTATGGGAAACTAGCAGCCGCGCGCTCACTGAAGCGCTTGTGAATAAAGTGCTTGTTTGGCGGGCGTTTTCGGACGCTTTTATAGCCCTCAAGCAGGCAGAACGCCCCTTTTGCACGTGGTTAATCACCCCTTAACGCGGGTCTCCCCAGCATCGCCTCGCGCGCGTAGGCGCGCGCGTTTGATTTGGTGCTGGATGACGCGTTTGGCGAAATGGGGAAGGGACGCGGGCATTGCGTCCTGTGCGGCGGCGCTCGTGCTGCACGCCGCCCCCGCGCGCGCGCAGAACGCAAATCCCGTCGCGATCGAGGGCGTTAATGATGATATCCGCGCGGCGATCGCGATGACGCTGCCGGCGCGGACCGCGCCGGAAACCGTATTCGACGCTGAGAGCATCGCCGAGGAAGCGGCGGCGCGGGCAGAAACCTGGTTACGTTCGGAGGGGTATTACGGCGCCGCCGTGCGCGCATTGGCTGAAGATGAACCACCGCGCGCACGCCTGCAGATCACGCTTGGCCGGCGCTTCGAATTTGCTGCGCCAGTGATTAATTATTCCGGCGGCGCGCCAGCTGCGGAGGCTGATGCGATGGCGCGTGCAGCGCTCTCGCCGGCGGGAGAGGGAAAGCCCGCCCGCGCCGGCGATGTGCTAACGGCTGAGGCCGCGGCGGTGAGCGCGCTGCAGGGCGCCGGATACGCCACGGCGAAAGCGCTGCCGCGCACTGCCATCGTTGATCACGCAACTGGCTTGATGAGTGTGACATATGCTGTGGCGCCGGGCTCGGCGGCCGCCCTTGGCGTGGCGCGCTTGCAAACCCCCGGCGTTGTGAAGCCGGAATTTCTCGCCAAGGTTCCGCGCTGGCAGGCGGGCGAGGCGTACGCGCCGGAGCGCCTTACCGATCTGCGGCGCGATTTGGCGGCCACGGGCGCATTTTCTCGCGTGGCGGTGCAATTGGCCGATCAGTCTGATGCGCAAGGGCGGCGCGACGTGATCGTCACGCTCGATCCGGCGAAAAAGCGCGCAATCGAATTGGGCGCTTCGTATTCCACGACCGAAGGCGCGGGCGTGCAAACGCAGTGGACCCGCCGCAATCTCACTGGGCGTGCCGATCAGTTGACGATCGGCGGCGCGCTGGCGGAGCTGGAGCAGAAATTCAGCGCCTCGCTTTGGCGCCCGCACGAAATTCTGCCCGGCCGGCATCTGCGTTACACATTCGAAGCCAGCCACGAAGACACCACTGCTTATACGCGCCTTGGCGGCTCAATCGGCGTAGCCGTTGAGGCGGATGTCAATGCGCGGCGCGCGATCCTTGTCGGCGCAAATCTGGCGGTTGAAGATTACGGCGAGGCGGGCGGGATTGGCAGCGCGTATATTCTCTCCGGCTTCGTTAGCGGCAAATATGATCACAGCGATTCCCGCTTCGATCCGCGCGAGGGTTATGTGCTTGAAGCGCGGGTGGAGCCCGCTGTTTCCACGGGCGAGGCGACGACGGCCTTTGTGCGCACCACGGGCGCCGCCCGTGGCTATCTCACGCCAACTTCAGGCCTGACGCTTGCCGCGCGCGTCAGTAGCGGCTGGGTCGCGCCGGTGGCGGGCGATGAACGGGATCTGCCGCTGGATCGGCGCTTCTACGCGGGCGGCGGCGGTTCGGTGCGCGGCTATGAATACAAATCCATCTTGCCAGAAACGCTGCAACGGGCCGAGCAGCCGCCGGGCGGGCAGGGCCTGCTCGAAACGTCTTTGGAAGCGCGGGTTCACATTACCGGCCCGTTTGGCGCTGTGGCCTTCATTGACGGCGGTTCGGCGTTCAACGAAGTGAGCGACGCCGCGGACATGCGTTGGGGCGCGGGCATTGGCCTGCGTTATGATCTTGGGTTCGCGCCCTTGCGTATCGATATTGCTACGCCGCTGAACAAGCGGCCCGGCGACGCGAATGTCGCGTTTTATGTCAGCATTGGTCAGGCGTTCTGATGAACGACGCGCCGCCTTCCGCTGCACCGTTCTGGCGCCGCCAGCGCTGGACGCTGCGCGCGAGTGCGGGCGGCGCCGCGCTGATCGTTGGCGCCAGTCTGATCATCCTCGGCCCGGCAGGGCCTGGCCTTGCAGGCGCGTTTGCCCAAGGGGTTGGCGTATGGCGGCTCGGCACGCTGCACATTGAAGGCGTTGCGGGATCGAGCCTGGGTGATTTGCGCGTCGCCAGCGCGACGTTGTCGGACGAAAACGGCGTATGGGCGCGAGCGGAAAATCTGCGCCTGCAATGGAAGCCGCTGAGCTTGCTGCTGGGCCAGGTGGCGTTGAAGGATGTTTCAGCGGCGCGCCTGCACGTATTCCGCCAGCCTACGCTGGCCCCCGTGCGGGAGGGCGGCGGCTTGCGCTTTGACACGGACGCGCCGGCGATCGGCATCGCCAGCCTCGAACTTGACGAAGGCGTCGCCGGGCCGGCGGCGCGATTTTCGTTCGCGGGCGCTGCGCTGACCCGGGATGACGCGCTGAAGGCGCTTTATCTGGATTTCAAGCGGCTCGATAAGGGCGGCGATAGCGCGTTGATCGATTATCGAACCGAGAACGGCATGTCGCTCAACGTGGCCGTCGAAGGCGCGGCCGGCGGCGTGCTGGCGCATCTGGCGCAGGCGCCGGGCGCGGCGTTGAATGTGTCCGCGCGGGCTGAGGGCGGCCCGGCCAAAGGCGGCGGCACGCTGCAAGCCACGCTTGAGCGCGCGCCCCTTGCCTCAGGCGCCATCAGCTGGACGGAGAAGGGCTGGCGCGGCGATGCAATGCTCGCGCTCGGCAATCTGCCGGCGGCCGCCGGCCTGGCGGAACGATTTGGCGCGACGCTGCGCCTCAACGCGACAGGCGATGCGCTGACGGCAACTGGCGCGCCGTTTCAGGCGGCGTTGCGCGGCGACGTGCTCGACGCCGATGCGCGGGGCCGGCTGAACACCGATCTCAAAACCGTGGGCGCGGTGGCGCTGGCGCTACAAGGGAAAAACCTTCCGGCGCTGACCCCGGAATTAGGCTTCTCAGAAGGCGCGGCGCGCTTTGACGGCGCCGTGG
The DNA here is from genome assembly GCA_031399165.1 of Alphaproteobacteria bacterium. Classification (GTDB taxonomy): domain Bacteria; phylum Pseudomonadota; class Alphaproteobacteria; order Caulobacterales; family Aquidulcibacteraceae; genus JAKFWI01. Next base: position 45,947 of record JANNOO010000060.1, on the reverse strand, counting down.
AATTCGAGGAGACGCGCACCCGTGTTTCTGGACGCCTTGATGTTACGCACGCAAAGCGCGACGGGTTTGACATAAGCGGTGAAGGCCCTGCTGAGATTTTCATCGCCAGACAGGACGTCCGCTTCAGCGGCGAGCTTGCCGGCGGCGAAATCGGCGCTCCAGATTTCATGCGCCGGATCACGGCCGGCGCGCGGCTGCGGGCAGAGGGCGCGTATGACCGCACGAACGGCGCGTTCCAGCTTTCGAGCTTTACTGTGCGTAGCCCACATGCGGCGCTTACCGGCGCAGGCAAAATTGACAACGGGCAGTCTAGTTTCGATGGCGCGTGGGATGTAGCCGAACTTGGCCTGCTGCTTGAGGGCGCGCGCGGCGCCGCGCGCGGGAACTGGACGCTCCGTGATACGCGCGACGCGCCGCTGGTGCTGAAGGCGCAGGGAGCGGCGCGGCAATTTTCGGGCTACGAGCCGTTCGGTCCGCTGCTGGGCCCGACGCCGAATCTGGACGCTTCGTTGCGGTTCACCGGCGGCGGTACGCTGGTGGAATATGCGCGCGTAGAGGGCGCGCGGCTGCGGCTTGGCGCGCGCGGGCGTTTGGTGGGAGAGCGGGCGAATCTGCAGGTCGAGGCGTCGGCGCGCGGGCCAGCGAAAATAGCCGGCGTGAGTCTGGCCGGCACCGCCGACGCGACAGGCACGTTGACGGGCCGGCTCAGCGATCCGGCGATCATGATGAAGGCAAATCTGGCTTCGCTCAATCTTGGCGGCGCCGATTTGCAGAATGTCGTGGCGAGTCTGGAGCTGGCGCCGGGCAAGGGCGAACGCAAAGGCAGGGTCGGCGTTGAAGGCCAGTTGTTCGGCCGCCTGGCGAGCGCCACAGCCAGCCTTTCGGTGGCGGACGAAACGGTCGCGTTCGATATGCTCGATGTGCATTGGGCGCGGATCGTAGCGACCGGGCGCGCCCAGATCGCGGGCGGCGCGTTTTCGACGCGCGTACAGCTCTCAGGCGTGCTCGATGGGCTTGCGCCGCAGACGTCCGGCGTCGTTCGTGGCGCACTGGATTATGCCAACACCAAGGAGGGCGACAATCTGCAACTCGACCTGGCGCTGAGCAAGGCGCGGTTCGGCGCCTCGATCGCTGCCGACGATGTGCAGGCGCGGCTTTCGGGTCCGCTCACGGGCATGAAGGCGCAAATCAGCGCCAAAGGATGGGCTGGTGAACTGCCGATCGCGCTGACGGCAAGCGGGGACGCGGCCGTCAGCGGCAAGGACGGCGTAATCGCGCAGCTTGCGGCGCAGGGCGAATTTGCGGGCGCAGCGATCGAGACGCGCGGTCCTGTGGTGCTGCGGATGAAGGACGATGCGGTTGAGGCGCGCGGCGCGGCGCTCGTGGGAGGCGGATCGATCGAAGCCTCCTGGCGGGGCGATCGGGATGAAGTGGCGATCGACGCCAAGTTCGACAAAGCGCCGCTAGAAGTCCTGACGGCCGTGATGCAGCAACCGGCCGCGGGCGTCATCAGCGGCGAAATTCGTCTAGCTGGCGCCAGGAAAGCGCTCTCCGGCAATGCCGACCTTACCTTCACTGACGCGCGTCTGGCGCGCCGGTCACGCGATGCGGTGAACGCGCATCTGACGGCGACGCTCGGCGGCGGTGTGTTGCGCGGCGCCATCGACGCAAAGTCCGGACGCGGGCTGACCGCTTCGGTGCAAGGACAAGTTCCCATCACCGCCGAAGCCGCACCGTTCCGGCTGACGCCGGCACGCGGCAGCGTTCTGGAAGCAAACTGGCGCGTCGATGGACCAATCGAAGGCTTGTGGGCGCTGTTTGGGCCGCTGGATCAGAACCTTGGTGGTACGGTGCAGGGCCAAGGCGCGGTGCGCTTCGCCAATGGCGGCGTAACCGGCGACGGGCGCATGGTCATCGCCGGCGGCGTGTTTGAAGACAAATTCTCCGGCGTGCGCCTGCGCGATGTGAACGCGACCCTTGCCTTCGATGACAGCGGCGTGAGCCTGCAGAATTTCACCGCCACCGATGGCAAAGCCGGCCGCGTCACGGGCTCTGGCCGGCTTAACGGTCAAGATAGCGGCAAGCTCGATCTCAAGCTGGCGAACATGCGCTTGGTGGACAGGCCTGACGCCCAGGCGACGGGCGACGGCGACCTTGCTCTGGAATGGCGCGAGAGCGGCGTTGCGTTCACAGGCGAGATCAGGCTGAGCGAGGCGCAGATCAGCATCGTCGATGCGGGCGCTGCGCCCGTGCCGTTGATCGACGTGATCGAGGTGAACCGGCCGGGCCCGCCGCCACGCGCAAGCGGCAATCCGGCTTCGGTGATCCCTGCCAAGCTCGATGTGCGCGTCCTGGCGCCGGGGCGCATCTACACGCGCACGCGCGGCCTGGAAGCCGAATGGTCGATGGATGTGCGGCTTACCGGCGATTTGCCCGAGCCGCACTTGTTCGGCGAGGCGCGGCTGGTGCGCGGTAATTTCAACCTGGCCGGCCGGCGCTTCGATCTGGAACGCGGGGTGATCAAATTTGCTGGAGAGGCCGGGGATGCTGAGGTTGATGTGCTGGCTTCCGCGGTGGGGCCTGATCTCACGGCCAATGTTGCGCTGACCGGGCGCGCGGTCGATCCGCAAATCGCGCTGACCAGCGATCCGATGCTGCCGGAAGATGAGATATTGCCGCAATTGCTGTTTGGCCGGTCGTCCCGCGAACTTTCGGGGTTCGAAGCGGCGCAACTTGCCGCCAGCCTGGCGACTCTGGCGGGCCAGTCGGCGTTCGATATTGCGGGGGTGGCGCGCGCGGCGGCTAATCTGGACCGGCTGGAAGTACGGCAAGACAGCGGCGGCGTGTTGGTGGCCGGCGGCAAATATCTCACTCGGGACGTTTATGTCGAAGTGACGGGGGGGGCTCAGGGCCGTGCAGGAACCGCCGTCGAGTGGCAGGTGCGTCCAAGGCTGTTTCTGATTTCCAGCTTCCTGGCCAATGGCGACCAAAGGGTCGCGGTGCGTTGGCGGCAGGAATACTAGAAAAAACAAGAGCCGGACCGTTTAACGGTCCGGCTCTCGCAAAACCCAGAGGCGTCGCAGGCGGTGGGGGGATCGGCCGCCACCGGGTCTTGCGTTGGCTAATGTACGCACCAACAGCGCAACTGGTTTCACGCCGGACTCAAATTTTCTGCGGCTTTGGTGAATGTTGCTTCATATAACCAGGACGCAAAAAGAAGAGCCGGACCGTGTTACGGGTCCGGCTCATAAAGCCCGAAAGCGTCGCAGGCGGTGGGGGGATCGACCGCCTCCGGGCCTTATCCCGTTATCTTTCGATCTCGAGACTGATTGATCAATTCACTCACGCGCAGAAAGTTCCGTCCAACGCGCCAAATCAACTCACTGAATCGCCGCGTAGCGCGCGTGCAGCGAAACTGATGACCAGCAGCGCCAGAAATACAAAAAACAAAATCTTGGCGATCGATGCGGCGGCGCCTGCAATGCCGAAAAAGCCAAAAAAACCGGCTACCAGCGCCAGGATGAGGAAGGCGAGTGACCAGGATAACATGTCGTGTAGCTCCGGAATTCATATGAACCCTGCCGTGGCTAAAGCGATGCGGGTTCTCCTGTTTGCCTAACGCAGAGAAACCATCTTCCGTTCCTTTTGAGCGTTTTCGTCGCAAACACAGGGTGTTATTGTGCCGGGGTGACTAGCGACATTCAGGCAGTAATTTGGCCACGGGGCGTCGATGACGCTTGCGCGCTCGACCTGCTGGCCCAGCACACTGGTGCCGGCGTCGCGACGTTCGATCGCGAGGGCAGGATCGCGCGCGCGAATGCACAATTCATCGTGATGGTTGGCGCCCAGACAAATAGTGACGGCCAGCGCCTTACCGCGATTTCATCTGAACTTGACTCATTGGAGATTGCGCTGCGCGGCGCAATCAAGAGCGGATCGGCCGTGCGGCAGATGACGGCGCAGACCGGCGCTGGACGCACGCTGAGCTGCGACATTCATCCCACGGCCAGCGGTGCGCTGTTGCTGTGCTCTGATCGCACAGAGGGCGTCGATGCGGCTCAGCTCGTTAAAGCCAGCGAAGCGCATCTGCGCAATGTGCTCGACGCGGTCGCCGCATTCACCGGCGTACTGGACAAGGACGGCGTGTTGCGTGAGGCGAATGCGCGCGCCCTGGCGTGGGCGCATCTTTTGCCCGGCGATGTCATCGGCCGCGCGTTGGAACAGACGTATTGGTTTGCATGGTCAGAAGAAACCCAGACGCGCGTGCGGGATGCGATCCGGCGAACGGCGGCCGGCGAAACAACGCGCTATCGCGAAGTATTGCGCGTTAGCCCGGAGCGCACCGCGACAGTCGATCTGCAAATTGCGCCGATCCGCGATCTTGATGGCGCGGTGACGCATCTGGTGGCGTCGGCGCTCGATGTGACTGACCTTGCTGAATCGCAGGCGCGTCATGAATTGCTGACCGCCGAACTCAATCATCGCGTGAAGAACATTCTCGCCGTGGTCAGCGCCCTGGTGTCTCAGACGGCGCGCCGTGTCGGCAGCAAGGAAGAACTTGCGCGTAACATTGAGGGGCGGATCGCGGCGATGGCTAAGGCTGTCTCGCTGCTGAGCCGTTCGCAATGGGCCGGTTTTGGGCTCGGCGAAGCCTTGCATGAGCAATTCGAGACGTATGGCTCCGAGCGCTTCAAGATGAGCGGCGTTAATCTGCCGATCGCGCCGAAAGCGGCATTGGGATTTGCGCTGATAGCCTACGAGCTTGTAACCAACGCCGCGAAATATGGCTCGCTGGCTGGCGCCGGTGGCCATGTCGAGATCACCTGGACGACAGAGAATGGCCGTTTGCTGTGGCGCTGGATCGAGCATGGCGGTGCGCCCGCATCAGCGCCGGCACAATCTGGATTCGGCTCCCTCCTGATCCGCAACATCGCCGAGGGCGATCTCGGCGGCGAAATGCAATTTGAGTACACGCCGCAGGGCTTGCGCGCCTCTCTCAACGCACCGCTCAGTCGCGTGCAGGGGGTGAACGCGGCCGAAAACACCGCGCGCTCCAAGCCGCGTGACGTATCCGGCAAGTCTGTGCTGATCGTGGAAGACTCAAGGATTATTGCGCTGGAGGTGGCCAGCACGCTTGAAGCGGCTGGCGTGCGCGTGATCGGCCCGGCGTCAACCGTGGAGGAAGGGCTTTTGCGCGCCGAGGACGACGGCATCGACGCGGCGATCCTTGATCTGGATCTCGGCGGTTATTCCAGCGCGCCGATTGCGGCGCGGTTGAAAGCGCGGGGCGTGCCGATCCTGACGGTGGCCGCGAGCATGAAAATTGGTGAGCGCGTCGATACGCCGTTTCTCGCCAAGCCATTCACCGACCCCGAGCTGATCGCTGCGCTCAGTTCTGTTTTGGCGGCGCGGGCGGCAGGTTCAGTTCAATAAGGCCGGATGGCATGAAGTGCGCCTCGGCGCGCAATTGGCGCGCGAGCTCCTGGATTAGTTCGCGATCGAGCCCGCGCTTGCCGTCCCCTTGATCCGCTGCGCCGATCACGCCCATTGTAACCTTGTGACCGCCAGTTTCCGTGCGTGTGCTGGTAAGTGTGGCGGCGGCGCCGCTCATGCCCGCCGCCTGGCCATAGCCTGAGACGAAGGCTTCGGCGACGATAAGCCCGAGATTGGTGGCGTCTTCGACCGCCATCGGATCGCTGTCGGCCGTGACAGAAAGTTTGACCCCGCGTGAATCGCCATTCAGCGCGACGTGGAGCTGACGCGTCAGCTCCCTCAGAAACGCTTCCATGTCGATGGCGATGAGTTCTTCGGGCGGGTTGATGAAGCGATAAGCCAGCGCCACAGGCGCCATGCGCGCCCGCGCTTCGCCCAGAGCATTGCGCACGACTGGTTCTTCGGTTCGCCGCTGCTGGCGGCTCATCAGGCTGGAGAGAACCTGGAGATTGTTTTTCACGCGGTGATGCAGCTCGCGGGTCAGCCCCTTATTAGCGGCGAGCGCCGTCGCGAGTTCGGCTTCGCGGGCGCGCGATTGCGTGACCGCCGCATCGAACGCGTCGGCCAAGGCGGCGATTTCCTTTGGGGCCCCCTTCATGGGTGGAGGTGCGTAGCGGCCCAAAGCGAAATCCTCCGCAGCGTCGCGCAGGCGGAAAAACCAGCGCAGCACCCAGCGCGTCACCGCGAACCAGATCGCCACGATCGAAAGCGCCGAAACCAGGACGGGCGCCAGAACGATCAAAGCCGCGCGTAGGGTGATTTCCGTTTGCCGCCCTTGCGGCGCAACGGAAACAAATCGGAGACCTTCAACGCCGGTTTCGATCGAGCGAGCGCTTAGGCCGTTGCCGGCGGCCGAGCCATCGCGCGCGGTCAGCGCTCTTTCAGCCTGCACCAGCGCCATCGGCATCGACACGTCGCGCGACGCAGCGCCGATCAGCATGCCCTTATGGTCATAGGCGACAACGGCCCCGGCGCCTCTGCCAAGATCTTGCTCCACCGCCTCGGCGAACCATGAGCGGGGGATCGCTACAAAAGCCACTCCATCGAACGCGCCGCGTTTTTGAAGCGCCTGCGCTACGATGATTGCTTCGCCGCCAAGCGGATCGGGTGTGACGCTGGATTGCACCTGCTTCTGCCCGCCTTTGAGCGCCGCAAACCAATCGGTTTGTTGCAGTGTTTTGCCCATGAGCGCGGGGCTCGAAGCGCAGTTGATCCTGCCGGCGGCATCTGTGCGGGCGAGCATGGAGTAAACCGTTTGCAATGGAATCACATCACCAAGTGTCCGGCTGCAAGCAGCGCCCGCGTTCAGTACGGTCGGGCTCACGCTCATTGCTGCGGCCCGGTCGCGCGCAGCCATCAACGCGGAATCGAAGCGCACGGAGGCGCGGATCGCGTCATCGCTGCGGACCACGTTTTCAGCCTGGCTCGCGATGTTGTAGCTATTCGCCGCCTGGAGCGCGCCGAAAATCACGCCCGGCGCGCCCGCAACAAGAACTGCTCCGAACAGAATGGCCCGCAGCGACAACCTGTCGATGATTGAGCGCCTGGGCGCCTCAGCTTCCGGCTGCAAGACGTTTGGCATCCTCGATCAGCAGGTCAAGGGCGGTGTCGGCAGCCTTGTCCGGCGCGGGCGCTTTGCCAGTATCGACGATTTCGAGCAGCGCTTTGCGGGCGCGATTGACGCGACTTTTTATCGTCCCCACGGCGCACTCGCATACCGCCGCCGCTTCGTCATAGGATAACCCGCCCGCCGTAACGAGAATAAGCGCTTCTCGCTGATCTGTCGGTAACTGATTAAGCGCGCGGCGCACGTCGTCGAGGTCGAGCGTGTCGCCTTGCGCGCTTTCCTGGCGCAGTGTCCGTTCTGCGGTTTCCTGATCGAGCCCGACCGAGCGCCACGCCTTGCGCCGATCCGAGTAGAAGGCGTTACGCACAATCACGAACAACCACGCGCGCATCTGGCTGCCGGGTTGAAACGAGCCGCGCGCCGCCCACGCGCGCACCAGCGCATCCTGCGCCAGATCGTCGGCGGCGGCGCGATTGCCCTGACAAAGAAAACGGGCGAACGCCCGCACCTGGGGCAGGAGATCGACCAGCTCCTTTTTGAACGCCCCGTCATCGACCGGCGCCCGTGCGGCTTCAGCTTCGGCTTCAGGGGGGAGAGCGCCGGCCATCAGGGCTTCTTCCCGGCGGGACCATCTAGTTTGTCGAGCAGGTCCATAAAGTCGTCGGGAACGGACTCATCGACGACGTGATCGAACATCTGCTTAAGACGCGAGCCAAGCACGCGCTGACGCTCCAGGGCTTCTGGATCGGTTTCGTCGATAGGCGGCACTTTGCCCCCCTGGCCTGCCATGGGCGATTCCGAACGCACTTTATTCTGCTCCGCCATATCTACCTGCCCGCCGTAAGACGCGCGAGCGGCTAGTGAGTTCCGGAAAGAGTTTCTCTGGACGGAACTAGAGGGGTAAGGTTCGCGTTGATGCCGCGATGCGGGCCGCCGGGATAGCTGCGCCGCGAACGCAGGCAGGCAGGAGTGTTTTTCATGAGCATGAAGGAGCGGATTGGTCCGCATCTTCCATATTTGCGGCGTTATGCCAGGGCGTTGACAGGTTCGGCGCAATCCGGAGACGCCTTTGTAAGGGCGACGCTTGAAGCTCTCGTTTCAGGGGAAGTCTCGATCGACGAAAATGTTCCGATCCGCGTCGCTCTTTACAAAGTATTCCATACGATTTGGTCGGGTCCCGGCGCCAAATACGATCCCCAGATGGATGGCGCACTTTCTGGCGGCTCTTCTCCCGAGGAGCGGCTGAAGGGACTGAATGTATTGACGCGGCAGGCGTTGTTGCTATCTGCGGTTGAGGGCTTTGCGTTTTCGGATGTGGGTGTGATCTTGGCGGTTTCCAAGGACGCCTCCGAGAAGCTCGCCGCCGACGCCCAGCTGGAGATTGAGCGTGAACTGAAGACCGATGTGCTGGTGATTGAAGACGAAACGATCATCGCCATGGACATAAAAGAGCTTGCCGAAGAACTTGGCCATCGTGTCACGTCGATAGCGCGCACGCGCGATGAAGCCGTGGCTGCGGCGCGTGCAAAAAAGCCGGGACTGGTGCTCGCCGATATTCAGTTGGCTGATGATTCGTCCGGCATCGACGCCGTGCGCGATATTCTCGGCATGTTTGATGCGCCGGTTATCTTCGTAACGGCGTTTCCAGAGCGCCTGCTTACCGGCGATCGTCCCGAGCCAGCGTATCTGATGACCAAGCCTTTCGAGCGGTTAACCTTAAAAGCCACCATCGGCCAGGCGCTGTTCTTTCATCGCGCGCGACAGGCCGCGTAAACGTAACAATAAAAAGCGCAGAATAGCGCAGATGTAATGGATCGCCGCACGGGAGAAGCGCGTTGAGAACGCGCGATTAATTTTATTCGTGTAGAGGAGAGCGTCATGAACGATTCAATGTCTTCCCCGATGGATCAAGCCAAAACAGAAGCCGAGCGGCTGCGCCAGAAAGCGGCCAACGGTCTGCACGCGACCCAAGACGCGCTGAAGAAGGGCGTCGAAGACTCCAAAGCCAAAATCAACGAGGCGATCGACACGACCGCCGAGCGCGTTGATCAGGCTCATATGTATCTGAAAGAACAAGCCCGTGAGCGGCCTATTGCTGTAACCGCTGCCGCGGTTGGCGCTGGGCTGGTTCTCGGCATGCTGCTCGCCGGCGGTCGTCGTCGTTGATAGGTAAGACGGCGCTCGCCATCGCGGCTTTGGCGGCGCTCGTCGCAGCATCAGCGCTCCTGGTATGGTCGCTGGGTTTCGCGCTGTATTTTAGCTTTGTCGACCGCGTCGGACCCGCCGGCGCGGCCGGCATTGTTGCTGGCGTAGACTTCTTGGTTATTGCTCTCGGCTTTGCCATCGCGCGTCTGCTCAGCGCCATAAAGCATAAGGAAGAAGAGGAAGAAGAAGAGGCCGAGCCGCCTTCAATTTTCGGTATGTTCGCCGATGCAATTAAGGAAAAGCCGGTTTTGACGCTTGCCGTTTCAGCGCTTACGGGCTTTGCGGCGATCAAGAATCCCTCGCTGTTCAAGGATCTTATCCACGACGTGCTGCGCCCGCGGCGCAGCTAGCGCTGAGCGCTTAAGCGCGCTCGAGCACGTCTACCCGGCAATCGGGCGTACGCTGGCGGGAGATCGGCAGCACCATATCGCCAGCCGCTTCAATGAAGGCCGCAGCATCGCGATCGGCCGACAGCCAATTCACTAGTATGAGATGACCGCCCGGCTTCAACGCCGAAACGCATTGGCTGACGATATAGCACAGCATTTTATGATCAGCGCCGGCCAGCGCGTCACACAGCACCACCAGATCGAGCCTGCCGGCGCTGAGCCGTTCAGCGTCGGGGGTCGTGGCTAGGGCATCGCAATACCGGGTCAGCTTGCGGCAGAGGGCGGGGGTCGCGCCGATCGCCAGCGCGCGAGAGTAATGACCGTCCGGAAGGGAATCTATAACACGCTGAAGGCGTGCATTTTCAATGCCTACCTGGTCAAGGCCGACTGGCTCTTGCGCGTCGCCCACGAAGCCGAGCGCGAGATCGAACGTTGCATCAATCGCCAAAGTCCACCGCTTTCCGCTTCAGACAACAAACGCAAGAAGCGTTCCAGGGGCCGGCCCGTGGGCAGAGACGCTTCTGTCTCTCTATGACGCAGTCGCGAGATATTCGTTCCGCGATTACGCAGTTGCAGCATAAGCAAAAAGGGCGCGCAAGGGCTCAGGACGAAATCCTTACCAAATCCTTATGATTGCCTTGCCGCCGCCATGCCTGTCGGGCAGGTTCGCGGCGCTTCGGTGAGGGAAGTACTGTGAACCGTAACGCTATTTTGGCTGCCGCTCTGGCGCTCGTCACCGGGCTTTGGGGCGGTTTCGTGTTGGCGCGCGTAGGCGGAGGCGCGGGGCCGGCGCGAATCGGCGAGATCGTCGCTGCTGGCGGGGCGCCGCGATCGGCCAATGCGGCGCGGCCGCCGGGCCCGTCTTATGCCGGGATGGCGTTCATCCGGCTGCGGATTGACACCACCACCGCCCAGCCAAAGGCGTGTCTGGAATTCAGCAAAGACCTCTCAACCGATCCGCAGATTCGCTACGCCGATTACATCGGGCTCGAACCGGCAGCTTCCGTGGCCACCGAAGTCGTCGGCAACCAGCTTTGCCTTGCCGGTTTGCCCTACGAGCCGGACCGCACGCTGACGGTGCGCCAGGGTCTGCCTTCGCAAGATGGCCAGCAAACCACGCGCGACGAGACGGCGACGCTGACGTTTGGCGACCGGCCGGCGTTTATCGGCTTTGCCGGCAATGGCGTTATCCTGCCGCGCGCTGAAGCCGATGGCTTGGGCATCGAAACCGTCAACGTCTCGAAGCTGAAAATCGAAGTCCTGCGCGTGTCCGATCGAATCTTGTCGCGCAACAGCGTCGAAGTCGGGCAAGCGATCTCCGAGGGCTCGTACGATTGGTACGAGTTTGACTACGCCGGCAGCGATGTCGGCTCTTCGGTCTACAAGGGGGTGATCGATATCCCGCTGTCGGACGCCAAGACCAAGCAAAGCCGCCGCAACCAGAACATCACCACGGTGTTTCCGCTCGGCTCGGCGCTGAAGGAATTCAAGCCAGGCGCCTATGTCGTCAAAGTGGTGGATGACTCTCCCGGTGCCGGTGCGCGGGGGGAGAACAATGATCGCCCCGCCGCCGCGCATCGCTGGATTCTGTACACCGACATGGCGTTGCAGACGTTCCAGGGCGCCAGCGGCATGGATGTGGTCGTGCGCTCCCTGGCTGACGCCAAGCCAGTGCCGGGCGCGACGCTGACGCTGGTCGCCGCCAATAATGACGAATTAGCGCGTGTGCGAACTGACGGGCAGGGCCGTGTGCGGTTCGCCGATGCGCTGCTTAAGGGCGAAGGCGCGCTGCGCCCGCGTTACGTCATGGCGTATGGCGCGCGGGGCGATTTTACCGCGCTCGATCTGGAACGTCCGACGTTGGATATGTCGGATCGCGGTATTGATGGCCGTGGCACGCCCGGCGATGTCGATGCGTTTCTCTATACCGATCGTGGGATCTATCGCCCCGGCGAATATATACGGCTGACCGGCTTGATCCGCGACCCTTCCGGGCGCGCGATCTCCAATCGCCAGAGCGTTTTGGTGGTCTATCGCCCGAACGGCACAGAAGCGCGCCGCCAACGTTTGCAGGAAGCGCGTGAAGCAGGCGCCGTGATCCAGTCGGTTGCGATCGACCGCAACGCGCCGCGTGGCCAATGGCGCGCGGAATTGCAGGTCGACGGCCAGACCGGCGCCGCCGGCAGCGTCAGCTGGGCGGTAGAAGATTTCGTGCCGCAACGGCTGAAGGTGGAGATCACGGCCGACGAAACGCCAATGCGCGGCACGGAAACGCGCGGCATCGATGTTAACGCGCGCTTCCTCTATGGCGCGCCGGGCTCGGGCCTCTCCGTCGAGGGCGAAGCGCGCCTGCAGGTCGATCCCAATCCGTTTCCGAAGGAAGCGGGCTATTCGTTCGGCAAGGCGGCGGAAAACTTCGAGGAGAAATTCGTCCAGCTGCCGGCGACAACGACGGATGGCGATGGCCGCGCACAATTGCAGCTCGCGTTCGCCGATCTCCCACAAACCACATTGCCGTTGCGCGCGCGCGTGGTGGCGACGGTGGCTGAGCCGGGTGGGCGCACGGTGCGCGAAGGTTTCAACGTGCCGGTGCGGACCAATGACGTCTATCTCGGCGTCAAGCCGGCGTTCGAATACGGCTATGTCGCTGAGAATGCCCGCGTCGCATTTGACCTGATCGCTCTGAATCCGGCGGGCCAACGTTCGATCGCGCGCGGCGTGACGTGGCAGATCGTCGAGGAAGATTGGAGCTACGACTGGTATCTTGAGGGTGGCCAATGGAAATGGCGCCGGACGGGGCGCGACATTCCGGTTGGCGGCGCCAACGGCGCCGTCGAGTTGGGCGCCAATCCCGTTGTGGTGGCGCGCGAAAAGCTCGAGGCCGGCTCCTATCGCCTGATCGTGCGCGATGCGGCGCAGAGCACCGAGACGACAGTCCGTTTCCACGTCGGCTGGGGGGCTTCGGGCGCCGATAGCGATACGCCGGACACCGTTGCGGTCACGGGTCCGAAAGACCCTGTGAAGCCCGGCGCTACCGTGCAGATCGAAATCAAGCCGCCATATGAAGGCGAGGCGCAAATCGTGGTGGCGACGGACCGGGTGCTGGAAATGCGCACGGTTCATGTCGGGCCGGCCGGAACGAAAGTCAGCTTCCGCGCCGATAAGGAATGGGGCTCGGGCGCGTATATTATGGCGACCGTGATGACCGCGCGCTCGCCGGCGAAGGCGCCGGTGCCGCGCCGCGCGATCGGCGTTTCTTACGTGCCGGTCGATATGAGCTCGCGCACAATCAAGCTCGACATCGCCAAGTCTATGACTGTCGTGCGGCCGCGCCAGGTGTTGCAGGTGCCGATCGACGTGACCGGCGTACCCGGCGGCGAAGGCCTGCGGCTGACGCTGGCTGCAGTGGATGAAGGCATTCTCGGCCTTACAAAATTCCAGAGCCCCGACCCGACGAAGTTCTATTTCGGCCGCAAGGCGCTCGGCGTGGGCGTGCGCGACGATTACGGGCGGCTGCTGAACGCCAATCTCGGCGCGCCATCGATCCCGAAACAGGGCGGCGACGGCCTGGGCGGCGAGGGCTTGACCGTGGTGCCGACGAAAACCGTCGCGCTGTGGAGCGGCCTCGTGAAGCCGGGCCGCGACGGCAAAGTGATGGTGCCGCTCAATATCCCGGACTTCAACGGCGAGCTGCGCCTGATGGCCGTGGCCTGGACGGAGACAGGGCTTGGCGCGGCGTCGCGTCCGCTGACCGTGCGCGATCCGGTGGTGGCCGAACTGACGCTGCCGCGGTTCCTGGCGCCGGGAGATAACGCGTTCGCTACGCTTGAGCTGAACAATGTCGAAGGCAATGCCGGTGCGTATGCGGTGAGAGTGTCGAGCACGGGCGCCGCGTCGATGCAAAACTACACGCAGAGTTTCAATCTGCAGCGCGGCGTGCAGCAGCGCGTGCGCGTGCCGCTGTCCGGCGCCGATGCTGGTTTGGGCCAGGTAACGCTGAATGTCAGCGGGCCGGGCTTCACCGTGTCACGCAGCTACGACATCCAGTCGCGCTCACCATTCCTGCCGGTGACGGAGGTGGATACGCAAAGTCAGGCGGTTCAGGCGACGCACCGCCTCTCGCCGGACACGCTTAATGCGTTCGCGGGCGGCGATGGCTTGGCGACTGTGTCGTATTCCAATCTACGCGGGCTTGATCCGGCGCCATTGCTAAACGTGCTGGAGCGCTATCCTTACGGATGTTCCGAACAGCTGACATCGACGACGATGCCATTGCTCTACGCCAACGCGCTCGCAGCGACGGCGCGCAAGAAGGAAGATCCGCGCCTGCGGAGCCGCGTGCAGGAGACTGTCAATAAATTGCTCGACCGCCAAGGCTCTGATGGTTCGTTCGGGCTGTGGCGTGAAGGCGATCGCGGCGCCAGCCCGTGGCTCGGCGCTTACATCGTTGACTTCCTCTATCGCGCAAAACAAGGCGGCGCGACGGTGCCGGATGCGCCGCTGGAATCTGCCTACAAGGGGCTGCGCGCCGTGGCGCGGCTCGATGACTTCTCGAACGTTGCCTACGATTTCGAGGTCTATAAATGGCCGGGCTCCAACGATAGCGAAGCGCTGTTGAAATCGCGCGCAGCGGCCTATGCGCTCTACGTGCTGGCGAAAGCCGGCAAGGTGGATGTCGGCCAGGTGCGTTACTTCCATGACGCGAAGCTGAAAGATGATCCAAGCCCGCTGGCGCGGGCGCAGATCGGCGCGGCGCTGGCGCATTTCGGCGATCGCGCGCGGGCGGCGGATTCGTTCGCCCGCGCGGAGGCCGCGCTCGGCTATCGCAACACCGGCGATTATTACCAATCGCCGCTGCGCGATCTGGCCGGCGTGCTCGCGCTCGCCGCGGAAGCGGGGCAAACGCAACTGGTCGAGCGTCTTGCGCGTCGGCTGGAGCGAGAAACGCCTGACGCCGATAGCCTGATGACGCAGGAGCAGGCGCGGCTGTTGATGGCGGCCGATGCGCTGTTGCAACGCGCCGGGCCGGTTTCGGTGTCGGTGAACGGTGCGCCGGCTTCAGCGATAGCGCCGGTGATCGCCAGCGCCACGCGCATCGCGCAGGGCCTTGCCTTCACTAATGCAGGCAGCGGCGCGGTGTGGCGGACGGTGACGCTGAACGGCCCGCCAAAAGCTGCGCCGCCTGCTACGAGCAGCGGGTTCAACATTTCCAAGCGCGTGTTCACATTGACCGGCGAGGCAGCTGATCTTTCCGCGCTGCGGCAGGGCCAGCGCGTGGTTGTGCTGCTTTCCGGCGCGCCGGAGGGGCAACGTTTGCATCCCGCCGTGCTGGTCGATCTGCTGCCGGCGGGGCTGGAAATTGAATCCGTGCTCAAGCCGGAAGACGGCGCGCAGCGGTTTAGCTACGAGCGCGAGGGCGCGCGTGATGGGCCGTTTGCCTGGGCCGGCAAGATCAGCGCGTCGCGCGTCGCCGAAGCGCGCGACGATCGTTTTGTCGCGGCGGCGGACGTGCGCGGCGAAAGCTTCCAGTTCGGCTACATTGCGCGCGCGGTGACGCCGGGTGCGTACACTATGCCGGGCGCGCAGGTGGAAGACATGTATCGGCCGGGCGTGTATGGCCGCACGGCGCCAGGACGCGTGTTGATCGCGCCGGGGCAATGATGCGATGGAATGGCTCGGTGCGTCGCGGCTAGCCAAGCTCCCCCTCAATGGGGGAGCTGTCGAGCGTAGCGAGACTGAGGGGGTGGGAACGCCGCCGTCGAACGTGAGCCTCGCGGGGCAAATCCGCCAAACTCACGGCAACACCCCTCCCGGCTCAGGCTTCGCCTTCGCCACCCTCCCCATTGAGGGGAGGGTTAGTGCGTGAAGCGCGGACGCTCTCTCGCATGGGCGCCGGGTGCGCGCGCAAGGCGATGGTGCGCAGCAATCGCAAGCGTGATGCTGGCGGTGTTCGCACTGGACGTGGCGCTGCCCCCGCCGCTGCAGCGCGTCAGCGATGTATCGCCCGTCGTGCTCGACAAGGACGGCGTTTGGCTGCGCGCGTTCACTACCAAGGAAGGCCGCTGGCGGCTTGAGGCGCGGCTGGATGAGATTGATCCGGAATTCCTGCGCCGGCTGGTGAGGATCGAGGACAAGAACTTCTGGGTTCATCCGGGCGTGGACCCGCTAGCGATGGCGCGCGCTTCCAGCAGCTATATGCAGCGCGGCCGTGTTGTTTCTGGCGGCTCTACGATCACGATGCAGCTCGCGCGCCTGCTGGAACCACGCCGGCGCAATGTTGGATCCAAGCTGGTCGAGATGGTCCGCGCCGCGCAGATCGAACGGCGGCTGACGAAAAAGCAGATACTCTCAGCCTACCTGACCATGACGCCTTATGGCGGCAATCTGGAAGGCGTACGCGCCGCATCTCGCGCCTATTTCGGGCGCGATCCGCAGGCGCTGTCTGATGCGGAAATGGCGCTGCTGATCGCGCTGCCGCAGGCGCCGGAAGCGCGCCGCCCTGATCGCCGTGCTGCGCTGGCGCGTAAATCGCGCGATCTGGTGATTGGCAAGTTCGTCAAGATCGGCGCGATCAATACGCGCCTGGCGGCCGAAGCCAAGCAGGCGCCAATGCCGAAACGCACGCCGTTCCCCGTGCGCGCGGAACTGGCGAGCGAAAGCATCGTGCGAAAAAATCGCGGCGATAGCGTTATCCACTCCACGCTTGATGCGCGTTTGCAAATGGCGATTGAGCCGCTGGTGCGCAATCACGTCGAAGCGCTTGAGAAGGACGTGTCCGCCGCGGTGATCGTGGTGGAGATCAAGAACCGCGCCGTGCGCGCCTCCATCGGCGGGGCGGGACGCGACCGCGCCGGCGGCTATATCGACATGACGCGCGCCGTGCGCTCGCCGGGCTCGACGCTGAAGCCTTTCATTTATGCGATGGCGTTCGATGATGGCGTGGCGGCGCCGGAAACGCTGGTGGAGGATTTGCCGCGGCGGTTCGGTTCCTATCTGCCGGAGAATTTCGACCGCGTGTTTCATGGCGAGGTCCGCCTCTCGGACGCCTTGCAGCAATCGCTCAACCTGCCGGCCGTTGCCACGCTCCAGCGCGTCGGCGCCGAACGCTTTGAAGCAACGCTGACGCAAGCAGGCGCAAAACCGCGCATTCCGCGCCGCCATCTGGTTGAGCCCGGGCTGGCGCTGGCGCTTGGCGGCGTGGGCATGACGCTGGAGGAAGTTGCGACGCTGTACGCTGCGCTGGGTGATAATGGCGTGTCGCGGCCGCTCAGCTATACAAGCGAAACGCCCGGTTTTCGCAGCGCGCGGCTGATGAAGCCGCAGACCGCGCAGAAAGTGCTCACGATCCTCGCTGGCACGCCGACGCCGGCAGGGCGCGCGCCCTGGCGCCTGGCGCAGGACGCGCCGCAGATCGCGTTCAAAACCGGCACTTCTTATGGCTTTCGTGATGCGTGGTCGATTGGCGTGGGCGAAGGCTATGTCGTTGCGGTTTGGGTCGGGCGGCCCGACGGCGCGCCGCGCGCGGCGGCGACGGGCCGTTCAGACGCGCTGCCGCTGCTGTTCGAGATTTTTGACCGGCTGGACCGCGCGCCGGGCGCCGAGGCGCTGATCGCCGAAGATCGTGGAACCGCAGCCGCGCCTGGCCTTGCCAGGCTTGATCAGAAAGATCTCACCGCGCCGCATATCCTGTTTCCACCGGACAAGGCCGAGATCGTCATTACTGATCGCGGCGTGGCGCTGGCCGCGCGCGGACGCGAGCCGTTGACCTGGTATGCCGGCGGGCAGCCGATTGCGCGCGAAGAATCCAGCGGCCGGGTGATCTGGAAACCGAACGGCGAAGGCTTCTTCGAAGTCACGGTGATCGACGCAGACGGCCGGCGCGCTCGATCGCACGTGCGCGTGCGGGGCGACGCTGGTTAGCGCAGATCACTCGCCGCGCGTTCTACCGTCGCCTTCCTCTGCTATAACGATCGCCGGATTTTCTGGCGCGGTGTGTTCAAAAAGGCCCATATCGGCTGGCAATTGCGGGGCTGCGACGCGCATCGGCGCAGCCACGCGCTGTTCCAACTCCGCGCGCTCGGCCGGCGAAAGGCGCGGCGCCAGCGGGCGCCAAAACGCCAGCTGCACGATGAAGCGGCCTTCGCGCTCAACGATCTGGGCCAGGCCGTCCGGCAAATGGGCCTTGGCGATCTGCGCGAGCGCGCGCGTGCGCGTCGCGTAAGGCCGCCAGAGTGTTTCGCTGACGCGCTCGGCGGGCGCGCCGAGTATGCTGCGCGCCTGTTCGGGTGTGGCGGCATAGCCCAGCGGCCGGCGTGCGGCGGCGGCGGTGCGCGCCACGGGCGCTGGCGGCGCCTTACGCCAAAATCGCACCATAACGCGCCAGGCGCCGTCGCGCGAAATCAGTTCGAACCGCGGCTCGCCATAAATACCGCCTAGAGCGTCGTCGGCTTCGGCGATGGTTGCGAAGGCGCGCGGCAATTCATGCACGGCGAGATAGACCGGGCCGCCGGCAAGTTCAGCCGCCTCATGCGCGGTTTTCGCCGCCGGCAAGGCCGGCAGCGCCGCTTGCTCCGCCGTTTCCGCGATCGGATACGCGCTCATCGCCGCATGGCTCCTGTAAACGCGCTTGTCACAGAGCGGCGCGGAGGTAAAGCTCGCGCGCCTTTCAGTGGAGCGCAGAATGCCCTTCGACTTGCCCGAGCCGACCATGACCGAGCGCTTCGTCAAGGCGGCTGACGGGCTTCAGCTTTTCTACCGCGATTATGCGCCGCTGCCGCCGGCCAGCGGCCTGCCGGTGATCCTATTGCACGGGCTGACGCGCAATTCGCGTGATTTCGAACTGGTTGCGCCTCGCATCGCCTCGCTTGGCCGGCGCGTGATTGTGCCGGACGTGCGCGGGCGGGGACGCTCGGCGCGCGATCCAAACGCCAATCACTACGCGCCGACCGTTTACGCCAACGATCTGCTCGGCATCCTGAATGCGCTGGGCATCAGGCGCGCGGTGTTCGTGGGCTCGTCGATGGGCGGCATCGTAACGATGCTAACCGCGGCGCTGGATAAGGATCGCGTCGCCGCGGCGGTGCTGGTCGATGTGGGGCCGGTGCTGGAAGAGGCGGGGTTGAAGCGCATCGCCAGCTATGCCGGCAAGACCATGGAGTTTGCAAACTGGGACGAAGCCGCTAGCGCGGTGAAGGCCGCACAATCGTCGGCGTTTCCGGCCGCTGATGATGAGTTCTACAAGCGCTTTGCCCGCCGTGTATGCCGTGAAGAAAACGGACGCGTAGTTTATGATTATGATGCGGCGATTGCGCGGCCGGGCGCATCGACGGCGCCGCCGGACATGACGCCGCTGTTCGAGGCGCTGGGCGCCGCGCCGGTTCTGGTTGTGCGCGGCGCGATCAGCGATCTGCTGTCAAGTGAAGGCGTAGACCTGATGCGGCTGGTGAAGGCTGATCTCGTTGCTGTCGATGTGCCGGATGTCGGCCACGCGCCGACGCTGGAAGAACCGCCGGCGTGGAACGGGCTGCTTGATTTTCTCGCGCGTGCGCCGTGATCTAGCTGGCGGCCGCGGGCGCGCCGAACAGATTGACGCCGCGGCGCGATTTGCGCGGCGGCGTCGCGTCGCCGGAAATGCCGCGCCGCGCTAGCCATTCGAGGCATAGGCGCGCGACTTCCGGCGCTTCGGGCTCACCCACGAGCCAATGGCTCATCTTGGGAAATTCATGGAAATCGGCCTGAGCGTCGGGAAAGCGCGCGGCGATGCGCCTAACCGTGCCGGATGAATTCACAGTGTCGCGGCCGCCAGCGATCGCCAGCACGGGGCATCTTATTTCGTGCGCGGGCGCGGAAGACGCCATCGTGTGATCCAGTCCCCATTGCACCGTCTCGAACACTACGCGCCCGGATTCTGGAACGAAGCGCGCAAACGCGCGGCGCGCTTCTTCGCGCGTCAGGCGGTCAAGAGTCGTACGCCGCGCGACCTGATAATCGGGCGGGATCGGACGGCGCCAATAATCGCCGAGCATCGCCATGCCGAATGCGTTGGCGTGTTCGTCAAGCGTTGAAGGCATCACGCCCCACGGCGGCGACGACGCGAGCAGGATCAGCGCCGCGCAATCGGCTTTTGCCGCCGCCATCTGCGCGATAAGGCCGCCAAGCGAATGACCGATAACAATAGGCGGCGCGGAAAGGCCGCGCATCACCTTCATCAGGGCGTTGGCGTAATCATGTACGCCGCATTGCGCCAGACGCTCCATATCCGCGCCGCGTTCATGCGCGGGCATGTCTGGCGCATGTGTTGCGTAGCCGAGCCGCTCAAACGGCTCGCGAAAATCGTCGAACACCCAGGCGCCGCAAAACGCGCCATGCACGAACACCACCGGCGCCGTCATGAAGTAAAGCCCCCACAAGTCGCCGCTAGTGCGGTCTGCCATCATTAGAGCGGCGTCCGCGTCCAGAAGCGAGCAAAAAAAACGCTTGATTTACGTGCTACGTTGCGTAACGCCCAAAACGCCGAACGACTTCTTCGTAAGCGGCGCGCTTGAACGGTATGATCAGGCTTGGCGCTTCCGCGAGCGCGCCCCAGCGCCAGTGATCGAATTCAGGCGTATGCAGATCAAGGCGAATATCGGCATCCTTGCCGTGAAACCGCAGCGCGAACCATTTCTGACGCTGGCCGCGAAACTTGCTGCGCTTTCCCAGTACGCTGCGCACATCTGTGGGAAAGTCGTAATAGATCCAGTCGGGCGTTTCTTCGACGATCTCGACGAGTTCGGGTTCGACGCCGATCTCTTCATTGAGTTCGCGCAAGGCCGCCGCCCGCGGGCTTTCGCCTTTGTCCACACCACCCTGCGGCATCTGCCAGATATAATCGGAGACCGGCGCAGAGCGCCTTTCCACGCGGCGTCCGTAAAACACTTGGCCCGCACGGTTGAACAGAGCAAGTCCTACATTTGCGCGATAAAGATTGGGTTCGTGGACTTCGTTCATCGGCCTTGGGTGCGTCGCTCAAGTATGGCCGAGGCGGGCGCCAACGCAACCCCGCGGCTCTCCAGATCACTCGCCCAGAATTTAATCCGATCTACCGTTACTGGGTAGGCAAAACCCGCGCCAAGCGCAGCGCCGCCGGACTTAGCCATCTCTTCCAGGGCATCGAGCTGATCGGAAATCGCCTCGGCTTCGCGCTGGGCGTCGAGCACGCGGTCGGCTGCGGTGAAGGCCAGGCCGGCTTTCTGCGCTTCGGCGGCGAAGGCGGCGCGCTGGCCAATGCCGTTGGATACGAACACAAGGCCGCGGCTTTTGAGCGCCTGCGCCACCGGCGCGCTGGCCTGACTTGATTGGGCGAATTTCGCGCCCTGGTAATTCGACACGGCGAAATAACCCGCCGCGCGCGACATCAAATTTTCCAGCTTGCCGACATTATCCTTGGCTGCACCGGCGGCCAGCAGAGTCTGCGGGCCGGTGTCAGTGGTGGGATCGAAGCTCTCCATCGGCAGTTCGATCATCACTTCGTGGCCGTGCGCGCGGGCCGAATCGATCCAGCTCTGCAGACGCTCCGCGTATGGAACGAAGGACAGCGTCACCTCCGGCGGCAATTGTTCGATGGCGGCCTGAGTCACGGCGGCGTTGAAGCCGAGGCCGCCGACGATGACCGCGACGCGCGGTATTGAAGCGTCTCCAAGATACGGGCGCTTGTAGGCGTCGAACGGCGTCGTGCCGTCAGGACCGATGACGGGCAGCGGGCCGAGCGGGCCTTTCGCGGTCAGCGCGCCGATCGGCGCGCGCTGCAGCGGCGACGCCGTCCTTACGGCGCCGGCATCCGCGCCGGCAGGCGTTTCCTCGCCGTGAATGACGACGTCGCCGAGGCCGTAGCCTTCTTCCATCGCGGCGGCGGAGGCGGCGGCGGCGTCGAGCGCAACGGAGCTGAGTGATGTGCGGAACGGGCCGCCCTGACCGCCGTCATCGAGCGCAATGCGCTCCCGCGGGCCAGCTTCGCGTGGATCGCCGAAAATCTGGATCGAGGCCAGCGCCAGGATGGCGGCCAAACTGGCCGCGCCGGCGCTGAGCGTCGTCTGGTTCAGCCGGGAAAGCGCCGCAGGCGCCTTGATCCAAGCGGGGATCTGCATCGCGCAATCCTTTATGGCGCCGGCAACGCATGTCGCTAGCGCTCAACAGTCCAGGCTCTCCTAGCTTGATTCGGGGCGCTTCGCCGCCTGACCAAAAACATCCACATGCATCCGCGTTCAGGGCCGCGCGACGTGCGCCGTGGCGAACCTAGTAAGACGTCAGCGAATCCGCCCCCTGAAAGGCGGCCGTAGGTGGGGATCACGGGCGCGTGTGGGCTTGCGGAAATCGTCCGATTTACCCGGCCTTAGCGCGCAAACGCTCCGCGACGATGCCCTGCTGTAGGTAATCCTGGGCGCGTTTCATCTGGTAGTCTTGCGCCTTGTCCCAGTTTTCCGGCGGTTGATCGTCGGGGACGTGCGGGCCTTTGCGCTTGGCGCCGTCTTCGTTGGCGAAGGCGCCTTTGAGGTCGGACTCGGAGATGCCGAGGCGCTTCAGCTTGCTGACGTCCACGCGAACGGCGGAAACCTCTACGTCGGGGTCGATGCCCGATCCCTGGATGGAGCGGCCCGCCGGCGTGTAATATTTCGCTGTCGTCAGACGCAGCGCGCCGTCACGGCCGCCCTTCAGCGGGATCACCGTCTGCACCGAGCCCTTGCCGAATGAGGCGGTGCCGAGCAGCAGCGCGCGGCCGCGATCCTGCAGCGCGCCGGCGACGATTTCTGAGGCCGAAGCAGAGCCGGAATTAATCAGCACCGCGATCGGGATGCCGGCCAGCATGTCGCCGCGCTGGGCGTTGTAGCGCTCGATTTGGTCGGCGCGGCGGCCGCGTGTGGAGACCACTTCGCCGCCATCGAGGAAGGCGTCGGAGACTTGCACCGCTTGATCGAGCAGGCCGCCGGGATTGTTGCGCAGATCGACGACGACGCCCTTCAGCTTGGACCCGGCCTGCCTGCGCATGCCGCGGATGGCTTCTTCGAGCGCGTCGCCGGTTTTTTCGTTGAACGCCGAGACGCGCAGGATGCCGATGTCTTTTTCAATTTTATAGGTGACGGATTTTACGGCGATGATTTCGCGCGTGAGGTTCACGTCGAACGGATCGGTGTTTTCGCGCGCGATGGTGAGCTGGATCGAGGTGCCTACCGGGCCGCGCATGCGCTGCACCGCGTCGTTGAGATCAAAGCCGATAATGCTCTGGCCGTCGATGGCGGTGAGGTAATCGCCAGCCTGCACGCCGGCTTTCGCCGCGGGCGTGTCGTCGATCGGGGAAACGACTTTGACGATGCCGTCCTCGGCGGTGACTTCGATGCCGAGGCCGCCATACTCGCCGCGGGTCTGGACCTGCATGTCCTTGAAGTCCTCGGGCGCGAGGTAGCTCGAATGCGGATCGAGCGAGGTCAGCATGCCCTGGATGGCGGACTGGATGGCTTTCTTGTCTTCGACCGGCGTGACGTATTCATTCTGCACGCGAACCAAAACGTCGGCGAAAAGCTCCAATTCCTTGTAGGTGTTGGAGCGGGCGCCATCGTCCTGCGCCGACCAGGCGAGCGCGCCGACGCATGCGGCGACGCCGATCACCGGGGCGACTAGCCAACCCATCCGCATGTTCTTGTCTCCTTGCCCGCCCATTCCTTGCCGGATATGGGCCCGTCTGCCTGCACGGATAGCGCCGCGCGCCGCTTGAATTCACCCCGCTGGTTTTAGCCATCGCTCGGGATCGATGGGCCGTCCAGCCTGTCTTACTTCAAAATACAGTTCAGGCGCAGTTAAGGCGCCGCCAGCCTTTATCTGGCCCGTCTGACTCATCTGACCCATCTGGCCGATCAGGGCGCCTGCGGCCACCCGGTCGCCGATTCCCGCAAAAACGGACTCAAGGCCAGTCAAGATCAGAGCGTAGCCGTTGCCCTGATCAAGTATCAAGACCTTACCGAAAGAGCGGAAGGGTCCAGAGAAGGTAATTACGCCCTCGGCCGGGGCAACAACCTTGGCGCCGGGGGCCGTCCGCAGGGTCACGCCAAGGGCGGGACCTGATTTTGTCTGCGCATTGTAAGCGACCAGCACCGCGCCCTGGACCGGGGCGACCCGTTTGCCGCCGGGGCCCACCGCGATGATTCGCGGCGTGCTCGGCGTTTTTTGGGCGGCGGCGGCGCGGCTAGCGAGGTCGCGAAGGTCTCGCGCTTGCCGGGCGAGCGATGTGGCGCGGGCGGCGGCTGCATCGGCGCTGGCCTGAAGGCGGTCGCGTTCGCGGCGGGCCGCCTCCATCTGCTCGGCGGCTTGTGCGCTGGCGCGTTCCAGCGCCGCGGCCCGCCCGTCCAGCAGCTCGCGGCGTAAACTGATGTCCTGAAGCGCTGTCTCGGCCGCTGCGATGCGGGCGCGCTTGTCAGCGACACGCCGGGCGAGGGCTTCGGTGAAGAAGTTTGCGATCGTCTGTTCCTGGCCGCGGGCGACAATCAGCCCGGCGCGCATGGCAGGCTCGTCCTGCAAAAACCGGATCACCAGCGCTTCGAGCCGTTCGCGGGCGCTGGCCAGCTCGCTGGCGTCGGATTGGGCCTGATCCTGAACTTCAGCCAGGATAGCGGCGGCTTCGGCCCGTTCGGCCTCGGTCGCGGCCTGGGCCCCGCCGATGCCGGCCAGATTGGCCGACAGGGTCGACACCTTAGCGGCTGCGGCTGCGGCCTTGGCCCCCAGTTCCCTGGCCTTCTTCCTTTCGGCGGCCTGCTGCCGTTCGAGTTTCGCCGCTTCCGTAGCGGGTGCGGCCCCCGCCATAGCGGCGCAAGCCCAAACCAGAACGGCGCCTGCCACGGCTTTCTGCCGGTTCGGGCGCATAACGTGACCTTCACTGCGGGCACGCTTAGTCCCGGTGGTAGGGATTACCGCTCAAAATGGTCACAGCCCGGTAAATTTGCTCGGCCAGCATCACCCGAACCAGCTTGTGCGGCCAGGTTTGTGGCCCGAAAGCCAGCTTTTCGTGCGCCGCCTGGCGCAGATCGGGCGCTGAGCCGTCCGGTCCGCCGATCCAGAAGCACACGGAGGGCAGGCCGCTATCGCGCCAATGGGCGAGTTTGGTGGCCAGCGCGCGCGAGCCCCATTCATCGCCGCGCTCGTCCAGCAGGATGCGTCTTGCGCCATCCGGGGCGGCTTTCAGCAGCAGCTGCGCTTCGCGCGCCTTATCGCCCGCGCGGGGCGCTTCGGCCTCAATAACGTCCACCGGGCCGAGGCCAAGATTCTTGCCAGCGAGGGTGGTGCGTTCGCAATATTCGGCGACGAGATCGGCTTCCGGGCCGGATCTGATCCGTCCGATGGCGGCGATGCGAATGCGCAAGGTGGGCCTTAAGCGGCTGTCGTCTTGGCCGAAGCGGTCTGCCAGATCTTTTCGATATTGTAGAAGGCGCGCACTTCCGGGCGGAACAGATGCACGATCACGTCGCCCGCATCGACCAGCACCCAATCGGCGCCCGGAAGGCCCTCGGCGCGCGGTGAACCGCCGGCTTCCTTCAGCTTTTCAATCAGGTGATCAGCCAGCGCCGCGACGTGGCGCTGCGAACGCCCGGAGGCGACCACAATCACGTCAGCGACGGAGCTTTTGCCGGAAATATCTATGGAGACGATTTCCTCGGCCTTGTCTTCGTCGAGCGAGGCGAGAATCAGCGCAGCGGCTGTCTTTGCGTCGACACCCCCGGATTTGGAGGCGGTCTCGGCGGCTTTGGCGCTGGGTTTGGAAGTCTTTGCTTCCGGAGCGCGCTCAGATCGTGCGGACAGCGAAAATCCCTTCTGCTGCTTTATGACAGCGTCAAGTTACCACGGACCGGCGTTTTGCGCCAGAACGCGTGCGCGCGCGCCGGCCGCGAAGTTAAACAAAGCCAAAGCAAGGATGTTCCCGCATGGCGAAAGGCTTTCAAAGTATTGAGCAAAATCACCGCGCCTTCATCGCGCGCCAGCACGTGTTTTTCACCGCTTCGGCGGCAGGGACGGGGCGGATCAACCTTTCGCCGAAGGATTCGGCCTGCTTCCGCGTGCTTAACGCCAATGGCGCCGCCTATCTGGACGTGACCGGCAGCGGCAACGAAACCGCCGCGCATCTGCTGGCGGACGGGCGGCTTACCTTCATGTTCTGCGCGTTTGAGGGCGCGCCGCTGATCCTGCGGCTCTACGGGCGAGGCCTGATTGTGCATCGCGACAGCGAGGAATTCTCGCAATTGCGCGCGGGCGCGTTTGCGGGAATCGACCGTCCGGGCGTGCGCCAGATCGTAAAGATGGATGTGGAGTACGTGCTAACGTCCTGCGGCTATGGCGTGCCGCTCTACGACTATACCGGAGAACGCGAGCAGCTCGACCGCTGGGCCGAACACAAGGGCGAAGCGGGCGTGGAGGATTACTGGCGCGAAAAGAACGTCGTAAGCCAGGACGGTTTCGAGACGGGGATATTTGAGAAGGCATGAATTAAATTTCCGTCGAGCGGCGTCGCGCGGCGTGCTAGTGTGGTTCTATGGTCCAGCTTGACCTTTCGACGAACGCCATCGCGCATTACGTGACGCGCGGCGAACGCATTGCAGATCGCTGGGTTCATATTGCCGGACTTGTCTTCGGTATTGGCGGCGGCTTGCTGCTTGTCGGCATTGCGATGGCGATGGGGGGGCTGGGACGGATCAGCGCGGTTAGCGTGTACGCGGCTTGCATGATCGCCATGCTGGCAATTTCGGCCGCGTACAATCTGGCGCAGGGCGCGCAATTGCAGCAGCGGCTGCGCCGGTTCGATCATGCAGCGATCTTTCTTATGATCGCCGGCTCCTACACACCATTTACAACGCAAAGGTTTGAGGGGACGCTGGCGATCGCGATGACGCTTGGGGTGTGGGCGATCGCGCTGGCGGCGGCGGCGGGAAAACTGTTTCTGCCCGGGGTTTCGAAAAAGCTCTGGATTCCGGTTTATCTGCTGCTTGGCTGGATGGTTGTCGGCGCGATCGGGCCGTTGATCGAAGGCGTGCGGCCAGCGGCGTTAATCCTGTTGGTGGCAGGCGGCGTGATCTATTCGCTCGGCGTGCTGATTTATATCTGGAGCACGCTGCCATACCGGCGCGCGATTTGGCATCTGTTCGTGATCGCCGCGGCGGGAACGCATTATGCGGCCGTGCTGACAGGCGTGGTGCTGGTTTAGCCGGCTGAATTGCACGCTGATCTCGCAATGCAACAAGCGATAGTTGTGCAAAATTTGTATTTGCTGAAATTTATAGTTCGCACAGCCGCAACAAATCTAGCACCGTTGGCTTGGGCTGGCCGGGACACCTGAGGGACAACTTGGGTGTGACACGGCGGCCCGGGGAAACAACGCGGCCGTGACACTAGACGATGCAATATTCCTTGAAGCTGCGTCTCAGCTAAAAGAAGCCACCCGCCTCGGAAGATCGTTTGAATCGGCCCAGGTGCGTGTGATTGGGCTGGACGATGTCCGCGCCGCCGCCGGAGACACCTGGCCAGCAATAAGCAGCCGCGTCCGAGCGAATTCGATGCGGTTTCTGCAGGGGTGCCTGCAGCGGGATGATCTCGTCATTCCAGCGGGGGACGGCTTCCTGGTCATCTATGCGCAGACGCCTGGCCGGGACTTTGAATCCGAGACGGAGACGATCCGTAGCGCGCTCAACGCGTTTTACCTCGGAGAAAGCGCCACCAGCGCGCTGAAGGCCGAGGTGAAGCACGCGCGCGTGGATTCGCGCGGGCTCGTGCGCTTGATCGGAAAAACCGACGATGCCGATGCGCCCGTCCCGCACGATCCGCGACGACATGAGTTCTCGTTCGTTCCGGTGTGGAGCGCGAAGAAGGAGGCCGTCACCGGCTATTGGATCGCGCCAATATATCGAACGCATGGGGGCCGCCGGTATGGTTACGACGGAGCTTGGGCCGAATCGCAGGTCAGTTCCGACGCCGATTACCTGTCCCTTGATCTGGCGATCATCAGTAGCGCCGTGCGGGAAGCCGAGCGCAGCCTGGTGTCAGGCAGGCGTTGCCTTATCTGCTATTCCGTACACTCGACAACAATGCAGAACCGCCAGAGGCGGCGCGAATTTCTGAACCTCCTGTACACGACCCCGGAGAATTTGCGTCCCTATCTTCTGGGGCGGATCGCCGAGATAGAGCCGGGAACGCCCACCGTCACCATGGCTGAATGGGTGCATCAGCTTCGCCCGGTGAGCAGTCGCGTAACGATCGAACTCCACGAAAGCGACCGCGCGCTGTCAGGGCTCGATAGCGTAGGCGCATCCAGTGTTTCATTCACGCTATCGCCTAATCAGCACGATGCGGAAGGGCGTGAAGGTTATGGGCGGCACATTGCGCGCTGGTCGGCGGCGCTGCAGCGACAGAAAATTTCCTTCCGGCTAGACAATGTGATTGAATCGACGCTGCTGAAACTGGCCGTATCGAGTGGTGTGGATTTCATCACAAGCGACCGGATTTGGCCCACCGTTTCCGGGCCCAAGGGCGTTCGCCTTTTCAGCAGCTCTGACCTGCGAGCCGCCCTTGCAGCATCCTCAGACTAGGCCGCCAGCTGATCTATTATTGACTTTTCAATGTTTTGCTCCGATACCGAGGCTGCGATGGCGCGCTAGAAGCGGTTTACTCCGTGCGCGCCGGTCCCCACGAAGCGCAACCATCGACGTTTGGCTTTTCGCCCTTCTTCGCCGTCGCGTCGCTTCGTTCAGGCGCTATTGAGGCGCCTTTATCTGAAAGTACCAATTCCTTGACTAATTTTTCCGACCTCGGCGTAGCCGCGGGTCTTCTGAAGGCGCTCGCCGCCGAAGGCTATGATGCGCCCACCGCGATCCAGACCGAAGCTATCCCTTACGTTCTGCAAGGCCGAGACCTGATCGGTCTGGCGCAAACCGGCACCGGCAAGACGGCGGCGTTCGCCATCCCGATTCTGCAAAAGCTCTCGACCAATTACAAACCGGCCGGCCACAAAAGCGTGCGTGCGCTTGTGCTCGCGCCGACGCGTGAACTTGCCGCGCAGATCGCCGACAGCTTCCGCGCTTACGGCCGTTTCGTCGGCATCGCCGCTCAGGTCGTGTTTGGCGGCGTGCCGATCGGCAAGCAGATCAACGCGCTGTCGCGCGGCGCCGATGTCCTCGTCGCCACGCCCGGCCGGCTGCTCGATCTCGTGCAGCAACGCGCGGTGAAGCTCGAGAACGTCGAAATCCTCGTGCTCGACGAAGCCGATCACATGATGGACATGGGCTTCATCGTGCCGCTGAACAAAATTGTGAAGCTGCTGCCGAAAACGCGGCAGACGCTGTTCTTCTCGGCCACCATGCCGAAGGAAATCGCCGATCTGGCGCATGCCTATGTGCGCGAGCCTGTGCGGGTTGAAGCCCACCGCGTGGCTTCGGCGGCGGTGCGGGTGGAGCAGAGCGTGATCCATGTGCATCAGAAGCAGAAGCCGCAATTGCTGATCGATCTCCTGAAAGATCCGGCGATTTCGCGGGCGCTGGTGTTTGCGCGCACGAAGCATGGCGCCAACAAGCTCGTCGCCACGCTTGAAGAAGCGCGCATTCATGCAGAGGCGATCCACGGCAACAAGAGCCAGGGCCAACGCACCCGCGCGCTTGAGAATTTCAAGTCCGGCAAGGCGCGGCTTCTGGTGGCCACCGATATCGCCGCGCGCGGCATCGACATCGACGATGTCAGTCACGTGTTCAATTACGATCTGCCGGAAGTTCCGGAGCAATATGTTCATCGCATCGGCCGCACCGCGCGCGCCGGCAATGGCGGAATCGCCATCGCCTTTTGTGCGCCTGATGAGCGGAGCGATTTGCGCGCGATCGAGCGGCTGACGAAACAGTCTGTGCCGGTGCAGGACCATGCATTCTCGGCGGGCGTTGCGTCTGTCGCCGAGCAGCAGAAGCCGCCGCGCGGCCAGCGTCCTGCCGCGGGCAAACCGCATGGCCGCCCTGGCGCCTATCGCCAGAAGCGCCGTCCCGGTGGCGGCCAGCAAAGCGGCAAGCCGGCGCAATCGGGCCGGCCGCAGCAGCGCGCCCGTTAACGGCGCCGTCGCAGATCCGTAGAAGAATGCGGATCGAGCGGGCCTGATAATATGGACCAGGCGGGCGCGCTGGCTTTGGCCAGCGCGTTTGCTTTTCCGCTCCAGCGCGCCGTTGCAAACCGCCGCGCGAGTTTGGAAAACCGCGCCCGCGCCAATGCGCCGGGGCGCGCCACGAATGCGACGGGCAGCGCGCGCATCACATCTTCCCAGCGCTGCCAGCGGTGGAAATTGACCATATTGTCCGAGCCTAGAATCCATACGAAACGCACGCCGGGATAGCGCGCGGGCAGTTTGCGGATAAGATCGTAGGAAAAGCGCGTATTCCAGCGCGTCTCCAGATCGCTGACCACCATGGCGCTGCCGCACGCGAGTTTCTGTGCGCTGGCGAGCCGTTGCGCGAGCGGCGCGGTTTCGCGTGCATTTTTCAGCGGATTCTGCGGCGTTACCAGCCACCAGACCTTATGCAGGCCAAGGCGCTTTAGCGCGGTCTGGGCGACGCGCGCATGGCCGGGATGCGCGGGATTAAACGAGCCGCCGAACAGACCAACGCGCATGCCGCTATAGGCTTTTTCCTTGCGGCGGAACGCATCCGTCAAGGCCGCGTCTGCCCTGTTCCGTGAACGCGGTATTTGAACGTGGTGAGCTGCTCGGCGCCGACCGGGCCGCGCGCGTGCATGCGGCCTGTGGCGATGCCGATCTCGCCGCCGAAGCCAAATTCACCGCCATCGGCGTATTGCGTCGAAGCGTTGTGCAGCACGATGGCGCTATCGACTTCTTCCAGGAACCGCGTGGCGGCGCCGGTATGTTCGGTGATGATGCAATCGGTGTGCTGCGAGCCGTATTTGGCGATATGCGCCATGGCTTCATCGACGCCATCGACCACGCGCACGCTGAGGATCGGCGCCAGATATTCGGTGCGCCAGTCTTCTTCGTTTGCTTCGTTCATAGGCGCGATGGCGCGCGCTTCTTCGTCTCCGCGTAACTCGCAGCCGCGTTCGGTCAGCGCCGCGGCGATCTTGGGCAGCAGCGTGGATGCGATGGCGCGGTCGATCAGCAGCGTTTCGGTGGCGCCGCAAACGGAGACGCGGCGCATCTTGGCGTTAACCACGATCGCGATTGCCTCATGCGGTTTGGCGGCGGCGTGGACGTATGTGTGGCAGAGGCCTTCCAGATGCGCGAACACCGGCACGCGCGCTTCTTCCTGCACGCGCGCCACAAGGCTCTTGCCGCCGCGCGGCACGATTACGTCAATGGCGCCGCCCAGGCCGGCCAGCATCATGCCGACGGCGGCGCGGTCCGTCGTCGGAACGATCTGGATCGCGTCTTCGGGCAGATCGGCGGCGCGCAGCCCATCGCGCAGCGCTTCGCCAATGGCGGCGACCGATTTCTGCGAATCCGAACCGCCGCGCAGGATCACCGTATTGCCCGCGCGCAGGCACAGCGCGCCGGCGTCCGCCGCCACGTTCGGGCGGCTCTCGAAAATCACGCCGATGACGCCGATGGGCGTGCGGACGCGTTCAATGTTGAGCCCGTTTGGCCGGGTCCAGGCGCTCATCACCGCGCCGACTGGATCGGGCAGGGCGGCCGTTTCATCGACCGCTTTGGCGATGCCTTCGAGGCGTTTTTCGTCCAGCGCGAGCCGATCAATCATCGCCTCGGCCATGCCGTCCTTTTTCGCTTTGGCCACATCCTCAGCGTTGGCGGCAAGGATCTGATCCTTGCGCGCCCGCAAAGCCGATGCGATGGCGCTCAGCGCGGCAGTGCGCGCCTCCGGTGACGCATTGCGCACCGTCGCGGCAGCCGCGCGGGCGCGCCGGCCGATCTCCAGCATTTCGGCCTCAAGCATCAGGTTTCGCTGCGGTGCGGTCATGGCGAGTATGTAGGCCGAACGCCCGATCAACGCTAGCGCGGGCTTTGCGAGGAGGCGCTCGGCATGACGTTCTGCGGCATATGCGCGGCGTACAACAGGCTGAGTTGACGACCTTCGCTGGCTGCGCGCAACAATCACCTCATGCCTAACGGCGTCGCAACCGCCCATCTCCTTGAACCCAAACTGCTCACGCTGCTGCGCGGGGGATACAGCATCTCCGCCCTGCGGCAGGACGCCGTCGCCGGGTTGACGGTGGCGATTGTTGCGCTTCCACTTTCGATGGCTATTGCGGTGGCCTCGGGCGTCTCGCCCGATCGCGGCCTATTCACCGCTATTGTTGGCGGATTCGTTGTCTCCGCCCTCAGCGGCAGCCGCTATCAGGTTGGCGGTCCCGCAGGCGCGTTCATCGTGCTGATGGCGGCTACCGTCGTGGATATCGGCGTTTCTGGTCTGATCACGGCCGTAGCGCTGTCGGGCTGCCTGCTTGCGCTGCTTGGCCTGTTGCGGATCGGGTCACTCGTGCGCCACATCCCGCATGCGGTGACGGTTGGTTTCACCTGCGGCGTTGCCGTGACGATCCTGGCCAGCCAGCTCAAGGATCTTGGCGGCATTACATTGACTGGCGCGGAGCCGGGCCCGCTGATCCCAAAGCTCGCCGCGCTCGCGCAGGCCGCGATCACCATCAATCCCGCCGCGCTAATGCTGGGCGTGGCGACAGCTGCGATCATCTTTCTGCTCCGAAAGTTCAAGCCAGCCTGGCCCGCCATGCTGATCAGCGTGACCCTGTGCACGGCTGTTGCTGCGCTTGCGCACATTCCGGCCGATACGATCCACGCGCGCTTTGGCGGGATCGCTCATGGGCTGCCTTTGCCTGCGCTGCCCGTGCTGTCGCCGGAAATGATCGTCCGCGCGCTTCCCGCCGCTCTCTCCTTCACACTGCTTGGCGCGGTAGAGAGCCTGCTCTCTGCGAAGGTGGCTGACACGATGACCGGACGCATCCATCGCTCAAACATGGAGCTTATCGGCCAGGGCTTTGCGAACATCGCATCCTCCCTCTTCGGCGGCATCTGTGTGACCGGCACGATCGCGCGCACGGCGACGAACATCCGGGCGGGCGCCACGAGCCCCGTCGCGGGCATGCTCCATTCGGTGTTCCTGCTCGTGTTCATGATCGCGGCCGCGCCGCTTGCCGGTTACATCCCACTGGCCGCGCTCGCGGGTGTGCTGGTCGTCGTCGCATGGAACATGGCGGAGAAAGAAGAGTTTGCGCGCCTGCTGCGCGACCGGCCGACAGCGATTGTTCTTCTCGCGACGTTCGGTCTGACCCTGCTTTTCGATTTGACCACGGGAATCATCGCCGGCTGCACGATCGCCGCGATCTTCGCCCTAATGCGCCGCCCGACGCCCGAAGAGGGCGGGTGAATACCTAGCTGCCCGTCACCACAAGGTCGTCAGCGTGGATGAGTTCCGAGCCGGCGTTGTAGCCAAGCGCGCCTTCGATGGCGCCGGATTTCAGGCCCTTTATCTTCAGCGCGTCGGCGGCGTCGTAGCAGGCAAGACCGCGGGCGATTTCTGCGCCGCTGGCGTCGAGCACGCGGACAGCGTCGCCTTTCTCGAACTTGCCGGACACTTCGATCACGCCGGCGGGCAGCAGGCTCTTGCCTGATTTCAGCGCGCTGGCGGCGCCGTCATCGACCTTGAGCGCGCCCTGCGGCGCGAGCGCGCCAGCGATCCAGGCCTTGTAGGCCGCCTTGGGCGTTTCGTGGGCGAGAAACCAGGTTGCGCGCGCGCCTTCGGCGAGGCGCCTTAGCGGGTTGTTCTGCTCGCCCTTGACGATCGCGACGGCGCAGCCGGCGGCGGTGGCGATCTTGGCGGCCTGGATTTTCGTGCGCATGCCGCCGGAGCCCACGGCTGCGCCGGAATTGATTCCCCCGGCCATGGCTTCGATTGCGGGCGTGATCGCACGCACTTCGGGAATATGCGCCGCGCCGGGATCGTCGCGCGGATCGCGCTCGTAGAGGCCATCGACATCGGAAAGCAGGATCAGCACGTCGGCGCTGATCATCTGCGCCACGCGCGCGGCGAGGCGGTCATTGTCGCCGTAGCGCAATTCCTCAGTCGCGACGGTGTCGTTCTCGTTGACGATCGGCACGGCGCCAAGCCGCAGCAGCGCGTCGAACGTGGCGCGCGCGTTCAGCCAGCGGCGGCGGCGCTCGGTGTCGTCGGGCGTGAGCAGGGCTTGCGCTACGGGCGTGTTGTAGGTCGCGAATACGGTTTCGTAGGCGTGCATCAGGCGCGATTGGCCCGCCGCGGCGGCGGCCTGCTTTTCCTCCAGCCTGTCGCTTTTCTTTAGGCCCAGCGCATAGCGGCCCAGCGCGACGGCGCCGGAGGAAACGAGCACGACCTGCGCCCCATCCTGTTTCAGGCGCATGATGTCTTCAGCCAGCGCATGCATCCACGCGCTGCGCGGCCGCGCGCGCTCGTAATCGATCAGCAGGGCTGAGCCGATTTTCACTACGATGCGCCGCGCGGAGGCCAAAGGCGAAGGAAGGGTGAAGGTCAGGAAAGTCTCATCAGGCCGGGATGGTGAAGGCTTATTGATCCTGGCTGTTCCCGGCAATGCCGGTTGCCGAGCGGCCAAAGGCATCCTAGTGCGGAGCTATGCTTTCAACATTTCTAAAACGGCTACAGGGCGGCGCGGAAACCGGCCCCTTGGCGGCGGACGATGCGCGCACCGCCGTGGCCGCGCTGCTGGTGATCGCCGCCCATGCCGACCACCTTTACGATGACGCCGAACGCGCCATGATCGAGCGGGTGCTGGCCGCACGGTATGGCCTGAGCGATGCGGCCGCCGCGTCATTGCGCGCCGAGGGCGACGCCGCCGAAGCCGCCGCGCTGGACCTGTACCGCTTCACCTCGCTCATCAAGCAAGCGATCCCCAATGAAGAGCGCGTGTCTGTTCTCGAAGCGCTGTGGCGCGTGGTGCTGGCTGATGGCGTGCGCGAGGCGCACGAGGACACGATGATGCGGCGGGTGACGGACCTGCTTGGGCTTGCGCCGCGCGAAAGCGTGGAAGCGCGCCAGCGCGTGCAGGCGGAACGGTAAGTGACTATGGGCGCCAGTCAGCGTCTTCTTCCTCCTGCTCTTGGCTGACGGCTTCGCCTTTGGCGGCGGCGACGAGTTTTGCGATCTCGCGCAAGACTTCGGTTTTGCCTTCGCCGGACACGCCTGAAAGCAGGAACACTTTCTTGCCGCTGGCGCGCTTGAGTGCGTCGCGCTTCTTCTTTTTTTCATCGTCGGTCAGCGCGTCGATCTTGTTGAGCACCACGATTTCGGGTTTGTCGATCAGTTCACCGCCGTAAGCCTCAAGCTCGCTACGTACGATCTTGTAATCGCGGCCTACCTTTTCCTGCGTGCCATCGACGAGGTGCAGCAGCGCGGCGCACCGCTCGACATGGCCGAGGAAACGCGTGCCAAGGCCCGCGCCCTCGGCGGCGCCTTCGATCAGGCCGGGGATATCGGCCAACACGAAGCGCTCGTTGGAGGAAAGATCGACCACGCCGAGATTGGGATGGATGGTGGTGAACGGATAATCGGCCACTTTCGGCTCGGCCTTGCTGACCGCGCGCAGAAACGTGGATTTGCCGGCATTGGGCAGGCCGATAATCCCGGCGTCGGCAATCAGCTTCAAGCGCAGCCAGAGTGTCCGCTCTTCGCCTTCAAGTCCGGGATTGGCGTGGCGCGGCGCCTGGTTGGCCGGGCCCTTGAAATGCGCATTGCCGAAGCCGCCATTGCCGCCCTTGGCCAGCAGCACGCGCTGGCCGGGATAGGTGAGATCGGCCAGCAGGGTTTCATTGTCTTCTTCCAGCACCTGCGTACCCGTGGGCACTTTCAGCACCACGCTTTCGCCATTGGCGCCATGGCGGTTCTTGCCCATGCCGTGGCCGCCGGTCTTGCCTTTGTGGTGCTGCTGGTAGCGATAGTCGATCAGCGTGTTGAGGCCGTTCGCCGCTTCGATCCAGACATCGCCGCCACGGCCGCCATCGCCGCCATCGGGGCCGCCATATTCAATGAATTTCTCCCGGCGAAACGATACGGCGCCGCCGCCGCCGTCGCCGGAGCGGATGTAGATTTTCGCCTGGTCGAGAAACTTCATGTGGCGTGCTTGTAACGGTGCTTTAACTTGTTTGCGAACGCCTAAACCGCATTAGCGAGGCGGAAATGCCTTTCCGGCATGATGCCGCCGATGAAATTGGTAGCGGTTATTCTTGCGCATATCGCCTTAACATGGATAATTATGACGCTTGTCCCGCGCTTGGTCGACAGGCTCCTTATCAGTGCAGGCGTGGTTAAACTCGGCCTGGAGCGTGGCCATACGATCAATTCATCGGTCACAGCGTTGATCGTACTGCTGAGCGGGATTTTCGCATTTGGCATGTGGACGATTGGAACTACCTTCGGGATAAACGCGGCCATTCCCAACAACGTGTTGGCGTGGGTTGGCCTCGTTGTGGCTTTCGCCGTCAGCTCGATAGTTCTCTCGCCGTTTATTTTTCATAGCTGGCATTGGGACGAGTGGGAATTGCGCTGGCGCGGCCTGTTTGGGGAAAGCGAGGTGCAGTGGAAAAATGTGACACGCGTGAATCGCACGCGCGACGGTTCCTGGGTTGTTGAAGATCATCGCGGAAAGCGCGTGCGTTGGTCCGATCACACAATAGGAGGTATGGTCATTCTTAGGGCGGCTTATGCAGCACGTCCGGACCTTTTTCCTGATGATGAGTAACGCTAGTCGCGCTATCGCGAACGGGCTTTAACCTTTCCAAGCGGATTTTGAATCGATCCCACCACGTCCGCGATAGCTAATCTTACGCGGCTTTGCGCAGCGCCTTTCGCTCCATCGGCAAGCTCGGAACGGCTTCGCCGCGGGCAAGCGAGAACGAAAGCTGTCGTTCACCGCTATAGGTGAAGCCCGCTTTCGCGAGCACGCGGCCGGATGCCGGGTTGTCCGCGTGGTGGCGCGCCAGAACGGGGCCGCGGCCGAGGTTCGATGCATAGTCCGCGATCACCGCGACGGCCTCGGTGGCGTAGCCGTTGCCCCAATAGGGGCGGCCAAACCAATAGCCGATCTCGACATGGCTGCCCTGATAGTCCCGCCCGCGCACGTGCGCGCCAACGGCGCCGATCAGGCCCTCGCCTTCGAGCTCAACCGCAAACATATGGTCTTTCTCGAGCGGCCGGCGCGCCTGCTCTATCAGCAGGAACCCTTCGACAGAGATCAGCGGTTGAGGAAACGGGATTACGGCGGTCATCCGCGCGACGTCCCAGTCGCGGGTAAAGGCGGCAATGCGCGGCGCGTCGCTCAATTCCAGCGGGCGGAGGAGGAGGCGTTCTGTTCTGATGGTAGCCATGACGGGCTGCCTTACGCGCGAGGAAGAAAATTGATCCCGCGACCGGCCCGTCTTCTCCGCGCTTATTCAGCTTCGGACCGTTCGCCTAAAGCGAGAACGGCCCTTGGGAGAACCGTCTATTCTGGTGCGCCTGCCGGCATCACGCCTACGAACGTGCGGCCCTGGCGCTTCGTGTTGAAACACACTTCTCCGTCCACAAGGGCGAAGAGGGTGTGGTCCTTGCCCACGCCAACATTGGCGCCGGCATGGAATTTCGTGCCGCGCTGACGCACAAGAATGTTGCCCGCGATCACGTCCTGACCGCCGAACTTCTTCACGCCAAGGCGGCGACCGGCCGAATCACGACCATTGCGCGAGGAGCCGCCTGCTTTCTTATGGGCCATCTCGGTGAACCTTTTTTATGCTTCGGCTGCCGGGGCGTCGCCCTCGGCGGCTTTCGTTTTACGGGCGGGGGCCTTCTTGGCCGCCTTGGTTTCGCCAGACAGGCTGGTGATGCGGATCACGCTCTCGTGCTGGCGATGGCCGTTCTTGCGGCGGTAGGTGGAACGACGGGTCTTCTTGAAGATCACTACCTTCTCGCCCTTGCGCTGCTCAACGATCTCGCCAGAGACGATCCCGGTGCCGCCGAACTTTACGTCCGAGCCGTCAACCAGCATCAAGGCTTCGCCGAGCGTTACGGTATCGCCCTTTTCGCCTGCCAGCTTTTCAACGACGATCACGTCGTCGGTGGCGACACGGTATTGTTTTCCGCCGGTTTTTATGACCGCGAACATGGCAAACAAGCCTCGACTTTGTCTCAGGGCGCAAAAAGATAAGCCGCCCGCGCCCTCTTTCAGCAAAGGAGGGGGCGCAGGCGAGAAAGCCGGGCTTATAGGCGCCGGGCGGGCGGGCCGTCAAGGTTTAGGGACGCGTTCAGCGGCGGCGGCGGCGGGCCGGTCGCAGGGGGGCCGGCCCCTTCGGCCCTAGGTGGTCGAGCGGCAATTCCGTGGAATCCTTGACGGCTTCCATGACGAAACTGGACCGGATGTCGGTGACGCCGGGAAGGCGCAGCAGCTTTTTGACCGCGAATTCGGCGTAGGCGTCCAGATCCTCGGCTACAACCTTGAGAAGAAAGTCAAAAGCGCCGGCCAGGAGATAACAGCCTATCACCGAGAAAATGACCTAGACCTGTCACAAATGTCCATATCAGACGGGAAATGACCGGGTGATGGTAGTAACAACCGCCCCTCAGGAAAAAAAGGGAGAAGGGCGAATGACCGTCACGATCAAGGGCGATGGGCTGACCATCGCAGACATAGCCGCCGTCTCCAGGGGCGAAAAAGTCGAAATCACAAAAGACTCGAAAGTCATCGGGCGCGTGCACGCCTCGCGCGATCGCATGTTTGAGGCGATCCAGGATGGCCAGCAAATTTACGGCGTGACCACGCTCTATGGTGGCATGGCAAACCACTACGTTCCGGCCGATCGGATCAACGAACTGCAGACCGTGGCGATGTGGCACCACAAGGTCGCCACCGGGCCGCGCATACCGGTCCCCGACATTCGCGCTGCGATGCTGCTAAGGGCCAATACGCTGCTCAAAGGTGTGTCGGCGATCCGACTTGAGGTGATCGAGCGGCTGGTCACGTTTCTTAACGCCGGCGTCTCGCCGCACGCTTATCAGCGCGGTTCGATTGGCGCCTCTGGCGACCTTCAGCCGCTATCGTATATTGGCGCCACGATCCTGGGCTTCGATCCGGCCTGGAAATGCGACATCGACGGCAAAGAGGTCGACTCGCACACGGCGCTTGCGCAACTCGGCCTGAAACCGTTGACGCCGGAGGCCAAGGAAGGTCTGTCGCTTTCCAACGGCACCGCCGCCAGCACCGGCATAGCCGCCAACGCCGTGGCGCGCGCCGGTGATGTCCTGGCGTTGAGCCTGGGCGTGCATGCGCTGGTGGCGCAGGCGCTGCTGGCGACAAGCCAATCGTTCCATCCAGAAATCCAGAAGCTGAAGCCGCATCCTGGGCAGATATGGATTGCTGCTGAAATGATGAAGCTGATTGAGGGCTCTAAGCTGATCCGCGACGAAGCCGCCGGCAAGCGCGGACACCGCGAGGGCAAGCTGGTGCAGGATCGCTACGCGCTGCGCTGCCTGCCACAATATATGGGTCCGATCGCGGACGGGCTCGCGCTCGCAGGGCGTCAGATCGAAGTGGAAGCCAATTCCGCCAACGACAATCCGTTGATCGATCCCGATACCGGAGAGGTGTTCCACACCGGCAACTTTCTTGCGCAGTACACCGGCGTGGCGATGGACAATCAGCGCTATCAGCTCGCGATGCTGATCAAGCATATCGACGTGCAGATCGCGCTGCTGGTGACGCCCGAATTCAGTTACGGCCTGTCGCCGTCGCTGGTCGGCAATACGGAGAACGGCCTGTTTGTCGGCCTGAAATCGCTGCAGATTGCGTGCAACGGCATCGCGCCGCTGGTTCACTTCTACGGCCGCAGCATGACCGACCTCTACCCCACGCATGCCGAGCAGTATAACCAGAACATCAACAGTCAGGCGATGAATGCGGCCAACCTGGCGCGCGATCAAGTCGAGCTCTGCGAGCACTACCTCGCCAACGCGCTGGTGTTCTGCGTTCAAGCGGTGGAGTTGCGCGCCAAGCTCGTCGACAACACCTATGACGCCACCGGCGTGCTGTCGCCGGGGACCAAATCGCTTTACCTGGCTGCGCGCAAAGCGGCGGGGGCGGGCGCGCCAGACGGCAAGCGGCCACTCCATTACAATGACACGGAAGGTTTTATTCAGCCCAAGGTCGAGGGCATTCTTGCCGCGGTGCGGGACGGAACATTGCTAAAGACCATCCAGAAGACGCGGGACGCCTTCGACAGACTGGGTTAAGCGATGGCCATGTTCGAACATCTCAAGGCCGAACCGCCGGACCCTGTTCTTTCGTTGATTGACATGCTCCGGGCGGACAAGCGTGCGGACAAGCTGGATTTCGGCGTGGGCGTCTATCTTGACGAACATGGCCGCACGCCCGTGATGCAGGCGGTGAAAAAAGCCGAAAAAAAGCTGCACGAAGAGCAGACCAGCAAGGCCTATGTCGCCAGTGTCGGCGACGCGGCATTTACGACAGGCGTGCGCGAATTGGTGTTCGGCGCTGCGCTGTCGGCCAGCCTGGGTGCGCGGCTGACGGGTCTACAGGCCACGGGCGGCGTAGCGGCGCTGCGCCTCGGCGCCGATCTGCTCAAGCGGGCCGACGCTTCGACAATCTGGCTCGGCAAACCAACCTGGCCGATCCATGCCCCGATCATGAACGCCGCCGGCCTGTCGGTGAAATGGTTCGATTATTTCGATCAGGCCACGCAAACCCTGCAATTCGAGGCGATGGCCGAAGCGCTGTCGAAAGCCGAGGCGGGCGAGGTCGTGCTTCTGCATGCAAGCTGCCACAACCCGACGGGTGCAGATCCCGACATCGCCCAATGGCGCGCGCTGGCCGAGATCATGGTCCAACGTGGCCTCATCCCGTTCCTTGATCTTGCCTATCAGGGCCTGGGCAATGGGTTCGAAGAGGACGTGGCGGGCCTGCGGGTGATCGCGGAGGCTGTACCCGAGGCGATCTTCGCCGTTTCCGAATCCAAGACGTTTGGTCTTTATCGCGAACGCACCGGCGCGCTGTTTTTCCTTGCTGCAAACGAGACGGACGCCGCGCGCACGCTTTCCAACGTCTTGGTGGCGGCGCGCGTGACGTATTCCATGCCGCCCGATCACGGCGCGGCGATCGTGCGGACTATACTGACCGATGAAGGCTTTCGGCGCAGTTGGGAGGGCGAGCTGGAGGCGATGCGCAAGCGGATAAACGGGCTGCGCAACACGCTGGCCGATCGCGCCGCCGCCGCGAACCTGCCGCTGGAAAGCGTACGCAACCAGCGCGGCATGTTCTCCATGCTGCCGCTCAGCCTTGAACAGGTGCTGGAATTGCGCAGCGCGCACGGCGTCTACATGCTCGATAACGGGCGCGCCAATCTGTGTGGGCTCACCGAGCAGAAGATCGACATCTTGGTCGAACGCCTCGGCAAGGTGATGAAGCGCTAGCTATTCGCCCCGGTCGGCCGCTTCCTGCTCGCGCGCGCCCTTGCCAAGCCTTTCGCGCAAACGCTGGCGCGAGCGCACCGGGATATCCATCTCCGGCGCCAGCTTTTGCACTTCAGCGCGGAATTGAGCGCGCTTGTCGTGGATGGACGCGATCACCGGCCCCATAGGCACGCCAAGATCGACCAGCACGGTCTCGCTGAGTTGCAGGCTCGCTTCGATGGTTTCCGGCGCCACGTCGCTGGCGCCGAGTTTGTAGAGCCGGGCTGCGTGGCGCGCATCACGGGCGCGGGCCACGATCAGAAGGTCGGCGCGCGCCTTGCGGCCGCTAGCCACCACCGCCTCGACCCGCTCGGGCGCGTCCATAGTGGCGATCAGCGCGCGCATGGTGGAAAGACCACTGCGCTCAAGCATCATCGGATTGGCCGCGTCTCCGAAATAGACCGGCTTGCCGGCGCGCCGGGCGGCGGCGACGACATCCGGGTCGGTGTCTAGCGCGATATACGGCATATTGTGCTCTTCCAGCATGGACGCGACGACCTTGCCGACGCGTCCGTACCCGGCGATCACCGCGCGCGGCTGGGATTCTTGATCATCGGGCAGCTGCAAGTCCGCCGAGATCGCGCGGTCTGGTTTGAGGCTTTTGCCCAGCCGGTCGCTGAGCTTGGACAGTAAGGGAATGGTGATCATCGTTATCGCGGCGATGATCAGCGCTGTCTCGATTTCAGATGCGCCGACCAGCCCTGCCGCCGCGCCGAGAATAACGAAAGCGAATTCGCCGCCCGGCGCCAGCATCAGCGCCGCGCCGAGCGCGGTTGCCTGTTGCAGTTTGAAGACCCGCGCCAACGCGTAGATGATCGCCGCCTTCACCGCGATCAGGCCGAACGCGCCGCCGAACACCAGCAGTGGCTGCGCCGTAGCCACACGCAGATCAATCGACATCCCGGCGGATATCAGGAACACGCCGAGGAACAGGCCTTTGAACGGCTCGATGAGAACTTCGATCTGCCGGCGGTACTCGGTCTCGGCGAGCAGGATGCCAGCCACCAGTGCGCCGGTGGCGGCTGAAAGCCCGGCGCCGGAGGCGGCCAGCGCGGCGGCGATGATAATCAGCATACACGCGGCGAGAAACAGCTCAGGGCTTTGCGTGCGTGCTACGGAACGGAAAAGCGGACGCACGGCGAGGCGGCCCACAGCAATGATCGCTACCAGCGCCAGCGCCGCGGCGACCGTAGCCAACCCGAACGCGCCGATCAGTGCGTCCCCAGTGCCGCTGGCGGTGAGCACGGCGACGCCGAACAGGATCGGCGCAACGGAAATGTCCTGGAACAGCAGCACGGAAAAGCTCGCGCGGCCCACGGGCGCGGTCAGCTTTTTCTCCTCTGCCAACACCTGGATAAGTACGGCGGTGGAAGATTGCGCGAGCGCGACGCCGATCAAAAGCGCCGGGACGGGTTCGACGCCGATCGCCATCAGGATCGCGGCGATGGCCGCCATGCACAAGGTGAGCTGTAGCGTCCCCAACCCAAACACCAGCCGGCTCATCAACTTCAAGCGCTCGAACGAGAGCTCCAGGCCGATCATGAACAGCAGCAGGACCACGCCCCATTGCGCCACGGGTTCGATCGCGTCGCGGTTGGAAATGGTGATGTGGCCGAGCCAGGGCATTTCGCCGGTCAAGGCCCCGAGACCGAACGGGCCCAGGATCATGCCGGTCAGCATGAAGCCGATAACCGGGCTCAGCCGCAGGCGGTGAAAAACAGGGATCACCGCCGCCGTCGCGCCAAGGACGATCAGGGCTTCCTTGAACACCGCGGGTTGGAGGGCGGCAGGCTCACTCATGTTGCGGGCGCGGCGCGTTTGCGCACCGTCCATTCCCCGAGTTGGAACAGGAACGGGTTAATCGCGATCGAAACCAGCGCGCCAGCCATTATCAGATTGTAGGTGTCCTGCGAGACGATCCCAAGCTGCTTTCCAAGTCCGGCCAGCACGAAGGAAAACTCGCCGATCTGCGCCAGGCTGGCGGCGACCATAAGCCCTGAATCAAAGCGCAACTTAAACAGCGAGGTGATGGCCAGCGCCGCGAGACCCTTGCCGAGCACGATGATGGCCACAATTCCGGTCACGGCCAGCGGCTCGCGCACCAGAGTAGAGGGGTCGAACAACATCCCCACCGCGACGAAGAACAGAACCGCGAACGTATCGCGCAGCGGCAACGAGTCCTCGGCGACCTTGTGGGTGAATTTGGTGCCCTTGAGCGCCATCCCGGCGAGGAAGGCGCCGAGCGCGAAGCTGGCGTCGAAGATGAAATAGGCGGCGAATGCGACGCCCAGCGCCAGCGCAAGCGTGCCGAGGCTCATCAGCTCCGGGGATTTCAGATGCGCGACCTGCACGATCATCCAGGGAAAAAATCGCGTACCGACAATCAGCATAAGCGCGGTGAACAGCGCGATCTTGCCGATCGCCAAGCCGAAAGTAAGCGCCAGCGGCCCGGGCTCAGCAACGCCGCCAGAAAGAGCGCCAACGATAGCCGGTAGCAGTACGATCCCTAGCACGATCGCGACATCCTCAA
This sequence comes from Alphaproteobacteria bacterium, assembly GCA_031399165.1. GTDB lineage: Bacteria > Pseudomonadota > Alphaproteobacteria > Caulobacterales > Aquidulcibacteraceae > JAKFWI01. Next base: position 2,261 of record JANNOO010000060.1, on the reverse strand, counting down.
TCACCAGCCAGCCGACGCAGATGCGGCCGTTCTCAGTCTCAAGGATTTTCCTGTCTTCGAGCGTTCGCAGCAGAACAACGGTGCTGGCGACTGAAAGCGAGAAGCCAAGTACGAAACTTTCCGCCGCATCAAGGCCCAGAGTCAGACCAAGCGCCATGCCCAGTCCTGTGGCGGTCGCCATCTGACCAAGCGCGCCGGGTAGCGCCACGCCGCGCACCGCCCAAAGGTCCTGGATCGAGAATTTCAGGCCAACGCCGAACATCAGCAGAATGATGCCGATCTCAGCAAATTGCTCGGCGATCTGGGCGTCGCCTACGTAGCCGGGCGTATAGGGGCCCACGACGACGCCGGCGCAGAGGAAGCCGACGATGGTGGGCAGGCCGATGCGGCGCGCAAGAGCGCCAAGCAGGAACGCCAAAACGATGACGCTGACGAACATCGTGATGATGGCGTATTTGTCGTCCATGCTTGCTTTCGGTTTGCGCGCGGAGACTGCACCCTAGAGGATTGGTTTCCTTACGGACAAGGGTAGGCCCCCACCTTACTCATTTTAGCCGGACGTTTGGGTATCGGCTTGCGCGCGGCGCGAGGAGGTGGCGGCGACGCGCTGTGCATCAGAACGCGGACAGCCTATGCTGGCCGCATGACGGAAAAATTTGAGCGTCACCGGCAGGCCTGGACGAGCGATGAGATTCAAAAGCTACACCAGCTCGCCCGCAAAGGCATGTCGCTCAAGGCGATCTCCAAAGCGCTGACGCGCAGCGAGGAATCGATCAAGGACCGGGCGAAGGTCGATGGCCTGGCGATCGCCAAGCTGCGTTGAAGCGTTTCGCCGCATCAGCCAGGACGCGCCGTTTCTTGATCCAGCGGGACGCAACGTCCGTATCGAACGCCGCATTCGGGTTGCGTTTATGTTTCTGGTCTCTCTTTCTCTTAATATCCTGGTGCTTCTTCCGGTGCTGGGGGCTCTCGCTGCGAATGGCCGGGCGGCGGAGCATGCTTGGGGCGCCGATACGGCGGCCCGCAGAATTCTCGCCGCGATCTACGCAACGATATTGTTGGCGAGCGTTCTACTCCTCGTCCTTCATCTACTCGACCAGAACGTCGTGGCGTGGGTTCAGGCGCTCCTTGGCGCGCAGATTGTCTACAAGCTTTTGACCGTTCCGTTAGTTGGCATCCGCAACCCCGTTGTGCTCTCCAACGTCGGCATCGCTGTTGTTCACGCCATCACGCTGATCGTCGCTGCGGGTCAACCCGCGACCTAGCGGCAGGGGCATCGACTCGCGGTCGCGCGCCGCGGCGGTTCGTTTGGCGTTCAGGCCTTGCACGGAGACACTTCTGAAGGCTCCGGCCGCGCGCTCTCGGCGGCGAACACAGCGACGTATCCGATCGCCCCGAAATCCCGCAGCTCACGCGCCTTGTATCCGACGGCCTCGATCTCGCACGTGAGCAGTCGGGGCGGGGCGCCGTGGTCTTGGGTGCGCCGGTCGCGCTCGGAGATGGCGACCACGCCGTCCTGCTTCAGTGCATCGCGCAACCGCCACATGAAGGCGTAAGGCTGCTCGATCTCGTGGTACATTCTCACCAGCAGCGCCACGTCCACTGCGCCTGCAGGCAGCGCCGGATCGTCATACCGGCTCAGCACAAAATCTACATTGCTTAGCCCCTCGCGCGTCACCCGGGCGCGCAGCCGCTCCAGGTGCTCGGGCAGGACATCGGTAGCGATCACGCGGCCCGTGGGCCCAACGCGGCGCGCCAGCCGAACGGTGAAGTAGCCGTCACCAGCGCCGACGTCGGCCACCGTCATGCCAGGTCCAATCCGCAGGAAGTCCATCACCTGCTGGGCTTCTTTCTGGGCGTCGCGGTCGGTCTCCTCGCCTGAGTGGCTTGAAACGATCGCCGCAACCGGCCGATCAGGCGCCGGAAAGCCAGCCGCGCCCCTCGCTCCGTCCACGGGCGGAGCCGCCATGCACGCGGCCAGAAGAGCGGGGCAGAGCCCAAGCAGAACGTAGGTTGGTGCGGTCATTCGTCTGTCCGTGGCCAGCTTAACGCATCGCGTCACATGTCGCCCGCCAGACTACGCGTCCGCCGAAGTCAGCTTGCACCGAAACGCTATATCGGGCCGAGGCTGTGTGGAAACGCTCTGGTTCGTCGGGCACGGTCGTCGGGGCGAGCCTGAAGATCAGGCGGCCATCGCCCGGATCAGCGGCTTGACGCCAAATAGTGCGATCATCCGCTTCAGATTGTATGCCAGCACGTTG
>JANNOO010000059.1:0-1770 GCA_031399165.1 Alphaproteobacteria bacterium | reverse complement strand
GTTTCGGCGTATATTTCTTGCGGCAATGCGCGCGAACTGAGGTGCCTTTTTTGGTTTTGTAGCCCTTGCGCCATGTGCAGCCATCGAGTTTGGTGCAAGCCGCGTTCTCAAGGCCCTTGCATGGCGAGTCCGCTGCAATCGACGGGGCGACGAGGCTGGATGCCGCGAGAAGTATGAAGCCGAGAATTATTTTCTGCATTATGCGCTTCCTCAATTTTATAGAGATGCAGCAAGTTTTCAGAGCGTTTCCCTGCGCTTTTTCTTGCTCGTTTTCAAATCAAATCTTTATCGTTACGCGACGTGATATCTGCGATCTGAAGCGCACCAGCCGCCGAAAAGCTGGCTCCGCTTGCCCTACGCACGAGTTTCCATTACTTCATTAAAGCCAGTTCAGACATGAAAGAACCGCCATGGCGCTCGACTCCGGCATCAAGAAAGTTGTCCTCGCCTACTCTGGCGGGCTGGATACCTCGATCATTCTGAAATGGCTGCAACTCACCTATGGCTGCGAGGTCGTGACGTTCACGGCCGATCTCGGGCAGGGCGAGGAGCTTGAGCCGGCGCGCCGCAAAGCCGAGATGCTCGGCATCAAGGAAATCTACATCGAGGATCTGCGCGAGGAGTTCGTGCGCGATTACGTATTCCCGATGTTTCGCGCCAATGCACTGTATGAGGGCGTTTATCTGCTCGGCACCTCGATCGCGCGGCCGCTCATCGCCAAGCGCCAGATCGAGATCGCGCGCGAAACCGGCGCGGATGCGGTCTGCCACGGCGCGACCGGCAAGGGCAATGATCAAGTGCGCTTCGAGTTGAGCTATTACGCGCTCGAGCCGAACATCAAGATCATCGCGCCGTGGCGTGAATGGGATTTCAAGAGCCGCGCGGCTCTTATCGATTTTGCCGAAAAGAACCAGATTTCGGTCGCCAAGGACAAGCGCGGCGAGGCGCCTTTCTCCGTGGACGCCAACCTGCTCCATACCTCGTCCGAGGGCAAGCTGTTGGAAGACCCCGCGGTTGAGGCGGCGGATTATGTCTATCAGCGCACGCTCTCACCCGAGCAGGCGCCTGACAAGGCGACCGTGATCGAGGTCGGGTTCGAGCGCGGCGACGCGGTTTCCATCGATGGCATTCGCCTCAGCCCGGCCACGCTGCTCACGAAGCTGAACGAATTCGGCCACGACAACGGCATAGGGCGGCTCGATCTCGTCGAGAACCGCTTCGTCGGCATGAAGTCTCGCGGCGTCTACGAAACGCCGGGAGGCACGATCCTGTTGGCCGCCCATCGCGGCATCGAATCCATCACGCTGGATCGAGGCGCGGCGCATCTGAAGGACGAAATCATGCCGCGATACGCGGAGTTGATCTACAACGGCTTCTGGTTCTCACCCGAGCGCGAGATGCTGCAGGCGCTGATCGACAAGAGCCAGGAGTTCGTCACCGGCACGGTGCGGCTGAAGTTGTATAAGGGCAACGTCACGGTCATCGGCCGCGAAAGCCCGTATAGCCTCTACAATCAGGAACTCGTGACATTCGAGGAGGGCGCTGTCGCCTACGACCAGAAAGACGCGGCGGGCTTCATCAAGCTCAACTCGCTGCGGCTGCGGCTTGTAGGCGCGCGACACCGTCAGTTCTGAACGCCGAAATGACATAGATTGCACAATTAAAATTTGACGGCGCTCATGGCCGACCTTACATCAACTCCGATTGTATTACTTCGGAGCCTTATTGCGTGCTTTTATCGCAACTTCAAAAAAACGTGAAAGACGCAGC
>JANNOO010000040.1:0-58518 GCA_031399165.1 Alphaproteobacteria bacterium | reverse complement strand
GCCGGTGGGGATCGTCCGACAATGCGCCGGACCAGACCAGCACCAGCACATCCCGCTCCAACAGGTCGCGCCCAATATGCTCGCCGCCCTCATGCTCGACGAACAGACCGCGCCGCTCCACCGCCTTGGCCAGCAATTCGGCGGCGTCCATGTCGGCTTCAGTGTGGGCGATAAAGACGGTCAAAAGGCGATCCCCGCCGCGCTGTAGCATGGCGTCTGCCGTTCGCGAACGCGGCGCCCTTATGGGGCGGTAAACCCGGCCTTCTTATGGCTGACGCCGCCATGCTTAACAAATTCTCACGTCACACCGGCCGAAAAATGTGCGCTCTTCACCAAACCTCAACCGGACGTGGGCATAGTGTTGAAAAACTGGGTGTGGGATTTCTCATGGCGAAGGCGCTCTTCAATCGCGGCGATCGCGTATTCGTCAAGCCCGTCGGCATCTGGTCGACGGTCGAGCGGATCATGCCGCAATGGGTCAAGGGCGTGGAAGAACCGCTGAAGGTTTTCTACGATGTCGGCCTTGGCCGCGACTTCGTCGCTCACGAATTGAGCGCTGAGACCCGCGACGACCGCGACACGTCGCTCGATCACACGCTGTCCGAACATTGGCGCGTCTCGCGCATGAGCAATCGCTGGACGCAGGAAGGCGAAGCCCAGCGCAGCAGCCATCCGTTTCCCGGCTCCTACCCGGTCGTCGTCACCGACGAGCAGGATTGGGGCGGCTGGCGCGTGCCAACGGCCGAGTACGACCGCAATCCCAAACGTATCGAGTTTCAGGCCCGGGTGATCGTCAACGCGCTGAAGATGCTGCGCATGACGCGCGATCTGGCCCAGTTCGGCGGCGATTATGACGCCGCCATGCCGGACCGGCTGAAGGATTTGCTGGCCATCGCCGACGAGGTTCTGGCTGACGTATATCAATCCGAGCCGGCTGGCCCCGGGGCGCTTGCGCTCGCCGAATAACCTGGCGGCCGCTGAATAAATCGTCAGCGCCGCGCGATTGATTTCGCGCGCCCATGCGTCCATGTCTGCTCCTTCTCTTGGGGAGCAGGTTCATGCGCGACGACGCGGCCATGCCGGTGCGCCTTGCCGATTACACGCCAAGCGATTTTGCGGTCGATGAAATAGACCTTCGCTTCACGCTTGACGCTGAGAACACAAAAGTCGTTGCGCGCAGCCAGGTCCGCCGCCTTGGCGTCCATGATCGCCCGCTCGTGCTCAACGGCGAACAGCTCGATCTTCAGCGCCTCGCCATCGACGGCGCCCTGCTCGCGCCCAGCGCCTACGCGGTCGAGCACGAGCGACTGATTGTTCACACCCCGCCCGACCGCTTCACGCTCGAGATCGAAACCATCATTCATCCCAGCGCCAACACCGCGCTCGAGGGTCTCTACGTTTCCGGCGGCCGCTTCTGCACGCAGTGCGAACCGGAGGGCTTCCGTAAGATCACCTACGCGCTCGACCGGCCAGATTGCCTGTCGCGCTACACGGTGCGCATCGAGGCCGAAAAAGCGCGCTTTCCACTACTCATGTCAAATGGCGATCTGGCCGAATCCGGCGATCTGGCCGACGGGCGCCATTACGCAATCTGGCGCGATCCGCACTTGAAGCCAGCCTATCTCTTCGCGCTCGTCGCCGGGGCCTTCGATTCCATCTACGACGACTTCGTGACCATGAGCGGCAAGCGCGTGAAGCTCGGCGTGCATGTCGATAAGGGCGACGCCTCCCGCGCCGGCTACGCCATGGATTCGCTCAAACGCGCGATGAAATGGGACGAAGACGTCTTCCGCCGCGAGTACGATCTGACCGTGTTCAACATCGTCGCCGTGCGCGATTTCAATTTCGGCGCGATGGAGAACAAGGGCCTCAACATCTTCAATTCATCCTACGTGCTCGCCGATCCGCAAACCGCGACGGACGGCGATTACGAGGCGATCGAAAGCGTCGTCGCGCACGAATATTTCCATAACTGGACCGGCAATCGCATCACGTTGCGTGACTGGTTTCAGCTCTGCCTCAAGGAAGGGCTGACGGTTTACCGCGACGAGGAATTCTCCGCTGATCAGCGCTCCCGTCCCGTCCAGCGCATTAAGGACGTCAAACGCCTGCGCGCGCGGCAATTTCCCGAAGACGCGGGGCCCCTCGCCCACAACGTGCGCCCGCGCTCCTATCTCAAGATCGACAATTTCTACACTGCTACGGTTTACGAAAAAGGCGCGGAAGTGATCCGCCTGCTCAAAAGCCTGATCGGCAAAGACGCATTCGATAAAGGCATGCAGCTCTACTTCGCCCGCTGCGACGGCACAGCCGCCACGGTCGAGGATTTCACCGCCTGTTTCGAAGAAGCCAGCGGCCACGATTTGCGCCGGTTCATGCACTGGTACGAGCAGGCCGGCACGCCGCGGCTGAAAGCGCGCGGCGCATACGACGCGGCGAACAACACCTACGAACTCACCGTCAGCCAATCCATTCCCGCCACGCCCGGCCAGACCGAAAAAACCCCTGTGCCGATTCCGCTGCGCGTCGGGCTTGTGTCCGCTGACGGCGCCATCCTGGCCCCGAAGCTCGAAGACGCAGACGTGGCGAACGAGGAACATCTGCTTGTGCTTGATCAGCCCGAGCAAAGCTGGACATTCAAGGGCGTTGCGCGCCCGCCGGTGCCAGCGCTGCTGCGCGGGTTTCCCTCGCCCGTGATCCTGGAGGATGATCTCTCCAAAACCGAACGCCTCGCACAAATGGCGCACGATCCGGATGCGTATACGCGCTGGGAAGCGGGCCAGGCGCTGGGCCGCGCAGCCATACTGGCGCGCGCCGAAGCCCTGAAGGCCGGCGTCAAATCAGAGCCCGAGACCGACTTCGCCTTTGCGCTGTCGCGTGAGATTGACCGTGCGAAGCAGGATCCGGCGTTCGCCGCTTTGGCGCTGCGGCTGCCTGATTTGAACGATCTCATCCAGATCAGCGATGCGCCTGATCCGGACGCACTGTTTGAAGCGCGCGAAGACCTTCGCCGCGAACTCGCCGCCGCCTTGCGCCCGAAACTTGAGCCGCTTGCCGCAGCGCCCAGCGAGAAAGAATTTTCCGCGGGCGCGGACGCCGCCGGCCGGCGCGCGCTGAAATCGGCCGCGCTCGATCTGATGGCTGCGCTCGGCGGGCAAAGCGAAACCGTTTTGCGCCAGGCGTTCGCCGGCGCCACGACGATGACCGAACAAATGGCCGCGCTCGACGCCTTGGGCGCGAGCGGGCTTGAGGCGTTTAACGATGCGGTCTCCGCGTTCCACAAGCGCTGGAACGCCTCGCCTCTGGTGATGGACAAATGGTTTTCCGCCCAGGCGGCGGCGCCCCGCGCTGACGCCATCGAGCGGGTGCGCGCGCTGCGCCGTCATCCCGATTTCGATCTGAAAAATCCGAACCGCGTCCGCTCGCTCGTAGCCAGCTTTGCGATGCGCAATCTGCGCGCCTTCCATGCCGCTGACGGCGAAGGCTATCGGTTCGTGGCCAATGTGGCCGGCGAAGTCGATCCGCTGAATCCGGCTTTGTCCTCACGGCTCTTGGCGCCGTTCGAAAACTGGCGCCGCTTCGACAACGCGCGCCAGAGCCACGCCCACGCCGCCATGCAGGCCGTGCTGGCGCGGCCGGACCTGTCGAAAAACGCCCACGACATCCTTTCCCGGGCGCTCGGCTAAAACCATCCACAGGCGCGCTCGCCTCGCCGAATCTTTACCAAACAGTTACAGTTTTCTGGGGCAATGATTCGCAAGCCGGGCGGTCGCGCGCGGCCGGCTGATGCATGATGTCCTCGGGTATTTGTCCGTGGACGGACGACTAGGAAAAGAGTTCGGTGGCCGAAAAGGTCAGCCATTCTGAATCGGCGGCGGTGAAGGCGGCGCGCACGCGGCGCAGCCTTCTTATTGCATTGTCATGCGCGCTGCTGGCCGGCTTCGGCGCTGTCGGTGTGCATCGCTTCAACCAGGAAAGTGAAATGGCGCTGATGGCCGAGGCCAACGTGCAATCGCGCGTCGCCGCCGACGCCGCCGTGCAGGCCAATTCCGCCATCTCGCACGCCTGGGGCATGCTCGCTGGGGCCGCCGAACTGGGCGCGGCCAACAAGATGCTCGGCGCCGATCCGGGCGCTGTCGCCCGCGCGGCCGCGCGGGCGCGCGGCGTGTCGGGCGCAACCGTGTTTGCAGCCGGCGGCGAACCGCTCGCCTCCACGCGTCCGGCGTTGACGCCGCTGGCGCGCGCCGCCGCCGCCGCGCTGCAGGATCAAGCCGCTTGGTCCGGCGTCGCGCAGACCGCCAGCGGCCAGCGCGCGCTGGCCATGGCGCGGCGTGCGGACAATTACATTCTGGTTTTGGTGTTCGAATCCAGAAGCCTACTGACCGACAATGCGGGCGGCGGGCGGCTGCTTTTGGTTTCGCGCGACGGCGCCGTTCTGGCCGCCAAGCCCCAAGCGCAGCAACAAGCGCCGCGCGATACGCTCGCCAAAGCCCTGTCGCTCAATCCCCAAGGCGCAGTTTCAACGCGCGCCACTTTTGCCGAGCGCACGCAGGACGGACAGCGCATCGCCGTAGGCAGCGCGGCCTTGGCCACGGGGGGCGCCCAGATTTACGCCGCCGCGCCCGCCGCTTCCGAGCTCAGCGCGCTGCAAGGTTTGATCCCGCTCTATCTGGCGGTGTTCGGCGCTCCGCTCGCCGCGGCGATCTTATTGCTGCGCCTTTGGGTGAAGCAGAGCCGGCGCGCTGAAACGGCGGAAGCAGAACTTAGCTCAACGCGCGCCCGTTTTCGCGTCGCCGTCGATGGCGCGCGGGCGGGCGTGTTCGAATGGCGGCTCGACACAGATCAGATGGATCTTTCCCCGCGCGTCGCCGAATTGCTGCACGCCCCTGCCAACGCGATGCGCCTTGAAGGCTTTCTAGCACTCGTATCGCCCGACGATCGCGAACGCACCGAGCAAGCGCTTACCGCTGCGCGCGAAAGCGGCGTTCTGGAAGCCTCGTTCCGCGTGCGCTCCACCGCCGGCACGATCTGGATCGAAGCGCGCGGCCTCGCAATTGAATCGCCCGACGATCCGGACTCCTTGCGCATCGTCGGCACCGCGATCGACGTCACGCCCCAGCGCGAAGCAGAGAGCCGCGCGATCTCTCTGGAGCGGCGCCTGCGTGAGGCAATCGATTCATATTCGGGCCCGTTTGCGCTGTGGGATTCGCGCAAGCGCCTGGTGATGTGGAACCGTTCCTACGCGCGCGCCTTCAATCTCGCCGCGCCGTTGCTGCGGGCAGGCGCAGGTTATGAAGCCATCGTCGCGGCCACGCGCAAGGAAGTGCAGGCGTCGAAACAGGACCCGATGGACGGGCAGATCCAGGAAGTTGAACTGAAAACCGGCGTTTGGCTGCAAATGGTCGAGCGCCGCACCGCGGAAGGCGGCCTCGTCACCGTCGGCGCCGACATCACCGCACTCAAACGTCAGGAAGAAGCGCTGGCGCGCAGCCAGCGCAATCTGCGTTCGATGGTCAGCCAACTCGAAATGTCAGAAGGGCGTAACCGCGAACTGGCGAAGAAGTACGAAGAAGAAAAGCGCCGCGCCGAAGAGGCCAGCCGCGCCAAGAGCGCGTTCCTGGCCAATATGAGCCACGAATTGCGTACGCCCCTTAACGCCATCAACGGCTTCTCCGAATTGATGGCCAGCGAATTATTCGGCCCGCTCGGTGACAAGCGCTATGCGGAGTATTCGAAAGATATTCTCGCGTCCGGTCAGCTTTTGCTAGATCTGATCAACGATATTCTGGACATGGCCAAGATCGAAGCCGGCAAGATCACGCTTATGCCACAGCCGCTAGAGCCGCTCGAAGCGGTGGACCAGGCCGTGCGCCTGATGCGCCGCCGCGCCGATGAAAAGGGCCTGTCGCTGATCGTTGATGGCTCAGCCGCGCCGGAGATCGAGGCCGATCACCGCGCGGTCAAGCAGATGCTGCTCAACCTGCTTTCAAATGCGGTAAAGTTCACCACGCAGGGAGGCGTTGTGGTGCGCGTACGGCCCGCCGAGGGCGGCGTCACCATTTCCGTGATCGATACGGGCTGCGGCATTCCGAAAGAATATCTGCCCCGGCTTGGGCGCGCATTCGAGCAGGTGGACATGTCCCTGTCACGCACCAGCGGCGGCACCGGGCTTGGCTTGGCGCTCACCAAATCCCTGGTCCAAATGCATGGCGGGCGCATGGAGATCGATTCCGAGGAAGGCCGCGGCACGATCGTTACGATCTACCTGCCCGCGCGCGCGAAGATCGCGCCAGAGGCGCTCGCCGCTAGCGCGGCCTAACGCGGCGGCGTCTCCGAAGGCGGTTCGCCCGGCGGACCATCGGGAGGCCCGTCACGCCGCTGATCGCGCATGCCCGGGCCCCTTCCGCCAAGGCCGCCGACCGGCCCTGCCCGGCTGGCGGCGCGAAACGCGAGGGCGCGCTGTTCAGCCGAAAGCGCGCCCAGGTTGGCCGCCAGTGCGTCCTGGTAATGGGAGAGAACCGCGCTATCCGCAGCGCGCATATCGCCAAGCGCCTTGCGCGCGGCCGCCTCGTCATAGGGATCCTTCGTCACAACAGCCCTGGCGCCTTCGCGTGCGTCACGCGCTGCGCGCCGCAAATCGCGAGAGGATTCCCACGCGCCGGTAAGCGCGCGTGCAAGTTCGTGGCGTTGCTGTTCCGGCAAGTTCCTGAGCCCCCGATCGCGAAAATCGGGACCGCCGCGCGGAAAACCAGACATGAAGAAACCCACCGCCGCACCGGCAATCAGCAGATTGACCGCGAGTGAAACGACTGTGATCGCGCGCCAGGGAACATTCATCCGCCGCTGTCCTCTGCAACATCATACGGCGCTTCAAGCGCAGCGCCGAGAACTTGTCCTGGTTCGTCGGCGGCCACCGCAGCGCCGGCGCCGAACCCGATCGCAACGCCGGCCAGCGCGCAGGCCGCAAGCGCCCAGCGCGCGCCGGGCGCCGGCGCCGCGCGTAACGAGCGCTGCTGCTTTACTATGCGCGCCGCAAGCAGCGCCGGATCGTAAGATTGACGCGCGCGATCAAGCGCAGCGTCGAGCGCCACCGCGTCCGCGACAACGCCGCGGTTTTCCGCGCAGATTTGTTCCGCGGCCGCGCGCTCAGTTTCCGGCCAGCGGCGCGGTTCGCCGCCATAAGCGGCGATGATCGCCTCAAACCGTGCGCGGTCCATGGCGGGCTCCTTCCAGGCTTTGGGGTTCGGCGTCTCCAACAAGATCGGCCGCGGCGGCGCTCAGCGCCGCCTTTAGTGCGCGCCTGCCGCGCGCCAGCAAACTCTCCAGCGCATCGACGCTGACGTTCAGCGCCGCCGCCGCTTCGATGTTTGACATGTCTTCGTAATGGCATAGCGCAATGGCCGCGCGCTGACGCTCCGGCAACAAGGCCAGCGCCGCGTTCACCGCCTCGGCGCGCTGCGCTGCGAGGATGGTGTTGGCCGCATGCGGCACAGACGAAGGTATGTTCATCGCTGCCTCCTCACCGACCCAGCGCCCGCGCTTGCGCAGGCGGTCGTAACAGAGATTGAGCGCCACGCGGTGCAGCCACGTACCGATCTGCGCATCCTGATCGCGCCATTTGCCGGCATTGCGCCAGAGCTGAAGAAACGTCTCCTGCGCCACATCTTCCGCCTCGGCGGCGTCGCCCAGCACACGGCGCGCCATGCCGGCGATGCGCCCCAGATGCCTGCGCACAAGCGTCTCCACCGCGCCGGACTCGCCCCGCCCTGCGCGCCGCACGAGTTCGGCGTCTGGATCGCGCATGCGAGGCTTGCCCAGCTATTGGCTTACCCTCCGGGTCCGCGGCCGCCGCCACGGGCAGGGATAGCCGCGCGCTCTGCCGCGTCGATCTTGCCATCCTTGTTGGCGTCGACGCGCTGGAACAGGCCGTTGTCGGCGATGTACTCGGTCTTCGAGATTTTTCCGTCGCTGTTGGCGTCTATGTTGCCTCGACCGCCGCCGGGCGGAGGACCGCCCGCTTGCACGCCGGGCGGCGGGCCGCCTTGGCGCCCGGCAGCGCGTTCTTCTTCGCTCAGGAAGCCATCCTTGTTCTTGTCCAGTTCGGCAAAGCGAACCGTGCGCTGGGTGTCGAATTCGGCTTTTGTTATGACCCCATCCTTGTTGGCGTCCGCCGCCAAGAGACCGCCGCCCGGCGCCTGCGCCAACGCCGCGCCACACGACAGCGCAAGCAGGGAAGCAGCCGCCAAGATCGTGGATTTCATCCTGTTTTCTCCCGAATACATGTCCCGCTAAGATTGAACGCGCGCGGGCGCGATTTCCGTCGCGGGGGCAACAAGCCGAAGAAAACGGCTTCGTACATCACTCTGCACGGCCCCCAGATGCGCCTCAAGCGCTTCAAAACTGGCGGCCCCGCCCGTGCTGGCCAGCAGCGCCTTCAGCCTGCCGGACTGCGTCTCGGGCTGGAACGCGCCGTCCACGCAAATGCGCAAAACCTGGGTCAGGTCTGAATAGAGCCGCCAGGCGTTTTCCAGCGCTCGCGCGTCATCCTCGCCGAGCGCTCCCACGCGGCCGAGCGCGGCGAGGGCGGCGCCGGTATTGGGAGCGATCGCGTCCACGCCGCGCGCCGCTTCGCGCAGCATCAGCGCCTGGGCGGCGAACTCGATATCGACCAGCCCGCCGGGCGCCAATTTGATATCCCACACGCCCTTGCCCGGCCGCTCGCGGTCCATTCGCGCGCGCATATCGGCAACGTCGCGCATCACGTTGTTCGCATCGCGCGGCGCGATCAGCGCGGCGCGCGCCGCCTGCATGATCGTTTCAGCCAGCGCGCCATCGCCCGCGACGGGCCGGGCGCGCGTCAACGCCTGCAATTCCCATGTCCATGCCTCGTTCGTATAATAACGCGCGAATGAGGAGAGCCGCACCGCCACCGGCCCCTTGCTGCCGGACGGGCGCAATTGCATATCCACTTCGTAGAGCACGCCTTCTTCCGTCGGCGCTGAAAGCGCGCTGATCAGGCGCTGTGACAGGCGGGCGTAAAATTCACCGGGGCTGAGTTTGCCATCGTGATTTTCCGGCGCATCGTACGCGATCATAACGTCGAGGTCGGAGCCCTCGGCCATCTCCTCGCCGCCGAACTTGCCTAGCGCGAGCACGCAGAAGGCGCCCGGCTGTTTGCCGTAAAGTCGTTCAGTTTCTGCAAGCGCCGCCCGCGCCAATGTACGCACACAGGCTTCGGCGAGATCGGCGTGCGCATGGCCCGCATCGGCGGCGCTGGCGCGGCTTTGCAGCACTTGCAGTCCGATGCGCAAGGTTTCCTCGGCGTGGAAGCGGCGCGCGGTGTTCAGGACCTGCTCGAACGCTGCGTCTTTCGTCCGCTCGCCAAGCAGGCTTGCCCGTTCGCCCGGCGCGTCCTGCGCAATGGCGCTGGCAAAACGGGCGTCGAGCGTTGCGTCAATCAGCGCCGGCCGGCGGGCCAGCACAGTGGAGATTTTCGGCGCCAGGCCAAAGGCGCCGGCGATGGCGCCAAGCAGCGCGGGCTGCGCCGCCAACAGCGACAATACCTGTACGCCTGCCGGCAGGCCGCGCAGGAAATCGTCAAACCGCGCGAACGCCGTATCCGGCTCGCCGCTCTCGGCGATGGCGCGCAGCAGTTTCGGCATGATCGCGGTAAGAATTTCGCGCGCGCGTTCCGTACGCGTCGCGCGGAGCCGCCCGTGGTGCCAGCCGCGCACGGCCTCTGCGACGCGGCCGGGATGGGAAAAGCCCAGCGCGGAGAGCGTTTTCAGCGTTTCTGGATCGTCCTCGACGCCGGTGAAGATCAGCGAGCCCAGCGGATCGGCCAGCGTATCTTGATCACGGAACAGGTAAGCGTCGATCTCCGCCACCCGCGCGCGCCGCTGGCGGAGCGCCGCGTCAAAAGCGGCAGCGCCCGCAAATCCGCAGAGCGCAGCGAGGCGTTCGCGCATTTCTGGCGCGGCCGGCACACGATGCGTCTGCTCGTCGTGCAGCATCTGGATGCGATGCTCGACATCGCGCAGGAACACATAGGCTTCGATCAGATCGTCGCGCGTGGGCGCGTCGATCACGCCGGCCTCGTGCAGCGCGCCGAGGGCGCTGACCGTATCGCGGGCGCGTAAGCGGGGCTCGCGGCCGCCGAGAATGAGCTGCTGGGTTTGGGCGAACAATTCAATGTCGCGAATGCCGCCGCGGCCGAGTTTTACGTCCGGCGCGGACTCATCGAGATCGCCGCCCTTATGCGCGGCCAATATCTGCCGCTTGATCGAATGGATGTCGGCGATCGCCGCGTAATCGAGATGGCGGCGCCACAGGAACGGCGCGATCTCGATGAGAAACGCATCCCCGGCCGCGATGTCCCCGGCGCACGGACGCGCCTTGATGAAAGCCGCGCGCTCCCAGTTCTGGCCGACGCTTTGGTAATAGCCCTCCGCGGCGGCGGTGGAAATCACGACCGGCGTCGAAGCCGGATCGGGCCGCAGGCGGAAATCCGTGCGGAACACATAGCCATCAGCCGTCTGCTCCTCCAGCGCGCGCGCCAGCAGCGGCGCGATGCGCTGGGCGACGACTTTCGGTTCGCGATCCGGCGCGATGGGCAGAAGCCCAGGATCGAAAAACAGCGTCACGTCGATATCGGAGGAATAATTCAGTTCGCGCGCGCCCTGCTTGCCCATCGCCAGCATGATAAAGCCGGGCAGCGGACCGGCGGATTGATTTTGTGAGGCGAGGAGATCGCCGCGCGCAACCAGCGCGGCCGTCGCCAGTTTCAGCGCGGTTTGGCATGCCGCGTCAGCCAGATCGGTGAGCGCGCGGGTTACACGCGCCAGCGGCCAGGCGCCGGACAGATCGCCCACCGCGCACGCCAGATGCGTTGCGGCTTTCGCCCCGCGCAGCGCCGTCATCGCCTCATCAAATGAAAAATCAGCAGACGCGAGCGTGCGCGTGAGCGCTTCGGCGCAGAGCGCGTCAGGGCCTTCGCCGTTCAGACGCGCGGCCATGTCAGGAAAACGTACACACAATCGCGCGAGGTAAGGCGCCCCGCCCGCTGCGGCGCGTAGCGCCTCGCGCCATGGGCTTTCATGCAAGACGCCGAGCGCCTCGTCCGCCTCGCTGGCGCTATAAATTTGCGCTGGCTGCATCGCGGCCTACCCTTTCGCCGCGAGCACGGGCAAGGTCAGCGTCACCCGCAAACCCGGCCCGTCCACACCGCCGAGACCATCCTCCAGCTTGAGATCGGCGCGATGCACCTCGGCCACCGCCGCCACCAGCGAAAGGCCAAGCCCGGCGCCAGGCGTAGAGCGCGCAGCTTCCAGGCGCACGAAGCGATCGATCACCCGCTCGCGATCTTCCGGCGCGACGCCCGGACCAGTATCGGCGACGGAGAGCGCGACGCGATCGGATTGGTTGCGCATGGCGCTTACGTGCAGGCGGCCCGGCGCGGGCGTGTATTTGATCGCGTTCTCTATCAGGTTGGACAGCGCCTGCGTCAGCAGGCTGGCTTCGCCCGGCACAACGAGGCCATCCTCGATCTCGCTGGAAAGGCTGACGCCGCCATCTTCGGCGACCGGCTCATAGAACTCGACCAGATCGCGCGCGATCGCGGACAGATCGACGCGCTGGAACTGCCAGCCGGCCGCCGATTGCACACGCGCCAGCCGCAATACGGCGGTGAACGTGGCGAGCACGGAATCAGTTTCGTCCAGCGCGCGGCGCAGCGCCTCGCGGTCAGCGTCCTCATTCGGCGGGCTTTCCAGCGCGGCCTCAAGGCGGGTGCGCAGGCGCGTCAGCGGCGTGCGCAGATCGTGCGCGATCGCATCGCCGGCGGTGCGCGCGCTGCGCATGAGGCGTTCGATCCGGTCGAGCATGGCGTTGAGATCCTGCGCCAGGGTATCGAATTCATCGTTCGCGCCGACCACGGGCGCGCGGCGCGTCAAATCTCCACGCATCACGTCCTGCGCGGTGCGCGATAGCGCATCAGCCCGGCGCGCCGCCTGGCGGGAAGCGAAATAGCCGCTGATCAGCGACAGGAAAAACCCAAGGCCGGCGCCAAAATACACCGCCTGCGTGACGCGCCGCACCAGTTCGGAAGACGTAGCCATATCGCGCGCGACAAGCAGGATCGGCCCGCCATTCAGCCGTCCGATGCGCCCGCGCGCGCGGTTGACGACGGCCTCCCCGTTCGACGCCTGCACCGTCTTGTACTGAAACACAGCGCGTTGGCTGACGGCGGTGGGAGTCTGCGGGAAGGAGCCGAAATCACCGGCGAGAATTTCGCCCTGCTCATTGGCCAGCACGTAAAGATCGGGACCAGCCGTGGCCGCGCGCTCGAACACTTCCTGGTTCAACCCGCCCATGCCGTCCCTTTCGTAGACGTTGGCGAGTTCGTTAAATTCCTGGTCGGCGCTGGCGTCAGCCTCGGCCTGCGTCTGCACGACGGTGGCGTAATAAACGAACCCGAGCAGCGCGAGCGAGAACACCGCGAACAGCCCGATCTGCACCAGCGCCAAGCGGAACGTCACCGTGCGCAGCATGATCGTGCGCTGCGCCAGCCGGCGCCAGAAATCCGGACGCAGAAACGCAGGCCGCGCCAACTTGAACCGCGTCAGCTTAAGCCGCGCGAGATTTGGCAGGCCCAGCTTACTGGCTGCGCGCCGTGGTTCGTGTTCGATCAAGCGTCCAGACGATAGCCCGAGCCGCGCACCGTGTGGAGCATCGGCGTGGCGAATTCCTTGTCTATCTTGGCGCGAAGACGGGAAATATGGACGTCAATGACGTTGGTCTGCGGATCAAAATGATAATCCCAGACTTTCTCCAGAAGCATCGTGCGCGTGACCACCTCGCCGGCATGGCGCATCAGATATTCAAGCAGGCGAAACTCGCGGGGCTGCAAGTCGATCTTCTTGCCGGCGCGCGTAACCGTTCGGGCCAGCAGGTCCATTTCCATATCGGCGACATTGAGCTTCGTGGCAGGCGCTGCGCGATCGCGCCCGTGCCAAAGCGCCCGCACGCGGGCCAACAATTCGCGGGTCGATACGGGTTTGACCAGATAATCGTTGGAGCCGGCGTTCAAGCCCTCGACACGGTGGTCTTCTTCGCCAAGCGCTGAAAGGAATAGCACCGGCGTGGAAACGCCCGCCTGCCGGAGGTTTTCGACAACCTTCACCCCGTTGCGCTTCGGCAGCATCCGGTCGAGTACGATCACGTCGTACTCGCCGCGGCGGGCAAGCGTTTCGCCTGCCTCGCCATCGTCGGCGATATCGACGGCGTGACCGTCATCTGAGAGAGCCCGGCGAAGATTATTCGCCAGCTCCGCTTCGTCTTCGACCAGCAATACGCGCATCTTGACCTGCTTTTCGCCTCAACCGGCGTCCGGTTCGACCGCCAGATAGCCACGGCCCCGCCCGCTGGCGAATTGCAGAAGGATCGGCCGCTTCGCCTTGGCCGCGGCGCTGACGGCGGCCGAAAGGTCGGCGCCATTGCGCAAAGGCTGGCCGCCCGCGGCCAGGATAATGTCGCCGTCGCGCAAGCCCTTTTTGGCCAACGGCCCTTCCGGATCGAGATTGGAAACGACCAGGCCGCCCGCATTGGTAGCGAGGTTCAGCTTTTGCCGCTCCGCCGGTGTGGCGGGACGGAAATCAGCGCCGAGCGCGGCTTGTTTGATCACGCCCGGATCGGCGGGGGTCGCTGGGTTAGCGCGTTCGCCGCCCTGACCATCGAACGACGCCAATTGCTGTTCGCTAGGACGTTCGCCGAGCTTCAGCGCCAGCGTGCGGCGGGCGCCGTCGCGCAAAATGTCGAGCTGAGCGGTTTTGCCGACCGGGAGCGCCCCGATACGGCGGGTAAGATCGCCCTGATCTTCGATCTGCTGCCCATCAAGCCGCAGAACCACATCGCCCTGCCGCAGGCCGGACTTTTCAGCCGGTCCACCCGGCACGAGGCTGGCCACCATTGCGCCCTTGGTATCGTTCAGGCCCAGGCTGCGCGCCAAGTCGTCGTCGATCTGCTGGATCGAAACGCCGATCCAGCCGCGCGTGACTTTGCCGCCGGAGATGATCTGGCTGGTGATCTGCGCCGCCGTTTCAGACGGAATGGCAAAGCCGATGCCGACCGAACCGCCTGTCGGCGAATAGATCGCCGAATTCACGCCGACAACGCGGCCTTGCAGATCGAACGTTGGACCGCCGGAATTACCGCGATTGATCGGCGCGTCGATCTGGACGAAATCGGTGTAAGACGAGTTGGTCCCAACCTCGCCGCCGCGGCGGCCCTTGGCCGAAACGATACCCGCCGTCGCCGTTCCTTGCAGGCCAAACGGATTGCCGACCGCCACGACCCAATCGCCGACGCGCAGATCGGAATCGGTGTCGAACTTCACGAACGGGAATTTCTGATCCGGCTTGCTGATCCTGAGCACGGCCAGATCGGTCGGTTCGTCGGAGCCGACGAGCGTCGCGTCGTAGCTCTTGCCATTGCTCAGTTTGATTGTGATCGACGTAGCGTCCTCGATCACGTGATGATTGGTGACGATGATCCCCGCGTCGGAAATGAAGAAGCCCGAGCCAAGCGCGGTGGATTCACGCGGGCGTTGCGGCTGCTGTTGTTGCGGCGGCTGTTGCGGCATGCGGCGGAGGAAATCCTCGAAGCCGGGCGGCAGGCCCTGCATGTCGTCCGGGTTGAACGTATTGCGGCCGGTCTGCGCCGGCTGCTTCACCTCGATCGACACCACGGCGGGGCTGACGCGCTGGATCAGATCAGCAAAGCTCATAGGAGCGCCTGCGGGCGCCCTTACCGGGCCGGCCACGATTTCCTGGGCCTGCGCGCTTTTGGAGAAGAACACGGGCGCAGCGGCCACACCGCCACCGAACAAGGCCATGGCGCTGGCCGCGAGCAGCATGGGCTTCAGCTTCTTGGACGTCATTTCAGGCATGGGTTTCCTCGGATGGCGCTTTTCTTGAGCGCCGCTTCGGCGAAATTAGGGCGGCAGACCCTTATTCTTCAATGGCTACGCAATTACACCTTGTTTAGATTGACCGTTTCCGGCGCTTTTCACAGTCAATCAGCGCATCAAACTCATCAGATATCGTCTTCGACCGGCGGGCCATCCTCCGGCGCCCTGCCTTTCGCCCACCAAGCGAGCGCGCCGCCGATCGCCAGCAGCACCACGGGCGCGGCCCAAAGCGCCCAGGTTTCCGGCTTCACCGGCGGGCGAAACAGCACGAAATCGCCGTAGCGGGAGGAAAAATACGTCCGAATATCGCTGTCTTTGTCGCCGTTCGCGATCCGCTCGCGCAGCAGGCGTCGCATATCGGACGCTATAGCGGCGGTGGATTGGGAAATCGGCTCGTTCTGGCACGCGACGCAGCGGATTTCCGCCTCCAGCGCCTGGGCGCGCGCTTCCTGCGCCGGATCAGGCAAGGGCGTCACCAACGCCGCGATGAAGAACAGCGCGGAGATCATGCCCGCGCCTCCTTGATCGCCGCCGCCGCTTCAGGGGCGGGCGCTGGAACACGATGGCGCGCCAGCCGCAACAGCCCCAACCCGCCGCCCAGCGCCATCAGCGCGCAGCCGAGATAGATCAACTCGATCAGTGGATTGCGGTAAAGCCGCACGGTCCACGCGCCCGTGTCCGCCGTGCGCTCGCCCAGCGCGATGTAAAGGTCGCCGCCGATCGACAAATGGATGGCGACCTCGGAAGTGGTCTGCTCCGAGGCGGGAAAATAGCGCCGCTCCGCCGTCATGATCCTCCCGGCCACGTCGAAGCGCCCGCGCTCGGCAGTATAATTCGGCCCCTGATGCGTGGTGATTTCAGCCAGCCTGATCTGCTGTCCGGAAAATTCGATGACATCGCGGGGCTTCATCAGCGCCGAGCGTTCCTGCCGGAACGCGGTTTCGCTCACCGCCCCGATCACAAATACGCCGACGCCAACGTGCGCCGCACTCATCGCCCATACGGCAAGCGGCAGCGCTAGGCTGCGGACCTGCCTGATGCGGCGCCACAGATACGCGCCCGAGCCGATCACCAGCCACGCGCCAAGCGCCAGGCCGAGCGCCGGCCAGAAGCCCTTGTTCGTGAGCAACAGCACGCCCAACGCCGCGCCGAGCGCCGCCGCGCCGGCGAGCCAAAGCGCGCCGCTGGCGGCTTTCATATCGCCGCGGCGCCAGGCCAGCAGCGGCCCGAACGGCAGCGCGATCAGCGTCACCGCCATCAGCGGCGCGAACGCCAGATTAAAGAACGGCGGGCCAACGGAGATCAGCCCCCCGCCCAGCGCCTGCGCCAGCAGCGGATAAAGCGTGCCGATCAGAACCGTGGCGCAGGCAACGCAAAGCCCAAGATTGTTCATCACCAGCGCGCCTTCGCGCGAAAACGCGGTAAAGCCGCTGGGCTTGACTAGGCTCGGCGCGCGCCAGGCATAAAGGCCAAAACCTACGCCCAGCGCGAGGGCGAACATCACCAGCACCGCATAGCCGCGCTGCGGATCGACCGCGAAAGCATGAACCGACGTGAGCACGCCCGAGCGCACAAGGAACGTGCCCAGCAGCGCAAAGCCAAAACCGATGATCGCCAGCAGGATCGTCCAGCTCGCCAGCGAGCCGCGCCGTTCGGTGACGATGGCGCTGTGCAGAAGCGCGCAGGCGGCAAGCCAGGGCATGAAGCTGGCGTTTTCGACCGGGTCCCAAAACCACCAACCGCCCCAGCCCAATTCGTAATACGCCCAGTAAGAGCCCGCCGCGATACCTATGGTGAGGCCGATCCAGGCGATCAGAATCCATGGCCGCGCCGCGCGCGCCCAGGCCGGATCAATCTTGCCTTCGATCAAGCCGGCGAGGCCGATCGAGAACGGCATCGAAAGGCCGACATAGCCGAGGTAGAGCATCGGCGGATGCAGCGCGAGTGCGGGATCCTGCAGCAGCGGGTTGAGCGACGCGCCTTGCAGCGGCGCCGGGAAAAGCCGCGCAAACGGGCTCGACAGAAACAGCGTGTAGATCATGGCGCCGGCCGTCACCGCGCCCTGCACGCCGACAGCGCGCGCCCACAGCGAGGGCGCAAGCCTTCCTGGCGCCGAAGCAAACAACGCGCCGAACAGCGCGGACACGGCGCACCAGAGCAGCATCGAGCCTTCGTGGTTCCCCCACGCGCCGGCGATCTTGTAGAGCATAGGCTTGTCGGTGTGCGAATTGTTGGCCACCACCGCGAGCGAAAAATCCGAGCGAATAAACGCCGCGATCAACAGCGCCAGCGCCGCGAGCGCGCCGAAAGCGGCGATCTGCGCGCAGGCGCCGGCGGCGGCGCTGGCGCGCGGATCGCCTTTGTGTCCGCCGTAAAGCCCGAGGCCTGCTTGCGCCAGCGAAGCGATGAGCGCGAACGCGGCGAGGAAAAGCCCGAGTTCGGCGATCATGAGCCCGGCGCTTTGCCCGCTGCGTTGCCAGACTCAGGACGCCACTCGCCACGCTCTTTCAGCGCTTCGACAACTTCCTTCGGCATGTAGTTTTCGTCGTGCTTGGCGAGCACGCTGTCAGCCGCGAAGATCGCGCCGGGCTGATAAATCCCTTCGGCGACGACGCCCTTGGTTTCCTTGAACAGATCAGGCACAGCGCCGGTATAACGCACGGCGATGGATTGCTGATTGTCCGTCACCTTGAACAGCAGCGCGCCGGCCGCGTCGTGGGTTACGCTGCCGGCCTCGACCAGACCGCCCACTTTCACGCGCTGACCGGGCTTGGCTTTGGCGGCCAGTTCGGCCGGCGCGTAGAAGAATACGATGGAATCGCGCAGGCCCGTAAGCACCAGCGCGGCGGCCAGCACCAGGAGCGCGCCGGCGACGCCGATGATGGTCAGTCTCTTTCCTCTGCGCGACATACCCCCACCCTAGCTGTTCGCCGCTTGGCCGTCAGCGCGGCTGCGTCGATTTCGCCCGCGCTTCGGCTGTCATGGCCGCCACCATCTGGCGCCGCGGATCGTCCGGCGGAAGGCGTTTCAACACCTCCGGCCAGAGCGCCAGCGCATCAGTGTAACGCCCTTCCTGATGTGCCGCGAGCCCCTGGTAAAGCCAAGGCACGGGGTCCTCCGGCGCAAGTTCGGCCGCACGCTTGAATAACGCAAGCGCCTCAGGCGGTATTTCGCCCGTTCCCGTAGCGGCAAGCGCGCGGCCAAGGCCGATCAGCGCGGGAACGGCGTTGGCGTCGCGCTGCAGAGCGGCGCGGTAGCGACCGGCGGCAAGGTCGGGCCGGCCCTGATCAGCCATGATCTCGCCGGCGAAAATCAGCGGACGCGGATCGGCCGCATCGATCTTTGCCCGCGCTTCGAGAACCGCCAGCAATTCCTGCGCGGTCATAGTGTTCGGGTTTTTCTGCAACAGGCCGGCAATGCGCGCGCCGAACGGCTGGTCCGGCAAGTCGGGCCGGCCGATCGCAAGATAAAGCGCCAACGCCGCCGTCAGCGCGATTGCCGCGCCGGTCAAGCCCGCCTTTGCGCCGCCGCCCGCCCGCGCGTAGGCGCGCGAGACCCACCAGACTCCCGCCGCGCCGACAAAGGCTGCGGGAATGAAAAGAAACAAAGCGGCGCTCATGGCGGGCCGGTCTTACATGAAAGCGCGGCCATTGCACCGCGACGCGTTCTGCGTTCAAGCCGCGAGGATTTCCTTGACCTTGCCGGCGAGTTCAGTGGCGCTGACCGGCTTGCTGAGGAAACTAACCTTATATTCCTCAAGCATCTTGGCAAAGCTCTCCGGCGCGTAGCCGGAGAGGAACAGCACTTTCGCGTTACCAAGCATATCGGCGCCGGCGGCGCGCAGCATTTCCGGGCCGGTCATCAGCGGCATCGACACGTCCGATATGATCAGATCATACGCGCCGGGATTGGCTTCCATGACTTCCAGCGCGTCCTCGCCGTTTTCGGCCTCGTCCACCTCGCAGCCGAATTCCTTCAACGTGCGCGACAAGGCGCGGCGTACGCCGTCCTCATCCTCGACCAGCAATATCTTGCCGCGCGTAGCAACATCGATGACTCGGCGTTCGACGCGTTCGCGGTCGCGCCTGGCCATTTCTTCCATCTCATCGGCCGTCGGTGTGTAGGCCGGCAGATAGATGCGGAACGTGGTGCCCTTGCCGACGACGCTGTCGAAGAAGATGTAGCCGCCAAGCTGTTTGATGATGCCGAATGACGTGGTGAGGCCAAGACCAGTGCCCTTGCCCGGCTCCTTCGTGGAAAAGAACGAGCGGAAAATCTTGTGCTGGTCTTCCGGCTTGATGCCGGGGCCGGTGTCGATCACCTCGATCGTGACGTAATCGCCATCGGCGACCGAGGCGTGCCCGGCCTCGTGCGCTTCGGCGGCAGTGGCAAAGCCCGTGCGCAGCACCAGCTTGCCGCCGCGCGGAAGGCCGCCACCCGGCGTCATCGCATCGCGGGCGTTGGTGACAAGGTTCATCAGCACGCGTTCGATCTGTGTCTTGTCGATCTTGATGAACGGCAGATCGCGGGCGTGGACCACTTTGAAATCGATCGCATCGCCTACGAGGCGGCGGGCCAGTTCCTGCACCTGCACGACAAGCGCCGACACGTCCTGAATTTCGCGCTTGAAGGTTTTCTGGCGCGCATAGGCCAGCAGCATTTCAGTCAGCTCGCGCGCGCGCATGGCGTGGGTGTTGATCTTGTGCAGGTCTTCGAAATCTGGATCGCCCATCGGGTGGCGGCGCATCAGGAATTCGGTGCTGAGCAGCACGACCGTCAGCGTATTGTTGAAATCGTGCGCGACGCCGGAAGCCAGCGTGCCGATCTCGCGCATCTTCTCGCTCTGCGCCAGACGCTGCTCGATCTCGCGCTGCTCGGCGACGTTGACGACATAGGCCAGCCCGCGCCCTTCAGCGCCGGCGGCGAAATAGACGTGCGCGGCGCGGGGCGGATTGCACGCGACCACCAACTCCACCGGCGCATGCGAGGCAGAGCGCAATTTCTTCGCCAGTTCGATCGGCCCTTCGGAGGCTTCGAACAAATCAGAGAAGCGCGCACCGGGCGTGGCGCGGCCCTGCGTCAGCTCCATCAGCGTCGGATTGGTTTCGCTAATGGTGGCCACCGCTAGATCGGCGCCGTCGAGCAGCGTCGCGCCGAATGGCGCATTTTCGAAGAAGCCATCAATCGCTGCTCCGACGCGCGGCGCGGCCTCTGAGGGCATGTCCTGCCCGGCGAAAAACACCATCGTGCGCGAAGCCCCATCGCTATCGGCGGCCGGCCAGGTGGTCAGCGCGATCGCGGGCATTTCCATGCCATCGCGCGCGCGCAGCGTGATCTGGGCGCGCGCGGGTGCAAAACCCTTGCGATCGCGGCGGAGCACGCGCGCGAAATCTTCCTTGATGATGTCGCGCAGCTTCATGCCGCTGGATTGTTCGCCGACGCCGAGCACGGCGCGCAGCGCCTGATTGAGATAGACGACCGTGCCGTCAGGTTTTGCCGAAAAAAAGCCGACCGGCGCTTCGTCGATAAACAATTGCTTGGTTTCTTCGGGCGGGCGGTCACTGCCCGCCGCCGGGCCCAAATCGCGCAGGCGCCACAGCGTGCGTCCGCCCGGCATTGGCGCAACCGAGATTTCATAACGCGTCGGCGTTTGGCCCTTACCGATCATCGCCGCCGGCAATTGCTCGCGCCGCGCCTGGCCGCGCTTGGCCGCGTTCGCCAGCCGGTACATCGGCGCGGACACGATCAGATCGGCGCCGAAGAGACGGTCCATCGCCGGCGGCCGCGCGCTTTCGCCCAGCACGCCGGCAGCTTGCGACGCCGCATTATACGCAGCGTTGGCCGCGAGCGGCGTGGCGCCGTGCTCTGCCACCAGCGCCGGCTCGTCCAAAGCATCGAGCAAAGCAAATTCTGAGCGGCTGACAGCGATTGAAGCGGCTTCCGCCGCGCCGCGCGCCGGATACAAGCCGACATACTTGCCGATGCCCGTCAGCCACATCAGAAACACAAGGCCGGTCATCGCGACGCCGATCAGCAGCACCGCGCCGACGGGACCAACAGACGGACCGCCCGCAATCGCGACGCCCGCGCCGGCCGCGCCGATCGCCATAGCCGTCCAGAATGCAGCGCGCGGCAGATCGAATCCGCCAAGGAACTGGTTCGGCGGCGATGCGGGACGCGGCGGATCTGCGATATCGGTCATCTAAGGCCTATTCTGCCTAAACTGTCATGTCGGCCGATTCGGGTTAACCCGTCCCTGCTGTGGATTAACCGGCGCGCGGCGCCCGCGCCGCTGGGCGGCAAGGCGCAACACGACGCCGATAACCTTCGCCACCGCTTCGTAGTGCTCGCGCGGGATGGCCTCATCGATTTCGGCGGAGGCATAAAGCGCGCGGGCGAGCGGCGGATCTTCCACAATCGGCACTTCGGCGTCGGTCGCGGCGGTTCTGATTCTGAGGGCAACTTCATCCACACCCTTGGCCACACACCGGGGGGCGCCGTCTTTGCCCTGCTCGTATTTCAACGCGACCGCGTAGTGCGTCGGGTTTGTCACCACCACGGTGGCGGTCGGTACGGCGGCCATCATGCGCTTGCGCGCGCGTTCGCCGCGCAATTGTTTCAGTTTCGCCCGCACATGCGGATCGCCTTCGGCCTGACGGAATTCTTCCTTCAACTCATGCCGGCTCATCCGCATACGCTTCATGTAGGCCTGGCGGGTGAAAAAATAATCGGCTGCGGCGATGAACGTGAACGCCGCGATCAGCGCGCCGAGCATGACCGAGAGCCGCTCCTGTACGAGTTCCCAGAACACCGACAGATCGCGCGTCGCCTGATTGGCCAGGGATGCATCGTTCGGCCACAACGCCCACGCGCCGGCGGCGCCGACGAGCAGCAGTTTTGCGATCGCCTTGGCGAAATTGCCCCAGGCAGAAGGGCCCAGCACGCGCGCGAAGCCTTTAACCGGATCCAGCTTGCTCAGGCTCGGCTTCATCTTTTCCGGCGCCCAGGTTGGTTGGTCCTGCACCAGGCGCGCAGCTATGGCGGCCACGATCAGAATAAGAAAGAACATGGCAAGCGCCGCGCCGACCTTGATGCCGAGCTGGAAATAAAGATCGATGAGCGAGTCGCCATCGGCCGGGATTTCGTGCGCGTTGGAGAGAAAGCCGACCGACAGATTGCCGATCGCGCGCATGATCTGCGGACCCAGCAGCGAAAGCGCCATCGCGCCCGCGGCGAGCATGATCCAGGTCGCGGCTTCCTGCGAATAGATGATCTCGCCGCGCTTGCGCGCGTCTTCGAGCTTCTTGGCCGTCGGCTCTTCTGTTTTATCGTCCGCGTCTTCGGCCACGCCTCACTCCAGCGTTCGCGCGAACGTCTGGAGACGATCGAGCCAGACAAGGACGCCGGCCGAAAGCGCCAGCGCAAAGATCACAAACCCGCCGAGCACGTTGATCGGCATGGCGACGAAGAAAACCTGAACCTGCGGGATGAGGCGGTTCAGCACGCCAAGACCGATGCGAAAAACAAGCCCCGCCAGCATCAGCGGCGCGGCGATCTGCACGCCGATGCGAAAGGAATCGCCAACCGCGCGGATCGCATATTCGGCCGCGTCGTCCATGCGTATCGCGCCGCCAGGCGCGAACATCTGGTAGGAGCCGACTATCGCCATGATGAACTGGTGATGCAGGCCGGTGGCGAACACCATCGCGATTCCGAGCACGCCGAGAAAGATCGAAATCACCTGCCCAGCCTGGCCCTGCGTGGGATCGGTCATCTGCGCGAATGAAAGGCCCGTTTCCAGGCCGACGATCTGCCCCGCCGTCGAGAGCGCCGCCATCAAGATGCGCGCGACTGAGCCGATCATCAGACCGACGATCAATTCGCCCATCAGCAGGGCCATGGCGCCCCCTAGTTCGGCCGGCGCGCGCGGGATGTTGGCGCCAATCACCGGCGCGAGCGCGACCGAAAGCATCAGCGCGAAGGCCAACCTTATGCGCGGTGGGATCATGGCTTCGCCAAAACCCGGCAACAGCATCACCATCGCGCCGACACGGGCAAACAGCAGGGCGATCGTGAACGTGTCGAAGCCCCAGAACGTCATGGGGCCGGGCCCGCTAGTACGCCGCCATCCGCGCGAAAATGTCGGTCATGAACGAGCCGAGCAGGCCGCCCATGATCGGCATGAACAGAAGCAGCGCCAGGAAGATCGAGATGATTTTCGGCACGAACACCAGCGTCTGTTCCTGAATCTGCGTGAGCGTCTGCAACAGCGAAACGCCGAAGCCCACGGCAAGCCCCACCAGCATGACGGGCGCTGCTATGATCACGGTCAGCCATATCGCCTCACGCCCTAGATCGAGCACTTCCGCGCCAGACATCGCGCGATTCTCCTTCATCCGCCTCGTGAGAAGCAGATCAGGGGGAAAGCGTGAATCGGCGGTTAACCATGAGCGCCGGGCGGCGTTAAACTTGCTCACAGCGATTTGGAAACCTTTTTGGTTTACCGTCTTTATGCACAAGCCCCGGAAACAAGGGGCAGGAGAGGAATCGCCGTCATGTCCCTCTTTCGCGCGCTGACCGCCCATCTGCGCCGCACGCTGGCTAAACAGGCCGAGCGCTACAACGCCATGCTGCTCGCCGATCTCGGGCTGAAGCACTAGCTACGCGGCGCGGGCGTCCAGTCAGCGCCGCGTCCGACCACGTCGTCCCAGTTGTAGGGACAAACGGATGGTAGTTCGGGCGTAGCCTCGCCGAGCTGGATGTAATGGCGACGGAAAGCTTTCACGCCATATATATAGAGCGCCTCCACCCTATCCGGCAGCCGCGCCGCCAAGGTCGGTGTCAGGTCGCGCTCCAATTCGGTTCTGAACGCATCAATTTCTGCGCGCCAGTGGTTGATGGGCTCGGTCAGGCCGGAAAATTCTATTTTCAGGAAATGGGCCAGAATGTTTATCACCTGGCTCTCGCACGCCTTGACAACAGCGCCCCCCACGTCGCCGACCTCCTCCGCCACGTTTTCCCAGTCAATCTCGTTGGCGGAGCGGCGGCGCAGCGCTTCGGCCTGGGCCTCGGCCCAGGCGACGACATCTCGTTCGTAGAGATCGTCCATGCTCATGAGCAGAGTATAGCACGGCGCGCTCAGGGTGTGGATTGATTTCCGCTACCCGCCCGGCGGAGGCCCTGCGGCGAAGCCTTGCACGAGGCTGCCGGCGACGAGGCGCCAGCCATCTACCAGCACGAAGAAGATCAGCTTGAACGGTAAGCTGATCGTCACGGGCGGCACCATCATCATGCCCATGCTCATCAGCAGCGATGAGACCACCAGATCGATGATCAGGAACGGGATGAACAGCATGAAGCCGATCTCGAACGCGCGTCTCAATTCGCTGATCATGAAAGCCGGGATGCACACGCGCATCGGCAGCGCGTCCGACGTGGCGGGGCGCGGGTTCAGATTCGCCATATCGACAAACAGCGCCAGATCGGCCTCGCGCGTATGGGCCAGCATGAACGTGCGCACCGGGCCGACGATTTTCGGATAAGCTTCGGTCAGCTCGACCTGCTCATCCATCACTGGCTTGATCCCCTCCTCATAGGAGGCGGTCCAGGTCGGCGCCATCACGAAAGCTGTGAGGAATAAGGCCAAAGACACCAGCACCGCGTTCGGCGGCGCCTGCTGCAGACCGATCGCCGTGCGCAGCAGCGACAGCACCACGGTGATCCGCACAAAGCTGGTGGTCATGATCAGCACGCTCGGCGCGATCGACAGCACCGTGATCAGCGCGAGCATCTGGAACACGCGCTCTGTCAGCCCCGCGCCGGTGCCGAGATCGACATTGATCGCCTGCGCGAATGCGACAGAGCCGATGAACGTGCCGAGGTAAGCGGCGATCAGCGCAAGCACCACGATCTTGAACATGTTCAGACAAGCTCGCGCCAAGCTCCCCCTCAATGGGGGAGCTGTCGACCCCGGCCTTGAGCCGGGGGAGACTGAGGGGGTGGTTGCGCTGCCATTGGCCATCAGCCTCCTGAGGCAATCGGCCAAGCTCACGGCCACACCCCTTCCGGCCGCTGCGCGGCCACCTTCCCCATCGAGGGGAAGGTGGAAGCGTGAAGCCTTGCTCATGACTCTTCTCCCACCGTCGGCGCCATGATGGCTGGCTTGGCGCTCAGGGCCTTATCGCCGAACGCCGAGAGCAGGATGACGTGATCCTCCTCGTCCACGCGCACGATCACGACGCGGCGGCGCGCATCGAGAAACAGGCTCTCGACCACGTTCATGCGGCGCTTCGCGCCCGGCGCCGGGCCCTGCAACATGCCCAGGCGGCGCGCGCCATAAGCGGCGCCGGCGATCAGGCCGATAACCAGCAGCAACGCGAAAACCGTTCTTGCCCCGTCCAGCCAATAATTCATCCGGCGCCTGCTTCCCGCTTCTGGAATCGGACGCAGAGGTAAACCGAGTCGGGCGTGGTTAAGAGCCGGTTAACCATGCCGCCCGATCCTGTGGCATCAGGAGCGCCTGTGGACCTTTCCGATTCGTCCTTCTTCTCCGTGCTGCGGGCCAACCTGCATCAGCTCGGCCAGCGCCAGAAGCTGATCGCGGAAAACATCGCGAACGCCTCGACGCCCGGCTACACGCCGCGTGATACGGATGACGCGGCTTTCGAAAAGGCGCTCACAGCCGCAGCGCGTTCGCGGTCCGGCAAGGGCCTCCAAATGGCCGCGACCTCCGCGGGTCATATCGGCTTTGCCGACGTGGCAAGCGTGCAGCGGCTTTCGTCGAAAGTGAAAGACACGCCCGACAGCGAAACCACGATCGACGGCAATTCCGTGGTGCTCGAAGAGCAGATGCTGAAACAGAACGAGACGCGCAACGATTACGAGACCTCCATCGCGCTTTATCAGAAAGGGCTGCAATTGATCCGCATGGCCATCAAGGCGCCAAGTCGATGAGTAATGGCCGATGAGTGAAATCACCTCCGCCATGGCCGCCGCCGCTTCGGGTCTGCGCGCTCAGACCGTGCGTATGCGGATCACCGCCGAAAACCTGGCGAACGCCGAATCGACGGGAAACACGCCTGGCGCCGATCCGTTCCGGCGGCGCATTCCGATCCTGGAGCCCAGAACGCTGGAGGATGGTGTAAAAGGCGTGCTCGTCACCGGCGCGCAGGACGATCAGTCCGAATTCAAACTTTCGTACAATCCGGGCCACCCGGCGGCGGATGCGAATGGCTATGTGAAAATGTCCAACGTCAACTCGCTGACCGAGATGATGGATCTGCGCGAGGCGTCTCGCGCCTACGAAGCCAATCTCAACATCATCGACGCGGCGCGCCAGATGACGTCCCGCGCGCTTGACCTTTTGAGGCGCTAAATGACTGGATTTTCCCTTATCCTTTTTCATCTCCGGCAGACCGGGCACATGGCGTCTTATTTCATCAACCGGCGCCGGCTGAACCAGATGGTCCGCCTCGTCACTGGGCGTTCGCGCCGCGCCGTGCCGGTGACCGGCGGACGCTGGAGATAACATGGCCATCGATCCGGTTTCAGTATCCAAGGCCTATCAGGCCGTCGCCAACGCCGCGCAGAGCAAGCTGCAAGCGGGCGAAGACAGCGTCGATTTCGGCGCGCTGGTGCAGAACGCGCTGCGCGACGCGCAATCGACGACGAAAGCCGCCGAAGTTCAGGGCATGGCCGCCGCCACCGGCAAATCCGATATTGTCGATGTGGTGACGGCGATCTCCGCCGCCGAGAGCACGCTGGAAACCGTTGTCGCCGTGCGCGACCAGGTGATCCAGGCGTATCAGGAAATTCTGCGCATGCCGATCTAGGCGCGCGGTGAGCCGCGACGCAGCGCTCACTTCTTCATCCCTCCCCTCCACGGGGAGGGTGGCGAAAGGCGCAGCCTGAGCCGGGTGGGGTGTTGCCGTAAGTTCGCGCATTGCCTCATGAGGCTCACCATCATCGTTGCGCTTCCACCCCTTCAGTCTCGCTGCGCTCGACAGCTTCCCCATCGAGGGGAAGCTGGGAGCTTATTCTGCACGCGCACTTGTGCATCCATGGGCTTTCGCTCCGTGTAGCGATAGCACCCTCATCCGTCTCGCGGCTGACGCCGCGATCCACCTTCTCCCACAAGGCGAGAAGGGTCGCACAGAGTGTGAACTATCCGGCGCGCTTGCCGCGGATGAGTCCGGCGCCGGTCGCGATGAGCCAGACGGTAAGGCCCATGAATCCCGCGATCGTGGTTGTGGCGAAGCCTTCGCCTGAGACCCCCATCGCAATCGCCACGCCTTCATTGGCGCCGACAACGATCGCGACCGCTGACGCAAAGCCAATGCCGGCGGTAGCGCGTTGGGATTCGCTCCACTGCATCTTTGCCGTGAGCGCGACGAACAAGGCGGTCAGCACCTGGCCGAGATGTTCACCGATCGCGACGCCGCCATATTGGTTGATGAGATCGAACGTGCGTTCGGCGGCTTCTTTTGCTTCCGGCGCAGAGGCCGGATCAGCATGCGCGCGCGCCAGACCCGGCACAACGAACACCCAGCGGAACAGGCCGACCGCCTGCGCAAAGCTCGCGAGCGCGCCGGCAATGGCCGCGCCAATTGCCAGACCAGGCGTTTCGGCGACGCGCGAAGCGGTGAGTGCAAGGGCCATCGCCATCGGCGCCAGCGCAAGCGCGGTGAGTGCGAAAGCATGCCATGTCAGGATCAGCGCCCCACCCCCGGCGGCGAACTTCTCCAGCGCCTCGGCAGCCCCGCCGCGCAGGATGTCAGGATAATCATAGGTGGCGGCGAGAATTGAGAACGGCACGTTGAAGGCGATAGCCAGGGCGATGGCGCTTGCCCCTGTTACGGGCTGCGAAGGGTTTTGCTTCTGGGTCATGGACTTCTCCAGGGCCATGTCTCTGGCCGGTGACAAGACATTTATCACCAGTCGGTGACATTGCAAGCGGAAAAGTCACCGCTCGGTGATAAAAAGCTGGCGCAGACCACCCCGCGCGCTTAAAGAAGGAGCGATGACGGCCAAACCAGCCCCGGAAAGCCGCACCCGCGATCGTGACGCCACCGCGCGCGCGCTGTTGAACGCAGCCAAGGACGTGCTGGCCGAGGAGGGCTTTCAGAGCTTTGGCGTCAATGCCATTGCCCGGCGGGCCGGTTGCGACAAGCAGCTGATCTACCGCTATTTCGGCGGCCTCGACGGATTGGCCGAAGCCATCGGCGCCGATCTGGCGGCGGAGCTGACAGAGCTGCTGAAGCCGCTCTCAACGCCCGCTCCACGAACCTATGCAGAGTTAATGCAGCGCCTCGCGCTCGGCCTGCTCGATCTGTTGCGCGCCAACCGGCTGATGCAGCAGATCAACGCCTGGGAGGCGGCCGCGCCCTCGCCGCTGGTCCAAACGATGAGCGCGGCGCGCTCGCAGCGCATGGCGGCATGGATGCACGAAATGCGCGGCAGCCTGAAACCACCCGAAGGCGTCGATGCGCCCGCGCTGAATGCGCTGGTGATCGCGGCGATCCAGCAGATCGTTGTGTCGGGTGCGGCCTATGGCGAGTTTTCCGGCCTGCCGCTGAAGACTGAGGCGCATTGGGCGCGTGCGCGCGAGGCGCTGAAAGTCATGGTCAGAACGATTTATAATGCCTGATGGAAAATGGCTTCTGGTTACGGGCGGCGCGAAGCGGCTGGGGCGTGCGGTAGCGCTTGAAGCGGCGCCGCGCTGGAATGTGGCCGTTCACTATCGCGACTCTAAAGCGGAAGCTGACGAGACGCTGAGCGTGCTGCGCGGAAAAGGCGCCGAGGCGCGCGCGGTGCAATGCGATCTGGAGCGCGATGACCCGGCAAAGCTGATCGCTGATTGCGGCGTCGCGCTTTCGGCGCTGGTCAATGCGGCGGCGATATTCGAGCATGACGAGATCGGCGCGATCGACGAAGCGGGTTTTGCGCGGCACATGAAGATCAACGCGCTGGCGCCGTCGCAATTGATGGGCGCTTTTGCGAAGCAATTGGCGCCTGGCGCGCGCGGGGCCGTGGTGAACTTCCTCGATTTCAAACTCGCAGCGCCCTACCCCGATCACTTCTCCTACACGCTGAGCAAATATGCGCTCTCGGGCGCGACCGAGATGGCGGCGCGCGCGCTGGCGCCGAACGTGCGCGTGAATGCGGTGGCGCCGGGCTACGTGCTGCCGGCGCCGGGGCAATCCGACGCCGATCACCAGCGCCTGCACGCGCAGACGCCGCTGAAGCGCGGCACGACGGCGGAGGATGTGGCGCGGGCGGTGGTGTTCCTGCTGGAGGCCGACGCGATCACCGGCCAGACGCTCTATCTGGATTCCGGCCTGCGCTTTGCCGCGCCGGAGCGGGATTTCATGTTCCGGTAGCGCCCGCCTGGCTTGAGGGGCTATGGCTATTGCGGGTTGCCGGGGAGAAACGCCATGCGCCGCTGGGTTTGGATTGCTGCGATCGCCGCCACGCTTTGGAGCGGGCAGGCTCACGCCGAACGCTGGCTCAGGATCGACCCCAACGACCCTTACGGCAAAGAGGGCGTGTTCCACTGGTTCGACATTGACAGCGCTTACGAAGACGACGCCACGGGCTGGGTCTATTCCTGGGGCGCATACAAGAAGGCGGCTGACATCCAGGCCGGTGCTGTGCGCGGGCGCTTCCTCTGGGTGTTCGATTGCGAGCGCAATCTCATGCGTTCTGCAGGCGGCGAAGAGAACGGCGCGTGGAAAGAAAACGCGGGTTGGCGCGACAAGGGCGACCACCTTGGCAAGCCGCATATGGGCGGCGTCACCAACGAATGGAGCCGCAAATTGTGTGCGCTGAAGGGCTCGCTGCCGAAACGGCCGGTCGGCCCGTAAGCGTCAGGCTTCGCGGGCTCGGCGCTCAATGGGGCCAGGCAAACAGTCTCGCCAGCCAGCCGCGCGGCTTCCTGCGACTGCGCGGGATCTCGTGTTCCAATAAATATCTCGCCCTTAACTTTTGTTCTTGTTTTGTGCTATTTAAGGGATTATTGTCCCGGGTATGGGACAACAGTCACAAGCCCAAGGCAAGGACGCCCTGCATGGCCGTGGCGCGCGGACCAATCGCGACTGCCGGTACGAGGCGCGCCAGCACGAGGCCTATGACGATGGCTGGGACTGGCGCGATGGCGAGGCGCCGAAGCTCGACACGGTGATCAAGCACGAGGCGGCCAAGACGATCATCTCGCGCAATAACAGCCCTGACATTTCGTTCGACCAGTCGATCAATACCTATCGCGGTTGCGAGCATGGCTGCATTTATTGTTACGCGCGGCCGAACCACGCCTATGTCGGCCTCTCCCCCGGCCTCGATTTCGAGAGCCGCATCTTCGTGAAATCGGATGCGGCGGCGCTGCTGGAGAAAGAGCTTTCGCATCCGGGCTATCGCCCGCGCACGATCGTGCTCGGCGGCGTGACCGACATCTATCAGCCCGCCGAGCGCGGCTATGGCGTGACGCGCGCTGTGTTGCAGGTGTTGCAGAAGTTTCACCACCCGGTCGGCATGATCACCAAATCGGCGCTGGTGGCGCGCGATATCGATATCCTCGCGGAGATGGCCGAGCACAGGCTGGCGAAAGTTGCGATCTCAGTGACGACGCTGGACCGCAAGCTGGCGCGCGTGATGGAGCCGCGCGCGGCGGCGCCGCACAAGCGGCTGGACACGATCCGCCTGCTGACGTCAGCCGGCGTGCCGGTGACGGTGATGACCGCGCCGATCATTCCGGCGCTGAACGAAAGCGAACTGGAGCGCATCCTCGCCGCCGCACACGAGGCAGGCGCGCGCGAGGCGGGCTATGTGCTGCTGCGCCTGCCGCTGGAAATTTCCGATCTGTTTCAGGAATGGCTGGCGACGCATTTCCCCGACCGCGCCGCGCATGTCATGAGCGTGCTGCGCCAGATGCGCGGCGGCAAGGATTACGATTCCACCTGGGGCGAACGGCAGACCGGGCGCGGCCCGTTCGCCGAAATGATCGCGCTGCGCTTCCACCGCGCCTGCGCAAGGTTGGGGCTCAACACCGCGCGGCTGGAACTGGACGCGAGCCAGTTTCGCAGGCCGCCGAGGGCGGGGGAGCAGATGGTGTTGTTTTAGTTTACTTGGCAAATCCCATTTGTTTGCATGTGTATTGATTTAAACTGGTTAGTATCTTGCAGCCGCTCTGATAGTAGGAACGAGAGCGCTGATCGTCGCGCGAAACACCATTCGTACCCTTCGCATATGACTCGCCGAGCCGAAAGCAAGCAGCATATCCATCAGGCTCGATTGCACAGCCCCGCTCAAGAAGCGAAAGCCCCTTGGCCACATTCTTTAGGCCGTACCCATCCACCAGCAGAACCTGCCCGGCGTCGTGGCACGCCCATCCACTTTCGAGTTCGCAACCATGCTCCATAAGCGGCTGCGCTTCGCGGGCGCCGTCGCGAAAGCCATAGGCGTTGAGCATCATCTGTTTGCCCTCGTGGCACGCCGACGCAATACCCCCAAGGCACGCTTGACGAAAATACGGTATCGCCCCTTTGGCGTTCACGCTATCCGACCAGATTTTTTTTCCAGCCAAGTTAGCCGCAACCGCATCGCCTTGACGCGCCGCCTCAACAAAAACCGCAAGCGAGTAGCGCTCAATAAGCCGTTGGCTCACTTCCGGCGTAGCCTTTATCGCTGCCCGAAGCGCAGCGACTTGCGGAGCGAGGCTCGCGGAGGCAACACTTGCGCGCCGCGCTTTGGCGCTATCTGCCAAGGCAGAGCACAGCGACGGGATCACCTTGATCACGCCATCCATCGCAGCCGCGTCGCCGCCCTTCGCCACGCTCTCCCATTTCGCGCGATACGGCCCGCAGGCGGGCGGATCGGCGGGTTGGGCTACGGCATGCGACGCGGCTGCGACCAGCGCGACGGCGCAGAGCCAGAGTGTTGTGAACTTCATCGCCGCCTCCTCCAGCTCTGCTGGACGATCAATACGCCTTCACCAACGTGAACCGAATCGCGCGGATATGCGGGAATATGCCCGCGCCGGTCCCTTCCAGCCGCAGCGTGATCGGCTTTCCCACGGTCAAACCCAACGTGCCAACCGGCCGCCAGGCCAGATGAGTGTTGTTCCAACCGCCTGTGGTTTGGGGAATGGCGCCCATGAAAGTGCGTATGCCGTTGATATAGATGTTCACCGGACGAGGCGTCAGCGCGGCGTATTCTATTTCCATCTGGTATGAGCCGGACGCGCTGACGGTAAAATCCCACTCGGCGCTGTTGATCGCGTTGTTGCAGGGCCGGGCGTTGGCGAGCACGCCGGGACCGGGCGTGCACGCATCGACCGCGACATTGACTCCACGCGTGAAATTTCGCGCCTGCAGGACGATCGGCACGCGCGCGGCGGCGGCCTTGCGCTCGGCTTCCAACGTCGCGGCCGCACGCTGGGACGCCAGCATGTTCAGCCTTTCCTCCCCGCGCGCACGCCACGCGCCGCACGCCTGCGGCATTCCATCAAGATAGGCGCGCATGGTGTTTTCGTCGGTAGCGTTTTGCGCCCAAGTCCAGTCCTCGCGCGCCCGCACGCACGGATCGCGCGCGGCGATTTCTTTCTGCGCGGCGGCGCGCCGCACCTTTGCTTCACCCGCAAGTGCTGGACACAGCGTCGGGATCACCTTGATCACGCCGTCCATCGCCGCGACATCGCTTCCGCCACTCACGCTCGCCCATTTCGCGCGATACGGCGCGCAGGCGGGTGGGTCAGCGGATTGGGCGTGGCCCGGCGTCGCGAAAAGCAACGCCGTTAGCGCGAACGTAGCGAAAGCGATCAGCTGACGCATTTGGTGAAGCTTGCGCTGTCGCCACTGGGGGAACGCACGGTGAGCTTGTTGCCGCCGCTGAGGGCGTAGAAATACGTGCCGCCGTTCGCCGCCGCGGCGCGGATTGTACCGTCGGGCTCGACGCCCTCGACGGCCACTGGTTCTTCGCCGTCGCCGAAGTTCAACTGGTCTCCGTTGACGGCGATGGTCAGCGGAAATTCGCAGCCAAGTCCCGCCGGCCCCCATTTGCCCGCGAGACCCTTAGCGATACTGAAAACGGGCGCGGGCGGCGGCGCAGGCTCCGCCGTGAAGGCCGCATTGCCGTCCATGACGCTTTGCTGGTTTTGGGCGCCAAGGAGTAATGACCCGCCTCCGCCAAGCGCGACAAGCGCGACAAGGCCGGCGAGAATTTTAACCCCCGCGCCACCCTTCTTTTTTTCCTCCGGTTCGGGATCGGGCGCGCGTGCGCGGGAGCTGCGCGATCCGGTCAGCGTCTGCAGCCGGTTTTGCGCCAGATCATGAAAGTGACCTTGCGGGTAGCGTTTCATGTAGGAGCGGAAATCGGCTGGCTCGGTGCTGTCCTTGATCGTCTGCCAGAACAAGGATTCGATCGCGTTCGCGTCGGGCGCGGCGGCGGCGGGTGAATTTGTAGCGCGCAGCGCGCGGCGTTTGTCGCGCTTGTTGGCGACCTCGGTGACGAATTCACGCCATTTGGGATCGTTTGGCTCGCCGCGCCAATGGGAGAGATCGACCGTCTGCACCAGCACAAAGGCGGTGGGCAGATCACAAGGCTCGATCATGCAGGGCGCCAGCGCGCCGTAGCGATCGCCGATCGTGGCTTCCGAGCGCACCCAGCGCGATTTCACCGAAAGCGGCGACCACAGCACCACCACCACCAGCGCCTGGCGCAGATTGGTGTCGATCACCTCCTGGTAGTCCTCCCCGGCCTGCAGCGCCGGATCCCACCAGACGTCGAACCCCTCGGCCTGGAGCGCGCCAGCCACGTGACGGGCCCGCTCCCGGTCCTCCGACTTATAAGAAACGAAAATGTCCGCCATCGGCCCCCGTCCCGCTGGCAATCTTGCGCAAGTAACGGGCGGGAACAAGGCTAAGCCTTACGGCGTCCGATTGCTGCGGTTGTCTGCCCTCGCCATGGACGCGGCTGGCCGATAAGGTTGCCTCAAACGGGAGAACCACCCATGCGGCTCGACGACCAGCGCAAGAGCGACAATATCGAAGACCGCCGCGGCATGGGCGGTGGCGGCGGCGGCGGGTTTGGCGGCGGGTTCCCGATCCGGCTGGGCAATATGAGCTTCGGCACGATCATCCTGCTGGTCATTTTCGCCGTGCTGTTCCGGATCAACCCGCTCGACCTGCTGACCGGCGGCGCCGGCCAGGTCGCCAGCACCGAGGCGGGTAAGGCTGGCGCGCCCGCCGATCAGGCCGGCGATTTCATGTCCCGCGTGCTCGGCTCGACCGAAGATGTCTGGAACGCGCGGATCACCGAAGTGCCGGGCGCGCCGGCGGCTTATGTCGCGCCGACGCTGGTTCTGTTCGAGGGCTCAGTGAATTCCGGCTGCGGCGGCGCCAGCGCTTCGATGGGGCCGTTCTACTGCCCACTCGATCAGAAGCTCTATCTCGACACCTCGTTCTTCGACGAACTGGCCCGCCGTTTCGGTGCGCCGGGCGATTTCGCGCAGGCCTATGTGATCGCGCACGAAGTGGGCCACCACATGCAGAAGCTCACCGGCGTGTCAGACAAGTCGATGCAGGCGCAGCGCTCGATGGGCAAGACCCAATACAACGCCTATTCCGTGCGCGTTGAATTGCAGGCCGATTGCTATGCCGGCGTTTGGGGGCATGACGCCGCGGCGAAGGGCCAGATCGAACCGGGCGATCCTGAAGAAGCGATCAAAGCCGCCACCGCCATCGGCGACGACACGCTGCAGAAAGCCGGCCAGGGCCGCGCCGTGCCCGACAGTTTCACGCACGGCACGAGCGAACAGCGTGTGCGCTGGTTCAAAAAGGGCTTCGACGGCGGCGATCCTAAGGCCTGCGATACGTTCAGCGCCGCAACGCTTTAGCTTGTGAGCGGCGCCGCGGCGGGCGCTTGCGCGGACGCATGAGAACGTGATGCTGCCGCCATGACGCAGCGGGGCGCGATTTGCGGGATCGATGAAGCGGGGCGCGGCCCTTGGGCCGGGCCGGTGGTGGCGGCGGCCGTGATCCTGCCGCCGCGTGGACGGCCCAAGGGGCTGGCGGATTCCAAGCAGCTAACGATGGAAGCGCGCGACGAGCTGGCCGCGGCGATCCGCGCCTGCGCGTTCGTTGGCGTAGGCCAGGCGAGCGTGGCGGAGATCGACGAACTGAACATCCTGCGCGCCAGCCATCTGGCGATGGTGCGCGCGTTCGAGGCGCTATGCGCGGCGGCGGGCGCCGCGCCGGTGGCGGCGCTGGTGGACGGCAATATGGCGCCGGACCTACCCTGCGCCGTGGAATGGATCATCGACGGCGACGCGATCGCCCCCGCGATCAGCGCCGCCTCGATCATCGCCAAGGTTGAGCGCGACCGGATGATGGTTGAGTTCTGCGCGCAATTTTCCGGCTACGGCTTCGCCAAGCACAAGGGCTATGGCACGCCTGAGCATCAGGCCGCGCTGCGCGATCGGGGCCCGTGCGAGCTGCACCGGATGAGCTTCAAGCCGATCCGCGCCGTGCTGGAAGCAAAGAGCGCAGCGTGATTATTGCGTTACCGCCGGCGTGGCCGGGGGCGCGGGTTTCACGTAGCGGCTTACTTCGGTAATGAAGCAGGATGTGATCTGGCGCGAGCCGGAGTCGCGGAACTTCACATCGCCGAGGCCCGGGCGGTCGCCGGTGCAGATGTACGACGAAGGGCGCGAGACGACGGCGACGGCGTTGGCCCATTTGATGTCGCGGCAGCCGGCGCCTTCCAGATCCAGGTCGTATTCGCGGGAGGGCCCGGCGCTGACGCGGATTGTGTTCTCATCGACGTTGGAATAGCCGCTGATGAAGCTGGCGTTGAAGCAATCGGCGCCGGTAGTGGGCGCAGCGCCGGTCTGCGAAGCGGTGGGCGCACAGGCCGCGGCGGCAAGAAACGCGCCGAGCGCCAAAGCGTGCAATTTCATCGGTCTGCCTTTCCGTTTGCGGGCAGTTGCCAGGAATACGGTCCCGGCATCGTACCGATACGTCATACGCCTCGACCTGAACGGCGGATTAACCATACTTTCCGCGCGGAGGCTCTTGCGCCCGGAGTCCAAGTCTGACTCTTATCCACAGATGAGCGGGTGGCAAGATCAGATCATTGAAGGCGATTGCGTCGCGGCTATGGAGGCTTTGCCTCCCGGGTCGGTCGACCTCGTGTTTGCCGACCCGCCCTATAACCTCCAGCTTGGCGGCGGGCTGACGCGGCCGGACCAGTCGAAGGTCGATGGCGTCGATGACGAATGGGACAAGTTCGCCGATTTCGCGACCTATGATGCGTTCACGCGGCGCTGGCTGAGCGCGGCCAAGAGGGTGCTGAAGCCGGACGGGGCGATCTGGGTGATCGGCTCGTACCACAACATCTTCCGCCTCGGCGTGGCGCTGCAGGACCTTGGGTTCTGGGTGCTGAACGACGTGATCTGGCGCAAGACCAATCCGATGCCGAACTTCAAGGGCACGCGCTTCACCAACGCCCACGAAACCATGATCTGGGCGAGCCAGAGCAAGGGTGCGAAATACACGTTCCATTACGACGCGCTGAAAATGCTGAACGACGATCGGCAGATGCGCTCGGACTGGACGCTGCCGCTGTGCACCGGCGCCGAGCGGCTGAAAGATGACGCGGGCAAGAAGGTCCATCCGACGCAAAAGCCCGAAGCGCTGCTGCATCGCGTGATCCTGGCCACGAGCCGGCCGGGCGACGTAGTGCTCGATCCGTTCTTCGGCACGGGCACCACCGGCGTTGTGGCCAAGCGGCTCGGGCGCAAATTCATCGGCATCGAGCGGGACGAAAGCTATCTGGCCACCGCGCGCGCGCGGATCGCGGCCGCCGCCGCGCCGAAGGCCGAAGACATCGCGGTAACGCGTTCCAAGAAAGAAGAACCGCGCATCCCGTTCGGCCTCGTCGTGGAACACGGCCTGGTGCGCGCGGGCGCGGCGCTGTTCTCGCCCGACGGCAAGCACCGCGCGATGGTGCGCGCCGATGGCAGCCTGGCGGCGGGCGATTTCACCGGCTCGATCCACCGCGTCGGCGCGCATGTGTTGCGCGCGCCGGCCTGCAATGGCTGGACGTTCTGGCACACGCACAAGCCAAAGCAGCCAATCGATCACTTCCGCATGCAGTTACGCCGGGAGATTTACGGATGATGCGCGCGCTCGCCGTTCTCGCTGTGTTGTTTGTTGCGTCATGCAATGTCGATCGGCCGTCACTCGGCTCGCCGGTGGTGGTGTGGACGGACCAGTTGACCGGCTGTCAGTATCTTGTGGCGGCAGGCGCGGGCATCACCGATTGGTCCAATCGCGGCGGGTCGATCACGCCGCGGCTTGGGCAAGACGGTAAGCCGATATGTGGGTTGAAGACTGCCGGTTGAAATAGCGATCACATCTTGTGTTGTTGCGGCGATGTAAATTGCCAAGTGCGAAACACGCGCCTAGCGTCCCGCCCGTTCGCGCGCCGGGGATCGCGGGGATAGGGAAGAAACTCGCACCGTGAAGGATGCGCCATGCATGCTGATCCCGCTCTGAAACCCGCGCCGAGCCCAGAATCTTTCGTCACCGTGCCGCGCCCGCCGATCGCCACCGCGTTCGACAGCTTGGGCGCGCTGACGCGGCGCGATTACCCCACGCCGCAAATGTGGCTCGACGTGCTGACCGAAATGCAGCGCGCCAGCGCGCGCTGGTACGCCCGCCGCCAGGATGCCATCCGCGAGGCCGGGGCGCTGATGGCCGCCCCGCCCGGCCGCACGCCTGGTGAAGCGGCCGAAGCCTGGAGCAAATTCACCGCCGCCAGCACGCAGCGCATGATCGAGGACGTATCCGATCAGATGCAGACGTCGATCAAGGCGGCCATGTATCTGGCGCCCGGCGTCAAGCGCACGGCGGAGACGCTGTCTTCGCTTCGCGCGAATGGATCCGTTCCGCACTAGACCATTTCGCAGGCAGGGTTGTTTGTCGCGGCTGCGCGCCTATCGCTCGCGCGGGCGCTCTGGCTCTCGCGCGGGCGCTCTGGCGCGAGCGGAGGTTGTTCGCGAGAGGAGTTTGCATGAAGCTGTTCTACTCACCCGGCGCCTGTTCGCTTGCGCCGCATATCGTCGCCCATGAGGCCGGGCTGGATATCGGGACCGACAAGGTCAAGCTCGGTCCGCCGCCGCGGAACACCGAAAGCGGCGAGGACTATTACACGATCAACCCGAAAGGCGCGGTGCCGGCGCTGGAAATTTCGCCCGGCGAAGTGCTCACCGAAAACGCAGTAATCCTGCAATATCTCGCGGACCAGAGCACCGCGAACTTGTTGCCGAAAAGCGGCCTCGCGCGCTACCGCGTGCTGGAACTGGTCAATTTTGTCGCTACTGAACTGCACAAAGGCTTTTCGCCGCTGTTCAATCCCGCGATCACGCCGGATTGGCGCGCGGGCGTTATCGAGAACATCAACAAAAAATTCGCGCAGATGGAAACGATCCTCGGCGACAAGCCATATCTCGCTGGCGAGTTCACCATCGCAGACGCATACGCCTACACGATGACGCGTTGGGCCGACATGCAGAAAATCGAGCTGCCGCCGAAAGTGGCGGCCTACCGCGACCGCGTGAGCCAACGCGCGGGCGTTAAGCAGGCGCTGGTGGAAGAAGGATTGCTGGCGGCTTGACTGTTTTCTCGGCCCCGGCGCAGGCCGGGGCCCATAAACGCAACCGGCGCAAGACTATCTCTCACGTTAGCGTTTATGGACACCGGACCAACGCTGCGCGTTTTCCGGGGCCGAGCTACTTAAACGCCGCGCCCCGCTCGAACGCCTTCCTAAACACCGTCGGCAACCCGGCGGTGTCTTGCGCCCATTCCGTCCCTGCGCGTTTTTTCTCGCAGAGCGTCCACACTTCCAGCGTCAGCGCGAAATGCGTGAACACGTGCTCGACGGCGCCGGAATTTTCCCAAGCTCCCTGCGCCGGCGCATGCGCAAGCGCTTCGTCCCGGCCCCACGGCTCCGCGCGCCACGGCGTTGAGGGCAGCGCATTCATGCCGCCAAGTAATCCCTTCTCCGGACGCGTCACCAGCATCACCTTGCCGCTGCGTTCCAGGTAGAACGCCACGCCATGGCGGCGCGGCCTGGCGGTTTTTGCGCGTTTGTGGGGGAATGTTTCCGGCGCGCCGCCCGCGCGCGCCTTGCAGAAACCCGCTGCCGGGCAAAGCAGGCATTTCGGGCTCTTTGGCGTGCAGATCGTTGCGCCGAGATCCATCAGCGCCTGCGCCCAATCGCCGGGGCGCTCATCGCTGATAAAGCGCGAAGCGAGCGCGCGTAATTCGGCCTTTGCGTCCGGTAGCGGCGTTTCGAGCGCGAACCAGCGCGCCATCACGCGTTCGACATTGCCATCGACCACGTTCGCCGCCTGCCCGAACGCGATCGAGGCGATGGCGGCGGCGGTATAGGCGCCGACGCCCGGCAGCGCGCGCCAGCCTTCTTCCGTTTTCGGAAAGCCTTTGGCGGCGAGCGAAATTGCTGCGGCGTGCAGATTGCGCGCACGGGCGTAATAGCCAAGGCCCGCCCACGCGCTCAAAATCTCCTCGCGCGGTGCGGCGGCGAGTGCGGCGACGTTCGGCCATCGGCCTGTGAACAAGTCGAAATATGGAACCACGGCCGCGGCCACGGTCTGCTGCAGCATGATCTCCGAGAGCCAGACGCGATATGGATCCGCGCGCCCTTTGCGCCGCCTCCACGGCAGCGTTCGCCCGTTCTGGTCGTACCAGGCCAACAAAGCTGTGCGCGCCTGCGCTTCCCACAGCTCGCTCACAGGCTGGCCCACAGGCTGATCCACAGGCGGGCGCAGGCGGCGGCGCGGCGCGGGCATAGGGCGAATTTACACTCCATTAACGAATCTAAGATTCGCTGGTGGGGCTTATGACACAATCTCAATCGCGCGCGCGCCGGGCCGTGGACCCGCGCCTGGAGGCTTTGGCCGCCCAGGCGCTGGAGAACACACGCGGCCGGGCCGCGATCGCCCCACCGGGCAATGCGGGCAAGGCTGCGGCCTCCATTTTGGCCCCGCTGCTCAAGGAACAAGGCGCCGGCATTGGCGATCTACAGCGACACTGGACCGACATCGTTGGCGAGCGGCTTTCGAGCCTGACAGCGCCAGAGAAGCTGCAATGGGGCGCGGACGGCTATGTGCTGACCGTGCGGGCGCACGCCTCAGCCGCGCCGTTCGTGCAGCATCAGGCGAAATTGATCATCGAGCGGGCCAATCTGGCTGGCGCCCGGGTCAAGACGCTGACCATCCGCCAGGGCTCGCCGCCGGCGCGCCCTGGAAACGTTGCGCCGCTGGCCAAACCCCTGTCTCCCGAGGAAGAAGCGGCCATTGCCGCCGCGCTCTCGCGGGTGGCGCCGGGACGCCTCCGGGATGCGCTTTTGCGGCTCGGCAAGGCGGTTGCGGCGCGCTAATTCCGCTAGCCGCGTTGACAGGGCGGCCATCCTCGCCTTTCCGTCCTCAAAATAGAGCTTTGGAGGACGGCATGTTCGCCACGCGGCGGGAATTGATGATCGGAACGACCGGGCTTGTGCTTGCCGGGTCTTTGGCTGGCTGCTCGAATGCAGGCGGCGGCGACACAAGCGGCGAAGACGCGAGCGACATGGCGATCGGCGCTACCGACGCAAAGGTGCGCGTGATCGAATACGCATCCATCACCTGCCCGCATTGCGCGAGTTTTCACAAGCAGGTCTGGCCGCAGCTGCGGACCAATTACATCGACACCGGCAAAATCCGGTTCGTGTTCCGCGAATTTCCGACGCCGCCGCAGGAAGTGGCGCTGGCCGGATTTCAGGTTGCGCG
This sequence comes from Alphaproteobacteria bacterium, assembly GCA_031399165.1. Classification (GTDB taxonomy): domain Bacteria; phylum Pseudomonadota; class Alphaproteobacteria; order Caulobacterales; family Aquidulcibacteraceae; genus JAKFWI01. The sequence goes on along the minus strand of JANNOO010000040.1, from coordinate 17,713 downwards.
CTGCGCCGCGGCCGGCAATGCCGAACGCTATTTCGCAGTGATTGAAGTTCTGTTCGAGCAGCAGGAGGCGATTTTCGCGGCGATGGGCAAAAACGCCGTGCGTGAAGAATTGCTCCGCATCGCACAGGCGGCGGGCGTCTCGCCGGAAGCGTTCGAGCAATGCATCAGCGATCCGGAAGCGGCCAAGCGCGTCACCGCCACCGTCGCCAAGGCCCAGAAGCTGAAGGTCGACGGCACGCCGAGCATTTTCATCAACGGCGAAAAGCAGGGCACGGACGCGCTTAGCTATGAAGGCCTTTCCAAACTGCTCGACGCCAAGCTGGCGGCGGGCTGATAGGCGGCGCGCTTGCACATCAAGGAACTGCGCCTTTCCGGTTTCAAGAGTTTCGTCGAGCCCACGCGCGCGCCGATCGAAGAAGGCCTGACCGGGATCGTGGGGCCGAACGGGTGCGGCAAGTCCAACCTCTTGGAAAGCGTGCGCTGGGTGATGGGCGTAAACTCGCCGAAAGCCATGCGCGGCGGCGAGATGGACGATGTGATCTTCGCCGGCACAAATCACCGGCCAAGCCGCGAACACGCCGAAGTCACGCTGGTTCTGGAAAACACCGGCGCCAAGGCGCCGGCGCCGTTTACGCATGACGAGACGCTGGAGGTTTCGCGCCGCATACGGCGCGGCCTCGGCAGCACCTACAAGATCAATGGCCGTGACGTACGCGCCAAGGACGTGCAGCTCCTGTTCGCGGACGCCTCGACCGGCGCCAATTCGCCGGCGCTGGTGCGGCAGGGCCAGATCAGCGAGCTAATAAGCGCCAAGCCGGAAAATCGCCGCCGTATTCTCGAAGAAGCCGCCGGCATTGGCGGCCTTCAGGCGCGGCGGCATGAAGCCGATCTCAAGCTGAAAGCGGCCGAAGCCAATCTCACGCGGCTCGACGAAGTGCTGGGCGAAATCGAAGCGCTGGCGGCCAGCCTGAAAAAGCAGGCGCGGCAGGCCGAGCGCTACCGCACGGTGGCTGACGAATTGCGCCGCGTGGAAGCGCTGCTGTTCCACCGCCGGCTTGAAGAAGCGCGTGCGCATGTGGCCGGCGCCGATGCGCAGCGACGTGACGCAACGCGCGCCGTGGCGGAGGCGGCGGAGAAGGCTTCCGTTGCGCAAAGCGTGGCGATGGAGGCGCAGGCGAAAGTGGCGCCAGCGCGAGAAGAAGAAATGGTCGCGGTCGCAATCCTGCGCAAGCTGGAAGGCGTGCGCGTGGGGCTGGAGCGCGATCTGAAGGATTCCGAAGACGCCATCGCGCGGCTTGCGGCTGATGGAGAGCGGCTAAACGCCGATCATGCGCGCGACGAGCGCTTCGCCGCCGATGCGCGCGAAGCGCTGGCGCGGCTGGAACAGGAACACGGCGCGCTCGCCTCATCGTCCGGCGAACCGGCGGCGCTGAAAGCCGCCGAGGAAAAGTTCGGCGCAGCGGAGAAGGTACGCGCCGAGGCCGACGCAAAACTGGAAGCCGCCGCCGCCGCGCTCGCCGCGGGCAAGGCCGAAGCACACGCGCTGGTGCGCGCCGCCGCTGAGGCGCGGCAGAGATTGACGCGCGCCGAGGACAGGCTGGCGGCGCTTAAACGCGAGCGCGACGCCGCCGCCCTGCCCGCCGATCACGCGGCGCGCAGCGTGACGCTGGAAGACGCGCTGAACGCGTCGAGCGTAGCAGCAGAAGCCGCCGAGACAGCGCGCAAGCGCGCGGAAGGCGAAGCGGCGGCGGCCGAAAAAGAAGAGCGCGCGCTATTTGATCCGATGCGCAAGGCTGAAGCGCGCGCAGGCGAAATCGCGGCTGAAGTGCGCGCGCTGGAGAAGCTGACCGCGCAGGCTGCGGCGCAGAAATTTCCACCCGCATTGAACGCGATTAAGGCCAAGCCCGGTTATGAGCGGGCGGTGGCGGCGGCTTTGGGCGATGACGTAAACGCCGCGCTGGATTCCAAGGCGCCGCTGCGCTGGGCTGGCGCGAGCGCAACGGCGAAGATTTCATGGCCGGACGGCGCTGAGCCGCTTTCGCCATTTGTAGAAGCACCGAAGGAATTGGCCGCGCGGCTTATGCTTTGCGCGGTGGTGGATCAGGCGCAGGGCGCGGCTTTGGCCGGCCAGCTGAAACCGGGCATGCGGCTGGTTTCGCGCGAAGGCGATCTGTGGCGCTGGGACGGGTTCGTGCGCGAGGCGGGCGCGGCCCCGCTCGGCGCGGCGGCGCGGCTGGAGCAGGTTAACCGGCTGGAAAAGGCGCAGGCCGACCGCAAGCTGGCCGAAGCGGCGATGCTGGAAGCGCAGCGTGTTTATGAGCAGGCGCGCAATGTGCGCGACCGCGCCGAGGCGGTGCTGAAACAGGCGCGCGCAGCGGCGCCGGCGGCGCAAACGAAGATGCTGGAGGCGCGCAACGCGCTGGAGCGTCACGAAGCGGAAGCCGAGCGCGCACGCGCGCGGCTGGCGGCGCTGGAAACGCAACAGGCCGCGCTGCAGATCGAGCGCGCGGAAGCGGATGCGGCGGTGAAGGCGTCCGAAGCGGGCGCGAGCGCCGCCAAAAACCCGGAGGCGGCCGAAGCGGCGTTGGCGGCAGCGCGCGCTGACGCAGAAAAAGCCCGCGGCGCGGCCGCGGAAGCGCGCGCTGCGCTGACGGCGCTAACGCGCGAACGCGAAGCGCGCGCGAACCGGGTGGCGGCGGTGAATACGGAAAGCGCGCAATGGCGCGGGCGGCTGGAGAGCGCCGAAGCGCGGCTGAAAGACATCGCGACGGCGCTGGCGCGCAATGCAGAAGCGTTGAAGGCGGCGAAGGATGCGCCGATCGCGGCTTGCGAAGCGTTGGAAAAGCTGCGCGAGGAAGCGCAGGCCGCCGAAAGCCGGCGCGCAGCCGCGGCGGACAAGTTGACCGCCGCCGAGAGCCGCGAACGCGAAGCCGCGCGCGCCGCGCGCACGGCTGAAGCGCTGCACGCGCAGGAGCGTGAAGCCAAGGCGGGCGCCGAAGCGCGGTTCGACGCCGCCGAGGCGCGGGCCAACGACGTGATCACGCAAATCCGCGACATGATTGGCGCGGGCCCGGAAGATTTGCCGCGCCGCGCCGGCGATCTGATGCGCGGCGCGCTGGCGGCCGGGCCGCTGGCCGACGTGGAGCGCAAGGCCGATCGCCTGCGCGCCGAGCGTGAAGCGGCGGGCCCGGTGAATCTGCGCGCCGAGGAAGAACTGACGGAAACGCAGACGCGGATCGAAACGCTGGCGCGCGAGAAGGCTGACGTGGCCAGCGCAATCGGGAAATTACGCCGCGCGATTGGCGAGTTGAACGCCGAGGGCCGCGCGCGGCTTTCTGCGGCGTTCGATATCGTCAACGGACATTTCGCCGTGTTGTTTTCGACGTTGTTCGAGGGCGGCCAGGCGGAATTGCGTTTCCATTCGCCGGAGGATGGTTCGGCAATTGATCCGCTGACGGCGGGGCTGGAGATTTACGCCCAGCCGCCGGGCAAGAAGGTGAGCGTGCTGTCGCTGATGAGCGGCGGCGAACAGGCGCTGACCGCGACAGCGCTGATCTTCGCCGTGTTCCTCGCCAACCCCGCCCCGCTCTGCGTGCTCGACGAAGTCGATGCGCCGCTGGACGACGCCAATGTCGAGCGCTTCTGCAATCTGCTCGACGAAATGCGCCGCCGCACCGACACGCGCTTCCTGGTGATCACGCATAATCCAATGACCATGGCGCGGATGGACCGCCTCTACGGCGTGACCATGGCCGAGCGCGGCGTGAGCCAGCTTGTCAGCGTGGATTTGAAACGCGCGGCGGAGCTGGTGGCGGCTTAGGACTCTTCAGTCAGGCGGGCAGCGAGGGCCGCGGGTAAATCCCGCGCGCCGTGCAGCACTGCTACAATCTCCGCGACATTGCCGGTGACGCGATAGACAATCACGTAAGGCGGTTCAGCAAGCGATCGCAAAGCCTCTCCCAATTCCGGCCTTGGGCGGCCAGCTTCGAAATGCGTTTCGAGTATTTGACAGCGGTCCCGCAAGCGCCGCACCAGCCTTAGCGCGGCCTCGACATTGAATTGGGCAACAAAAGCGGCGATTGCGATCAGATCGGCTTCCGCCCCGGGGCGGAACGTAATCTTGCTCACGGTCTCCGGAGCTTTTCGAGCGCGGCTTCCAGGCGGTCGAAAACCTCATCAGCAGGCGACGAGGGTCGCGGATCGGCGAGGGCCGCTTCAATCTTTTCGCGAACAATAGCGAGCTTGCGGGCGTCGTCAGCGTCGAGAGATTCCAACCCCGCACGCACGACCGCCGCCGCATCCGGCGCGCCGCCGCTGGCGATGCGCTCTTCGATGCGGGCGGCGAGGTCAGGAGGGAGCTTGATGCTGGATGTGTCAGCCATGGCGTGACTTTAGCAAAAGACATGGCAATGCGCGAGCCGTAGTGAGCGTGGATTTGAACGCGCGGCCGAATTGGTGGCGGCTTGACCGGAGGTGACGGATGCCTTACATTTGTCCTTACTAAATGTAAGAGTTCGGAATGAGCACGGCGACGCTGACATCCAAAGGCCAATTGACCCTGCCGAAAGAAATCCGGTCGGCGCTGGGTGTTGGGCCGGGAGACCGGGTTGAGTTCGTGCGGATGGAGGATGGCAATTTTGCCGTGCTGCCCGCGGCTCAGCCGGTCAAGCGTCTCAAGGGCCTTATCTCTAAGCCGGACAAGCCGGTTTCTCTGGGCGACATGGATAAGGCGATCGCACGGGGAGCCAAGGGCGGGTGATCGGCCTCGACACCAATATCGTCGTCCGGTTTCTTGCCCAGGACGACGAGGCGCAATCGCCCATCGCAACGCGGTTCATCTCCCGGCTCAGTCGCGAGCGTCCCGGTTTCATCAGCGCGATTGTGTTGGCCGAGATCACCTGGGTGCTCTCGCGCGCCTACAAGGCTTCGCGTGCGGAAATTGCCGCCGCCGTCGATGGTCTGCTCCGATCAGCGGAGCTGGTTGTCGAAAATGCGCCAGCGGCCTATCGCGCGCTCGCGGCTTATCAGGCGTCAAGCACGGCTGAATTCGCCGACGCGCTGATCGCGCAAACGGCCGCGCTCGCCGGCGCAAGCGAAACGGTGAGTTTTGACCAGAACGCCGCGACGGAATTGGGAATGCGGCTGCTTGGATGAGACGCTGCGGCGTCCGATCGCGGTTAGGCGCTCAAATCGCTACGCGATTTGCCGGCCATGTGGCCGATCGCGCCTCACATAAAGAGGAAAAATCTAACGACGCAGGATTTAAGGCATTAACGAATGAGGCGGCTAAAGCGTCCTGGCGATCCGGAAGCCGATGACGCCGCTCCGGTACGTCGGGGTGTCCCCGTTGCGGTCCGCCGAGCGGAGGTACCGAGGGTCGCTGCCCCAGGAACCACCGCGGAGAACGCGGTAGGTGCAAGCGCCGCTTGTCCACGCAGAACCATCGCTCGGTGCGCCGGCATAGGTGTCGTGGTAGCAATCCTCCACCCATTCCCATACATTGCCGGCCATATCGTAAAGGCCGAACGCGTTCGGCGAATACGAGCCGACGCCTTGGGTCTTGCTTAGCGTGTTATTGAAATTCGCCTGGCTCGTACTGATCGACGCGCCTGTATAATAGGCGCTGGTCGTTCCGGCCCGTGCGGCATATTCCCACTCCGCTTCCGAAGGCAGGCGATAGGGCGAGCCGGAAACTTTGCCATTCAGCCACGCAACATATGCTTTCGCGTCGTTCCAGGTGACGCGCATCACCGGCCGATTGCCGCGTCCCCAACCGTTGTCGGCGCCGCCGCTCATTTTATCCTGTTCAGCCGAACTGCACCCGCCGGCGCGGACACAGGCGTCCCACTGATCCCAGGTGACTTCGTACTTGCCGATCGCGAAGGCGCTAACGCTGACATTGTGTTGCGGCCCTTCATCGGCGTCACGACCCGCCTCGCCTGCAGGCGAGCCCATCGTGAAGGTTCCTGCCGGGATCACCACCAGTTCCGGACATTCGGCGCAATCCTTGATCGTTTGGCCGTCCGCGACGCTGGCCGCTTGCGGGCGTGGCGGCGTCACCGTGGTCGCGCGCGGAACTGACGCGACCTGCGCGGGTGCCGCCGGCGCCGCGGCCTGCGGCGGGCGCGCCGCCGGACTGGGAATAGACGCGCGTTTGCACGTCCTCGAACAGGAGCGAGACGGGATCGGTTGGCGCACTGGCCAGCGCAGCCGCGAGCGCCGCTGTGAAGGGCGAATTTAGCCCGGAGCCATCGGGCGCGGTGGTGTTCGGCGCGGTGGAATAAGCGATCAGAACGTTCGGGCGTGCCGGGATTTCGGCGAGGCCGCCGCGGCCCAGACTGCGATTTCCGTCCGGAAGCGGCATGTCGCGGCAGGCGTCGAGGATCAGGATGTTCACCGCATTGCCGGCGCGGGCCATGTAATCGAGCAGGAATTGCGCGGGCGGCGCCTGATAGCGCAATTGATCCTTGGTGCGGATGTTGGCGTCAGTCGGCACCAGATAGTTCGCGCCGTCATTCTCCGCGCCGTGTCCGGCGTAGAATACGACGCTGACCGCGTTCCGGCCGGCGGCCTGAAGCTTCGTTCCGTAGCGCTGAAAAGCCGCGTCGATTTGCGCGCGGGTCGCGTCGCGAACGAGATCGACCTGAAACCCGAGCGCAGACAGCCGCTGGCTCATGAGTTCGGCGTCGCGCACGGGATTGGACAGCTTCCAGGCCGGAACCTGATAATTGGCGTTGCCGATCACAAGTGCGATGCGCGGGGCCGGCGCTTGCGCGCTGCTGGCGCCGAGCGCCGACGCGATCAGGAAAACGAAAACGCCAAATAGCCGCCGCATCACGATACCCCGCCAGACCCTAGCGTGGAATGGCGAACGAACCAAGGCGCTCGCCCCTAGCGCGGGCCGATGTCCTCGGTGGCGAGGGACACCTGCCGCGTCTCGCCGCGGCGCTGGACGGTCAGCTCCACGGTTTTGCCGATTCCGGCGCGGTCCAGTTCGTTGGTGACATCGACCAGGCGTTCGACCTTTTTGCCGTTGATCGCTGTGATCACGTCGCCGAGTTCATTGGAATCGAGGTCCACGCCGCGCAGGCCGGCGCGCGCGGCGGGCGTGCCAGATGCGACGCGGAAGATGATCACGCCTTCCACGCCGAGGCGCGCGGCGTCCGTCTCGCTGGCGGCGATGATGCCGATCCCTGGCGTCGGCGCGCGGCCGTTGCGGATGAGATCGGGCACAACACGGCGCACGGTGTCGATCGGCACAGCAAAGCCGACGCCGGCATTGGCGCCGGAGGGCGAATAGATCGCCGTATTCACGCCGATCACGCGCCCGGCTGAATCGAGCAGCGGGCCGCCGGAATTGCCGGGATTGATCGCCGCGTCGGTCTGGATGACGCCGGTGATCTCGCGGCCATTTTCCAGCGGCAGGCGCCGCGCCAGCGCGCTGACAATGCCGGAGGTCAGCGTCTGATCGAGACCGAAGGGATTGCCGATCGCGAACACCGACTGGCCGACCTTGAGATCGGCCGATGTGCCAAGCGCCAGCGGCGGCGCATCAGGCTTGCGCGCCATGCGCAGCACCGCGATGTCATATTGCGGCGCGCGGCCGATAACCGTAGCGCGCACATCGCCATCGCTCAAACGCACGGCGATCTCCTGCGCCTCGACGACATGGTTGTTGGTGACGATGTAGCCTTCGTCATCCCAGATGAAGCCAGTGCCGGAGCCGACCTGTTCGCCGGTGTTGAAGGGCGTAACGACCGTCGAGCGGCTGACAACCTGGACCACCGAGGGCGCTGCGCGTTCGAACAGCGCCACGGTATCGGCTTCGCGCTCCGTCAACGGCCCACGCGCGACGGGGGCTGGCGCGGCAGACGACGGCTCGATCGCCGCCGGCTCGCAGGCGGACAGCAATGCCGCCGCCAGCAGCAGCGCGAACCCTCTGTACTTCACAGCCATCACACGCTCCCTGGACCCGCGACATCTAGGAACGCGCAGGCAAACCGCCCAGCGCTTCGGGGAGGATTTGTTGGCGCCGGCGCAGAGGCTAGACTAGGCTTTCCATATCCATGTATCTGCCCTCCAGTCCCTCGCCTGCCAGCTTGGCGCCGCAATGGGGGCAGTGATTGATCGCCACGCCGCCGCCGCCCGCGTCGGGCTGGATGATGATGAACCACCCGCCTTGGCTCTCCCAATATTCGTAGCGGATATCGAAATAGCAGGCGCGTGTGCGCGCCTCGAAGGCGGCGCAGCAGAGCGCGCCGTCCGGAGCAAGCCGCTGCTCCCCTTCGGGACAAGGCGAACCGTCGATATGGGCGGGGCGCCCGTCTTCCGTCTGAAATCCCATGCGCCTGCATACAGCGCCGCTGTGCGAGCGCCAGCCCACGGCCGGCGCAAACCTGCGCGCGCCCACCCGCCGGAGCCTGCGCGACACCCTGTCACGCGGTTGATTTTCCAAAGGTTTAGCCGCCGCCGCTTTGCTTGACGGATATGGGGGTCACATCTAGGTTCCGCGCGCGCGATAAAGGGGGCGCTTTCGCATCCCGATCGCGTATGACCGTTCGATGGCCGCACCCAAGCCACCGCCAGGGGACGAACTTTCCGAACTGCGCCGGCGGGTAGACGCTGCGCGCGGCGTCGGCGTTCCTACCGATAAGCCGCCCGAAAGCGCCGCCAGCCTGGCGGTCAAGTTCGGCGGCGATTTCGGCGCCGCGGTGCTTGTTGGCGCGCTTATCGGCTTTGGGATCGATTATTGGGCCGGCACGTCTCCGCTGGGTCTGATCGTCGGTATGGGTTTGGGGTTTTGCGCGGGCGTGGTGAACGCCGTGCGCACGGCCAAGGCCTATTCCCAGAAGAACCCGGTTGATCCGAACGCGCCGTCCATCCCGGACGGCGAAGACGAGAATTGAGCGCGCCTTGGCCGACGATCCGATGCACCAATTCCATATCGAGCGGTGGGTGCCGCTGCAGATTGGAGAATGGGACGCCTCCTTTAGCAATGCGAGCCTGTTCATGCTCGCGGGCACGGCCGCCGCTTCGGCGTTCATGATCGGCGCGATGAACAAGAAGGCGCTTGTGCCTGACCGGGCGCAGACCGCCGCCGAGACCGCCTATGGCTTTATCCATTCGATGGTGAAAGACGCGTCCGGCGCGGAGGGCGTGAAGAAATTCTTCCCCTTCGTGTTCACGCTCTTCATCTTCATTTTCATGGCGAACATGCTCGGCATGTTCCCTTACTGGTTTACGACGACGAGCCAGATCGTGGTGACGGCCACCATGGCGATCATGGTGTTTCTCACCGTGATCCTTGTGGGCCTGGCCAAGAATGGCATGAAATTCTTCAAGCTGTTCGCGCCATCGGGCGTGCCGATCTACATTCTGCCGCTCGTCGTGCTGATCGAGATCATTTCGTTTTTCTCGCGCCCGCTCAGCCATTCGGTTCGTCTCTGGGCGAACATTCTGGCCGGGCACATCCTGCTCAAGGTTTTCGCCAGCTTCGTGCCGATGCTGGTTGATGCCGGCGGCCTGTTCACGCCACTGGCGATCCTGCCCTTGGTCATGACCGTTGCGCTTTACGCGCTCGAATTTCTTGTCGCGTTCCTGCAGGCGTATGTGTTCGCCCTGCTCACCTGCATTTACTTCAACGACGCCCTTCATCCCGGGCACTAGCGCCCGGCTGAACTTTTAGCCCAAAGGGAGACTTACTTATGGAACCAGCAGCAGCAGCGTATATCGGCGCGGGCCTCGCGAGCCTTGGCATGCTCGGCGCCGCCGTCGGCGTGGGCATTATCTTCGGCAACTTCCTGTCGAGCGCGATGCGCAATCCTTCGGCCGCGCCAGGCCAATTCGGCAATCTGATTTTCGGCTTCGCCGTTACCGAAGCGCTGGGGATCTTCTCGTTCCTGATCGCGATCCTGCTGCTGTTCGTCGTTCCGAAGTAAGAACGCCCGATGGCTGATACCGCCACCCACGACGCCGGAGCGGCGCATACGGCAGCAGCCGATGGGGCAGCTCAGGCCGCGTCGTTCCCGCCGTTCGACGCGTCGCTGTTCACGCACCAGCTGATCTGGTTCGTGATCAGCTTTGGCCTGCTCTACTACCTGATGGCCAAGGTCGCGTTGCCGCGGGTGGCGGCGGTGCTGGCCGCGCGCGAGGCTGCCGCAAAGGCCGATCTCGACGCCGCCGCTTTGGCTTCCACGAAAGCGGAAGAGGCGCGCAAAAGCGCAGAACAAGGCGCCGCCGCGGCGCGCGCAAAGGCGCGCGAGCTGATCGACGGCCTGCGGGCTGAGGTTCAGGCCGAGTTCGCCGCCGAACAGGCGAAGGTCGAAAAGGCATTGGCCGAAAAGGGTGAAGCGGCGGAAAAGCGCATTGCCGAATCCCGCGCCAAGGCGATGGCGGACGTGGGCCCGATCGCGGCATCTCTCTCCCGGGATATCGCCGCGCGCGTGACCGGCGGCGCAGTCGGGAGTCTGGCGGCATGATTACGGTCGACGCCACCTTCATCGCCTTCGTCGCGCTGATCCTGTTCGCGGCGCTGCTCGTCTGGCTGAAAGTTCCCGCGCAGATCGGCGTAATGCTGGATCAGCGCAGCGCGGCGATCGCCAAAGAACTGGCGGACGCGAAGAAGTTGCGCGAAGAGGCCGCTGCGCTGCTGGCGGAATATCAGGCCAAGAAGGCCGCCGCTGAGCGTCAGGCGCAGGACATCGTCATCCAGGCGCGGGCGCAAGCCGCAGCAATGGCCGCCGAAACCCGCATGCAGATGGCCGAGGCGCTGAAGCGCCGCGAAAAGGAAGCTGAAGACAAAATCGCGCGCGCCGAGGCTTCGGCGCTGGCAGAAGTGCGCGCCGCCGCCGCCGATGCAGCGATGGCCGCCGCCGAACAAATTTTGCGCAAAGAGCTGACGGCGGCGAAACAGGCCGATCTCGTCACCAAGGGCGCGGCGGAGCTGGCGAAGAAATTCGCCTAGCCGCAGCGTAGCCGCTCGCCGGCGCGCTCTCGCTTTCCAGACGCTTCGACAAGCTGGCCGGCGCCGCCAAGACCGAAGCGGGGCATATTGATGTAGATATTCTCGTACTGGCCGGGGCCGGCCACATAGGTCTCGTGCCACACGCCAACGGTTCCTGTTTTCGCAACCTTGCGGTTGAATTCGGCCCAGGCCGGCAGATGCGCCCGGCAAGGCATATGGGCGTAGGCTTCGAGCTGCTCGTAGCTGTTCCAGTATTGCAGCGAGATGGTCGTTTTACCGAACCAGAAATGGCCGCCGAGAAAGCCCAGCTCCGGGTGAGCGTAAAGTTCGCGCATCATCTTCGGCATGGCGTTGACTGCCAGGCTCCATTTGTCGACCGCGAACCAATTGTTCATCCGCATGCCGATCAGGAACACCACGAACGGGCGATCCATCTGCGCGGTCATGCGGCCGGGAATGATGGTCATGCGACGCCTTCCATTTCGAAGTACGTAGCAGGTTAACGCATCCTTCCCCTCGATGGGGAAGGTACCGAGCGAAGCGAGGGGATGGGGTGTTGCCGTGAGTTCGGCGATTTGCCTCCCGAGGCTCACCCTAAAACCTCAGCGCAAGCACCCCATCCGGCCGCTTCGCGGCCATCTTCCCCATCGAGGGGAAGGATGGGCGTTCTACTCCGCGACGTCTGCTTGGTTCGCCGATATCGCCCTAACCCCACCACTTCTCTGGCCGCGCTTTGAACGCGGCGGCTTTCTCCAGTGCGCTGGCGACCGAGAACACGGTCTCCTCGTCCAGAGCGCGGCCGATGATCTGCAGGCCGAGCGGCAGGCCGCTTGCGTCTGTCGCGGCGGGCAGTGACAGGCCCGGCAGGCCGGCCAGGTTGGCCGTGACAGTGAACACGTCGTTGAGATACATCGCGACGGGATCGGCGTGCTTTTCGCCCAGCGCGAAAGCGGCGCTCGGCGTTGTCGGCGTCAGGATCGCATCGACCTTGGTAAACGCTTCGCGGAAATCGTCGGCGATACGCGTGCGGACTTTCTGCGCGCGCAGATAATACGCATCATAATAGCCGGCGCTGAGCACGTAGGCGCCAATGACGATGCGGCGCTGCACTTCGGCGCCGAAGCCGGAGGCGCGGGTCTGCTTGTACGTATCTTCCAGATCCTTGCCGGATTTGCGCGCGCCGAAGCGCATGCCGTCATAGCGCGCGAGATTGGAAGAGGCTTCGGCCGGCGCGACGATGTAATAGGTCGGCAGGGCGTATTTCGTATGCGGCAGCGAGATCGGCACGATTTCCGCGCCGGCCTCTTTCGCCCACGCCACGCCCTGCTCCCACAATTTCTCGATCTCGGCGGGCATGCCGTCGACGCGATATTCCTTCGGCACGCCGATCTTCATGCTTTTGATCGATTTGCCGCACGCGGCGCGGAAATCCGGAACCTTGATCGGGATCGACGTGGAATCTTTCGGATCATGCCCGCTCATGCTTTGCAGCATGATCGCGGAATCCTCGACCGTCTTGGCGATCGGCCCGGCCTGATCGAGCGAGGACGCGAACGCGACGATGCCCCAGCGCGAGCAGCGCCCATAAGTCGGCTTGATGCCGACCGTGCCGGTGAAGGCGGCGGGCTGGCGGATCGAGCCGCCTGTATCGGTGGCCGTAGCGGCGAGGCAGAGATCGGCGGCGGTGGCCGACGCGCTGCCGCCTGAGGAGCCGCCGGGCGTTAGCTGCGCGTTGCCGCCTTTCGCGCGCCACGGATTGGTGACAGGGCCAAACCGCGAAGTCTCGTTCGACGAGCCCATCGCGAACTCGTCCATATTGAGCTTGCCGAGCATCACGGCGCCATCGCGCCAGAGCTGGCTGGTCACCGTGCTCTCATAGGCCGGTGTGAATTCGCCGAGGATGTTGGAGCACGCGGTGGTGCGCACGCCTTCGGTGCAGAACAGATCCTTGATGCCGAGCGGCGCGCCTTCGAGTGCGCCCGCCTTGCCTTTGGCGCGGCGCTCGTCCGAGGCTTTTGCCATCGCGCGGGCCTTATCGTGCGTGACCGCGACGTAGGCGTTGAGATGCGGATTGCCCTTGTCGATCGCGGTGAGGAACGCGTCTGTAAGTTCAGCGGAGGAGAATTGCTTCTTCGCCAGTCCGTCGAGCGCGGCGGCGAGCGTTAGTTGAGTGATGTTGGTCATGCTACTTAACTTTGGAACCAGTAATTCGGAAGTGTTCGCGGGCCATCATCAAACTCAACCTATTTGCGCCACCTGCGAACCGCTCGTCTCCGGACTGCACGGGATCATCTTCCCAGCCGCATTTGCTGCAAATCTCATAGCTTCCTAGCTCCGAGACCGTAGGTTCGCCGCAGCATGGGCAGGCCAGCGCCAAGTCGCTCATTCCACCACCTTCGGCACGACGAAGAATCCGTCCTCGCTCTTGGGCGCATTAGCCAGCACGCGGGAAGCATCGCCGCCATCGGTCACGACGTCGTCGCGCATCGGCAGTTTGACATCGACCGCACTGGCCATCGCCGCGACGCCTTCGACATCGACCTCGTTGAGCTGCTCGATCCACGCCAGGATCGTGTTCAACTCGCCGGCCAGCGGCGCCACGCGCGCCTCCGGCAACGCCAGGCGCGCCAGATGCGCCACGCGGCGCACGGTCTTTTCGTCGATCGCCAAGAGACGCTCCTTTGGGCGTGGGGCTAGCAGCCATGCGTCAAGGCCGCAAGTTTACTGCTTTTCCAACAATGCGCGCACGCGCGCCAACCCCTTGGCGGAGGGTGAATTGAGCTGGCGGTGGATCAGCAGCCATGCCGCGCCGATCGTGGTGATGATGCAGGCATAGGGACCGATCAGCCAGGCCGCCGCCGCCAACGCGAAATAATAGCCGCGCACGCCGGTCGAAAAAGCCGATAGCGCCGGCTCCAGAACCGCGGCCGCTGCTTCGCCATAGGCCGGCCTGCTTGCGTCCGGCTCGTCAGGCGAAGCCCCGATAACGCCGAGAAAGTAGTTCATCTGCCGAATCGCCCAGACGAAATCCAGCAATCCGCGCGCCAGTGCGAAGATCACCAGCGTCAGCTTGATGTCGAAGAGGAGTGGCGAGGATTGCGAAAGCAGCGTGAAACCAGCCACGGCCTTCATCGTCTGTTCGCCGCCAAACAGCGCGCCAACCACCGCCGCGATCATCAGCAGATTGGTCGAGGCAAAAAAGCTCGCCGAGCTGAGAACGTGGCCGGTGATATTGGCGTCCATCAACTTCACGTCGCGGCGGACCATCATCTCCATCCATGCGCGGCGGATGTAGACCATGTCGTGATTGATGCCGCGCCCGCGGCTTATGAACTGAAAAATCGGCTGATAGAAAAGCCAGACGATCAAGAACACCGAAAACGCATAGATATCGGCGATCGGAAACTCCGGCATCGGCTAGACGTTGACGCCCTTGGCCTTCCACGACGCATAGGCCGCGGCGAGCTTTTCATCGTACTTGTTTTTCTTGTAGCCAGAGCCGTTGTAGACCTGCGCGAAGCCGGCCCAGCGCTTGGCGGCGAGATCGTCGTCAATCTCCTGCGCGCGGACGAACTTCTCGAACGCCTCAAGCTGAACCCGCTCTGATTGCAGCATCGCCATAACGAACGTGCGCACGTCGGCATAGCCGCAGAGTTTGTGGTTGAACCCCATGATCTGGAAACGGCCCCAAGATGTGGCGGCAAGCGCGGCAACCGGATCGAGCGCATAAGCCTCGGCAATGCGGCGCCAATTGCCTTCGACATTCGGATAAGGCCGCGTTCCCCAGGTGATGAAGGAAATGTCCGGATTGGTTTCATTGTACCTGTACTTCGGCACGGTCAGTTTGCCGAACCAATGCGGCTCAAACAGAATCGTCGGGCGGCCTTTTTTGTCGAATCCCGTTCCCTTCGGCCCGCATTCGACATCAACAACGGCGCGCAGGGCGGCAGTCTCGCAGCCGAGACGCTTGGCGGCGGCGGCGAAATCCTCGTTCGACAAGGGCGTATTATCGACCGCGACAAGACTCTCGATGAAGTTTGTTTCCGGCACGCCGGCGGCGATTGGCGGCGAGGCAGGCAAGGAGGGCTGTGTCGGTGAAACAGGAGGCGCCGTGGTTGGCGTCACCGTCGCCGGTCCTGGCTGCACTTGCGGGGGCGTCGGTATGCTTGCCCGAGGCGGCGCCTCTTCGGCGCGTTTCGTCGGCGGAACCGGCTTAGGATTGCCGCCGCCAAACAGGATTTTCAGAATCGAGTCGAAAAAGCCCATCGCCAGTCCCCCTCGCGAACGTCCCCGGACGCGCCACTTACCCTAGACAAACATCCGCCGGGGGAAAAGCCGCCCCAGTCTTCTTACCTGCGCTTCGCCGCCTTCTGTTGACGCGGCCGCGCCGGAACGCCAGAGCAGCCGCCTTGGCCATTCTCGCACCCGCCGACTTTCTTGCCGCCCTGCCGCGCGCCGGCGCCTTGATGGGCGTCGATCCGGGCAAGAAGCGCATTGGCTTGGCCGTCTGCGATCCTGACCGGCGCGTAGCGACGCCGCTCGACATGATCACGCGCAGCAAGTTCGCCGAAGATGCAACAAAGTTTTTCGCTTTCTATGACAGCCGCGCCTGCGCGGGCCTGGTGATCGGCTTGCCGCTCAACATGGATGGCAGCGAAGGCGGTTCGGCGCAGGCAGCGCGCGCCTTTGCCCGCAATCTCCTTTCCGTGCGCGATGTGCCAATCCTGATGTGGGACGAGCGGCTGACCAGCGCCGCCGTCAACCGTGCGCTGATCGAGGCGGACGCCTCGCGCCGCGAACGCGGCCTTCTGGTGGACAAGGCGGCCGCGGCGTATCTGCTGCAGAGCGCGCTGGAGCGGCTGGATAAAATGGAGAGCGGGGGCGGTTAGCGTGACGATGGCTGGCTGGAAACACGCTTCGCCGCCACACCGCTCTGCCATATCTGTGCCGCGCACTTCACTGGCAGGCCGTAGCTCAACCCTCGAACAGGTCGAGCTGGCCGCCGGGCCGCGCGTTTGTTTCACGCGGCTTGCGAGCGGCAAACGGTTCGGCCGGCGCGAATTTCCCAGCAGCCGCGAGTAATGTTTCACGCGCTGCTTGCTCTTTCGCCGCTGGGGATTGTTTCACATCCACGGCTCTTGGGGCTTCGGCTAACGCGGCGGGCGAAAGACCCGCGACGATCGCCGCGAACGTCATGCCGGCTGATTTGAACGTGCGGTCATCCATGACCATCTCCTTCGTCCGACACCTGCAAAGCCCTTTACGTGCCGGTGCTCCTCAAGTTTCTGATTCGCGCGGCTGAAAAGTGGCGTTATCCACACGCTTTGCGGCGGTTTCGCCTCACTTTGCCGAGTCTGGCGGCGGGCGTGGCGCCTTGCGTTCCACGCGCATGCGATGCAAAGAGGCGGCTTATGAACGCGAAAACCGCACAAGCCGCTGGCGATAAGGGCGCGGCTGCCGTTTTCCCCCACCGCCATCTGCTCTCGATCGAGGACGTTAACGCTGATGACGCGCTGGCGCTGATTAATCGCGCCGAGCACTTCATTCCGCAGCTCGATCAGCGCGTGAAAAAGCTCGATACGCTGCGCGGGCGCACGCTGGTCAATCTGTTTTTCGAAAATTCGACGCGCACGCAATCTTCGTTTGAAGTCGCTGGCAAACGCATGGGCGCCGATGTGGTGAACATGAGCGTGAAAAGCTCGTCAGTGGTAAAAGGCGAAACGCTGATCGACACCGCCGCGACCCTGAACGCGATGAGCCCGGATCTGCTTGTGGTGCGCCATGCTTCTTCCGGCGCGGCGCAATTGCTGGCGCGCAAGGTGGGCTGCGCGGTGATCAATGCTGGCGACGGCCAGCACGAACATCCCACGCAAGCATTGCTCGATGCGCTGACCATCCGCCGCGCGCTCGGCACGATCGAAGGGCTCACCGTGGCGATTTGCGGCGACGTGCTGCATTCGCGCGTGGCCCGCTCCAACGTGCTGCTGCTGAACAAGCTCGGCGCGCAGGTGCGGTTTGTCGGCCCGCCCACGCTCGTGCCTGCTGGCGCCGCCGGCTGGGGCGCGAGTGTGTTTCATTCCATGACTGACGGCCTCAAGGGCGCAGACGTCGTGATGATGCTACGGCTGCAGCGCGAGCGCATGCAGGGTGGGCTCATCCCCTCCCCGCGCGAATATTTCCGCTTCTACGGGCTCGACGCCGAAAAGCTGGCGCATGCAAAGAAGGGCGCGCTGGTGATGCATCCCGGCCCGATGAATCGCGGCGTCGAGATCGACAGCTCCGTGGCGGACGATCCAGACGTCAGCCTGATCGAGCGGCAAGTGAAGATGGGCGTGGCGCTGCGGATGGCGGTGCTGGAAGCGCTGGCGGCGCATACGGGGGCGGTCTCGTGAGCGGAGGTGTAGCCAATGTGGATGTTCCTGCTGTGGTGGTGCGTGGACGATCATCTCGCGACGGCGTTTGGCGCGCCGGGTCTTGGTTCGCTGCCGATCTGGGTGCCGCTGCTGATGGCGCTGGGCTTTGCGACTACGGTGAAAATCCCGAACCGGAATTGGCGGTGAAAAGCCCCACCCTTTGCGAGCATGCATGTTCCCTCCCCCCTCGTGGGGAGGGGCAGGGGTGGGGGGGCAGGTCGATCGACTGGGTTGTACGTGAACTGTCCGGTCGCGTCCTGTCGATCGTGGGTTCCCCCCCTCCCTAACCCTCCCCCACGAGGGGGGAGGGAACATGCATGCTCGCAAAGGGTGGGGC
>JANNOO010000005.1:0-175390 GCA_031399165.1 Alphaproteobacteria bacterium | reverse complement strand
CACCGTCTCGACCGAGGACCCGAAGAAGCTCCGCGAGCTCGTCCGGGCGACCGCGACGCGCGCCGACCGCAAGCTCGCTCCGCGCGAGCACGAGCAGGTCGCGACCGCGGCGCAGCAGATCCAGGAGGCGCTCCAGCCGCTCCGCGCCGAGCTCGAGCAGGCGTCCGGCTCCAAGAAGGGCGCCCTGACCAAGCACGTGAACAAGGTCGTCGACGCGCTGCTCTCGGGCGCCGAGCTCGAGGGCGCCGACGCCGAGCTCGTTGCGGGCGTCGACATGAAAAACCTCGAGAAGGCGCGCGAGGTCGGCAAGGGCCTCCTCGCTGACGTGCTCGACAAGGCCGATCCGACCGCGCCCGCCGAGGACGTCCGCGAGCTCGCGTACGACCTTTGCCTGAAGCAGGGCGCGCGCAAGGACGACCTCGACATGGTCGGCCAGTGGGTGCTGAAGGTGCGCGAGATGTACGCCGACATCGAGTCGCGGCGCGCGGACGCCCGCGAGGCTTCGGTCGACTCCGTGCGCCGGCTCGAGGAGACGTGGCAGCTGTTCCGCGAGCTCGAGCCGAAGATGATCGTCAACGACGAGCAGATCTTCCGCGAGCTCAAGGACCGCTTCGGCTCCCCGTATGGCTTCGGCGTCTATTTCCGCGGCGGTATGGGGGCGGAGTCGATCCGCGACCTGCTCCGGGATCTCGACCTGGCCGAGGAGTCGCGCACCCTGCGCGAGACGATCAAGACCTCGAAGGGGCAGAAGCAGCAGCGCGCGATCAAGCGGCTGAAGGTCGCCTCGGCATTCGTCACCTCGGAGAACAAGCCCGAGTGGATGATCCTCGAGGCCGTGCCGGTGATCCCGCCGGAGCTGCGCCCGATGGTGCAGCTGGACGGTGGCCGCTTCGCCACGTCGGACCTGAACGATCTCTACCGCCGCGTGATCAACCGCAACAACCGCCTGAAGCGGCTGATGGAATTGCGCGCGCCGGACATCATCATCCGCAACGAAAAGCGGATGCTGCAGGAAGCCGTCGATGCGTTGTTCGATAACGGCCGCCGCGGCCGCGTGATCACGGGCGCCAACAAGCGTCCGCTGAAATCACTCGCCGACATGCTGAAGGGAAAGCAGGGCCGGTTCCGGCAGAATCTGCTCGGCAAGCGCGTCGATTATTCGGGCCGTTCGGTGATCGTGGTCGGTCCCGAACTGAAGCTGCACCAATGCGGCCTGCCGAAGAAGATGGCGCTCGAATTGTTCAAGCCGTTCATCTACGCGCGGCTTGATGCGAAGGGCCTTTCCGGCACCGTCAAGCAATCGCGGCGCATGGTCGAAAAAGAACGCCCTGAAGTGTGGGACGTGCTTGAAGAGGTGATCCGCGAGCACCCGGTTCTGCTGAACCGCGCGCCCACGCTGCATCGCCTCGGCATCCAGGCGTTCGAGCCGAAGCTGATCGAAGGCAAGGCGATCCAGCTTCACCCGCTTGTATGCGCTGCGTTCAACGCCGATTTCGATGGCGACCAGATGGCCGTTCACGTGCCCCTGTCGCTCGAAGCGCAGTTGGAAGCGCGCGTGCTGATGATGAGCACGAACAACATCCTGTCGCCGGCGAACGGGCGTCCAATCATCGTGCCGTCGCAGGATATCGTGCTCGGCCTTTATTACCTGTCGACGATGAAGGACGGGGAAATCGGCGAAGGCGGCATCTATTCCGACATGGGCGAGATCGAGCACGCGCTGGAAGCAGGCTTTGTTTCGCTGCACGCCAAGATCAAATCCCGCTTCCATACGGTCGATGAAAAGGGCAACCCTGTTCGGCTCACCGTCGAAACGACGCCCGGACGAATGAAGATCGCCGAGGTGTTGCCGAAGCATGTGAAGCTCGGCCCGGAGATCGTCCACACGCTGATGACCAAGAAGGAAATCGGCAATCTGATCGACGCCGTCTACCGCTTCAGCGGCCAGAAGGCGACGGTGATCTTCGCCGACCGCCTGATGGCGCTGGGCTTCCGCGAAGCGTGCAAGGCCGGCATTTCGTTCGGCATGGGCGACATGATCGTGCCAAAGGCCAAGGCAACACTGGTCGAGGAAACGCGCGGGCGGGTGGAAGAGTACGAGCAGCAATATGCTGACGGCCTCATCACCAAGGGCGAGAAGTACAACAAGGTGGTCGATGCTTGGTCCAAATGCACGGACAAGGTGGCCGATGCGATGATGGCCGAGGCCGAACGCCCGACCAAGAAGGGCGAGTCGAACGATCTGAATTCCATCTTCATGATGGCGCATTCCGGCGCGCGCGGCTCGAAGAACCAGATGAAGCAATTGGCCGGCATGCGCGGGCTGATGGCCCGTCCGGACGGTTCGATCATCGAAACGCCGATCATCTCGAACTTCAAGGAAGGGCTCAGCGTCCAGGAGTACTTCAACTCCACGCACGGCGCGCGGAAGGGTCTGGCCGACACGGCGCTGAAAACCGCGAACTCAGGCTATCTCACGCGCCGTCTGGTCGACGTGGCGCAGGATTGCATCATCAACGAAGATGATTGCGGCACCGATCAGGGCATCGAAATCCGCGCCGTCATCGACGGTTCGGAAGTTGTCGTGTCCGTCGGCACGCGGGTTCTGGGCCGCACCACGGCGCAGGACATTTTCGATCCGCGCACACACGAAGTTATCGCGCCGGCAGGCACGCTGCTGGACGAAGATATCTGCGCGGCGATGGAAAGCGCGGCCGTGCAATCGGTGAAAGTGCGTTCGGTGCTGACCTGCGAAGCGCGTAATGGCGTTTGCGGCGCCTGCTATGGCCGCGACCTGGCGCGCGGCACGCAGGTGAATATCGGCGAAGCGGTCGGCGTCATTGCGGCGCAATCGATCGGCGAGCCGGGCACGCAGCTGACGATGCGTACGTTCCACATCGGCGGCGCGGCGCAGGTCGCCGAGCAATCGATGATGGAAGCGGCGCACGAAGGCGAAATCCAGTTCACCAACCGCAACACGGTAAAGAACCCCGCTGGCGATCTGATCGTCATGGGCCGGTCGATGCTGGTTTCGATTATCGATATCGAAGGCAAAGAGCGGCAGAGCTTCAAA
This sequence comes from Alphaproteobacteria bacterium, assembly GCA_031399165.1. GTDB lineage: Bacteria > Pseudomonadota > Alphaproteobacteria > Caulobacterales > Aquidulcibacteraceae > JAKFWI01. The sequence continues at coordinate 172,317 of JANNOO010000005.1, read as the reverse complement.
CTGCCGTTCGGCGCCAAGCTGAAGGTCGATGAGAAAAAGAAGGTGAGCCGCGGCGATCGCATCGCCGAGTTCGATCCCTATTCGATGCCGATCATCACGGAAGTCGCGGGTACGGTGAAGTTCGAAGACCTGCTCGATAACGTCTCCTCGCGCGATGAATTGGACGAAGAGACGGGCATCTCGTCGAAGGTGATCATCGATTGGCGCGCCAGCACCAAGGGCGCCGATCTGAAGCCGGCGCTTGTGGTCATGGGCGCGGGCGGCAAGCCGGCGAAACTGTCGAACGGCGGTGAGGCGCGTTACATCTTGCCGATGGGCGCGATCCTCTCGATCGTCGATGGCGATCAGGTGAAGCCCGGTCAGGATCTGGCGCGGATCACCACCGGCGGCGCCAAGACTCGTGACATCACCGGCGGTCTGCCGCGGGTTGCCGAACTGTTCGAGGCGCGCCGTCCGAAGGATCACGCGATCATCGCCGAGATCGACGGCCGCGTGGAATTCGGCAAGGACTACAAGGCCAAGCGCCGCCTGCGCATCGTGCCGGACGACGAGACGGCCGAACCGCTCGAATACATGATCGCCAAGGGCAAGCACCTTGCGGTGCAGGAAGGCGATCGCGTGATGCGGGGCGATTACCTGCTCGATGGGAACCCGGCGCCGCAGGACATCCTCGCGGTGCTTGGCGTGGAAGCGCTGGCCAATTACCTCGTGGAGGAGATCCAGAAGGTCTACCGGCTGCAAGGCGTGCCGATCAACGACAAGCACATCGAGGTGATCGTTCGCCAGATGCTGCAAAAAGTCGAGGTGATGGACGCCGGCGATACGGAATTCCTGAAGGGCGAAGCGGTCGATAGTCTCGATCTCGACGACGAAAACCGCCGCGTGAAGGAGCTGGGTCTGTCCGAAGCCACCGCGCAGCCGATGCTGCTCGGTATCACCAAGGCCAGCCTGCAGACGCGTTCGTTCATCTCGGCCGCGTCGTTCCAGGAAACCACGCGCGTGCTGACGGAAGCGGCCACCTACGGCAAGACCGACACGCTCGAAGGTCTGAAGGAAAACGTGATCGTCGGACGTCTGATCCCGGCGGGCACGGGCGGCCAATTGCGCCGCTTCCAGAAGATCGCCATCGACCGCGACGCCAAGCTGGCGGTTGCACGCGAGAAGGAAGCGGCCAAGAAGGCTGCGCTGGAGGCCAAGGCCGCCGCCGCTGCTGCTGCCGCGAGCGCGGAGGCCACCGACGCGGCCTGATCAGCGCAAGGGTGAAAGCGAAAAGGCCCGGCTGTTCCAGCCGGGCCTTTTTTTGGCAAAGGGTTCGAGCGCTAGATCGGCAGCATCGCCGTGCCAAAAGCGCGCTTGAGATTGCGCGCGACCATGTGCTCGGCGTTCGCCGCATCCTTCACCAGCAAGCCCATGCCGAAGAATTCATGCGTCACGCCAAGGTAGGTGTGATGATGGACTTCGGCGCCAGCAGCTTTCAGCTTGTCTGAAAGCATATCTCCTTCCGAGCGCAGCGGATCGATCTCCGCGGTAATGATTGTCGCGTCGGGCAAATTGTCGAGATTGGCGCCGAGCAGGTTTATGCGCGGATCTGCAGCCTCGGATGGGCTGTTCAGATATTTCTCCACGAACCATTTCATCATCGCCTTGTTGAGCGGCTTGGCGAATTCGTTCTCGATATAGGACGGCGTATTCATGTCATTGCCGGCCACGGGATAGACCAGCACCTGATGGGCGGGCTGGCGCACGCCCTCGTCGCGAGCGCGGATCGCCACGTTCATCGCCAGATTCCCGCCGGCGCTTTCGCCCATCACAGCGACCTTGTCCGGGTCGCCGCCAAGTTCGCTGGCGTGGGCGAGCACCCATTTATAGGCGGCAAAGGCGTCCTCGTGGGCGGCGGGAAACTTGTTCTCCGGCGCCTGGCGATAGTGGCATGAAACCACGATGCAGTTTGCGAATCCGGCGATAGCGCGCGGGCTGGCGTCATACACATCCAGATCAGCGATGACGAAGCCGCCGCCGTGCCAATACGTTACCATCGGGAGGGGATGGCGCTGCGCCTTGTCCACGCTCTTGGGATAGTAGACGCGCGCTGCCAGCGGGCCGGCTGCGCCTTCGATCACGATGTCTTTTGTCTCGACGCCCGGATCCTTGACGCGGTCCTTTTGCTGCTGGCGCAGAAGGCTCTGGGCGGCGTCGGCAGGAGTCGGCTGCTTGCGCGCCGCTTCCGCGCTGAGCGATTCGATTGGTTGGGGCTTCAAATCGGAAAGTGCATCCAGCACCTTTTTCATGTCGCCCGAGAGGCGCTCTTGCCAGGCGTTCTTGCCGGCCGCCGCGTTGGCAGCGGCGACATTCATTTCTTCACGCATGTGGAAAATCCTTAAGGGGGCATTGGCTGAATGCCCGTCCGGCGTTTCCGTTCCGCGCGGAGCGCAGCGCTTGCTTGATCAGTCGAATATATCGAACAGGTCGAAGCCGCCGCGTTTCTTGCGATAGCGCGGATCGTTCTTGTAGCGGTCGTCGTCATCGTATTTTGGGTGACTGCGCTTGTAGGCGTCCGGGTCGCGGTAGAACTGTTCGCGGTCCTGGGAGAATTGCTGCGTGGCGGCGCGCTCTTCCTTCATCGCGCCAAGCAGCTTTTCCAGTTCGCCGCGATCAAGCCACACGCCGCGGCAGGCGGGGCACATATCGATCGCGACGTCCTCGCGCTTCACTTCCTGCATCGAGGCATTGCAATTGGGGCACATGATCAGGGGCATGACAGTCTCCGTTAGCGCGGATATAGGCGATCAGCGCCTATGGCGCGCTCACGTCCTCGTCAGTGCGACAAAACAAAGCGGGCGGCAGTTGCCCGCCGCCCGCTCATTGCTGTGTGTGGTGGCGCAGCCTAGCGCGGCGGCGGGCCGCCCCGAGGGCCGCCGGCCGGCATCGAGGCCATCAACTTGGCGCTCGCGTCGCTACAGTCCTTCGACAGCTTGCTGGCGTTTTCCTGCATGCACATGAACATGTCAGGTCCGGCCTTGCCCGCGCAGAGCTTATCCTGGTCGGCCTTGCAGGCTGTCTGCATGGCCACCATGAGCGGGTTCGGCGTGCCGCCGCCGGGCGGGCCGCCCGGGGCTTGCGCGAACGCTGCGCCCGCAACGCCGAAGCTGATCGCCACGATCGCCAGTTTCAAATTTTTCATCTGCGTCTCCACCTATTGTTTCTGTCCCACGCAGGCTTCCTAACGCACCGGCCGCGGCGAAAGAATGACACAACGCATACGGGATGTTGCGGTTTGTAGCGCTCGGACCGCCGGCGTCCCCGCCACGGCAACGTCTGGGAATGCGTTGAGGATTGTGGTCATGACACGGAGGGGACGCCGGCGGTCCCGATCGCCTAAAGATGCCGCTCGAAATCCATCCGGCGATGCAGGATGCGGACGATCTCGATCTCTGCGTCGACGACGCGGTAGAACAACATATGCGAGCCGACCGGATGGCGGAAATAGCCGGGGCGAATGTGGTCGCAGGGGCGGCCGAGGTCAGGATTTGCCGCGATCTGGTCGCGCGCCGCTTTGAATGAGCGCGCATACGCTTCGGCCTCGCTTGGCCCCATTGCTCTTCGGTGTAATCCCAGATTTCGTCCAAATCCGCCTGTGCTTTCGGGGATAGTGTAGCCTTCCTCACTTCCCAGCACGCTTGCGTGCAATGAACGCCTCGAAATCAAACTCAGTAGCTGGCCCGCTTTCCTCGCCCTCGATCAACGCGGCGCGCAGGGCGGCGAGTTTGGCTTCCTGTTCTTCAAGCAAGCGCAGGCCGGCGCGGACCACGTCGCTGGCCGAGCTGAAACGGCCTTCGGCGACCTTCTCTTCGATGAAATCTGTGAAGTGATCGCCGAGGCTGAAAGAGGTGTTTTTGGCCATGAGTGCATTATACCAAAAACTGGTATTCCGCCAAGTCCGGCTGTTTTGCTTGACGCCGCCGGGGCTGCCCTATAGCTAGCCGCATTCCGCCGGTTCGCCGGGGGATCATATTTAAAGCGCGTTCGTCGCTGCTTCCGGACCTGAAGCCGTCTTCGGCAGGTTCGGGGACACGTCGGCGCGTATCCGTTGTTTTTCACAGGACCGCCCGTGCCGACGATCAACCAGCTTATCCGCAAGCCGCGCAAGCCGCTTGTGGTGCGTTCGAAAACGCCTGCCCTCCAGGGCAGCCCGCAACGCCGCGGCGTCTGCACGCGCGTCTACACCACCACGCCGAAGAAGCCGAACTCCGCGCTCCGGAAGGTGGCCAAGGTGCGCTTGGCCAAGTCGGGCGTTGAATCGCTCTGCTACATCCCCGGCGAAGGCCACAATCTGCAGGAGCACTCGGTGGTCCTGATCCGCGGCGGCCGGGTAAAGGATTTGCCCGGCGTGCGCTACCACATCCTGCGCGGCGTGCTCGACACGCAAGGCGTGAAGAACCGCCGCAAGCGCCGCTCGCTCTACGGCGCCAAGCGTCCGAAATAAGGGTCAAGAAGAGATGTCACGCCGTCACCGCGCGGAAATCCGCGAAGTCCTTCCCGATCCGAAATTCGGGGACGAGACGCTCACCAAATTCATGAATTACGTCATGTATGAGGGCAAGAAGTCGGTCGCTGAGACGATCGTCTACGGCGCGCTCGACATTGTCGAACGCAAGATCAAGAAGCAGCCGCTTGAAGTGTTCCACGATGCGCTGGCCAACGTGGCGCCGGCGATCGAAGTGCGTTCGCGCCGCGTCGGCGGCGCCACGTATCAGGTGCCGGTGGAAGTGCGTCCCGAGCGGCGCAAGGCGCTGGCGATCCGCTGGCTGGTGACGGCCGCGCGCGCCCGCAGCGAAAACACCATGGTCGACCGGCTGGCCGGCGAACTGATCGATGCTTCGAACAATCGCGGCACCGCCGTTAAAAAGCGCGAAGACACCCACCGGATGGCCGAAGCCAACCGCGCCTTCTCCCATTACCGCTGGTAGAACACCCATGCCCCGCGAATACGCTATCGAAGACTATCGCAATTTCGGCATCATGGCGCACATCGACGCCGGTAAAACGACGACGACCGAGCGCGTGTTGTTTTATTCCGGCAAGAGCCACAAGATCGGCGAAGTCCACGATGGCGCGGCTACGATGGATTGGATGGAGCAGGAGCAGGAGCGGGGGATCACGATCACCTCCGCCGCCACGACCTGTTTCTGGAATGGCAAGCGCCTGAACATTATCGATACGCCCGGCCACGTCGATTTCACCATTGAAGTGGAGCGCTCACTGCGCGTGCTCGACGGCGCGGTCTGCGTGCTGGACGGCAACCAGGGCGTCGAGCCGCAAACCGAAAACGTCTGGCGCCAGGGCGACAAGTACAATGTCCCGCGGATCATCTTCGCTAACAAGATGGACAAAATTGGCGCCGACTTCTTCAACTGCGTCAACGACGTGCGCGAGCGCCTTGGCGTTCACCCGGTGCCGATGCAATTGCCGATCGGCATAGAGAGCACGTTCAAGGGCGTGGTCGATCTGGTTGAGATGCGCGCGATCGTCTGGAAGGACGAAAGCCTCGGCGCGAAATTCGATTACGTCGATATTCCGGAAGACCTCAAAGCCGACGCCGTCAAATACCGCAACGAACTGATCGAAGCCGCCGTCGAAATGGATGACGACGCGATGTCGGCTTATCTGGACGGGACCGAGCCGGACGTGCCGACGCTGAAGCGGCTGGTGCGCAAAGCGGTTCTGGTCGGGAAATGGTATCCGGTGTTCTGCGGCTCGGCGTTCAAGAACAAGGGCGTTCAGCCTCTGCTCGACGCAGTGGTGGATTATCTGCCGAACCCGGTCGATCGTCCGGCGATCAAGGGGATCATTCCGGATAGCGACACGGAAGTTGATCGTCCGTCGCGCGACGACGCGCCGTTCTCCATGCTCGCGTTCAAGATCATGGACGACCCGTTCGTCGGCACGATCACGTTTTGCCGCATCTATTCGGGCGTGCTGAAATCCGGCGACGGCCTGGTCAATTCCACGCGCGACCGTAAAGAGCGCGTTGGCCGCATGCTGCTGATGCACGCCAACAACCGGGAAGACATCAAGGAAGCCTTCGCCGGCGACATCGTCGCGCTGGCCGGCCTCAAGGAAACCCGCACGGGCGATACGCTGTGCGATCCGCAAAATGCGGTGATCCTCGAAAAGATGGATTTTCCGGTGCCGGTTATCGAAATGGCGGTTGAGCCAAAATCGAAGGCAGACCAGGAAAAGCTGGGTGTGGCTTTGGCCAAATTGCTGGCCGAGGATCCCTCATTCCGCGTCAGCACCGATCAGGAAACCGGCCAGACGATCATCAAGGGGATGGGCGAGCTCCACCTCGACATCAAGATCGACATCCTGCGCCGCACCTACAAGGTCGAAGCCAATGTCGGCGCGCCGCAAGTGGCGTATCGCGAAAAGCTCGGCCGCGCCGTTGAGATCGATTACACGCACAAGAAGCAGACCGGCGGTTCGGGCCAGTTCGCGCGCGTGATCATCAAGTTCGAGCCGGGCGAGCCTGGTTCGGGCTTCGTGTTCGAGAACAAGGTCGTTGGCGGTTCGGTGCCGAAGGAATTCGTGCCGGGCGTCGAAAAGGGCCTTGAGATGAGCAAGGAAAACGGCTTGCTAGCCGGCTTCCCGCTGATCGACTTCAAGGCCACGCTGACTGACGGCGCCTATCACGACGTCGACTCTTCCGTGCTGGCCTTCCAGATCGCCTCGCAAGCAGCGTTCCGCGAACTGAAGGAAAAGGGCAGCATCCGTCTGCTCGAGCCGATCATGAAGGTCGAGGTGGTGACGCCGGACGAATATACCGGCTCCGTCATCGGCGACTTGAATTCGCGGCGCGGCATGATCCAGGGTCAGGACATGCGGGGCAATGCGGTGGTTATCAACGCGATGGTGCCGCTGGCGAATATGTTCGGATATGTCAGCGAGTTGCGTTCGTTCAGCCAAGGCCGCGCGAACTACACGATGCTGTTCGACCATTACGAAGAAGTGCCGCAGGCAGTGGCGAAGGACGTCGTCGCCAAGCTGGCGAGCTGATCCAGATTCTATTTTAAGTTTTCGACCAAGTTTCTCGGGGAGCCTCTCATGGCCAAGGAAAAGTTTGAACGTAACAAGCCGCATTGCAACATCGGCACGATTGGTCACGTTGACCATGGCAAGACGACGCTGACGGCGGCGATTACGATGGTTCTGGCCAAGGTGGGCGGGGCCAAGGCGATGGCGTATGCGGACATTGACGCGGCGCCGGAGGAGAAGGCGCGCGGGATCACGATCAACACGGCGCACGTGGAATACGAGACCAAGAACCGCCATTACGCGCACGTCGATTGCCCTGGCCACGCCGATTACGTGAAGAACATGATCACGGGCGCAGCGCAGATGGACGGGGCGATCCTGGTTGTGTCGGCCGCTGACGGCCCGATGCCGCAGACGCGCGAGCACATCCTGCTGGCCCGTCAGGTCGGCGTGCCCGCGCTGGTGGTGTTCATGAACAAGGTCGATATGGTCGATGATTCCGAGCTGCTTGAGCTGGTGGAGATGGAAGTGCGCGAGCTTCTTTCGTCCTACCAATTCCCGGGCGACGACATTCCGATCGTGAAGGGCTCGGCGCTGGCCGCGGTCGAAGGCCGCGACGCGCCGATTGGCGAAGATGCGATCATGGCGCTGATGACGGCGGTGGACACCTACATCCCGCAGCCGGAGCGCCCGATCGACCAGCCGTTCCTGATGCCGGTCGAAGACGTGTTCTCGATCTCGGGCCGCGGCACGGTGGTTACGGGCCGCGTCGAGCGCGGCATCGTTAAGGTCGGCGAGGAAGTCGAGATCGTCGGCATCCGCGACACGTCCAAGACGATCGTCACCGGCGTGGAAATGTTCCGCAAGCTGCTGGACCAGGGCCAGGCCGGGGACAATATCGGCGCGCTGCTGCGCGGCGTGGACCGTGAAGGCGTCGAGCGCGGCCAGGTGCTGTGCAAGCCCGGCTCGGTCAAGCCGCACAAGAAGTTCGAGGCCGAAGCCTACATTCTCACGAAGGAAGAAGGCGGTCGCCACACGCCGTTCTTCGGCAATTACCGGCCGCAATTCTACTTCCGCACCACGGACGTCACCGGCATCGTGGCGCTGCCGGAAGGCACCGAAATGGTCATGCCGGGCGACAACGTGAAAATGATCGTTGACCTGATCAACCCGATTGCCATGGAAGAAAAGCTCCGCTTCGCCATCCGCGAAGGCGGCAGAACGGTGGGCGCCGGCGTCGTGGCGAAGATCCTGGACTAAGCGGCTAAAATACAGAAAAAGGCCGTTTCCCTAGCGGGAAGCGGCCTTTTTTGTGGGCGATGCCTCGCATACATCCAAGGCGCCGCGTCGAATTTGTGCTACAAAGCTGCGGCGAGGGTTTCAGGGAGAGGCAAATGAAAGCGCTTCTGATCGCCGCCGCTCTGGCCGTTGGCGCCGGGGCCATTTCAATTGCAAGCAGTCACGCGGCCACCGATACCAGTCCGGCCGCCTCAAAGCGGTCGTGCTTCTTCTCGTCGGAATGGCGCGGCTGGAAGTCGCGCGACGAGAATACGATGTATCTCAAGGTCGGCGTCGGCAAGGTTTATGAGGTCGGCTTCAAGAGTGGTTGCCGGCGGGCAATGTCGCCGGGCGTGTATTTGATAACCGTGTCACGCCCACCGAACTCGGTCTGCTCGCCGTTCGATCTGGATATCAAGGTAGCGGATAATTGGGGGCCGTCCATCGCGACGCCGTGCATAGCCACATCGTTGCGCAAACTTTCCGACGCCGAGGTGCAGGCCATCCCCGCGAAGTTCCATCCATGAGGATCAGGCCGGTCCGGAAAGACCGGCCTATTTCTTGACCTCGACGCGCAGAATGCGTCCGGCGTTCTCGTCGGTGAGCAGATAAAGGAAGCCGTCCGGCCCCTGGCGGACATCGCGAATGCGTTCGCCAATCTCATCGCGCAGCAGGCGTTCTTCGCCAACGACCTTTCCATTCCGAAGGTCGAGCCTGATCAGCGCCTGACCGGCAAGCGCGCCGATGAACAGATCGCCGCGCCAGTTAGGATATTTGTAGCCGGTATAAAACGCCATGCCTGACAGAGCGGGCGAGGGATTCCAATGATAGAGCGGCTGCTCCATGCCGGGCGCCGCGGCTTTGTCGGAAATCGCTGCGCCGGAATAATCGATGCCATAGGTGATGGTCGGCCAGCCGTAATTGGCGCCCTTCTTTTCGATGTTCAATTCATCGCCGCCGCGCGGCCCATGTTCGGTAGTCCACAGGACGCCGGAATTGGGGTCGAGCGCCACTGATTGCTGATTGCGGTGGCCATAATTCCAGATCTCCGGCAGAGCGCCCTCTCTGCCGACGAAAGGGTTGTCTTTAGGGATCGAACCATCTGCGTTGATGCGGAGCGTTTTGCCGAGCGCGTTGTCAAGCGTCTGGGCTTTGTCGCGCGTTGTAAAGCGGTCGCCGATCGTGATGAACAAAGTTCCATCGCGCGCGAAGACCAAGCGCGAGCCTATGTTTATATCCGGTGCGCTTACCGCCGGCGCGCGGTAGATCACTTTGAGATCAGAGAGCCTGTCAGCGCCGAGTGTGGCGCGGGCGACGTGAACCGTGTTGCCGCCGTCAGTGCGCGCGAAATAGCTGAAATAGATCGCGTTGCTTTTGGCGAAATCGGGCGCCAGCACAACATCGAACAATCCCGCCTGCCGGCCCGTCACGACCACGGGCACGCCGCTCAGAGCGCCTGAGAGGTTGCCCTGCTTATCGACATAGCGCATGCGGCCGGCCCGCTCTGTGACCAGCATCCGCCCGTCTGGCAGAAACGCCAACGCCCAGGGATTTTGCAGGCCGCTCGCCACGGTTACGGCGGTGACGCGGCTTTTCACGGCGGGAGCGGGCGCATCATGCGGCGCGGGCCCTTTCGGCGGCGTAGCCGCTGGGCCGCCTGGCGGGCGCACAGCTTGGGCGAAGGCCGTTGCGCCGGTGGCAAAAAGCAGCGCCGAGAACGCTGCAACCCGAATGATGTTCATGCCGCGTCCCTCTTGCGTCAAGCAATAACGCCGCGCTCCGTAGGGAGCGAGGCGCATGTTTCTCACGAATGCGCGAGCGCGCCTTTTCTCGAAAGATGCTCTACCGGCGTTTGTCAACCTGGCCGTATTCGAGATCGACCGGCGTCGCGCGGCCGAAAATCGTAACCGACACTTTCAGGCGGCCGCGATCTTCGTCGACCTCCTCGACCACGCCCTCGAACGAAGCGAATGGGCCATCGGTGACGCGCACGCGTTCGCCGATCTCGTAGGTGATCATCCGGCGCGGACGCGCGGCGGCGACTTCCTGCACGTGGCCGAGCAGGCGCTCGACTTCGCGCTCGCTGACGGGTTGGGGCTTGTTCTGGGCGCCAAGGAAGCCGGTGACTTTCGGCGTGTTCTTGACGAGGTGGTAGGCGTCGTCGGTGAGGTTCATCTTCACCAGCACATAGCCGGGGAAGTGACGCTGCTCACGCACGCGCTTCTTGTTGCGGTGGACCTCAACGACCTCTTCGGTCGGCACGCGGATATCTTCGAACTCAGCGTCGAGGCCCTGGCGGGAGGCCTGTTCGCGGATCGACTCGGCGACCTTTTTCTCAAAGTTCGAATAGGCGTGAACGATGTACCATCGCGCCTTGGAATTGCCTGAGGAAGCCGGGGCGGCTTCCACCGGCGCCAGTTCGTCCGCGTTCATTGTCCAAGCCCCAGGATCAGGCCGATGGCGAAGCGGATGATGGTGTCTGCGGCGAAGAAAAACACCGCCGCGACGATCACCATGATCACGACCATGACCGTAGAAACGAGCGTTTCGTTGCGCGAGGCCCAAGTAACCTTGCGGCCCTCGGCGCGCACCTCTTTCCAGAATGTGAGCGGTCCGGAGCGCTTGCGCTCATTCTCATTGTCGTCGCGCTCTGCGACTTCGCTGCTCATATCGTCACCTCTGTCGCGTGGGGCCATGGGAGCCTCTCGCATATAAGTTCGGCCACTACGTGGCGATAGGGGGCGTGGCGGTAGCGCCCCGCTCGATCGTCCTGGCAGGAGTGGAGGGACTCGAACCCCCGACCCTCGGTTTTGGAGACCGATGCTCTACCAGCTGAGCTACACTCCTACGCGCCCCAGCTTCCGGTCAGCCCCTCGCGGGCGGAGGTTTCGCACCCACCGTCCAGTCCAGAGCAGAGCTTTAGCTGAAACAGGGGTCGTTATGCCTCAAGGTGGGTAAGGCGGCAAGGGCTGGACGGCCTCGCCAGGGCTTCACGAGCCTGTAATTCGCCTGCGGCGGCTCATCGCCTGTATACGAACGCCGAAGCGCTTGCGGAGGGCGGGATGAGACTTGCTGGGTTGATTTTTGTCTTGGCGGCGGCGTTTGCCGCGCCCGCGGCCGCTCAGGCCATTCAGGAGTTTCGCGATTGCCCGGACTGCCCGGTGATGGTGCGCGTGCCCGGCGGGACGTTTGAGATGGGGTCGAATGACGATCTCGCTGGGCCGGTCCGCAGCGTGACGCTCAAGCCGTTCGCGGTTGGCAAGTTCGAAGTGAGCTGGGATGAGTTCGAGGCGTGCGTGCGCGCGGGCGGCTGCAGCCTGGCCGATCAGGAAAAAATGAGCCGGGGCGCCGATTCCGGTTTCGGGAAAGGCAATCGTCCGGTGATCCGGATGTCGTGGAACGACGCCAAAACCTATATCGCGTGGATCAACACGCGCGTGGCTGGCGCGCCATACCGCCTGCTGTCAGAGGCGGAGTGGGAGTACGCCGCGCGCGCGGGCAGCAAGACGGCGTTTCAGTGGGGCGATGAGATCGGGACCGGCAACGCGCAATGTTATGGCTGCGGCGGGCCATTCGATGATTCCAAAACCGCGCCGGTCGGCAGCTTCAAGCCCAATGCGTTCGGGCTTTACGACATGTACGGCAATGTCTGGGAATGGGTCGAGGATTGCGTCAATTCGAATTACGCAGGCGCCCCCACTGACGGCTCGGCGTGGCTGAGCGGCGATTGCAGCAAGCGCGTGATACGCGGCGGCTCGTGGAACAACAACGTGCATTATCAGCTTGCGACGTTCCGGTTTCAGGACGCCGCCGGCATGCGCCTTTCTAATTTCGGCATCCGCGTAGGGCGGACGCTGAACTAGCGCGGCGCGTCGTAAGCTCTGCGGGCCGTGTCATTAGCCGGTTCGCTGTTAAGGCCGGACTGAGTCATGACCACAGTGTAGGCCGCGCCATCGGCCAGCGGCATGTAATTGGCTGAGCCAAACCGCCGGTCCTCAACCTGGACCAATTGCATCAGCCAGGAGACCACGCCCGGCGGTACGTACTGGTTCACTTCGGGCTGACCCGCCGCCAGATCGCAGGCGGTGATCGGCTTACCGTTGGCTTCAAGCGCGTTGTAATATTTGTTCGCCATTTGATCGAGGTCGTACGTTGCGTCCAGGCCCAACACATTGGCCCACGGTTGCCATTTCTGCACCCGCGCGCCCAGGATCCATTCGTCACCCTGAACTTGGCAGGATTGGGCTTTGTTTCCGCCGTCGAGTCGCGTGATCGTGACGTCATAAATCTTCTGCGCCGACTCTTTGGCCTTCACGGTCACGGTAGCGACCGGGCGTTCATAGGCCAGGCGCGAATATGTCTGGATGTTGAGGCCAAGCAGGGCGCCGGCCAGGCCAATGCCTAGGAATGCCACGCCGCCGATTATGCCCTGGGAGCCGGAAAACGGCCGGCCATCGAACAATTTGCCGAGGCCGGAGATGAACAAAAGCGCGCCTAGCACGGCGACGACGCTCGGTATCGCCCACCAAATCCAGGTCATAGAAGCCGGTACTGACATTGACGCACCCCTCGTCCCTACCGTCTGAGCCGGCAGTATAGGTATTTAACCCATAGCAGGGGGTGTGGGTCCAGTGACGTTGACGTTCAAGTGCCCGCGCCAGCGGCCGGGCGTCTGGAAATGGCCATGAAACAGGGTCAGCATTGGGTGAGTCGAGGGAGAGAGTCATGAAACAGATAGCGGCGGTTCTGGTTCTGGCCGGTCTCACGGCGTGCGCTTTGGCGGCCTGCGGGCCGGCGGCAAATACGCCTGTCGCGGCAAACACGTCCGCGCAGCCGGCTGTGCTGAATGACTGCGCCGCTTCGGCCCGCAGCACATGGATCGCGGCTGAGCGCGGTTCCTACAGTGCGGAAGCCTACGCCTCCGGGCCGACCTGCGAGCAGGCGGTCGCGACGATCGTTGTGCGCGCTGCGGACGGAACGGCGATTATGGTCGAGGCGGCGCCCACGCAGCACCTGTTCGGACTCAATGAGGCCAAGGATTCCAGTGCCATGCAGACAAAGCTCGCCGAATGGCTGGACCAGCAATCGTCGCCCTTCGCATCGTCCGACAAGCTGCCGGCCTGGGCGAGCGGCGCCGCGCAGCCGGATTCCGGCGAATTTCCGTTCTATCCGGACATTGATCGCGAAGGCTATGAACAGATCCGCGCTGCAAAGGCGCCAATGTTCTGCTTTGTGCAGGGAATGGAGAGTCAGGCCTGTTACGCGCTGCGTGACGGCCAGCTAGAGCGCATTGGCGTGCAGACGTTTCCGGGCTAGATCACGCCGGCTTTTTTCCAGATTTCTTTCGGCCAGCGCCGGTGGACCCAGAACCATTGCTCGGGTGCGGCGCGGATCGTGTTTTCCAGGAACGCGTTCATCTTGAGCGAGGCGGCGCGCACCGCTTCGTCGCGGGATACGGTCTTGTCTAGTGGTATCGGCTCGTGTGCGTGCAGAATGAAGCGCGTTTGATCGACGCGACGGATTGATAGCGGAATGAGCGGCGCGCCATATTGGAGGGCCAGCCGTGCGGGCGCGTCAGTCGTCATCGCCTCATAGCCGAAGAATGGCAGTGCTACGCCTTCATTGTATTTCTGGTCGATCATAATGGCGACGGCATCGCCGCGCTTCAGCGTCCGGAGCATGCCTATGCCAGCCTGCCGGCCCTTGGGAAATTGATCGGGCGTTCCGTTGACTGCACGTTGCCCCAGCACGAGCTTGGCGACGAGCGGATTGTTCATCGCCCGATAGGTCATCGCGCATTTAACGCCATGTCTTACGATGCCGATCGGCATGAGCTCGAAATTGGAAATATGGCCGGAGAAAAACACGGCGCCGGTCTCGCTTTCGCGCGCCATGGTGAATATGTCCCGACCGATCACCTGCGTGCGCGCTTCGCCCTCTGCGAACGAAACTTCATGCAGATGAGGAAACTCGCCGAGCGATCGGCCAAACTGGTTCCATGTCGCGCGCGCCAGATCGGCGCGCCACGTTTCAGTTTCGTCGGGGAACGCCAGGCGCAGATTGCGGAGCATGGTCTCGTGCTTGGTGGTGAGCGGGCCGATCCGGCCGAGCCAATTGGCCCCCGCCGCCGAAGCCTTGTCGAAACTCATCTTGTTGAAGTGCGAAAGATAGGCCTTGAATGCGGCGGCCTCGACGCGGTGTTGCCAGTGCACCGGCTTTACCGGCGGCGGCGCGGCGGCTTCCAGCGCGGTCATGCGCGCTTGTCCAGCACGCGCGACAGCGCCGTTTCGATCAGTGCTTCTTCTTCGAATGCAACGCTTACGGGGAAAACCGCCACATGCTGCCTGAACGCCGCTGGCAGGCGCGCGAAATCCTTTTCCGTCGTGATCAGACGGGCTTCGTGCGCGGCGGCGTGTTGTTCGAGCATCGAAAGTTCCGAGGCGGTAAATACATGATGGTCGGGAAAGGCAACACCATCGATCAGCAGCCCGCCAGCCCGCGTTACCGCTTCGAAGAATTTATGCGGCCTGCCAATCCCCGCAAACGCGAAAAGCGGCCCGCCCGGCGCCGCCGCGGAAGGCGCCAACGCGGCGTTGACGATTGTTCCCTTGAACGGCGCCAGCCAGCCGGGTGTGGCGCGCTTTTCCTGTTCCGGGTGCATCAGAACGACAAGGTCGGCGCGGGGCAGTCCGGCCAGCAGCGGTTCGCGCAGCGGCCCAGCGGGAACGACCCTGCCATTGCCCGGCCCCAACGCGGCATCGAAGACGAGGATGGACAGGTCTTTCGCCAACGCGCCGTTCTGAAACCCGTCATCGAGCAGGATCGCGCCAGCGCCTGCGGTGATGGCGGCTTTTGCGCCCGCGGCGCGGTCGCGCGCGATCCAGGCTGGACCGTCCTGCGCGTGCATTAGCGGCTCGTCGCCCACGTCCTTGTGCGTGTGGCGGGCGGGGTCAACGCGCAACGGGCCGTGCTCCTTGCCGCCGTGTCCGCGCGAAAGCGTGTGCGCTTCTACACCGCGGGCTGTGAGGCGCTCGCGCAGGCTGCGCACCACCGGCGTTTTGCCTGTTCCGCCCAAGGTAAGGTTGCCGACACAAATGACGGGCGCCGCGACCCGCTCTGGCGTGGCGTTCTTGAATTTTGCCTGGCCGATCGCGGCGTAAAGCGCGCCTAACGGAAAAAGCAGCGTGCGCAGAACGGGGGCTGAGTCCTTGCCGTGCGCATGGTCCCAGAACTCAGGCGGGCGCATGCGCTCTTCCGTGATCGAGCAGACCGATCAGCTTTTCCACCGTTGCCGATAGGGTCTGCCCTCCGCCCGCCACGAAAGCGGCGGCGCGTTTGATCTGCCCGGCGCGCGCGTCTTCGTCGGTCCAAAGTCTTTTGACAGCGGCGGCAATCGCGGACGCGTCAGATGCCATGTCCGCCGCCTTTGCGCTCAGTAGAGCGGTGTATAGATCAGCAAAGCTGCGCACATATGGTCCGCTAAGCACCGCCGAAAGGGCCTTGGCCGGTTCGATCGGATTATGTCCCGCAAACGCGGGTAACAGGCTGCCGCCCATAAGCGTCACCGGCGCAAGCGCGAAGAACGTTCCCAACTCGCCGAGCGTATCGACGATGTAAACGGAAGCTGCGCCAATGTTCGCGTTCTGCGACCGGCGCGGCGCGCCCCCGGCCAGTGCAGCGACCGCTTCTCCGCGCACGGGATGACGCGGCGCCAGGACCAAAAGCGCATCGGGAAATGTTTCGTGCAGCACAGCGTGCGCGGCGAGGATGATTTCTTCTTCACCAGCATGAGTGCTCGCGGCGAGCCAGACGGGCCGTTCGCCGATCTCTGCGCGAAGCGCTTTCAGCAGCGCGGCGTCAGGCGCAGGCGCCGGCGCCGCCAGCTTGAGGTTGCCGATGTGCTCGACCGGCCTGCCCGACAGTTTTTCGAGGCCCGCGGCGCTCGCCGTGTCCGCCGCCAGCAACAAGCTATAGGCCGATAGCAGGCGCGCGGCGCTTGCCGGAAAACGCTGCCAACCCGCGAGGCTGTGTTCGGAAAGGCGTGCGTTGACGAGCGCCAGGGGGATGCCAGCCTGCGCCGTGCGCAGCACCATGTTGGGCCAAAACTCGCTTTCGGCAAATACCGCAAGGTTAGGGCGCCAGTGCGCGATAAAGCGTGAGGCGGCGGCGGCATTCAGATCGAACGGCGCATATTGGTGAATTGTGTGCGGCAGGCGCGCGGCCGTTACGTCAGCGGCTGACGTTGTTGTGCCGGTGGTGATCAGGAAATGCAGATCGTCGCGCTTTTCATGCAGCGCGCGCACGATCTGCATCAAGACGCGCGCCTCGCCGACGCTTGCGCCGTGCAACCAGACCAGTGAGCCGGGGGGGCGCGGCGCGGCGGTGCGGCCGAACCGTTCGCCGATGCGTGCGGCGTCTTCTTTGCCGGCGCGGGCGCGCGCATTCATGAACGCGCCGGAAAGAGGCGCCAGCGCGGCGCTGACGCCGCGATAGGCCGCCAGACCAAACGGATGCTTCACGAGGCGTGCGCCTCGTGCGGCGCGGGCTGCGGTGCAGGAGCCGGCTCAATCGCTGGCAAACCGGCAAGGCGATCGGCCTCCGCGGTGATGCGCGTCAGTTCTTCTTCCAGATTGCGCCGCGCTATTTCGAGCGCTTCGCTGCAGGCGCCGCGCTCGACCACGATCGGATCGCTCCAGATGTAGTATCCACGCCCGAACGGCAGCGGCAGAACAAAACGATCCCAGGAATTGAACACCTTGTAGCGGCGGGTAGCCCAGGCAAACGCAATGATCGGCGCGCCGGCGTGGCGGGCAAGTTGAACGGGGCCGAACTGGGCGCGCATGCGAGGTCCGCGCGGGCCATCGGGCGCCAGCGCCACCGCGCCGCCCGCGCCCAGATGGCGCAACATCTCGCGGGCAGCTTCCATTCCGCCCTTGCGCTTTTCGCCTTTGGCGGCTGAACCGCGGATGACGCCAGCACCGACCACGCGCGAGGCGGAAGTGGCGACCGCTCCTTCGCGGGAGAACGAGATCAACACCTTGACGGGCTGCGTCCGGGCCCGGCCCCAGCGGCCCAGAGCCCAGCCGATATGGCTCAACAGCGCCCGCCCGTGCCAGAAACAGATCACGACCGGCCCGCCCGACGACCAGAGCCGTTCAGCTGCGCCGCGGTTGATATCAGTCCAGCGGGTGGTGAGACCAACGAGCAACATGTAAGCGCCCACCAGCCAGCCCAGGAGGGCTTGCATGAGACGCGAACGGAGAAACCTCTTGAACATTACCGTCCGGTGCTGGGGCTTTCGCAGGCCAGGGTTCATCCTTATAGGGTGCGGCGTTCCGGCGCCACAGGCGGCGCGCTGTTCGGCCCGGCCCTGATGGACGCCACGACTACCCCGCTCCGCGATTTCACCAGCGCCGACGCCGCCGCGCGGCGGCGCGCCTGGAAGGGGCTGATGTGGGAGGATCACGGCTTCCTGCGCGTCGGCTGGACAAATTTTCATTGGATTGAGCCGGGCAAGATGGCCCGGGCTAATCAGCCTTCGCCCAAGCAGATCGCCAGATACGCGGCGCAGGGGTTCAAAACCATCGTCAACCTGCGCGGCGAATCCGGGGCTGGGCATTACCTTCTGGAACGGGAGGCCTGCCAAGCGGCGGGGTTGAACCTTGTCACCTTCCAGGTGCGCTCACGCGATATGCCGTCGAAAGAGCAGTTGACCGGCGCCAAGGCGCTGTTTGATGAGATCGCGTATCCGGCGCTGATGCATTGTAAATCAGGTGCGGACCGCGCCGGGATCATGAGCGCGCTATACGTGATGCTGCATCTGGAACGGCCGGCGCGGGAAGCTATGGCGCAGCTTTCGCGCAAGTACGGTCATTTCCGCGA
This sequence comes from Alphaproteobacteria bacterium, assembly GCA_031399165.1. Lineage (GTDB taxonomy): Bacteria > Pseudomonadota > Alphaproteobacteria > Caulobacterales > Aquidulcibacteraceae > JAKFWI01. Next base: position 154,125 of record JANNOO010000005.1, on the reverse strand, counting down.
AGGCAAGACCGGCATTCTGGATTTTTTCTTTGAGACCTATCTTGCCGCAACCAATGGCGAGCAGCCTCTGCTAGATTGGGTGCGTGAGGATTACGACCCGGCCGCCACGAAGCAGAAGTTCATGTCGCAATGGTGGGCCAACATCCTGGTCGACAAGATACTGCGCCGCGAGTGATCGCTTTATTCAAAGATCAGGCGCTGAACTGCAGGCGCACAAGCCGCGCATATAGACCGTCCTTGGCCATCAGATCGTCGTGGCGGCCGCTTTCGCGCAGTGCGCCATCTTCCAGAACCACAATCCGGTCCGCGTCGCGAACCGTCGATAGCCTGTGGGCGATGACGATCGTGGTGCGCCCTTTGGCCAGACGTCCGAGCGCCTCCTGCACCTTGCGCTCAGATTCAGCGTCGAGCGCGGAAGTGGCTTCGTCGAGCAACAGGATCGGCGCGTCGCGCAGGAAGGCGCGCGCAAGCGCGATGCGCTGGCGTTCGCCGCCCGAAAGCGCCGCGCCGCGCTCGCCAACGGGGGTGTCATAGCCCTGCGGCAGCGCGGCGATGAAGTCATGCGCCGCCGCCGCTTTCGCTGCTTCGATGATTTCGGCTTCCGTGGCGCCGCCCCGGCCGAACGCGATATTGGCGCGGACCGTGTCGTCGAACAGCACCACGTCCTGGCTTACCAGCGCGATCGAAGCGCGCAGGGAGGCGATGGTTACATCGCGCACGTCTTGGCCATCGATCGCGACACGGCCGGTGTCAACATCGAACAGGCGCGGGATCAGGTTGAACAGGGTTGTCTTGCCCGAGCCGGAAGGACCAACAAGCGCAAGCGTTTCGCCGGGCGCGATCTCAAGGGTCACATCACGAAGCGCTTGCGTTTCGCCATAGGTAAATGACACGCACTCAAACGCGATCGCGCCTGTGGCAATTGTGATAGGCTTGGCCCCTGCATTGTCGATGATCTGGTCTGGTTCATCGAGCACGCCGTAGATGCGCGACAGGGCGGCGACGCCCTCGTTCATGACCGTGTTGAAGGTGCCCAGGCTGCGCGCCGCCGGCGCAGCGATGCCGATAGCCGTGATGATGCCCAGCAAGTCTCCGATCGTCATTTCACCGGCGACAATGCGGGTGCTGGCAACGAAGATGGTCACGGCGAAAGCCAGACCGCCGATCACTTCCAAAAGCGGTTCGGCGCGAGAGCGGTTATAAACCAGCTTCATCGCGATGCGCCGGCGCTCTTCGAAAATGCCGCGCGCCCGTTGTTCTTCGCGGTTTTCCAGCCCATACGTTTTTATGAAACGCGGGCTAGAAAAACTTTCCGACAGCATAGCCGTCAGCTTGCCCATCATCGTTTGTTGAGAATGGGTTTGCCGGCGCGCCTGACGCGCGATGACGCCGAGACCCGGCCCCGCGATGGCGAATAGCACCAGAACCAAAAGCGCGAGCGTTGGATCGTATATCACGACGCTGATCAGCGCGCCGATCAGCGTAACGGTATCGCGCATAACAACTTGATTGGAGCGGATCAGCCCATCTGAGACGATGTTCACGTCATTGATCAGGCGAGAAACCATCTGACCGGAGTTTTCTCGGCTGTAGCGCGCGAAGTCGGATCGCACGAGCTTGGCGAACACGGCGCCCTGCACGTCGCGCAGCACCTTCTGCCCGATGCCCTGGCTCATGATCGCCTGCAGCCACGTAAGGCCGCTGCGCACGATGGCGGCAGCGATAATCGCCAACGGCGCCCAGATCGCGACGCTAAGGTCGTTACTTTGGAGGCGGTCGCCAGTTTCCTTCAATATCCACGCATAGGCGACGCCGATAAGCGACACGGCCGCAAGAACCGGCACCAAAAGCAAGAGGTCAGTGCGGTACCGTTTTACATGGTCGCGCCAAAGGCGGCCAATCAGGGTTGCGCGCGGCGCGGGAGAGGACGCGCGCACCCTCTCAATGCTCGTGGGTTTCGCCCGTAGCCGGGTCGAGCAGTTTGTGAGCATGCAGGATGAAATAGCGCATGCGTGCATTGTCGACGGTGCGCTGCGCGGCGGCTTTCCACGCGTCATACGCGGACTTGTAATTCGGGTAGGCGCCGACGAAATCGATCCTCGTCAGATCATCGAATTGCGGCTTGTCCAGCCGGCTCAGTTCTCCACCAATGACCAGATGCAACAATTGCGGCGTATCTTGTTGGCTCATGCCATTCCCTCTGCGCGTGGATGGGGCGTTACTCGCAGGCGTTCGATTAATAAAGGATGCAGTTTGGCGCCAGCCGCCACGAGACCCGGAACGCGCGGATCGGGCTGATTAAAGCGCAGCTTTTCGTTCCATGGATCGGTGGCCCGCCCACCGGCTTCGCTGATCAGAATCGCGCCGGCGGCTATGTCCCATTCGTTCTTGAGCCCAAGACTGGCCGTGCCATCAAATTTGCCGGCCGCGACAAGGGCCAAGCGATAGGTCAACGCGCCGCGCTGATCGATATGCATAGCGGGCCAGGGCGATGGCCAAGTGCGGCTGGAGAAGAACGTCTTCGGCGCAAGGATCCGGGCTTGTTCAAGCGAGGCGGCGCTGGAGGTCCGGATAGGCGCGCCATTGAGGCGCGCACCGTTGCCGTAGGAGGCGTCGAACAATTCCTCGGTGATTGGATTGTACATCACGCCGGCGATCACGGTTCCGGCTTCGGCGAGCGCGACAGCGATCCCGAATTCCGGCTTGCCCTTGATAAACGAAGCGGTGCCGTCCAGCGGATCGACGATAAAGGTGCGGTTGCAGGCTAGGCGCGATCGGTCGTCGGGGCTTTCTTCGGAGAGCCAGCCATAATCCGGGCGCGCCGCCATGAGGCGCGTTCTCAGGAGATCGTCCAGGGCCAGGTCGATTTCTGTCACCGGGCTGCCGCCTGGCTTGGACCACATCTTCACTTTGGCGCCGAACGCATCGCGCAGCATCGGCCCGCAGGCGAAGACGGTTTCCCGGATCAGCGCCAGATCGGCGCGCGCGGCTTCAGAGTCCGGCGATGGTGAGGTCATCGATCAGCAGGCTGGGCGCATCGACGCCGCCGCGCCGGTCAAGATCGCCGCCGGGAACAAGCCGGGCGTACATATCTTTGAGATTGCCTGCGACGGTGATTTCGCTGACGGGGAAGGCCCGCTCCCCGTTTTCAAACCAAAAGCCTGCAATGCCGACAGAATAGTCGCCGTTATTGGGGTTCACCGACGGGGAGAAGGTTTCCTGTACGACGAGGCCTTTGCCTGCGTGCTTTAAAAGATCACTCAGATCACCTTCGCCCGCCTTCAGCGTGATGTTGGAAGAACCAATGCCGGGCGGGCCGCCATGGCCGAGCGTCGCGTGGCCGGTGGTCTGCAGGCCGAGTTGCCGGGCGGCGGCGCTGTTTAGCAGCCACGTCGTCAACACCCCGTCTTCGATCAACGCGCGGCGGCGCACCGCGACGCCTTCGCCGTCGAACGGACGCGAGGAAAGCCCGCGCGCGCGCAATGGATCGTCCTCGACCTCAATCCCGGCGGCAAAGATGCGCTTGCCCAGTTCGTCGCGCAGGAAGGAAACGCCGCGCGCGACCGCCCCGCCGGAGATGGCGCCAAGCAGCGGCCCAAGCAGCCCGCGCGCAATACGGTTCTCATAAATAACCGCCGCCTTCTGGCTTTCGATCTTGCGCGGGCCAAGGCGCGCCACGGCGCGTTCGCCGGCGATGCGGCCGATCAGTTCGGGCGATGGAAGTTCGTTGAGGAACCTTGTGGTGCGGCTCTCCCAATCGCGTTCCTTGAGGCCGTCGCGCTCGGCGAGGGGCGAGGCCCAGACGCTGTAGGTGGTGCCGCGCGCGCCGCCGCGGAAGCCCGTAGACGTGGCCAGCGCGAAGGCGCCGTGATCGAAGCTGGCGCCGCCGCCGGAAGAATTGGTCACGCCCGGCACGGCGCGCGAGGCGTCCTCAGCGGCGCGGGCGAGGTCTTCGAGCGCCTTGGCGTCGGGGTGGGCGCTGTCTTCGGTATCCAGGTCCGCGATAGATTGAGCGAGGAGCGACGGATCGGCGAGGCCGCAATAAGGATCTTCGGGCGCAGCCTTGGCCATCGCCACCACGCGCTCGGCCAGCATCGCCAGGCCGTTCGGCGAAAGGTCGGTGGACGTGGCGCCAGCCTGACGTTTGCCAACCAGCGCGCGCAGCGCGATTGACCTGCTCTCCTCGCGCTCAACGCCTTCGAAAGCGCCAAGACGGACATCGACCGACACGCTCTCGCGCGTTGACAGGCTGGCGTCGGCGGCCTCGGCGCCATGGCGCCGGGCGGCGGCGATGAGATTGTCGAGCAGGCTTGCGGCGTCAGCGTCAAAAGGCATGGGCCCTACATGGCCCGCTCTCGCCCCCGCCGCAATGCGGCTTGCTCACGCCCGTACGAAGGCCCCCCAAAACAGGGCGATGGCGAAGCCAATCAAGCTGAACGTAGTCAGGCCCATGCCGATCATGCGGCCAGGGCCGGGCCCAGGCCCAGTGAAGGTCGAAACGCCATAGCCATGGGCTAGGCGTCCGGCCGTAAACGCGGCGCCCAGCAGGTGCATCGCCCAGCTGGGAATCGGATCAAGCAGCGACAGAAACAGCAGCGCGCCGATCGCCACCGGGATGGTTTCGGCAGCGTTTCCGTGGGCGCGTACGGCGCGCAGCACCACAGGATTGCCGCCATCGCCCAGCACCACGCGGTTGGCGCGGCGGGCGGAGACCACGCCGAAGATCAAAATCACCAGGATCAGCACATTTATAGCGCTGTAAAACGCAGCAATTTCGAGCTTGGTCACGGGGCGCCTCCAGATATGGTGGCCAACCTAGCGCGCGCAGCTACATTCGGGAAGGTTATTAAGAGATTGTTTCGCTTACGGAAACCAGCTGTTCACCGTTTCGCGCTAATGTCTTCCAGTGCTCGACGGCATAAAAACCTTCCGAAGGCGTCGGGTCTGGTGGTGTGTGTAGACGTGGTGTTCCAAAGGCCGGCCCTGTGGTGGGGCCGGCCTTTGTCGTTTCAGGGCGCCAGCCCCAACTTTCCCCATTTCTCCGTCACCGCCTCGACTACTTTCGCGTCCATCGAGATCAGCCGGCCCCATTCGCGCTTGGTTTCCGGCGGCAGTTTGTTGGTGGCGTCTAGCCCGATTTTGCTGCCGAGGCTTTCTTCGGGGCTGGCGAAATCGAGATAATCGATCGGCGTGCTTTCGATCACGGTGGTGTCGCGGGCGGGGTCCATGCGCGTGGCTATCGCCCACATCACGTCTTTCCAGTCGCGCGCGTTCACATCGTCGTCCACGACGATGATCCATTTCGTGTACATGAACTGGCGCAGGAAGCTCCACGCGCCCATCATCACGCGCTTGGCGTGGCCGGGATACGCCTTCTTCATCGCGATCACGGCGATGCGATAGGAGCAGCCTTCGGGCGGCAGCCAGAAATCGCGGATCTCCGGGAATTGCTGCTGCAGGAGCGGGATGAACACTTCGTTGAGCGCCTCGCCGAGGATGCTCGGCTCATCGGGCGGGCGGCCCGTATAAGTCGTGTGATAGATCGGATCGCGGCGCATGGTGATGGCGCTGATCTGGAACACTGGAAATTTTTCGACCGAATTGTAATAGCCGGTGTGATCGCCGAACGGGCCTTCATCCTCGAATTCGTCAAGCATCACATGGCCTTCGAGGACGATCTCGGCCTCGGCGGGCACTTTCAGCGGAATAGTCTTGCACGGCGCGAGATCGACCTTGCGGCCGCGCAACAGGCCAGCGAATTGATATTCGCTAAGCGTGTCGGGCACAGGCGTCACAGCGCCGAGGATTACGCCGGGATCGGCGCCGATCACGGCGGCGGCGGGCAAGGGCTCGGGCTTTTCCTTTTTCCAGCGCGCGTAATGCTGCGCCCCACCGCGATGCTTCAGCCAGCGCATTAGCGTGCGGCGCTTGTCGAGCTTCTGCATGCGGTAGATGCCGAGATTGTAATCGTCTTCCTTCGAGTCAAAGGGGCCTTTGGTGACGACGAGCGGCCAGGTGATAAGTGGGCCAATGTCGCCGGGCCAGCAGGTCTGGATCGGCAGGCGGTCAAGATCGATAGCATTGCCTTCGAGCACCACCTCCTGGCACGGCGCGCGCGAGACGGTGTTGGGCCGCATCGCCATCACATTCTTCATCAGCGGTAGAAGTTCGAGCGCATCTTTGAAGCCGCGCGGCGGTTCGGGCTGACGCAGGAACGCCAACAATTCGCCGACCTCGCGCAGATCAGCGGCGCTTGTCCGCGCCTTGCCGTCCATCGTCACGGCGCTGGCGACGCGTTTGACCGTGCCGAACAGATTGCACAGCGCCGGCATTTCCGCGGCGCGGCCATCGGCATGCACTGGCTTTTCGAAGATCACCGCCGGGCCGGCCTTGCGGATGAGACGGTCGCTGATTTCAGTCATTTCCAGATGCGTCGAGACCGGCTCTGCAACGCGCGCCAGCGCACCCTCGGCGTCGAGCTTCGCGATGAACTCGCGCAGGGATTTGTACGCCATCTCTTGACCGGCTCCGGCGGGCGCCTTGCTGGCGCCGCAAGGATCGTCCCTATAGGGTCGGCCGAGGTGGGAGAAGAGTGATGCGGCTATTGGCGGCGATGATTTGCGGGCTGGCGCTGGCGGCCTGCGCGACGACCTACCCCGGTGCGCCCGCTTCGGCCCATGACGACGAGCGCTTCGGCGACGAGGCGGCGTTTATTCTCGGCATCGACGCCGGCAGGATCGGCATGTTCAACGATCGCATCGCCTCAGCCGGCGAATTGGTCGAGACGCTGGAAACGGGCGGCGACGAACTGATCGGCGTGTCCAAGCGCCTGCGCGCAGCGGCGCTGGAGTTTCTCGTCACGAAGGAACGGCTTTGCGCCGATCTTAAATTCACGGAACAATCTTGCGCAACGGTCGCTCCGCCCGCCTGGCTGGCGCGTGATCCAAACGAAGCGATTACTGCGCGTGCTTTGAGCGCGCGCATCGAAGAGGTGCAGGAAATGATGGGGCCGCTGCTGGATGTCGCTTGCACGACCGGGCAGGCCAAGTCAGGCGACGGATTGTTCTGTTCGGTGGAATGATGATCGACGCAACTTCGAGAATGTGGGTCTCAGGCGTGGCGGCGGTCGGCGTCGCGGCGCTGGGACTGGTCGGTCTGGTGGTCTGGCCGCAGGACGGCGATGCGCGCCTGCTGCGCGCCGCGCCCGGCGCGGCGTTCCATGACTGCGCCGCGGGACCGCCGGCATGCCCGGAAATGATCATGCTGCCCGTAGGTTCGTTTACGATGGGCGCCCGGCCCGGCGGCGATGATTACGAGACGGAACGTCCGCCACAGCGCATTACGCTGGCCGCCCTTCTGGCGATATCGAAATACGAGATCAAATTTGGCGAATGGCGGGCGTGCGTGGCCGCGGGCGGGTGCGCGGCGGTGTCCGTGCCCGGCGCGAACGAGGACATATTTCCAGCCGCCAACATGACCTTCGAAGAAGCCAATCAGTATGCAGCCTGGCTATCGAATAGCACTGGCAAATCCTACCGTCTGCCGAGCGAAGCCGAATGGGAATACGCTGCGCGGGGCGTTACCAGCGTCGACGCGCCTTATACGGAGTATTGGTGGGGTGATCAGGCGCCTGCCTGTAACATCGGCGCGCGCGACGGCGCCAATACTGGCGATTGCGGCTTTGGCCGCGCCCAGCCTGTGGGGAGTTATCAGGCCAATCCGTTTGGCCTGTTCGATGTCGCCGGCAATGTCTGGGAATGGACGCAGGATTGCTTCCGGCCGGTGCTTGACGGTCAGCCTGCCAACGCCGGGCCGGTGCTTACGGGCGATTGCAGTCAGCGCGTGGTGCGCGGCGGCTCATGGGTGGCGAGATCGGACATTTCCCGCGCCGCCGACCGATCGCACGCCGGCGACCGGGACACCGCCGTGGGTTTTCGCGTCGTGCGGGTAGTCGAGACGCCTTAGCCCAGCACGTCGGCCCATTCCTTGGCGTGCCGGGCGAACTGCGCCACGACATACGAACAGCGCGGACGAATCTTTGAATTCTGGGCGCGTGCATCGGCGACGGCCCGCGTCAAAAGCTGAAATGCCAGGCCCTTGCCCTCATGTGCTTCGGGAACGCCGGTATGGTCGATGATCATCAGCACGCCGTCTGGCGTATTCTGGCGCTGGAACGTCATTTCGGCTTCCAGACCGTCTGGCAGCTTGATGACGTAGCGGCCGCGCCCGCCGTCTTCCTCTAGCGCTATTTCGTAAGCGGGCGTGGTCATATCTTTCAGATAAGTGCGCCGGGGCCAAAAGCTAGGCGAGTCGCCAAACGCCGGTGCGTTTGATCTCGGCATCTTCCAGGGCGCGGCTTACCGGCACGGCGTAATCGGTAAGTTTGATGAGATGGTCTTTTGGCAGATAGGTGCGGTCCGGATCGCCAATCAGCACTGCGCCGCGTGCGGCGTTCAGCCAGGCAAGCAGTTCCAGTGCGATATCCCTGTCATAGAAGAGATCGCCAACGAGGATGACGTCCTCCACCGGCGGGCTTGCAAGCGCGTCGGCGGTGCGCGCGGCAATTGTTACGCCGTTGGCGGCGGCGTTGAGCAAGGCCGCTTCAGCCGCGAACGGATCGAGATCAATCGCTATTGCGCTGGCGGCGCCCGCCTTCATCGCCGCTATGGCCACAAGCCCGCATCCTGATGCGACGTCGAGCACGCTCTTGCCGCGCACGATGTCTGGATTGTCGAGCACGTAGCGCGCCAATGCCTGGCCGCCAGCCCAGGCGAAGGCCCAGAACGGCGGCGGCAGCCCGATCTCGCCGAGTTGTTCTTCTGTCAGTTCCCAGAGCGCGACCGCGTCGTCGGCGAGGTTGAGTATTATTTCCGGACAATGCGGCGGCTTCAGGAGGCGCGTGTTGTCGCGAATGAAGGCGGCGCGGCCGGCCGGCGCAATACTCATTTCGTGCGTGCGGCCTTCTTAGGCTTGTCGCTGGAGCGCGGCGTTTTTTTCTCCATTGTCACAGTGTCTATGGCGCGCCAGCAATGCCAGGCGGCGGCGCTGCGCCATGGTCCCCACCGTTCGCCATAGGCGGCAAGTTCTTTTGGTGTGAAGGTGCGGCGCAGGATTTTCTCCGCGCCCTTGCGTACGCCCAGATCGTCGATCGGCAGCACGTCCGGCCGGCCCAGCGAGAAGATCAGATACATCTCCACCGTCCAGCGGCCGACGCCGCGGGCGGCGGTGAGGCGGCTGATAATTTCCTCATCCTCCAGCTTCGCCAGCGCTTTGGCGGCGGGGATAATCCCGTCGATCCGCTTCTGTGCGATATCCTTCAGCGCCGCAGATTTCTGACGCGATAGGCCGGCGCTGCGGAGCGTTTCATCTTTCGCGCCTAGCAAATCTTCGGGGTCAGGGTGTTTCTTGCCAGGAAACAGTGCGATGACGCGGCCGTGGATCGTGTTGGCCGCCTTGCCTGAAAGCTGCTGAAATACGACAGCGCGGATGAGCGCTTCATACGGATCGTTGTGTTTAGGGAATTTGGTCGGGAACGGATCATGGCTGGCGATGACTTTCGCCATCTTTCTGTCCACCGCCGCCAGATGTTTCTCGGCTTCACCCATGGCTCAATCCGCGATAACGGCGCCAAGCGCGAACGCAAAGGCCGCGCCGGCGCCGATCCATACATTTCTCCGGAACGCCGCCAGCGCGCTTTTCGGATTTTTGGCGTCGATGCCTTCAAGCAGCGGAATACACGCCAGAGCCAGCCCCACCAGCAGTCCGGCTGAAAGCCAATGGGCGCCACTCATCCGCGCGGCGAAAATCCAGAGCACGAAGGCTATCGCGTAAAGGCCGAAGGTCCAGTTTCGCCAATTGTCCGCGAACAGGCGCGCGGTGGAACGCACGCCGACGAGAGCGTCGTCTTCGATATCTTGCAGCGCGTAGATTGTATCGTAGGCGATCACCCACGCGACGCATCCAAGGAACAAGAGAATGATTTCAGTGCTGATCGTTTCCTGAACACTCGCGCCCGCGACGAGCGCGCCCCAGGAAAAACAAATCCCGAGCCACGCTTGCGGCCACCAGGTGATGCGCTTCATGAATGGATAGGCGGCCACGAACGGGATCGACGCCAGCGCGGTGTAGATCGCCGCGACCGGCAGAAGCGGCAGCACGGCAAGCCCGATCAGGCATTGCAGCGCCAGCCAGGCCCATGCGTTGCGCGTGGAAACCTGCCCCGACGGCAGCGGCCTGCTGCGCGTGCGCTCCACTTGTGCATCGATTTTGCGATCGACGATGTCGTTGTAGGTGCAGCCCGCGCCGCGCGTGGCGATGGCGCCAACGAGCATCGCTGCGGCGTAAAGTGTTGCGTGGCTCCACGAGATCGGAAGCCCGGTCTGCGCCGCGCCCAAGCCCATGACGCAAGGGAGGAACAGCAATTGCCAGCCCACTGGCCGGTCCAGCCGCGAAAGGCGCAGATAAGGCGTCAGCCCCGCTGGAGCGCTCTGCGTCCAGTGGCGATCGAGGCTGTCCGCGGGGCGTGGCGGTTCGGTCACAGCGGTGTTGATGTTCTTCCCGGCGGCTTGAAGCAAGAGCTGCGGGCGATTAGATAGGGCGTCCCTTAGGAAAAGGAGCGCGCACCTCCCGATGACCATCACTCTCTGAAAATTTCGGCGCCCGTTGCGACGCCGAGAGCGCTTCCGCCGCTTGCCGGCGCTGGTTCTCGCTCCTCGCACGCCGATCCAGTTCAGATGAAGGAGCGGGCCGAGCTTGTGCCCGGGCGCGTAAATGTCTTCCTACGACGATGATAACGGCAAGCGTGTTCTGTCGAACGCTGCGGTGCTGAAGTTTCTTTTCCGGCAATGGGGCCGTCGCCCACGGATGCTGGCCGTGGTCGGCGCCCTATTCCTTGCAGCGACCGCTTGCGACATCGTTGCACCACAGGCGGCGGGATGGCTGATCGACGCCGTTGCGGTGCAGAACGATACGGCCGCGGCGTGGGGCGCGTTTGGCTTGTTCGCGGCGCTGTGGGGCGCAGCGCTGGTGTTGCGCAACACTGGCGGGCGGCTGATGACGCCGTTCGCTTCCGGCAACATGCGAGACCTGATCGCCGACGGTTTTGCGCGCGTGCAGAGTTTTTCCGCGCAATGGCATGGTGAAACTTTCGCCGGCTCAACCGTGCGCAAGCTGTCGCGCGGCATGTGGGCGTACGACACGCTGTCCGACGTGCTGCTGTTCGGCTTGATCCCGACGATGCTTGTGCTTACGGGGCTCACAGCCGTCATGCTGCTTAAGTGGCCGATCGTGGGCCTCTATGTGGCCGTGGTCGTTGCGCTGTTCGTGCTTGCGTCGGTTTTGCTCAGCGAAAACTACACCAAGCCCGCGGCGACGGTGTCCAACCGCCTCGACAGCCGCATCGGCGGTGCGCTCGCCGATGCGATCGGCAACAATGCGGCGGTCAAGAGCTTTGGCGCCGAAGCGCGCGAAGCAGCGCGTTTTGAGGCGGTGCTTGATCGCTGGCGGCGCGTGACGAACGTGACGTGGTATCGCTTCACGAACGCCTGGCTGGTTTCGAACCTGCTGATGATTGCCCTGCAATCCGGGCTGCTGGCGCTGCTGGTGTGGAAATGGAGCGCGGGCGAGGCAAGCCCCGGCGATGTTGCGTTCGCGATTGCGTCTCTGCTTGTGATGAGCGGGCATCTGCGCAATTTCGGCGAACAGGTGCAGATGCTGCAACGCGGTTTAAGTGAGATCGAGGATATGGCGATCTTCGCGGAAACAGAGCCGCAGATCGCCGACGCCAAAGCCGCGCCGGCGTTCGCGCCCGGCAAGGGCGAGATCGTGTTCAAGGACGTGGCGTTCGCCTATGCCGGACAAGGGGCCTCTATCTACGAAGGCGTCAATCTGCGCATCGCGCCGGGTGAAACCGTGGCGCTGGTCGGCCCTACGGGCGCGGGCAAAAGCACGTTCGTGCGCCTGATCCAGCGGCTCTATGATGTCGATAGCGGCGCCATCCTGATCGACGGACAGGACGTGCGCGCCGTTTCGCAGGCCAGTTTGCGCGCGGCGATCGCCGCCGTGCCGCAGGAGCCGGCTTTGTTTCACCGCTCGATCGCGGAGAATATTGCCTATGCGCGGCCCGGCGCGCCGGCGGAGGATATCGTCGCCGCCGCCGCGCGGGCGCGGGCCCATGGCTTTGTGCGCAAGCTGCCGAAGGGCTACCGCACGCTGGTGGGTGAGCGGGGCGTGAAACTTTCGGGCGGCGAGCGTCAGCGTGTGGCGCTGGCGCGCGCCTTCCTGGCCGATGCGCCGATCCTTATCCTCGATGAAGCCACGTCCTCGCTCGACACCGAAACCGAGCGCGATGTGCAGGCGGCGATGAAGGAGCTGATGGTCGGCCGCACCACAATCGTGATCGCGCACCGGCTCTCAACCGTCCGCGAAGCCGATCGCATACTCGTGTTCGATCAGGGACGCATCGTGGAGCAGGGCAAGCACGCCGAACTGATGGCTAAGCGTGGGCTTTACGCGCGGCTGCACGCCAATTCGGAAGGTGAAAAGCTGGGCGCGGCGTAGGTGGCGTCGAGCAAGCCGAAGCCGGGGATCGTTGCGTCCGCCGCAAAGTTTAGGCAAGCGGGACCTCGGAGGCGCCTTTGCCCGATCCGCGGCTTTACGTTGAAGAAGACTTGGCCGCCGGCGCCCATATTGCGCTCGACGAGGCGCAGAGCCGCTATCTTGCTCAGGTGCTGCGCCTGCGCGAAGGCGCGCGCGTGAGGGTCTTCAACGGTCGAGATGGCGAGTGGAGCGCGGCAATCGGCGAGATGGGCCGGCGCGGCGCGGCGTTGAATATTGTCGCGCGTACGCGTCCCCAGTCGCAAACGCCGGACATCGCCTTGTTGTTTTCGCCGCTGAAGCGGCAGGCTACCGATTGGCTGATAGAAAAAGCGACGGAACTGGGCGCGCGCACGCTGCAGCCGGTGATCTGCAAGCGCACGATAGCCGAGACGGTTCGCGGCGATCGCTTGGCCTCCATCGCGCGCGAGGCTGCTGAGCAGACCGAGCGGCTGGATGTGCCGGATGTACGCGCGGCGCTGGCGCTGGGCCGGTCGCTCGACGGCTGGGACGAAGCCCGGCCGCTGATCTTCGCGGACGAGGCGGGCGATGAGCAGGAAAAACCCTGGGGCGGCGCGAAGGGGCGCGGCGAGCCGCTTTACCAGGCGGCCGAACGGCTGCGCGGATGCAAAGCGCTGGCGCTTCTGATCGGCCCAGAGGGCGGCTTCGATCCCGAAGAGCGGCGGATGTTGCGCGGTCTTTCATTCGTCACGCCTGTGTCGCTTGGCCCGCGTATTTTACGCGCCGAATCGGCGGCGGTTGCTGCGCTGGCCGTGATCCAGGCGGCGTGGGGCGACTGGCGTTAATATTTAAGGCGCGCGAACGCCCTTGCAGGAAAGGACGTTCCTGCCCAAATGGCGCACAATAGGCGGGGAGGCTGCTGTGGCGAACACAAAAGACAAGGCGCCGCCGATCGAGGGATTTCGCCAACTCGTCGAGCACCTGGAATCAGGCTGCAAGCCGAAAGCCAAATGGCGTATTGGCACCGAGCACGAAAAATTCGCCTTCCGGCGGCAGGATAAATCGCCCGTGCCATATGAGGGCGAGCAAGGTATCGGCGCGCTGTTGCAGGGCCTTGCCGACAAATACGGCTGGGAGCCGATCCTTGAGGGCGGAAAGCTGATCGCTCTTAAGCAGGACGGCGCGTCCATTACGCTGGAGCCGGCGGGGCAATTTGAGCTTTCCGGCGCCCCGCTCGATCATATCCATCAGACCTGTTCGGAAGTCGGCGCGCACCTCAAGCAATTGCGCGACGTCGCTGGCGCGCTGGACATCAAGTTTCTCGGTTTGGGATTTTCGCCGAAATGGCGTTTTGACGAAACGCCAATGATGCCGAAGGCGCGCTATAAGATCATGCGCGCTTACATGGAGAAAGTTGGCCGTCTCGGACGGCAGATGATGATGCGCTCGTGTACGGTGCAGGCCAATCTGGATTTCGGCTCCGAAGCCGATATGCGGAAGAAATTCCGCGTCGGCCTTGCGTTGCAGCCCATCGCTACGGCGCTGTTCGCCAATTCACCCTTTGCCGAAGGCCGCACGAACGGGTTTTTGTCTTATCGTAGTCACGTCTGGGCGGACACCGACCCGGACCGCACGGGCATGCTGCCATTCGTGTTCGAGGACGGTTTCGGCTTCGAGCAATACGCAGAATACGCGCTCGATGTGCCGATGTATTTCGTCTACCGCGACGGCAAATATATCGACGCATCCGGCCAGTCGTTCCGCAAGTTCATGGCCGGCAAGCTCGACGCACTGCCCGGCGAATTACCGGCGATGAAGGATTGGGAAGACCATCTGACGACGATCTTCCCGGAGGTGCGCCTCAAGACTTACCTGGAAATGCGCGGCGCCGATGCGGGCCCGTCCGGCCGGCTTTGCGCGTTGCCGGCGTTCTGGGCCGGTATTTTCGGCTGCGACGCGGCGCTCGAAGCAGCCTGGAGCCTGGTCAAGGGCTGGACCGCCGAAGACCGTGAAGCCCTGCGCCGCAGCGTCCCGGTTCTTGGCCTGCGCGCGCCGATACGCGGCGGCTCTGCGCGGGAAATCGCCCAGGCGGCGCTGGCGATCTCGCGTCAGGGTCTGAAGGACCGCGCCAGGCTGAACGCCAGCGGCGACAACGAAACCATTTTCCTGACCGAACTCGACGATGTCGCCGCCACCGGCGTCACGTCGGCCGAACGGCTGCTGGAGCGCTGGCGCACCGAATGGCGCGGCGACATCGATCCAGTGTTTGAAGCCTGCGCGTACTGATCGGGACGCTTGCGCAAATTGCAGTTCCCGGCTTTGCTCACAGCCAGGGATCGGAACGTGCGCAAAGAACTCATAAAGACCCTGATCACGCCGCACCTGCGGATCGAGCCGTTGACGGCTCGTTTGGGTGTGATCGCACAGGAGGGGCCGCAAGCCCTCGCGCAGGCGCTGGACGCCGATATTCCTCCTGAATGGCATGCGGGCGGTGGGCTGCGCCTTTTGGCGCGCGCTTGGCGCCACAATGGCGATGCGCCAGCGGAACGCGCGCTTGTGGTCCATCGCGGCGATGAACGGGTGATCGGCGACCTGCGTTTCGAGCCGGTGGAGCGGATGCAGGACACGCTAGAATTGGGATACGCCATCACACCGCTTTACCGGCGCCGCGGCTTTGCAACCGAAGCGGCGGGCCGGTTGCTGGATTGGGCGCTGGAGGAGGGCGGGGCGCGGCAAGTGATCGCCGGCTGCCACCGCCGCAACCGCCCGTCGGTGCGAACGCTCAGGCGCCTTGGATTCTGGCTGGACGGCGCGCGCGGCGAGGATTTCTGGTGGGCGATCACGCCCGATTTGCGCCGCGACGTCCGTGATAGCTGAGGCCGCCTTGCCGGTTTGCCCGGCCCATGCTGCATTGCCATAACAGCAAGGGCGCTCTTTCATGTGGAATATCGTTACGCTCGTCGGCGTCGGCGTTTCGGCGCTCACGATACCGCCGGTGCTGCTGCAACTGCGAAAACACCCGCGCGGGCTGTTCGTCCTGTTCTTCGCGGAGATGTGGGAGCGGTTTTCGTATTACGGGATGCGCGGCATCCTGATCACGTACATGACGCAGCATTTCCTGTTCGACGACAGAGTCGCGCAGGGCCAGTACGGCGCCTATACCTCCTTGGTTTATCTGATGCCGCTGATCGGCGGCTTCCTCGCGGACAAATTGCTCGGCACGCGTAAGGCGATTGCGTTCGGCGCTTTGCTGCTCGTGGCCGGCCATCTGATGATGGCGATCGAGCAGAAGCCGGCCACGCAGCACCTGACCTATCAGGGCCAGACCTATGATTTCGTCGCGGAGGGGCGGCAGGATCAGCGCAAAGTGCAGATCAAGGTTGGCGACGGCCTCTATAGTTTTGGCCCTTCGGCTGATGGCGGTCTTGCCATTGAGGGGCTTCCCGCCGGCGCGCCTTTGCCAGGCACGCTGCCGAAAAATTCCTACGAGATGTCGGTCTCGGGCGTGATCCCGATCTACAAATCGTTTTTCTATCTCGCGCTTTCTCTGATCATTATGGGCGTGGGCTTTCTGAAGCCCAATATCTCCTCGATTGTCGGCCAGCTTTATCAGCAAGGCGACCCGCGGCGCGATTCCGGGTTCACGCTCTATTATTACGGCATCAATCTCGGGGCGTTCTGGGCGTCGATCCTGTGCGCCGGACTTGGACTCACCTATGGCTGGGCGTGGGGTTTTGGACTGGCGGGGGTCGGCATGCTTGCCGGTTTTGTCGTGTTCATGCTCGGCAAGCCGCTGCTGGAGGGCAAGGGTGAGCCGCCCGATCCCGCGGCGCTCAGGAAGAAGGTCGTCGGGCCAATAGACCGCGAGTGGCTGACCTATATCTGCGTCGTGCTTGGCGTCGGCGTGGTGTACCTGCTGGTGCAGCGCGAGCCCTTCGTGAATTGGCTGCTGACCATCGCATCGGTGGGGGTGCTGGCCTATTTCATCCAATACATGGTGCGCAAATGCACCGCCGTTGAGGCGCAGCGCGTGATCCTGGCGCTGGTGCTGATCGTTGCGTCCGTTGTGTTTTGGACCCTGTTCGAATTGGCGGGCACCGCGCTCAACCAATTCGCAGAGCGCAATACAGCGCTGCCCTCCAGCGGGTTCTGGACCATCACGTCCGGCCAGACGCAGAGCTTCAACGCCGGCTTCATCCTGCTGATGGCGCCGTTGTTTGCGGCGGCGTGGGTCTGGCTGGCCCGGCACAAGAAGGAGCCGGACGATGCGATGAAATTCGCGCTTGCGCTAATGCAGGTAGGCGCGGGCTTCCTTGTTCTAGTCTGGGGCGCGGCCTATGCCGATGCGTCGGCCAGGGTGCCGCTCGTATTCCTCGTACTCTTGTATCTGTTGCATACGACCGGGGAGCTTTGCCTTTCGCCGGTTGGCCTTTCGGCGATGACCAAGCTGGCGCCGGCGGCGGTGCTTTCGACGATGATGGCCACTTGGTTCTTGTCCAGCTCGGCGGCGCAGGCTTTGGGCGCGCAGATCGCGAAGCTAACGGCGGCCGAGACCGTTGGCGGGCAGGTTCTCGATCCGCAGGCGGCGCTGAACACCTATGTCAGCGTGTTTCAGCAAATCGGCATCGGCGCCATCGTCATCGGCCTTGCGCTTGCGGCAGCATCGCCCTGGCTGAAGCGTTTGGCGCACGCGCCTGAAGGCGGCGTTGGCGTGTTTCCGGAAAATGCGGAAACAGCGCCAGCCACAAAAGATCGCGCGGGTCCTCCGTCTTGGCCGGACACAAACTGAAAGCCGCACGCGCGCCGCAATCGGACAAAAAGCAGGCGCAATCGGCGCGCCAGATGATCGTGCGCAGACGAATCGAATTGGCGGCGTCACGCGCAGGGAATTGCACGCATGTCCGCGAAAAGCGCGTCTGCGAACCGCTCTAAACCCATTGGCGCCCTGAAGCCGGGCGCGCTCGATCTTTTGCTGGGATGGCGCGCCAAGGAAAAGCCGCGGGCTTCGATCGGATTTTCGGCGCCGGACAACGCGCTGGCGCTTGCTTCGAACGAGGAGCCCATTCTGTACGGCCAGGATCGTCACCTCGTCACCATCGCGCCGACAGGCGCCGGCAAGGGACGCGGCGTCATCATTCCGAACCTGTTGCGCTTCGAGGGCTCGGCGATCGTCATCGATCCCAAGGGCGAGACCTGGCACGTGACAGCGCGGCGCCGGCGCGAGATGGGCCAGCAGGTCTATCTGCTCGATCCGTTCGGCGCCGTAGGCAAGCGCACGGATTCGCTCAACCCGTTCGATCTGTTCCGCCGCCCCGGCGCGCTGCTGGATGCGGACGCTGAAATGCTAGCCAGCCTGCTGGCGGGCGACGCCGGCTTTCACAAGGAGCCGTTCTGGGACAATTGGGGCCGCTCGCTGATGGCCGGCGTGATCGCCGCCGTCGCCGAGACTGCGATCCCGAGCGAGCGGCATTTCGGCAAGGTGCGCGAAATCCTGATGAGCGACGATGCGGTCTATAACCTTGCGTCGCTGATCGAGAACAACGAGCATCTGAACCGGCTGAGCAAGCAGAACATATCGAGCTTCCTGCCGATCACCGAACAGACGCGCTCGGGCATTCTTTCGACGGCGCAGAGCTATCTCAAGGTCGTCAATTCGGATTCGGCGCTGCGTTCCCTGTCGCGTTCGTCGATCGATCTTTCGGCCGTGCGGGAAGGCGCGCCGCTGACGATTTACATCGTGATCCCGCCGGACAAGCTGGAGAGCCACGGCGCGCTGCTGCGCCTGTGGGTCGGCGCGCTGCTGTTGACGGTGATGGGGCGTAAGCGGCGGCCAAAGCGCTCGACCCTGTTCCTGCTCGACGAATGCGCCCAGCTCGGCGAATTTGGGCCGCTGCGCCAGGCCATGACGCTGATGCGCGGCTATGGCCTGCAGGTGTGGCCATTCTTCCAGGATCTGTCGCAGCTGCAACGGCTCTATGCCAAGGATTGGCAAACCATCTTCAACAATGCCGGCGTTTTTCAGCTGTTCGGCGTGGCCAACCATCTGATGGCGCGCGAGAGCGCCGATCTGATCGGCGACATCGACGCCGACGTGCTGCGCGCGATGGCTGCCGACCGGCAGATCGTCGCCGAATCGGGACGCGAGGCGGTGGCGTGCCGTCTGCCTGATTACATGACCGACGCTGCGTTTGTGGGGGATTGGGATCCCAACCCGATGTTCGAACCCGCCGGCGAAGCCCCGCCACCCAGCAAGGCGCCGGCGCGGGTGCGCCAGAGTGCGCGCTTATAGCGACGGACTTTCGCTTCGTGTGCGCAATGGGAGGCCGGGGCGCGTGCGTCGCGCGGTGCGCTTGAGGCGCTGTGAAAAATGACGCTCGTACGCGTCCCGTCACGTTTATCCTCTATTGGCCTATGAGCGACGCCCCACTCTCCCCCGAGCTCCTTGCCGCGATCCGCGCGAATACGCAGATGGCGATCAGCGAACTCGGCGGCACGAGCGGACTGCGCGGCTTTGGGCTCAACGAAAAATCCGTCGCGTGGGTGGAGGGTTTCATCGAGCGCCAGCGCGGCGCCGATCCCGGCGCGCTGGTCTCCGTGCTTGGCTCGTTCCTCGGCGAAGCGATCATCGCCCGCGCGGGCGGCGCGTGGGCAGACAGCGAGCACGGGCCGGGCGTGCGCTTTGCGAATGACGCGATGTGCTTTCCGTTCGCGAAAGTCGCGAAGCAATTTGCGGATGGGCGCGACGAGGGGGAGTCAGTGCTAGGATTTTATCGCGTGGCCGTGGAGCAGATCGCGACGGGGAGGCTTTAATCCTCCCCCGTTCACGGGGGAGGCAGCCTTTCGCAAGCGAAAAGCCGGAGGGGGAATGAACAGCGTCGCGCTGCCCCCTCAGTCAGCTTCGCAGACGGCTCAGCCGTAAACGGGGGAGCATAAGGTGGATTAATAGCGTGGCGGTGAAGCGGATCGCGACCGGAGGATCGGTATGGAGACAGTGCAAACTATCGCAGCTTTTATTTGCTCCTTACTGCTGCTGAGCGCGTGTGAGAGCGAGGATCCGCGCACTACCGAAGCACGGTCGAGATTTGAGAAAGCGATCGACGAGGGACGAGCAAAAGGTGGCGTTGTTCAACTCAATGACTTTGCGCAACCCGGTGAGGATTTTGTCTGCCACGCGGGCGAAGTTGAAAGAATCAGGGATCGAGTAAAGATAGGTCTCGGAATAGAGCTTGCGTCGGCGGAGGCCGACGATGTGGTTCCTGTCGACTCGAATGCCTTCGTATTCGTTTCGACCAAAAACTTGTCTGCAAGGATGTTTCCAATTCGGGAGTTTAAGTTAGAGGGGTTTCAAAACGATGGCCCAGATTGTCGAGCCCTACCAGGGCTGAAGTTCATGTTTCGATTGGGCAGCCATGGACACGTCGATAAGATGCAATTCGGCAAGTCAGACTAGGGTCACCTCAAGCGCGAACTGAGAGTATTCTTGCGTCATTCCGGACAGCGCGTAGCGCTGATCCGGAATCCAGGCGCGGCCGTCAGGCCGCTTGCTACGTTGAAATAAGCGCCTCCGGCGCTGGCGGGATTCCGGGTTCTCGCTGTGCGAGCCCCGGAATGACGGAGAGGGTTCAGCCCGCCCCGCCAACCGTAAGCCCCGTAATGTAAAGCGTCGGTTGCCCCACGCCCACCGGCACGCTCTGCCCCGCCTTCCCGCACGTGCCCACGCCATCATCCAGCTTCAGATCGTTCCCGACCATCGTGACCCGCGTGAGCGCGCTCGGTCCGTCGCCGATCAGCGTGGCGTTTTTCACGGGCGCTTTGATCTTGCCGTCTTCGACCAGATAGGCCTCGGTGCATTGGAACACGAATTTGCCGCTGGTGATGTCGACCGAGCCGCCGCCGAAATTCACGGCGTAGATGCCGTTCTTCAGGGACGCGAGGATTTCGCCGGGGTCTTTGTCGCCGGCGGTCATGAACGTGTTGGTCATGCGCGGCATCGGGCGGTGGGCGTAGCTTTCGCGGCGGCCATTGCCGGTGGGCGCAACGCCCATCAGCCGCGCGTTCATGCGGTCCTGCAGATAGCCTTTCAGGATGCCGTCCTCGATCAGCACGGTGCGCCCCGTCGGCGTGCCCTCGTCATCGACGGTGAGCGAGCCGCGGCGGTTTTCGAATGTGCCGTCATCCACCACCGTCACGCCCGGCGCGGCGACGCGTTCGCCGATCTTGCCGGCGAAGGCGGAAGAGCCCTTACGGTTGAAATCGCCTTCGAGGCCGTGGCCGACCGCTTCGTGCAGCAGAACGCCCGGCCAGCCGGGGCCGAGCACCACGTCCATCTCCCCTGCCGGGGCAGGCACGGCGTCGAGATTGACCAGCGCGACACGTAGCGCTTCGTCGGCGAGAGCCTTCCAGCGGTCGGGCGCGACCCATTCGGCATATTCATTGCGGCCGCCGGCGCCGGCCGAGCCGTTCTCGCGGCGGCCGTCTTTTTCCACTGTGACAGCAACGTTGACCCGTACCAGCGGCCGGGCGTCGTCCACGCGCTGGCCGTCGGCGCGCAGGATGGAGATGGCGCGCCGGGAGGCGGCGAGCGAGGCGCTGACCTGCACGACGCGCGGATCGCGGGCGCGGACATAGGCGTCGATCTCGGCCAGGAGGTCGGTCTTGTCGGTAAAGCCGGGCGCGGCGAGCGGATCGACGTCGCGGTAGAGCTGGCGGTTGGTGCGGGCGGGGGCGGCGTCGAGATTGGCCGGGGCCCCGCGCTTGGCGGAGGCGGCGGATTCGGCGGCGCGGGCGAGGGCAGCGGTCTCCAACGTGCTGGCGTGGCCGTAGCCTACTGTTTCCCCGGACACGACGCGCAGGCCAAAGCCCTGCGAGGCGTCGTAGGAGGCGGATTTCAGCCGCCCGTCATCCCAGGCGAAACCCTCGGACTTGCTGTCCTCGATGAACAGTTCGGCGTCGTCCGCGCCATGGGCGGCGTCAGCCAGCAGGCGCCGGGCTGCGTCCCAATCCAGTTCCGTTGCGCCGAATACGCCGTCAGCCATGGCCGCTCCTTGAATTCAGGAACGATATATAGGGAGCCGCGCCGCCAGCGTGCGACAAAAATACGGGGGTTTCGGCAGCGCAATACGTATAAGCCGTTCTTGAGCGAGTCGGCCCGGTTATCGGGGCCGGACGGCTCTTGAGGAGAGTGGGCGTGCAGCGACAGGCTCGATCATGGAGCGTTGGGGCGCTTGGCGCGGCGATGGCTGTTCTGGCCGGGCCGGCGCTGGCGCAGTTTCCGGAGCCGGTGGCTGGGCGGCCGGTCGACGGAGCGATCGATTTCCAGAAGGCCGCCTCGCCGGTTATGCAGCAGGTCGAGAACTTTCACGTTTTCCTGCTGTGGGTGATCAGCCTGACGACGCTGGTGGTGCTGGCGCTGCTCGTCTGGGTGATGCTCCGCTACAACAAGAAGGCCAACCCCGTTCCGCGGAAGTTCAGCCACAACACGCTGGTCGAAGTGGTCTGGACCGTGGTGCCGGTGCTGATCCTGGTGGCGATCGCGATCCAGTCTTTCCCGCTGCTCGCCAGGCAGGAAATTCCGCCACAGGCCGAGCTGACGATCAAAGCCACGGGCAATAAATGGTATTGGAGCTATGAATATCCGGATCTGAACGTCTCGTTCGATTCCAACGTGCTCAAAGAGGCGGATGCGGCCAAGGCCGGCAAACCGTATTTGCTGGGCGTTGACGAGCCGATCTACGTGCCGGTGAACACCACCGTGCGCGTGCTGATCACCTCCAACGACGTGATCCATTCCTGGGCCGTGCAGTCTTTTGCCGTGAAGCAGGACGCTATCCCCGGCCGCGTGAACCAGGGCTGGTTCATCGTTGAGAAACCCGGCGTCTATTTCGGTCAGTGCTCGGAATTGTGCGGCATCAGGCACGCTTACATGCCGATCGAAGTTCACGCCGTGCCGAAGGCTGAGTTCGACGCCTGGGTGGCAAGTAAGGGCGGCCAGGTCGCCGCTGCGACGCCGCCCGCCGCGACACCTGAAACACCCGCCGCGCCGGCTGCGGCCGCGCAACCGAGCTGATCGAGGAAGACATGGCCGCCGAACCTACCCGCGACGCGCAGGCCGATCACGGCCATGATGCGCACGCCGACCATCGGCCCAGCATCTGGAGCCCGACGCGCTGGTTGTTCTCCACCAACCACAAGGACATCGGCACGATGTACCTGATCTTCGCGATCATCGCGGGGATCGTTGGCGGTCTGCTCTCCGGCATGATCCGGGTCGAACTGATGGAGCCGGGCCTGCAATATTTCGGCGCGCTCGATTCAGATGGCCAGGCCGATCCCAGCCTCAAGGGCGTGTGGGGCACCGGGCATAATTACAACGTGGTCGTCACCATGCACGGCCTGATCATGATCTTCTTCATGGTCATGCCGGCGATGATCGGCGGCTTTGGAAACTGGTTCGTGCCGCTCATGATCGGCGCGCCGGACATGGCGTTCCCGCGCATGAACAACATTTCGTTCTGGCTGCTGCCCGCCTCGTTCATTCTGGCGGTCATCTCCCTGTTCGTGCCGGGCGACGGCGCCAATCCGGGTTTCGGCGGCGGCTGGACGCTCTACCCGCCGCTCTCGACCACGGGCCATAACGGGCCGGCGATGGATCTGCTGATCCTGTCGCTGCACATCGCTGGCGCATCCTCGATCCTCGGCGCGATCAATTTCATCACCACGATCTTCAACATGCGCGCGCCGGGCATGACGCTGCACCGCATGCCACTTTTCGTGTGGTCGATCCTGGTCACAGTGTTCCTGCTGCTGCTGTCGCTGCCGGTGCTCGCTGGCGCGCTGACCATGCTCCTGACAGACCGCAATTTCGGCACGCAATTCTTTGAAGCGGCCGGCGGCGGCGATCCGGTGATGTATCAGCACCTGTTCTGGTTCTTCGGCCACCCGGAAGTGTACATCCTGATCTTGCCCGGCTTCGGCATGATCTCGCAGATCGTGTCGACGTTCTCGAAGAAGCCGGTGTTCGGCTATCTGGGGATGGCCTACGCGATGGTGGCGATCGGCTTTATCGGCTTCATCGTGTGGGCGCACCACATGTACACGGTTGGTATGGGCTTCGATCTGGAGGCCTATTTCGTCGCCGCGACGATGATTATCGCGGTGCCAACGGGCATCAAGATATTCTCCTGGATCGCGACGATGTGGGGCGGTTCGATCAGCTTCACCGTGCCGATGCTGTGGGCGATCGGCTTCATCTTCCTGTTCACGGTTGGCGGCGTCACCGGCGTCGTGCTGGCGAATTCGGGCGTAGATACTGTGCTGCACGATACTTATTACGTCGTTGCGCACTTCCACTACGTGCTGTCGATGGGCGCGGTGTTCACGATCTTCGCGGGCTTCTATTATTGGATCCCGAAAATGAGCGGCTACCGCTATAACGGCTTCCTGGGCGGCCTGCATTTCTGGATCACGTTCATCGGCGTCAACATCATCTTTTTCCCGCAGCATTTCCTGGGCCTGCAAGGGATGCCGCGCCGCTACGTCGATTACCCAGCGGAATTCGCGTATTGGAATTACGTCTCCTCGATGGGCTATATGATCGCCGCGTTGGGCGTGGTTGTGTTCCTGGTCATGCTGGCCGAGATGTTCCTGGTGCGCCGCAAAGCCGGCGCCAATCCATGGGGCGAAGGCGCGACAACGCTGGAATGGACGCTGTCCTCACCGCCGCCGTTCCACCAGTTCAACGAATTGCCGAAGATCACTTCGACAGCGCATTGAGAAGGAAATCCTTCTCCCGCTTGCGGGAGAAGGTGGCGCGCAGCGCCGGATGAGGGTGGCCTCGCGCTACCGTTTCCTCATCCGTCTCGCGGCTAACGCCGCGATCCACCTTCTCCCGCGAGCGGGAGAAGGAAAAAAAGGAGAAGAGTTGTGACAGACCTGACGGTCTCGCAATCCACACGCGCCGCGACGGCGGGTGATTATTTCGCACTGATGAAGCCGCGGGTGATGAGCCTTGTCGTATTCACGGGGCTTGCCGGGCTGCTCTGCGCGCCGGCGCAGGTGGATGGCGTGATCGGTTTTGCGATCCTGCTGGCGATCGCGGCGGGCGCAGGCGGGTCCGGCGCGCTGAACATGTGGTACGATTCAGACATCGACGCGAAGATGAAGCGCACGGCGAGCCGGCCGGTGGCCGCTGGCCGAATCCTGCGCGAAGAGGCGCTCGCCCTCGGCCTCACCATGTCGGTGCTGTCGGTGCTGCTGATGCTGCTGGCGGGCGGTGTGATGGCCGCGTTGCTGCTGGCCTTCACGATCTGGTTCTATGCTGTTGTGTATACGATGATGCTGAAGCGCAGCACGCCGGAGAACATTGTGGTCGGCGGGCTCGCGGGCGCTTTGCCCCCGGCAGTGGCGTGGGCCGCGGTTACGGGCTCGCTGAGCGTCGCGCCGCTTTTGCTGGTGCTGATCATCTTCCTTTGGACGCCGCCGCATTTCTGGGCGCTGGCGCTCTATCAGCGCGCCGACTACGCCGCCGCGGGCGTTCCCATGCTGCCGGTGACGCATGGCCTGCGCGAAACGCGCCGGCGCATTCTGGCGTACAGCGTGCTGCTGGCGCCGGCCGCGATCGCGCCTGCTTTTGTCGGGATCGGGGGCGTGGTCTACGCAGCGATCTCTTCGCTTGGGGCGATTGCGTTCGTGGCGTTGGCTTGGCGCGTTTGGCGCTCGCGCGCTGGTGAAGAGGGGGCTTCTGGCCCGCTTTACAGCGTAGGGCAGGGCGACCGCACTGCCCGCGATCTCTTCGCCTTCTCCATTCTGTATCTGGCCGCCCTCTTCGCCGCGCTAATCGCTGAACAGGGGTTGGGCCTTTACCGGGCGATCTGACATGGCTGAGCAGACCGAGTTCGAGAAAGCGCGCAAGAAGCGCAACACAGTGATCGCGCTCGCGCTGGTTGGCTTTATGCTGCTCGTGTTCCTGATCACGCTGGCGAAGATGGGCATGAATTGAGCCCGGCTCCCGATCCCAAGGCCAGTTCAAAGGCCAACAGGCGCGTGGCGCTGATTGCGGCGGGCGTGTTCGTAACGATGATCGGCGCAACCTATGCGGCCGTGCCGCTCTATTCGCTGTTCTGCAAGTTGACCGGCTATGGCGGCACCACACAGGAAGCCACGGCGGCGCCCAAAAAGGTGCTCGCCCGGACGGTCGAGGTACGGTTCGACACCAATGTCGCGCCCGGCTCGCCGTTAGTGTTCGCCTCCGATGCAAAGACCAAGACCGTACGGCTGGGCGAAACGGCCCTCGTCTTTTTCCGCATCACCAATCCTACAGACAAGCCGGTGAAGGCCGTCGCGACTTACAACGTCGTGCCAGAGCTGACCGGGCTCTATTTCAAAAAGCTCGAATGCTTCTGCTTCCAGCAGCGGACCTTCGCGCCGAGGGAAACGATCGAGCTGCCGGTCGTGTTTTTCGTGGATCCCGAAATGCTGGAAAACCGGGATACGCGGGACATTGGGCAGATTACGCTCAGCTACACGTATTTCGACGCCAGCTCGAAAGAGGTCAAAACCGTCACTGCCGCGGCGCCCCGGGACGTACGGCGCGTTGTCGCAACGCCCTGAACGCCGGCGCCCACGCCTTGGCCTGCCGCCCGGCGCGGGCTAAACGAACCGCAAGCGATTCATGAGAAGCAGGCGTTATGGCCCAATCCAGCGACGTGCATCACGATTACCATCTGGTGAACCCCAGCCCCTGGCCGTTCGTCGGGTCGCTTTCGGTCCTGATCCTGGCGATCGGCGCGGTGATCGCCATGAAGGGCCTCGCCCAGCCTGCTGAGGGCGCCGCGTTCGCCAACGGCTTCCTCGTCAAAGGCCAGATGTGGGTTTTGTATCTGGGCTTTCTGGGCGTGCTGCTCACCATGTTTGGCTGGTGGCGCGACGTGATCAAGGAAAGCCGGGCCGGCGATCATACGCCGGTGGTGGATATCGGCCTGCGCTACGGCATGATCCTGTTCATCGCCTCCGAGGTGATGTTCTTCGTCGCCTGGTTCTGGGTGTTCTTTGAAATGACGATTTTCCACGGCCAGCGGGCCGATTGGATCGTCGCAGGGGATGCTGAGGTGATGAAGGCGTGGGCCAACTGGCCGCCGCCCAATGTTGAAACATTCGATCCCTTCCATCTGCCACTGCTGAACACGCTGATCCTGCTCACGTCAGGAACGACCGTGACGTGGGCGCACCACGCGCTGCAGACCGGCGATCGTTCGGGCGCGCGGAACGGTCTGATTCTCACCGTGCTGCTTGGCGTGCTGTTCACCTATGTCCAGTTCGCGCTCGAATATCCGCATGCGGGCTTTGCCTTCGGCAATCAGGGCGATGTGTCCAACGCCACGCTCTATGGTGCGTCATTCTTCATGGCGACGGGCTTTCACGGCGTACACGTAATCATCGGCACGATCTTCCTGCTCGTATGCCTGCTGCGCGTGATGGCTGGGCATTTCACGCCGCAGAAGCATTTCGGTCTCGAAGCGGCGGCCTGGTATTGGCACTTTGTGGACGTGGTGTGGCTGTTCCTGTTCACGTTCGTTTACGTGATGCCCAAGCTCGCGCTCGAATGACGGATACCGCGCCCTCGCCCTATCTGGCGGCGATAAGGGCGCGTTGTCCGAACTGCGGCAAAGGCAAGCTCTTCCAGAGCTTCATTAGTTTTGCGCCGTCTTGTGCGGCGTGCGGTGTGAGCTTTCGCACCGCTGACGTGGGCGACGGCGCGGCGGTGTTCGTGATGTTCATCGTGGGCGCGACCGTGGTGCCGATGGCGTTCATTCTGCAATTCGCCTTCGTGTGGGACTGGATCGGGACTTTGGCGGCGACGGCTGTGGCGACCGTAATCCTGTCGCTATTGCTGCTGCGCCCGATCAAGGCGCTGCTGTTCACACTGCAATTCAAACATAAGGCCGCCGAAGGCCGCCTGAAGGACGAATAGAATGCGGTTTCGCCCGCTTCCGATCCTGACGCTTTTCGCGCTGTTTTCGCTCGCGCTGCTCGCCTCGCTCGGCAATTGGCAATGGCAGCGTTACCAGGAAAAAGTGAAGGCCAAGGAGGCCGGCATCCAGCGGGTGACGTTGGTGAACTTTGAGCCGGTGAAGGGCCAGATCCAACTGGTGTACGGCCTGGCCAACGGGCAGCCGGTCTGGCGGGTTTTTGCGCCGGTGAATTCGGATGGCGCCTACACGTTCATTGATATGGGGCCCGTCCCAGGCGTTCAGCCGCCGGACTACAGGACGATCAAGGAGCCGTTCGAAGGCGCGGCCGCCATTCGCGGAACGCCCGTAACGCCGCACCGCCCAAGCATATTTGCGCCGAAACCCGATACCGCCCGCCACGTCTGGTACGCCATCGACCTGCCGGCGATGGTGAAGGCTGCGGGCGGCAAGGCCGGGCCTGCCTATTACGTCGCCGTCCCCTATATCGGCCCCGATGGATCAACCGCGCCGAACCCCTATGCAGCCCCCAACGCCGGTGACCCCCTGCCGCCGGAACGACACATGGGGTACGCGATTACCTGGTGGGGGCTCGCGGCGGCGCTCGCAGGCGTTTATGTCGTCTACCACCTGAAGGCGGGCCGTTTGCGCCTGCGCCCCTGATCGGAACCCATGCGCTACGTTTCCACGCGCGGCCAGGCGCCGCCCGTTTCTTTCCTCGACGCCGTACTCGCGGGCCTTGCGCCTGATGGCGGCCTTTACGTGCCGGCGGCTTGGCCAAAAGCGCTCGACCGGGACGCGTTCCGCGGCGAAGCAGGCGTCAGCCCGTATTCCTATGTCGCGCTCAACGTCCTAAAGGCGTTCGCCGGCGATGATCTGGAATGGGATGAAGCCGCAACCCTCGCCAACGCGGCGTATCTCAGCACGCCGGGCGCAGCATGGCCGCCGGCGGTTACGCCGCTGGTGCAGATCGGGCCGGGCGAATGGGTGCTCGAACTGTTCCGCGGTCCTTCGCTGTCCTTCAAGGATGTCGCGATGCAGCTGATCGGGCCGCTTTACGATTTCGCGCTGGCCAAGCGCGACAAGCGCTTGACCGTACTCTGCGCCACGTCCGGCGACACTGGCGGCGCCGCGGCCGAGGCGCTCAAGAATCGGGAGCGTGTCGATCTTTTCATTCTTCTGCCAAAGGACCGCGTGTCAGATGTGCAGCGGCGGTTCATGACCGCCACAGGCGCAGACAACGTGCATGCGATCGAGATCGACGGTGATTTTGACGATTGCCAAGCGCTGGTAAAGGCGATGTTCGCTGACAATGAGTTTGCAACGCGCGCGCAACTCTCCGGCGTCAATTCGATCAACTGGGCGCGCATTGTCGCGCAGTCGGTTTATTTTCACGTTTCGGCCAATGCGCTGCCAGCGCCGGGCCCGGTGAATTATGCGGTGCCGACCGGGAATTTCGGCGATGCGTTTTCCGGCTTCGTCGCCAAGAAATGCGAAGCGCCGATCGGCAAGATTTTGATGGCGACAAATTCAAACGACATCCTCTCGCGCGCGCTGGCGAAGGGCCGCTATCAGCGCGCGAAGAAGTCCACCGAAACACTTTCGCCGGCCATGGATATCCAGGTCGCGAGTAATTTCGAGCGTATTCTGTATGAGGCGCTGAACCGAGATGGCGAGCAGGTGCGCCGCCTTTACGATCAGTTTGCCCAATCGGGCGGCTTCGATATTCCCGCGCCGGCGCTGGAGTTTCTGCGCACGCACTTCGCCGCCGATTCAGTGGACGATGTGGCGACTGTCGCTTCGATGCGCGCTCATTGGCTTGATGGCGAAGGCTACATGGCGTGCCCGCACACGGCGGTCGGCCTCGCCGCGCACAGCGACCCACCGATCGGCGCGCCGCACGTAACGCTCGCCACCGCTCACCCGGCAAAGTTTCCAGACACCGTGGAGCGGGCGATCGGCATTGCTCCTCCCCTTCCAAAAAAGTGCGAAGACTTGTTCTTGCGCCGGGAAGTGATGACCGAGACAGCGAACGACGTGGCAAAAGTTAAGGCGATCATAACCGAGCGGAGCAGGGCGTGGGCTTAGAGAGCGGCGCTACACCTGAATTGGTGCGCCTGCCGAACGGCGTGCGCGTGGCGCTCGATCCGATGCCGGGACTTTTGACCGCCTCGGTCGGCGTGTGGATCAGGGTTGGCGCGCGGTGGGAGGAGGCAGGCCAGAACGGCATCGCCCACCTGTTCGAACACATGGCGTTCAAAGGCGCCAATGGGCGCGATGCGCAGCAATTCGCCGAAGCGGTGGAATCCGTTGGCGCGATCATGAACGCGGTCACGTCCTATGAGCGCACGGCCTATTACGCGCGTATGTTGAAAGAGCACGCGCCGTTTGCGTTCGATCTGATCGCTGACGTGATCCTGGCGCCGCGCTGGCTGCCGGACGATCTGGAGAAGGAAAAGGGCGTCGTTACGCAGGAGCGGGGCGAAGCGTTCGATCAGCCGGACGATCGGGTGTTCGAACTGCATCAGGCCGCCCTGTTCGCCGGCCAGCCGCTGGGCCGCCCTGTGCTCGGCGAAGAAGAAACGGTGGCGTCGATCGATGTTGCGGCGCTGGAGGCGTTTCGCGATGCGCACTACGCCCCGGAGCGCATCGTCATAGCCACGGCGGGCGGGTTCGACCGCGACGCTTTGCTGGCGAAGGTGGAAGAACGGTTCGGCGCCCTTGCGCCGCGTGCGGCCATTCCGGCGCGGAAGGGCGAGCCGCGCGGCGGCGCCGGTGTGGAAAAGCGCCGCTTGGAGCAGACGCATCTGGTTCTGTCTTGGTCAGGCCCGGCTTCGGGTGCGGCTGACGGCTACGCCGCCCGCCTGCTCTCGGAAATCTACGGCGGCGGCATGGCTTCACGTCTGTTCCAGGACGTGCGCGAAGCGCGCGGGCTGGTTTACGCCGTCGATAGCTTTACGGATTCCTACGAGGATGTCGGTCGCCTCGGCGTTTACGCCGGCTGCGCCGCCGCCAACGCAGGAGTGGTAGCCGAGCGCGCTGGCGCTATCCTGACCGATCTGGCTGAGACCGGCCCCACCGAAGCTGAACTGCGCCGCGCCAAGGCGGTGGTGGCCTCACAAATGATGATGGGCGCGGAATCGCCCTCCGCGCGAGCCGAAGCGCGCGTCTCGCAGGTGTTTTTGCGCGACCGGCTGCTGCCGTTCGAGGAAATTCGCGCGAAGGTCGACGCCGTGACAGCTGAGGATGTGCGCGCAATCGCCCAGCAGGCGATTTCCAGCTCCGGCGCGGCGGCCGCGATCGGCTCGGCGGCAGGCGTGAAGGCGGCTGAAGAATTTGTAACCAGATTCAGGTAAGGTCTGGCCGATGGTGTTTCTGCGGCGAGACGATGAAGCGAGCCGGCGCGTCGAAGGCGGTAGCGTCTACTTGCGCCACCCTGAGCTGCGCGATTACAGCGCCTGGGCCGAAGTGCGCAGCGCCAGCCGCGCCTTTCTGACGCCGTGGGAGCCGACCTGGCCGGAGAACGAGCTTACGCGCGGAGCGTTCAAGGAAAAGCTCCGCCGCTACGCCGATGATGTGCAGGAAGATCGTTCCTACCCGTTTTATGTTTTTCGCGCCGAGGACGACGCGCTCGTTGGCGGGGCAACGCTAAGCCGCATCCATCGCGGATCAGCGCAAAGCTGTACGCTGGGTTATTGGGTCGGCGAGCCGTTCAAGCGGCAAGGCTTTACGCGCCACGCCGTGCGCGCGCTCGCGGCATTCGCGTTTGGCGATCTCATGCTGCATCGCGTTGAAGCCGCCTGCCAGCCCGATAACGAACCGTCTCGCAAGCTGTTGCTTGGCGTTGGCTTCACGCACGAAGGCATGGCGCGCGCTTACCTGAAGATAAACGGCGCGTGGCGCGATCATCTGCTGTTTGGGTTGAACAACGGCGATCTGCTGCGTTAGGCGCGGCCTGCATCACCGATAATCTGCGAGGGCTCGATACCGAGCTGGCGGATGGCGCTGGTCCATTTGTCTTCGTGCGCATCGCCGAAAATAATTGCCTGATCAGGCTCGGCGACCAGCCATGCATTATGCGCCAACTCGCTCTCAAGTTGGCCGGCCGACCAGTTTGAATGGCCAAGCGCCAGCACGAAACGCTCCGGCGGGTGATCGGTGGCCATCGCCATCAGCACGTCGCGGGTGGCGGTCAGGTTGATCCCTGGCGCTACGGTTTGCGTGGCCTCCTCGGCGGAGAAATCCTGCGAGTGCAGCACGTAACCGCGATCCTGCTTCACCGGCCCGCCGGCAAGCACATTGCGCCCGGCAAGCTCGCCGTTGGCCTCAATGCCCAGATGGCCGAGCACGTCGCCCAGGGTCAGCTCCGCGCGGGGCTTGTTGATGATCAGGCCCATAGCTGTTTCGCTGGTGTGAAGGCACATCAGGATCACGGCCTGATCGAACCGGGGATCGCCGATCCCCGGCATAGCCACCAACAATTTTCCCGCCAGGGAACCTTCCACGGCCGCGCGCTCCTGCTCACCCCATGCTGTCCCCACCCGGTCAAACGCGCAAGCCATTGACAGGGGCGCTGGGCGCCTTGTGAAGCATTCGATAGAAGCGGCGGCAGTTTCAGGAGAAGCAGCATGATCAAGGCCGGCGACAAACTTCCCGCAGCGACCTTCACCGCCGTTACCGCCGAAGGGCGCAAGCCGATGACGACAGACGAGGTTTTCGCCGGCAAAACCGTGGCGCTGTTCGCCGTGCCTGGCGCTTTCACGCCGACGTGCTCGGCGAAGCATCTTCCGAGTTACAGGGAAAAGGCCACGCAGCTCCAAGGCAAGGGCGTCGATGTCATTGCCTGCACGTCCGTTAACGATGCGTTTGTCATGGAGGCGTGGGGCAAGGACCAGAAAGCCGATGACATTTTGATGTTGGCTGACGGCAATGCCGATTTCGCTAAGGCGCTGGGGCTTGATAACGATTCCAGCAAGTTCGGCATGGGCACACGCTCGAAGCGTTATTCGATGCTTGTTAAGAACGGTGTGGTAGAGACGCTGAACGTCGAAGAGCCGGGCGAATACAAGGTCTCCAGCGCAGAATACATGCTGGGCCAGTTGGGTTAGCGGGGCCGCGAGAACGCGGCGAGGGAGATTCCCATGCCGGAAATCGTAGTTCTCGTACTGGTCGTGCTTGCGTTCGTGGTGCTGACCGGCACGATCAAGGTCGTGCCGCAAGGCCGACAATGGACGGTCGAGCGATTCGGCCGGTACGTGCGCACGCTGAAGCCCGGCATCGCTTTTCTCACGCCGTTCGTCGATCGCGTCGGCCGCAAGCTTTCGATGATGGAAAGCGTGCTGGCGGTGCCGCAGCAGGACGTGATTACCAAGGACAATGCGATCGTCACCTGCGACGCGATCGTGTTCATCCAGGTGATCGATGCGGCCAAGGCGGCATATGAGGTGGAAAACCTCAATCTGGCGATCACCAATCTGGCGATGACCAATCTGCGCACGGTCGTCGGCTCGATGGAGCTCGACGAAACGCTCAGCCAGCGCGATTCGATCAACGCCCGCCTGCTCACCGTGATCGATGCGGCCACGCATGCGTGGGGCGTGAAGGTCATGCGCATCGAAATCAAGGATCTGACGCCGCCGGCCGACATCAACGAAGCCATGGCGCGGCAGATGAAGGCCGAGCGGATCAAGCGCGCGGAAATCCTCACCGCCGAAGGCGATCGCGCCGCCGCGATCCTTCGTGCTGAAGGCGCCAAACAATCGGCGATCCTGGAAGCGGAAGGCCGCAAGGAAGCCGCCTTCCGCGACGCCGAAGCGCGCGAGCGCACCGGCGAAGCCGAAGCCAAGGCGACCGCCGTGGTCTCCGAAGCGATCCGCAATGGCGACGTCAACGCCATCAATTACTTCCTAGGCCAGCGCTACGTCGATGCGTTCGCCAAACTGGCCGAAAGCCCGCAGCAGCGCACGCTGATCGTGCCGGCCGATCTGGCCGGTCTCGCTGGCCTCGTCGAAGGCGTGAAGCTATTGTCCGAGAATGCGCGCCAGAGCACGGGCGTGCGCACGGGCGTTCCGCCGACGGAACGCTAGACCGAGGCGGACATGAACGCGTTGTTTGACATGCTGGCGCGCGTAGAGCCGATGCACTGGCTGGCGATCGCGCTTGTGTTTCTGGTCGCCGAAATCGTCACGGGCACGACCTACCTGCTGTGGCCCGCCGCAGCCGCGGCGCTGACGGCGGCGTTGGCGTTTCTCATGCCGGTTGATGCGGCCCAACAATGGGCTGCGTTCGCAGTGTTGACGATCGTGCTGACGCTGACCGGGCATTACTACGTGCGCGGGCGATGGCTTAAGCGCACTGATCCGGTGACGCTGAATGAGCGCTCGCAGACGCTGATCGGCCTGACAGGCGTGGCGGAGGCGGCGTTCGTAGCGGGCTTTGGCCGCGTAAAGCTCGATGACACGGTCTGGCGGGCGACAAGCGCGGATGAGGTCGCCATCGGCGAGCGTGTCGAGATCATCAGCGTCGAGGGCGCGACGTTGCGGGTGAAGCGCGTATGACAATGGCAAATCAATGATCACACACCTGCTTTCCGTTGGAATGGCGTTTCTTGTCTTGGCCGATGTAGCCGCGGCGCAGGCGCCGGCGCTGCAAGCCGGGACTGGGGACTTAAAGCTCTCCGGATCGTTTCGTGTTCGCTATGGGGCGATCGACGGCCAGCCGCGCGCTGGGTTCAACACGTCCGACGAAATGGTGAGCTTTCGCACAAGACTGGCCGCCGCGTATGATGCCGGGCCGATCACGCTTTTCGGCGAGCTATTCGACAGCCGCGCCTACGGCGCTGATCGCGGAACGCCGATCAGCACCGGCGAGGTCAACACTTTGGAGCCGGTCCAGGCGTATATCAGCGCCAAGCTTGGATCGCCGTTCGGGACAGGTTCGGCGGCGGCTGTGCAGGCCGGCAGGTTCACCCTGAACCTCGGATCGCGGCGCTTCGTCGCCGCCGACGATTACCGCGACACGACCAGCGGCTATACCGGGTTGAAGGCTGACATATCGCTCAAGAACGGGGTGAACGCATCGGCGATCTATGTTCTGCCGCAGATTCGGCAGCCAGACGATCTTGACGCTCTTCTGGACAACGACGCTCAGATCGATCGCGAAACCGCGGCGCTTCAACTGCGCGGCGCGGTAGTGACCGCCCCGGCAGGACTGGAAAGGGCGGCGTTGCAAGCATCCTTTTTGAACTTGCTAGAAGCTGACGAGGCCGATCTGCCAACGCGCAATCGCCATCTCAATACCTGGGCGCTTCGCTATTTCCGCGATCCGGCCGCGCGGGGTTACGACTTCGATGTTGAGGCGGCGATCCAGACGGGATCGATCCGCACAAGCCTCGCGCCCGCGGCGGCCACGCAGGACGTCTGGGCGCGCTATCTGCATCTTGAAACCGGCTACAGATGGGATCTGCCGGCCAAGCTGCGGCTGGCGCTGGAATATGACTATGTGAGCGGCGATCGGGCCGGCGGAAGCTTCAACCGCTTTGACACGCTTTTCGGTATGCGCCGCGCCGAACTCGCGCCAAGCGGGCTATATGCCGCCGTCGGCAGAGCGAATATCTCGACGCCTGGGTTCCGTGTGGAGATAGAGCCTTCGCCGAGATGGGACGCGTTCGTCGGCTATCGCGCGCTTTATCTGGCCAGCGATACGGATGCGTTTTCCACCACCGGCGTGCGCGACGCGACGGGGCGTTCGGGTGATTTCGCGGGACACCAGTTCGACTCGCGGGTGCGCTATTGGCTCGTGCCGCAAAAACTTCGCCTGGAAGGCAATTTCGTCTATCTGGCCAAGGGCGAATTTCTCAAGCGCGCGCCTAACGCGCCGGATGACGCGGACACCAAATATCTGACGATCGATCTTACCGCATCGTTCTGAGGCGAGTCAGCGCTTCAACGCCTTGATCGCATTGCGCGCGAGCACATCGGCGCGTTCGTTCATTTCGTCGCCAGCATGGCCTTTGACCCAGCGCCATTCGATGTTGTGCGATGCGCACGCAGCTTCAAGGCGCAGCCACAAATCTACGTTGGCGACTGGCTTTCGGTCAGCGGTTTTCCAGCCGTTGGCTTTCCACTTTTTCATCCATTGCGTGATGCCGTTCTTTACGTACTGGCTGTCGGTGTGCAGGCGGATAATTGCGCCCGGCTCCTTGATCGCTTCGATCGCGGAAATCGCGCCAAGCATTTCCATGCGGTTGTTGGTCGTTGGCGTTTCACCGCCGGAGAGTTCCTTCTCGTGATCGCCATAAACCAGGATCGCGCCCCAGCCGCCGGGCCCGGGATTGCCGCTGCACGCGCCGTCAGTCCAGATGTCGATGGTTTTGGTCATGGGGTGGGCCATCGGGTGCGCTTAGCGGGATTCGGCGGATTGCGATCGGAGCGGCGGATGAGCCAGAAGACTAGCACCAAGGGCGTCATAAATAAGACGCCCGCAATCGCGCCAAAGCACGCCCATAACCAAAGCGGAAAAACGACAGCCTCGCCGCCCCCAACGTCCACCCTAACGTCAGAAGCGCCACCGAGAATGGTGAAGGCGAGAGCGCCACCGAGACATGATGCAAGCAGCGCTACTTTAATGGTGCGTTTAAGTGCCATACGCCGCAGTGCTCCAAACAAAAGACATCCTCTGCGACATTCCAGACGCGCGGAGCGCGATCTGGAATCCAGGCGCGGCCGTTAGGCCGCTTTTCCACGTTGCGCAGGAAGCGCCTGCGGCGCTGGCGGGATTCCGGGTTCCGCCTTTGGCGGCCCCGGAATGACGGCGGTGGAGATTACGCGCCATAATCTGCGGCGCTTTTCGCACGCCGGTGAAATTCCAGTTTGTCGGCGTATTCCAACGGGTCTTTCGGGCGCACGAGTGCGCCCGCTGGCGTTTCGGTCCAGTCGTGCAGGCGTGTTGCGAAGAAGCGTAGCGCGGCGCCGCGTGCGAGCGTTGGCAGAGCGGCGCGTTCTTCGGGGCTTAGCGCGCGTACTTTTTCATACCCCCCAATCATCGCCTGACCCTTCGTGATGTTAAACGCGCCGCGGTCTTCAAAGCACCACGCATTCAGGCACACGGCGAGATCGTAGGCGAGAAAATCGGTGCAGGCGAAATAGAAATCGATCGCGCCGCCGATCTCCTCGCCGATGAACAGCATGTTGTCGGGAAACAGATCGGCGTGGATCACGCCGCGCGGCAGATTATCAGGCCATGAAGAAATGGAGAGCAGATCGGCGCTGATCGCGTCGCGCAGGCCGGGACGCAAATCTTCAGCCAGCGCAAGACGTGGCTCGATCAGCGGCGCCCAAGCATCGTGACCGAGCGAGTTGCCGCGCGCGCCTGTAAAATCTGCCAGCGCCTTGTGCATGCGCGCGAGGGCCTCCCCTGCCGCGCGGCATTGCGCTGCTGAGGGTTTTTTTGGCGAAAGGCCATTGAGGAACGTGATGATCGCGCAGGCCTTGCCGCGTACTTCAGCCAGCGCTTCGCCAGCGCGCGTATGCATCGGGCGCGGCGCGGGAAAGCCGCGTTCGGCGAGGTGTTCCATCATCGCCATAAAGAACGGCAGATCGGCGCGCGCGACGCGCTTTTCGTAGATCGTCAGGATGAAGCGGCCGGTCTCGGTTTCGAGCAGGAAGTTGGAATTCTCCACGCCTTCCGCGATGCCCTTGAACGAGAGCGGATTGCCGAGATCGTAGAGCGCCAGCAGGCCGCTCAATTCCTCGTCGGTCAGGTCGGTGTAGACGGCCAAGTCAATTCACCAACGAGTCAGCCCGCCAGGATGCGCGGCAGTTTGAACGAGACGTGCTCGTCGATCACGCGCACTTCCTCGACATGGGCGTCATAATGCGCGCCGATCCGGGCGATCAGCTCTTCGACCAGATATTCCGGCGCGGAGGCCCCAGCGGTGATGCCTACGGTTTCGACACCGTCGAACCATTCGCTCTCGACATCTTCGACCGAAGCAATCAGCCGCGCGTCGCGTGCGCCGGCGCGCAGCGCCACTTCGCGCAGCCGCACCGAGTTGGAAGAATTCTCCGCCCCGATCACCAGCACAAGCTCGGCGCGCGCGGCGAGGGCCTTTACCGCATCCTGCCGGTTGGTGGTGGCGTAGCAGATGTCTTCCTTGTGCGGCCCGGCGATCAGCGGGAAGCGCTGGCGCAGCGTCGCGACGATCTCGGCGGTGTCGTCCACCGACAGAGTTGTTTGGGTGACATAGGCCAGTTCCGTAGGCCGGAAATCGGGAAGCGCCGCCACGTCCGCCGGTTTTTCCACGAGCAGGATCGCGCCGTCGGGCAATTGGCCGACCGTGCCAATGACTTCGGGATGGCCCTGGTGGCCGATCAGCACGATCTTACGCCCGGCTTTCCAATGGCGCTCGGCGTCGCCGTGGACCTTGGACACCAGCGGGCAGGTGGCGTCGACATAGATCATCTGCCGGTCGCGCGCCTCCGCGGGCACCGCCTTGGGCACGCCGTGGGCCGAGAACACGACCGGGCGGTCAGCAGGGCACTGATCAAGCTCCTCCACGAACACCGCCCCCAGGCGCTTCAGGCGCTCCACCACATGGCGGTTATGGACGATCTCATGGCGCACATAGACCGGCGGCCCCCATTTCGCGAGCGCCGCCTCCACGATCAGGATCGCCCGGTCCACGCCCGCACAAAAGCCACGAGGCGCGGCCAGAAGCACGGTCATCGCCCGCTTGGCGGCCAGTGCGGCAGGGGCATTGGGTGTGGCGGAGGCGGTCATGTTATTGCTGCGCGACGTTGCGGCGGCGGCGGGTGGCCTGTAATCAGATCGCTTATCAGGCTTTTCGTCCATTTTACCAGTGAGGCTCTTGAATGGCGGTCGGGAAAATGCGGTCTTGGGCTCGGGGGGCGGCTATCGCATGCTTCGCGCTGACGCTGAGCGCGGGCGTGTTTGCCGAAGCCCAAGGGCCCGGTGGCGGCGGCCCGGGTGGAGGTCCTCCGGGAGGGCCCCCTGGCGGTGTGCCGCCTGGGCTTAGACCGCCGAAAGATCTGAATGCCGGCCCCTGTCCACTGATGGGCGTGCTTTACGACGCGTCGCGCATGGTCGAGTTCAAGGGGCCCGAGGAGCGCCTCTCCAATGTCGGCTTCACCGGCGAGATGCGGGGCGTGAGCGGCCTTTGCCGTTATGTCGGCGCCGATCCGATCACGATGAACCTGACGGTGAACATGGCGTTCGGCCGTGGCCCGGCGGCAGGCGCTGACCGGCACACCTATCGCTATTGGGTAGCCGTGGCGCGCCGCGACGTCGCGCCGATCTTCAAGCAATATTACGAGGTGGAGGTTGATTTCGCCGGCAGCGACCGGACTGAGCTTTCCCAGGAAATAAAGAAAATCACCATTCCACGCGCCAATCCCGAGACGTCCGGGGTGAACTTCGAAATCCTGGTCGGCTTCGACGTGACGCCGGAGCAACTCGCCTTCAACCGCGACGGCAAGCGTTTCCGCAGCGGCGCGGGCGGCTAAGCCCTTTTCACGCTTCCCAGCCAGAGGCTAAACGGGCCGATGCCCGATCTTGCAACGCATCTTTCGCGCGCCGTTGGCGAAGCGTTTGGCGCCGCGGGCCTTGATCCCGCGCTCGGGCAGGTGCGCGCGTCGGAGGTCGCCGATTTCCAGTGCAATGGCGCGATGCAGGCCGCGAAGGGTGCGGGCAAACCGCCGCGCGCGATCGCCGAGGATGTCGCCGCGCGTCTGGCTGGTGTGGCGGGGATCGCGAACACCGAAATCGCGGGGCCGGGGTTCATCAATCTAACCGTTGACGGCGCGGCCCTTGCTGCGCGCGCACAAGCGATCGCCAATGATGCGCGCGCCGGCGCTGAAGTGGTCACGCCGCGCA
This sequence comes from Alphaproteobacteria bacterium, assembly GCA_031399165.1. GTDB lineage: Bacteria > Pseudomonadota > Alphaproteobacteria > Caulobacterales > Aquidulcibacteraceae > JAKFWI01. The sequence continues at coordinate 114,712 of JANNOO010000005.1, read as the reverse complement.
GGGTAATTATCGATTACGCCGGGCCGAATGTCGCTAAGGCGATGCATGTCGGCCATCTGCGTTCTTCGATCATCGGCGAGAGCGTCAAGCGCCTGTTCCGTTTTCGCGGCGACATGGTCTGGGGCGATGCGCATTTCGGCGATTGGGGCTTCCAGATGGGTCTCCTGATCGTCTCACTGGAAGAGCGGTTCGGAAGCGTCGAAAGCGAGGCTGTGAAAAGCGCGATCACGCTGGACTTGCTGGAGGAGATTTATCCGCAGGCAGCGTCGCGCGCGAAGGAAGACCCTTCTTTCCGCGATTTGGCGCGCAAGGCGACGGCGAAATTACAGGCGGGCGACCCAGCCTATCGCGCGATCTGGCGCGTCATGCGCGATGTCACGATGGCGACTCTGAAGCGCGAATTTGCGGCGCTTGGCGTCAGTTTCGATCTCTGGCTTGGCGAAAGTGATGCCGACCCCCTGATCCCGGAAATGGTCGTGGACCTGGAAACCAAAGGTCTGCTTGAAGAAGACCAGGGCGCGCGCATCGTTCGCGTGGCCGCGCCGGGTGAGACGAAGAAAAAGAAGCTGGACGACGGCAGTGTCGTCGTTGCTGAAAGCCCCGATCCGCTACTGATCATCTCCAGAGATGGGTCGGCCATGTACGGCACGACCGATCTGGCCACCATTGTGCAGCGTGTGCGCGACTTTCATCCGGACCTTGTCCTCTACGTCGTGGACCAACGGCAAGCGGACCATTTCGAGCAGGTGTTCCGCGCGGCTGCCAAGGCCAAATACATTCCGCGCGAGAAGCTGGAGCATATCGGATTCGGCACGATGAATGGCGTGGACGGCAAGCCGTTCAAGACGCGCGCCGGCGGCGTGCTGAAGCTCAACGATCTGATTGGGCAGGCGCGGGAAAAGGCGCGTACGCGCCTGCAAGAAGCCGATATCGGCACGAACTTTTCGCCCGAGGAGTTCGAGGACGTAGCGGAAAAGGTTGCCGTAGCGGCGATCAAGTTCGCTGACCTCAGCAATTTCCGCGGCACGTCCTACGTCTTCGATCTCGACCGCTTCATGAGCTTTGAGGGCAAGACCGGGCCATACCTCCTCTATGCATGTGTACGGATCAAATCGATCCTGCGCAAAGCGGCCGATCAGCGCGTGGCCGCCGGGCCGATCACGATCGCCGCGCCAGCCGAGCGTGCGTTGACCCTGGCGCTCGATGCGTTCGAGGGCGCGCTGGCCGCTTCCTATGACCGCCGAGCGCCGCATTTTCTGGCCGAGCATGTCTATGCGCTGAGCCAGAAATTCTCCGCCTTCTACGATCAATGCCCGATCCTTTCAGAAAAGGACGACGCCGTGCGCGGCTCGCGTCTGGCCTTGGCGCAGGCGACGCTGAAGCAGCTTGAAATCGGCCTGGACCTGCTGGGGATTGCGGCGCCGGAGCGCATGTAGGCGGTCTTCCTCAGGCCGGGATGAGCCCTCGCCTTGACTCGCTTCCCGGATCGGCCAAGGTCCGCCCGATTGAACCCCGCGGGAGAGTCCGGGTTCTGCCCGGCCCCGAAGGCGCAACCGCCCCGGAAACGCTCAGGGAAAAGGACCGCGGGGGGAGTAACACGCTGGAAAGCGCTGCAGGAATGCAGCCGCCGACGAAGTAAGCGGGGCCTGCCTTCTTCTCAAGGAGGGTGGGCGTTCGTGAATCTTTCAGGCGCCAAGGACAGCGGGGGCCTGACGGCGCGTTTTGCGCCGGGCGAGGCGTACCCGTTGGACAGTTCCGATTCTCCGCTTCTGACATTGCCGCTGGATGGGCTGCATCGCAGCCTCGGCGCGAAATTCGCGCCCTTCTCCGGCTATGACATGCCCGTTCAGTATGAGGGCCTGATCGCCGAACATAACTGGACGCGCACGAACGCCGGATTGTTCGATGTTTCGCATATGGGGCCATGCTTTCTTAGGCTGAACGAAGGAATTGGCGGCGGCGATGAGGCGCACAAGCGCGTCGCGGCGCTCGTCGAAAAACTTGTACCGGCCGATATCCAAGGGCTGAAACCCGGGCAGATTCGCTACACGGTTCTGCTGAACGAAAGCGGCGGCGTACTCGACGATCTGATGATCGCACGTCCCTTCGCGCCGGCGTTTCAGGGCGCGCTCTACATTGTCGTCAATGCGGGTATGAAGGAGCAGGATTTCCGCCTGCTTGCGCATGCGGCCGGCAACGAAGCGGAGCTGGAGCGCGCAGACGATCAGATATTGCTTGCGCTGCAAGGCCCCAAAGCCGTCACCGTGATTGCGCGTATCGCGCCGGAACTGTCGCAGGTTTCGTTCATGCATACATGGCGCGGGCAGATATTCGGCGAAAACGGCGTCGTCGCGCGCAGCGGCTATACCGGCGAGGACGGCTATGAATTGCTGATCCCACCCGCGGTCGCCGAAAAGCTCGCGCAATTTCTGCTCGATCAGCCGGAGGTGAAACCGATCGGGCTCGGCGCGCGCGATACGCTGCGGCTTGAAGCAGGGCTCTGCCTTTACGGCCACGAACTGGGCGAAACGATTTCGCCGATAGAAGCCGATCTGGCGTGGACGATCCAGAAACGCCGCCGCGCCGCCGGGGATTTTCCGGGCGCGAAGCGCATTCTTTCGGAACTGGCCGAAGGGCCGAAGATCAAGCGTGTTGGCGTTCGACCAGCCGATCGCGCGCCGGCGCGGGACAACACCGAAATTCAGGTGGGCGGTCACAAGGTCGGAATTGTCACCAGCGGCGGTTTTTCGCCGACGCTGAATGCGCCGATTTCCATGGGCTATGTCGAGGCGCCGTATGCGGCGCCGGGAACCAGGATCGATCTCATCGTGCGCGGCCAGGCGCGTGCAGCGGAAATCGTTTCGCTGCCGTTCGTGCCGCATCGCTATTTCAAGGGGGCTTAAATCCGTGACCATCAAATACACTAGGGAACATGAATGGGTGCGCGTCGAGGGCGATGTGGCCACATGCGGCATCTCGGTTTATGCCGCCGAGCAATTGGGCGATATCGTCTATGTCGAACTGCCCGCCGCCGGCAAAGCGGTGAGTAAGGACGGCGAGATGGCGGTCGTTGAATCGGCGAAAGCCGCGTCCGACGTGTTTGCGCCAATTTCCGGTACAATCGTGGCGGTGAACGACGCGCTGAGCAGCGATCCGGCGCTGGTCAATTCAGGCCCGGAAGGCGAAGGCTGGATGGTGAAGCTGAAAGTCGGCGATGCGAGCGAGCTTGCCGCGCTGATGGATGAAGCCGCCTACAAAGAATTTGTCGGGAGCCTCTGATGCGTTACCTGCCCCTTACGCCGGATGATCGCCGCGCCATGCTCGGCGTGATCGGCGCCAAGAGCATCGACGATCTCTATGTCGATGTGCCGAAAGCCGCCCAGCGCAGCGGCCTGGTCGATCTGCCGCGCGCGCAGGGCGAAGCCGAAGTCGAACGCGCGATGCGCGGCTATGCGAAGAAGAATTTGTCGCCCGCAAACGCGCCGTTCTTCATCGGCGCCGGTGCGTATCGCCACCACATTCCGGCCAGCGTGGATCACATCATCCAGCGCTCGGAATTCCTGACCGCTTACACGCCGTACCAGCCGGAAATCGCACAGGGCACGCTGCAATCGATCTTCGAGTTCCAGACGCAGGTCGCGATTTTGACCGGCATGGAGGTGGCCAACGCCTCGATGTATGACGGTTCCACCGCCTGCGCCGAGGCTGCCTTGATGGCCGCGCGCGTCACCAAGCGCAGTAAGGTAATCCTGTCGGGCGGGCTGCATCCGCACTACGCCGAAACGACGAAAACGATGGCTGGCGCCAATGGTGTCGTGCTGATCGACAGCGCGCCGGCGATCGACGGCGAAGCGGAAGTTCTGAAACTGCTCGACGGCGATACCGCCGCGGTGATCGTGCAATCGCCGAACGTGTTCGGCACGATCACGGAATTGAACAAGATCGCCGAGGCGGTTCACGCGCGGGGCGCGCTGCTGATCGCTGTATTCACGGAAGCCGTCTCGCTTGGCTTGATCGAACCGCCGGGCGCGATGGGCGCGGATATCGTGGTTGGCGAAGGCCAGTCCATCGGCGTCGCGCTTAGCTTCGGCGGGCCGTATGTCGGCCTGTTCGCAACGCGCGAGAAATTCATGCGCCAGATGCCGGGGCGGCTTGCGGGTGAAACCGTGGACGCCGATGGCAAGCGCGGCTTCGTGCTTACGCTGTCGACGCGCGAGCAGCACATCCGCCGCGCCAAGGCGACGAGCAATATCTGCACGAATTCGGGCCTCTGCGCGCAGGCGTTCACGATGCACATGACGCTGCTCGGCCGCAAAGGGCTGGAGCGGCTGGCGCTGCTCAATCACGAGAAGGCGTGCGATCTGGCTGACGCGCTGGGCGCCATCAGCGGCGTCGAAGTGCTGACGCCCCGCTTCTTCAACGAGTTTGCAGTTCGGACGCCGAAGAAGGCGGACGCCGTGGTCGAGGCGCTCGCCAAGCGCGGCATTCTCGGCGGCGTGGCTTATTCGCGGCTGAAGGGCGGCGCGATGGACGACGTGTTGCTCGTCTGCGCAACGGAAACCAACACAGATGAAGACATCGCCGCCTTCGCGGGCGCGCTGAAGGAGGTGCTGTCATGAGCCAAGCTAGCGTTTCGGGCTCGCGCGGGCTTTTGCAGGCTGAGCCGCTGATTTTTGAAATGCTAGGCGGTGAGCGCACGGGCGTTGATCTGCCGGAGCCGAAGGGTTTGAAGGATCGCCTGGGTGGATTGAAGCGCAAAGCGGCGCTCGATCTGCCGGGGCTCACCGAGCCTGAGGCGATGCGCCATTATGTGCGGCTTTCGCAGCGCAATTACGCGATCGATCTTGGCGTTTTTCCGCTCGGCTCATGCACGATGAAGCATAATCCGCGGCTCAACGAGAAAGTCGCGCGGATGGAGGGGCTGGGCGATATTCACCCGCTTCAGCCGGCCAGTACCGTGCAGGGCGCGTTGGCGCTGATGGAAGCGCTTTCGCATTGGCTGATGGAACTCACCGGCATGCCCGCGGTGGCGCTGTCGCCGAAGGCGGGCGCGCACGGCGAACTTTGCGGCATGCTGGCGATCCGCGCGGCGCTTTATGCGCGCGGCGAGGGCGAGACGCGCAAGCGCGTGCTGACGCCGATTTCGTCGCACGGCACCAATCCAGCGACGGCGGCTGCGTGTGGTTTTACGGTTGATGAGATCGAGGCCTTGCCGGATGGGCGCGTTGATCTCAATTCGTTGACAGCCAAACTCGGCCCGGACGTGGCGGCGATCATGCTGACCAATCCCAATACGTGCGGGCTGTTCGAGCGCGACGTGAAGGAGATCGCCGATCTCGTTCATGCGGCAGGCGGCTATTTCTATTGCGACGGCGCCAATTACAACGCGATCGTCGGCCGCGTGCGGCCGGGCGATCTCGGCGTCGATGCGATGCACATCAATCTGCACAAGACGTTCTCCACGCCGCATGGCGGCGGCGGGCCGGGCGCGGGGCCGGTTGTGTTTTCAGAAGCGCTCGCGCCGTTCGCGCCGCTGCCGCGCATCATCGAGCGCGATGGCGTGCTGGCGTTCGAGGAACACGCGTTCGGCGAAGCGACGGGCCGGCTCTGCGCGTTCCAGGGCCAGATGGGCATGTATATCCGCGCTTTGGCTTACATGATGAGCCACGGCAGCGATGGTTTGCGGCAGGTTGCGGAAGATGCGGTGCTGAACGCGAATTATCTGCTCGCGCGGCTGAAGCCTTACATGTCCGCGCCGTTCGGCGGCTCTAAAGATGAACATTGGCCTTGCATGCACGAAGCGCTGTTCGACGACAGCTTCCTGGACGGCACGGGCGTTGAAACGTCTGACATCGCCAAGGCGCTGATCGACGAAGGCTATCACCCGATGACGATGTATTTCCCGCTCGTCGTCCACGGCGCCATGCTGATCGAGCCGACCGAAACTGAAAGCAAAGCTGAGCTGGACCGCTTCGCTAACGCGCTGATCGCCATTGCCGAGCGCGCGAAGGCGGGCGATGCGGCGGCGTTCAAGGCCGCCCCCCTTCTGTCTCCGGTCCGCAGGCTCGACGACACCCGCGCCGCGCGCCAGCCGAAATTGCGCTGGAAGGCGGAGACGGCAGCCGATCCGGCACGGGTCGCGGCCGAATAGGCGATAGCGCGACGGTTGCGCCATGCTAAGATCGCGCTTTCGGTGGGGAGAGGCTCATGCGCGGAATTTTATTGGCGGCTGCGATGCTGTGTCTCGCGCTTGTTGGCGCGGCGCCGGTGGCATTGGCGCAGGGCGCCGGCATGTCGGGCGTATGGATCGGTTATTATGGCTACGACGCCAATCCGAATGAGGTGGAGTTTCAGATGAAGCTCCGCGCGTCCGGATCAGGCTTTTCCGGGACCTCGGTTGAAGACAACACGTTCGGCGATCCGTCTGTGTTGTTTCTGACGGCGAACATTGGCGGGTCAATCGGCGCGAACCGGGCCGTGAACTTCACCAAAACCTATGACGGCACGGGCGGGCAAAGCCACAGCGTGCGGTATAGCGGCTTGCTGAGCGCCTCTGGTAAATGCATTAGCGGCAAATGGTCGATCGGTCAGGACAGCGGGCCGTTCGCAATGTGCACCGACGTGCGCCTGGTTTCGTAGGCGCGCCTTCCATTCGCGTGCGGATTAGCTAAATCAGGGGCATGACAGCACTCGACATCCGCTCCGCCCGCCCGGACCAACTCGTCGCTGGCGCCACAGGCGATTGGGAGATCATCATCGGCCTGGAGGTCCATGCCCAGGTGACGAGCAAGGCCAAGCTGTTTTCCGGCGCCTCGGCCGAGTTCGGCGCCGGGCCGAACGAGCATGTCAGCCTCGTGGACGCCGCGATGCCCGGCATGCTGCCGGTGATCAACCGCAAATGCGTGGAACAGGCGGTGCGCACCGGGCTGGGGCTCAATGCGCAGATCAATCTGTGGAGCCGGTTCGACCGGAAGAATTATTTCTACCCCGATCTGCCGAGCGGCTATCAGATCAGCCAGTTCAAGGATCCGATCGTCGGCGAAGGCGAAATCGACGTCGATCTGGATGACGGCTCTTCCGTGCCGATCCGGATCGAGCGTATCCATCTGGAGCAGGACGCGGGAAAGTCGATCCACGATCTTTCGCCATCTGAGACCTATGTCGATCTGAATCGCGCGGGTGTGGCGCTGATGGAGATTGTTTCGCGGCCCGACATGCGCAGCCCCGAAGAGGCGGCGGCGTATCTAAAGAAGCTCCGTGCGATCGTGCGCGCGCTCGGCACGTGCGACGGCAACATGGAAGAAGGCTCCATGCGCGCTGACGTCAATGTCTCGGTGCGCAAGCCAGGAACGGAATTCGGCACGCGTTGCGAGATCAAGAACGTCAATTCCATGCGTTATGTGCAGCAGGCCGCGGCGTATGAAGCGCGCCGGCAAATCGAAGTGCTGGAAGGCGGCGGAACGATCGCGCAAGAGACGCGCCTGTTCGATATGAAAACAGGTGAGACGCGCGCCTTGCGCAGCAAGGAAGACGCGCCGGATTATCGCTATTTCCCTGATCCCGATTTGCTGCCGCTCGAGATCGAGCAAAGCTGGGTCGACGAGATCAAATCGACCCTGCCCGAATTGCCCGACGCGAAGCGTGCGCGGTTCATAAGCGCTTATGGTTTGTCCAAGTATGACGCCACCGTGCTTTCGGCTGACACAGAGTCCGCTGCTTATTTCGAGACGGTGGCCAAGGGGCGCGATGCGAAGTTGGCGGCCAATTGGGTCAGCCAGGAATTGTTCGGCGCCCTCAACAAGGCCGATAAGCCGCTGAGCGAAAGCCCGGTCTCAGCCGTGCAACTCGGCGGCCTGATTGATCTGATCAAGGACGGCACGATCAACGGCAAGATCGCCAAGGACGTGTTCGCAAAAATGCTGGAAACGGGCGACGACGCGGGCGCGATCGTCGAGCGGGACGGCCTGCGTCAGGTGACGGACGAAGGCGCGATCGAAAAAGCGATCGACGAATTGATGGCCGCTAATCCCGACAAGGTCGAAGAGATCAAGACCAAGCCCAAGGCCTTCGGCTGGTGGGTCGGGCAGGTGATGAAAGCCAGCGGCGGCAAGGCGAACCCCGCCGCCGTGAACGATCTGCTGAAGAAGAAGCTCGGGGTCGATGGCTAAGCCGGCTCGCCGAGCACCCTGTCGTAATAGTCTTCAATAGCGGCGGTGTAATACTTCACCACGCGGTCGCCGTTCGGCATGAAGGCTGATGTCGCTACGCACATCCATAAAAATACGAGCATTGAGCTTCCCCCCGCACGCGCGCTGATCGGGGCTGCGAATCGCGCCTGCAAACCAAATGATCTGCTTGCGGACTTTCTAGCGTGTTAACGGCTTCGGCGGGGCGCCTGCCAGGGGCTCATCGCGGCGCCACCAGAAGCTGACGGGCGTCGTGTACATGGCGCCGCCGGAGACAGACGCGAGCGGCTCGTTCGTCCCCGCCGTGAGCCGCACCGGCCGCTCTCGTCCGATCCGGACAGTGTCCGCCGGAACCTTTACCCACTCGTCACCCATCCGTCACAAAGAGCGCTTTTAGGCGCCGCCGTCACGCCCACGATGCAGCTTGCATATGGCCCCCGGTGTTGGCGCGCTTGGCGCTGCCTCTGGCCTGCCCGTGAAAGCTGTGGATGTTCGTAACCGCTTACGGCGTCGTCGCGAACGCGCCGGGCTTTACGCCAGCGTCTGCCGCACCCATATGCTTTGCCGCAGAGGGCCCAATGTCTCATCATCCGATCGAACTGCACTACTGGCCGACGCCAAACGGCTGGAAAATTTCCATCGCGCTGGAGGAGATGGGGCTGCCCTACGATGTGCACTGGGTGAACATCGGTAAGGGCGAGCAGTTTCGGCCGGAGTTTCTCGCGATTAGCCCGAACAACCGTATGCCGGCAATCGTGGATCCGGACGGGCCTGGCGGGGCGCCGATATCGATCTTCGAGTCCGGCGCCATCCTTCAATATATCGGGCGCAAGAGCGGCAAGTTGTATCCAAAGGACGAACGTGGCCGCGCGAACGTCGATCAGTGGGTGATGTGGCAGGTGGCCAACTTCGGCCCCGCATTAGGTCAACTCTATCATTTCCGAAACTACGCCAAGGCGGTGGTGCAGGATCCCGCGCAGCTTGGCTACGCCATCACGCGCTTCGCCAATGAAGCCAACCGTCTGTTTGGTGTGATCGAACGCCAATTGGAAAAGCACGCGTTCATTGCATCAGACGATTATACAATCGCCGACATCGCTTCATGGACTTGGCTTGGCTTGGCGCATGATGGCGGCGAGCTCGATGAGTTTCCGCATCTCAAAAGCTGGTTCGAAAAGATCAAGGCGCGCCCCGCCGTTCAAAAAGGCCGCGCGCTCGGCGCCGATAAACAGGTTGAGCTTGCGAGCAAGGACGAAGACTCGCAACGCGCGGTCCTGTTTGGCCAGACGGCAGGAACTGTTTCGGCCGCCGCGCAAAAAGCCAAGGCCTAGAACGATACAAGATTGCGCATCGTTTCTGGCTTGCCCGCTTTCCATGCGGCGAGATTTTCCAGCAGCAGCGGGATCATTTGATCGGTGTAATTATCACTGAACCCGCCGATATGCGGCGTGATGATAAGGTTTGGGCAATCCCATAACGGATCGTCCGCCGGCAGTGGTTCACGCTCGAACACGTCCATCGCTGCGCCGCGGAGCTTTCCGTCAATCAGCATTTCGCGCAGCGCCGCCTCATCGACGATGCGCCCGCGCGCCAGATTGATCAGCACGGCATGGGGCGCCAGCCGCGCCAGCATCTCGGCGCCAAGCAGCATGTGGTTCTCAGGCGCATAAGGAACCAGAACGACGGCGATGTCGGCCTGGCCTAGCGCTTCGCCGAGCGCGGCGCGCGGAACGATTTCGTCGAAACCCGGCGCGGTTTCGCGTCCGCCGCTGACGCCAAGCGTGCGCATGCCAAACGCCTTGCAGCGGGCCGCCAGCATTTCGCCAATCAGGCCTACGCCCACAATGGCGACGGTTTTGCCTAAAAGCAGACCTTGCGGCCAGCGCGCCCATATGTGGGCTTTCTGGTTTTCGATCATCCGCGGAAAATTCCGCAGAACGGCGGTCATGAGCATAAAGGCGAGTTCGGACATTTGCGGGCCGTGCGAGCCGCGCGATGAGGTCACGACCGGCTTTTTTCCAAAGCTGATCGCGCCGAGCGCGTCTGTTCCCGCGCTGACGAAATGTATCCAGCCGAGGTCGGGCATGGCGTCGATCAGGGATTGCCGGGGAGCGCCCGGGCTGGCGATCAAGACCTCGCAAGCGGGCGCGAAACGGAGCGCCTCGTCCAGGCTGTGCGCCGGCTGAACCTCGATATCTGGATGCGATCGGCGCACGGCTTCAGCGAGCAGGACGGGGTCTGCCTGCTGGTTCGTCTCAAAGATGAGCATTTTCATGCCCTTGATCTGGCTCCCGGGCTTGGTCATCTGCGGAAAGGGTAAAGCCCAGCGGCAACTATAGCGCAACGAACTTGTGGGCCGGATGCCGAATTGACCTATGTTGTCACCTCCGTTACTGGTTGGCCTGAAAGGATACTTGGATGTCGAGTGAAAACCCCCTTGGTCTTGATGGCTTTGAGTTCGCTGAGTTCACCAGCGACGATCCGGCGCCGATGCGTGCTCTGATCGAGCAGATCGGATTCACCGCCTACCAACGCCATCCAACGAAGGCCATCACCCGCTTCAAGCAGGGCGACGTTACGTTGCTCATCAATGAAGAACCCGCGGGCCAAGCGGCGTCGTTCCGCGCGATCCATGGCCCCTCAGCAAGCGGCATGGCGTTCCGCGTCGCTGATGCGCGTCAAACCTTTGAGCATGCGCTTTCGCGCGGCGCCAAGGCGGCAGATCCGAAAACCGGCTCTCTTGGTGACGACGTCTGCGTGATCGAAGGCATAGGCGGCCTGAACCTTTATCTTGTCGATCGTTACGGCGAGAAGGGTTCGATCTATGACAGCTGGATCAAGATCCCCGGCGCCGACGAAGCTGAAAAGCGCAACAATGTGGGCTTGCATACGCTAGATCACCTCACGCACAACGTGCGGCGCGGCAACATGCGCAACTGGTCGGACTATTATTCACGCATATTCGGCTTCGAGGAGCAGAAATATTTCGACATCAAGGGCCAGGCCACGGGTCTGTTCAGCCAGGCGATGATCGCACCCGACCGTCAAATCCGCATTCCACTCAACGAAAGCCAGGACGAGAATTCGCAGATTGAGGAATATCTGCGCATTTATAACGGCGAGGGAATCCAGCATTTGGCGCTGGCGACGGACAACATCTACGAGACCGTAGAAGCGTTGCGCGCGCGCGGCGTCGCCTTGCAAGACACGATCGAGACCTATTACGAGCTGGTCGATAAGCGTGTCCCCGGCCATGGCGAGAACCTCGAGCGTTTGCGTAAAAACCGCATCCTGATCGACGGCGATGTCGAGGACGAAGGCATATTGCTTCAGATTTTCACCGAGAATCTGTTCGGGCCGATTTTCTTTGAGATCATTCAGCGCAAGGGCAATGAGGGCTTTGGCAATGGTAACTTCCAGGCCCTGTTCGAATCCATTGAACTCGACCAAATTCGCCGTGGCGTAATTAAGGTTCCAGCCTAGAAACGGGAGGCGTCGCGGTCATGGACGATTCCGCAAATCTGGCCGCCGAGATTGGCGCTCGCGCCGTATACATGACGGGTTTCGGCAATTCATTCGCTACCGAGGCCGCGCCCGGCGTGTTACCGGAAGGGCGAAACTCGCCTCAGCGCCCGCCCTACGGGCTCTATGCCGAACAACTTTCCGGAACGGCTTTCACAGCCCCGCGGGCGGAAAACAGGCGGTCATGGCTCTATCGACTTCGGCCGAGTGCGAACCACCCGGCCTATCAGCCTTACGCGCAGGGCAATCTGCGAAGCGGTCCGTTTGAAGACGCGCCGGCGCCGCCGAATCGCTTGCGATGGGATCCATTGCCTGTAGCCGGAGAAGCGACAGATTTTGTCGATGGCCTCGTCACCTATGGCGGCAACGGCGCGCCAGACGCTGGCGGCATGGCGGCCCATCATTACGCGTGCAATCGCTCGATGGTTGATCGCGTTTTTTACAACGCCGATGGCGAGATGCTGTTCGTGCCGTATCTCGGCAAGATTTTGCTGTTCACCGAATTGGGCAAAATTGATCTGAAGCCAGGCGAAATCGCGGTGATCCCGCGCGGCGTGCGGTTTCGCATGGAACTCCGCGGCGCCGAAGCGCGCGGCTATATCTGCGAGAATTACGGCGCGCTGTTCCGCTTGCCTGATCTAGGGCCAATTGGCTCGAACGGTCTTGCCAATGCGCGCGACTTCCAAACACCTGTCGCTGCGTATGAGGATATAGACCGGCCCACCCAGGTCGTTCAGAAGTTCATGGGCCGGCTCTGGGCTTCGGCGTTCGATCATTCGCCGCTGGATGTCGCCGGCTGGCACGGCAATTATGCGCCGTACAAGTACGACCTGTCGAAGTTCAATACGATCGGCACGGTTTCCTTTGACCACCCCGATCCTTCGATCTTCACGGTGCTGACCTCACCCACCAACACGCCCGGTTCGGCGAACGTGGATTTCGTGATTTTTCCGCCGCGTTGGATGGTGGCGGAAGATACATTCCGGCCGCCGTGGTTTCATCGCAACGTGATGAGCGAGTTTATGGGACTGATCACCGGCGTTTACGACGCCAAGGCCGGCGGTTTCGCGCCAGGCGGCGCTTCGCTGCACAATTGCATGAGTGGGCATGGTCCCGATCAGGCCAGTTACGACTCGGCAATCAAAGCTGATTTGAAGCCACACAAGATCGAAAAGACGATGGCCTTCATGTTCGAAAGCAGCAACGTGATAAGGCCAACGAAATTTGCGTTGGAAACGCCCGCCATGCAGCTCGATTATGATGATTGCTGGAGCGGTTTTGAAAAGGCCAGGCTTCCTTGATCGACGAAACACACAGCCCGGCGAAGAAAAGCTGGGTGTCGGGCGCGGATGCTCATCCTGATTTTCCAATCCAGAACCTGCCGATTGGCGTTTTCAGCCCACCGGCCGGGGCTCCGCGTGGCGGCGTAGCGATCGGCGATCATATTCTCGATCTCGCCAAAGCGCTCGCGGCAGGGCTGATAAGCGGTAAGGCGGCGGAAGCGGCCGCCAAAGCCGAGCTCAACGACTACCTTGCGCTGGACGGGAACGAGCGCGCCGCTCTGCGCAAGCACGTCTCCGATCTGCTCGACGGATCGACTGATGCGGGCAAGGATGCCTCGTCGCAGCCTAGTCTGCTGCATGCGGCAAACAAATGCACGATGCATGTGCCTGCGCGTATCGGCGATTACACCGACTTTTACACGGGCATTCATCACGCAACCAACGTCGGCAAATTGTTCAGGCCGGACAACCCGCTGCTGCCGAACTACAAATATGTGCCGATCGGCTATCACGGCCGCTCGTCTTCTATTGACGTGGCCGGGCCGGTGAAACGCCCGACGGGTCAGCGTAAGCCCGCCACGCAGGACGCGCCCGACGTCGGCCCGTGCCGCTCGCTCGATTTCGAACTTGAATTGGGAATCTGGCTTGGCGGCAAGGGCAATTCCCGCGGCGAGACGATCCCGATCGCAAGGGCGCGTGAAAACATTGCCGGTCTCTGCCTCCTGAACGACTGGTCCGCGCGCGACTTGCAGGCTTGGGAATATGTGCCGCTTGGTCCGTTCTTGGCGAAGAATTTCGCAACGACGATTTCTCCATGGATCATCACCGCCGAGGCGCTTGAGCCCTATCGGATATCTCAGCCCGCGCGGCCGGAAGGCGATCCCAAGCCGTTCGATTATCTCTGGAACGAAGAGGATCAGAAATCCGGCTCGTTCAACGTCGAGGTCTACATGTACCTTACGACCGAGAAGATGCGCGCCGCGGGCGCCGCGCCGCACCGGCTCGGCAGGAGCGCGATGAAGCACATGTATTGGACCTGCGCTCAATTGGTGACGCATCACGCCAGCGGCGGGTGCAATCTCAGCGCCGGCGATCTGCTCGGCACCGGCACCATATCCACGCCGGACGACAGCGGCCTGGGAAGCCTACTCGAAGCCTCGCGCGGGGGCGCAGTTGCGATCGAGCTGAGCAATGGCGAGACGCGAAAATTCCTGGAAGATGGCGATGAGATCGTCTTCCGCGCCTACTGCACGGCGCCGGGCAGGCCCACGATCGGCTTCGGTGAGTGCAGAGGTCAGATCACGGGCTGAGGCAATGGAGCCTGCCGCGCCGCGCGAACGGCTGTGGTCGACGCCAGCTGGGGTCACGCTTTGCCGGCTCGCGGACGTGGCCGATCCCGGATCACGCAATTTCGTGCTTCAGATCGGCGAAGCGTTCTTCCATGGCTTTGTTGTGCGTCACGCCGGGCAGGTGACGGGCTACGTCGATCGATGCCCGCACATGGGCGTGCCGCTGACGGGCCAGGTCGACGGCTATCTCACGCCCGACAATACGCTGATCGTCTGCTCCTGGCACGGCGCGCTGTTCCAGATCGAGGACGGACTCTGCGTCGGCGGTCCATGCACGGGCGCGCGGCTATCGCCGTGGCCTGTCGTGGTAAGAGGCGAGTATCTGGAGACGGCGTAGGGGGGCGCGCCTGTTCATAGAGGGGCACAATACCTAACTCCGCATCGCGTAGCTCTTTGCGCTTAATCGTATCTCTGAAGACGAAATGCGTAATGTGTCCCCGTATTCCTTCCGGCGCGGGACGCCAGGGGGGCTGAAGCGTCCGCTAAACCTTTGGAGAAAAGCCAAGACGCGCGAAATGCGGCTTTAAAACTTGAAGGACTCCGTCACCCTGATCTGACATCCCGCCATTTCAGATCCCGAAACTTCATTTAGGCGATTATATTTGCGCATTATTGTAGCTGGGCGCGTAAGCGCTTTACTATCTTCAATAGAGATATTGTACTCTATCTGATTGTCACTTGTCATAACGATGCGTTCAGTTATGCGGACCTGATCACTGTGCGGAAAACCCACAGGACCCGCGCCGAACTGGGACTGGCCAATTATTCCCGTCGTCGGCAGCCCCGTAGTCTCAACAACAAAGGTTCTGCCTTCCCACCGGCCAACGGAGTAACCGACATTGCTGCGCTTACCGTTCGGGTTATTCGCACGACCGTCAGTGTAAATGCGCCGAACGCTTCCGGCTGCGATGGCGATCACTTTTTCGGGCGTATCGATGAACTGGATCGGTCCGTTAGCCACCATCATGGCGGGAAAACGAACCGGACTTGCACATGCGCCCGGCGGAGACCCAGGTTGTTTAGCTATGGCTTGATATTCTGGTGTAAGGGATATGTTTTGGAATGAGACCCAGGGCGGGCCTTCGAAATTCCAGACTCCGTTTAGATTGGGGCGCGAGGACTGCGTAGGCGCTTGCGAATATGCTTCAGGGATGGCGCTGACGACCACAGCTGCACAGAGGAGGCCCAATAACGCCCTTCTGGTTTGCGACGCTTGCAGGGTAATGGGCATAGAAAGCTCCGTTGATTTTAGAATTAAGGAGCGCGCGGTCGAAAAATGCTGGAGACGCGCTTCTAAAACTTGAAGGATTCAGTTTCCCTATTTTGGCAACCCATCTCAGTTCCCGAAACTTCATTTAGCCGATTATATTTGCGCATTATTGTAGCTGGGCGCGTAAGCGCTTTGCTGTCTTCAATAGAAATATTGTACTCCATCTGATTGTCACTTGTCATAACCATGCGTTCGGTTATGCGGACCTGATCACTGTGGGGCAAACCTACAGCAATCGCCCCCGTCGCCGGGAGCCCAGTGGTCTCAACGACAAAGGTTCTGCCTTCCCACCGGCCAACGGAATAACCGACATTGCTCCGCTTACCGTTCGGGTTATTCGCACGGCCGTCAGTATAAATGCGCCGAACGCCCCCGGCTCCAATGGCAATCACTTTTTCGGGCGCATCAATAAACTCGATAGGTGAGTTACCCACCATCATGGCGGGAAAGCGAGTCGGACCACTTGCACATGGCCCTGGCGGAAAGCTCGGCGGAGGGCCGTGTTGTTTCGCAATAGCCTGATATTCAGGTGTAAGGGATATGTTTTGGAAGAATACGAGGGGCAGGCCTTCGAAATTCCAGACACCGTTTAGATTGGGGCGCGAGGACTGCGTAGCCGCTTGCGAATATGCTTCAGGGATGGCGCTGACGACCACAGCTGCACAGAGGAGGCCCAATAACGCCCTTCTGGTTTGCAACGCTTGCAGGGTAATGGGCATAGAAAGCTCCAGATACATCAATACAGATTATGGAGTGGGCGGGCCGCCCTGACGGCCGGGGCCGCCAGAATTTGCTGTACCTTCAAAGCGTCCAGGATTGGGATCGATCGCAGGCAATGCCTTGCCATTTACAACTAGGCCCTGCAGCAGACCGCCTGGCCTGCCGTCTTTAAGCGGCGCGAACGTAACTTTGACTTTGTCTCCTGGCTTAGCGGAATCTTTTTTCCATCCCTTTCTGATCAAATAACCTCCGCTTGGCAGCTCCATTACATACAACACGTTCTTGCCGCCCTCAGAGACACTGAATTCCATCAGGGGATGAGGATTGATCCAGGCCCATTGCGTCACCACGCCTTCGCGAGAAGTTTCCGCTTCCGGCGCGTTATTGAACGCTACAAACGAATGGTGCGCATGGGCGGCGCCAGAGATCGCAAGAGCTCCCGCGATCGTCAAACCAGCCAGAACCTTATTCATTTCTCTCTCCCATCTCTGACGCTGTCGCTATCATTCAAAAATCAAGGCGGGCCGCCCGCGCGCGGATTGGCGGCAAACCGGATCTCGTCACAATTGTCGTGCTCAATTTCCAGATTGGGCTGGCGCTTGTAGGTGCGCACCGTTTTCCACGGTCTGCTGAGCGCCTTGCTATCGCGCACCGTGATCTCATTCTCCAGCGTATCAGCATCGCGCAGTCGAATGCGTTCGGTGACACTGAACTGATCGCTGTGAGAGATCAGCTTATCAATCCCTTTTTGGTAGTCAAATTTGGTTTCGAGCACGAGCCGCCCGCCTTCCAATCGCCCGACCGTCTCGCTATTGTCGCGGAAGCCAGTGGTTTCGACCACAAGCGTGCCGCCTTCCCAGCGCCCGACCGAGTGCCCTCTCAAGGTCAAAACCGGATCGTCGGGGGGGGCAGATCCGTCCGTATGGATTAACCGCACCGTCCGGCGATGCTCGTGAAAGATCCATGTCCTCTCTGGAGTGACCAAGATTTCCAGCGGCCGCGGCTCTAAATTTACCCGTGGCACGCCCGCCGAGACGCAGCGGTCGACTGGATCGTCAATTGTTTCACCGCGCTTGAGCTTGGCGAGAGTCTCGTCGTAGCGTTTGGCGAACTCCCCCTTGAGAGGCGGACGCTGCCGGTGAGCGTTGCCAGTGCTGCCGTCAAAAAGCGGCCCTTCAACCGGGGTGAATACACCCCACCAGCCTGTGCGCATCGCCTGGGCGCCCGCATCCGAGACGCCGGCAAGAAGCAGGAAGACGGATAACGCCGCCGCCGCCGCTTCAACTGTTCGCGGTGCCTTACTCAATGCTGAATCCTCCCGACTCGGTATTGGCCGGCCCTTTAGGCCTGGTTAATTTGATCATCCGTCTCCACTCGTTCCCGTTGAATACGTTAAAATACCTAGTCCTGAATGCGGGTGATGCGGAATGCGGGGACACAATACCTATCGCGGCGCATCGCTCATCATTCGCCCTTGAATGGCAAGATGCCGGGAAAAGCGCTGCATTAAATCGCGTCTATCCCGCAGCACAGCCAACCTAACCGCAAGCGTGCAAACGCATTTTCCGCGCGCGCGCAAAGTTATCCGACCTACCTCCGTGCGGGCGTATCATCCTCGCGGAATGAAGCACACGACCCGCCCCCTTCTGCCGTCAGCGCAGCGCCTTCAGCGCCTCAGCCTCTGGCTGGCGCTGACAATCGCGTGGTTCGCGGCGCATGTGCTGGCGCATCTGGCGCCGCGCGGGGCGCGGGCCCTGCTGAACGAATACGCGCGCCATGCGCGGCTGCTTCTGGTGATCCGCGCCGTGAAGGCCGTCGCGTTTCGGCGCGGCGTCGTGCATGCGGACATGCGCCGTCTCACCTGCCGCGCCGCCGCCGGCGCCGTGTTGCGCCGCGCGCTGCGCAGAGGCGCGCTAAGCCAACGCGTCCGCGCGCTCTGCGCTGCGCTCGCCGCTCCTGAACGCTGGATCGCGCGGATCGCACAACGGTTGCAGCGCGGCTTCACCAAACTGCGCCGCCTGCCAACGCCGCGCCGTACGCGCGCGGACGCAATAGCGCATGCGCCGCGCGCGGCCGGCGTTATCAATTCATCGTAGCGCTAAAGGGGACACTCACCGATGTCGGCCGACGCAGATCGTCTTCACGTTCGCGGCTTATCGGTGAGTGTCCCCGGTGCGCGTAAAGGGTAAGAGCCAGACGCCCCGCGATACGCGCGGCGGCGCGAGCGCCATGTCTGCAGCAAGAGTATTCGCCAAATAAAACCGTAAACGCGCGTTGTCTTTGTTTAAACCATATTAGCAATAAAGTTTGTTATGCCTGCTTGGGCTTAACCTTATCTCAAACGTCTCACGTCAATTCTTCTCCTGCGGCGCGAGTTTTGCTCCGCGGTGGTGAGTGTTCCGACGGCGGTCAACCGCTGCACCGATCCAGAAGGATCGCAAGGAGAAGTGAGATGGCGTTCACAGAAGTTGAGATTGCCCAGTTCCATCAGGCTGTTTCGCTCGGCGGCCAGGCCGATGACCTCTACAAGCTGGGGCTGATCTATTCGACCGGCCAGGGTGGTGCGGTCGACCTGGTCGAGGCACATAAATGGTTCAATCTGGCTGTGGTGCGCGGCTCGGAAGACGCCAAGCTGTGCCGCCGGGATATGGCCGAACAGATGAGCATCCACGAGATCGCAGCGGCCCAGAAGGCCGCCCGCGAGTGGCTCACCCGCCACTAACCGTCCTGAGCCGGCAGGCGGCGCTTGTAGGCCCAGCCTACGCACGCTAAGCCCGCCGGTACGGAGACGTGGCCGAGCGGCTGAAGGCGGCGCCTTGCTAAGGCGTTATACTCGAACAGGGTATCGAGGGTTCGAATCCCTCCGTCTCCGCCAGATGCACAATCCATTGATGTGCGCTGGTGTGCGTTTTCTCTCCGTTCCCTTGTGCTAGCCGCCGGAATCGCCAAGGCTTTTCCCGCCTTAACCGTCCATCCATGTGCGGGCCTGTGCTTCGGCGTGCGGGCCTGAAAACAAGGAACCAGAGCGGAAATGGGCGGAGGGTTTTGCCATGCCGCGCCTTGCCGACAAGCTCACCGATGCGCAGATCAGGCGCGCGGCAACACCCGGGAAGCTGCGCGATGGAAGCGGGCTCTACCTCGCGATCAAGCCGCGCCGTGATAAATCGTTCTCGAAAAGCTGGGTGGTCTGCTTTCCTGCGGGCGGCAAGAGCCGCGAAATGGGCCTTGGCCCCTATCCCGAGGTGACGCTGGCCGAGGCGCGCACGAAAGCCGCTGACGCCCGGCGCAAGGCCCGGGACGGGGCCGATCCGCTGGAAGCAAGGAAAGCGGCGGACGCCGAAGCGGAGAGGGAAAAGGCGCAGGCCCTTAGCTTCCGCGACGCAGCCGCGATCTACATCGCCACGAACGAAAAGCACTGGAAGAACCCCAAGCACCGCCAGCAATGGCGAAACACGCTATCGACCTACGCCTATCCCGTAATCGGCGACATCGCCTGTCCCGACATCACCAACGCCCACATGGTCCAGATTCTTGAGCCGATCTGGAAAGCCCTGCCGGAAACAGCCTCCCGGGTGAGGGGCCGCTGCGAAAACATCATCGACTGGTCGGCTGTGAACGGTCACCGGGATCCCAACCAGAAAAACCCGGCCGCATGGAAAGGCAATCTCAAGCACGTTCTGGGAAAGCAGGGCGCCGAGGTCGAACACCAGCCGGCGCTGCCGTTCGAAGACGTCCCGGCCTTCTTCCTTGAATTGGGCAAGCGCGACGAGATCGCCGCACGCGCGCTCGAGATGACAATCCTCAATGTTGTCCGAACCTCAAACCAGATCGGCGCCAGGTGGATCGATCACAACATAGAGCAAGCCGAATGGGCGATATCCGCGGCCGATATGAAAATGCCCAAAGGGCACCGCGTCCCGCTGGCGACGCAAACTGTGACAATCCTTCGCGAGTTGGAAAAGCGCCGCGAGAAGAGGCATCCCTACGTGCTGCCCGGGCTGAAAGCCTTAAAGCCGCTTTCGAACATGGCGATGCTCGAGCTACGCAAGCGCATGAACCGTCCTGACATTACCGTGCATGGCTTCCGCTCCACGTTTCAGGATTGGGCCAGCGAGACCACCGACTATCATCCCAATCTGATCGAAATGGCGCTCGCCCACGTCATCAAGGACAAGACCGAGAAAGCCTACAGACGAGGGGATTTATTCGAAAAACGAAGACCGCTGATGCAGGCGTGGGCGGATTATTGTTTTTCGAAGCGCTGAGGGGCGCCGCGTGGCTTCGGCAATGCCGCCGCCCATACTTCGATTGACGCGCGCGTGATCACGGTGCGCGTGCCGATCTGGCGCGCATCCAGAACGCCGTCGCGGATCAGTTCATAGGCCTTCGACCGCCCGCAGCAATACAAGCGGCAGAAATCGTTCACGCGAAGGAAGCCGCCGGCCGCCGGCGCGTCGTCGTTTAAGTCGGGGGCGCGTAAGGCGCTCAATCAACCGCTTCCCGTGAAACAAAGAACAACGAAGGGGCATGGGCCACTATCGCCATGCCAAATGCTCGGTCATCAAAACCAAATAACCCGCTCATGTTTTACGTCTCAGCCTTTGGTTTAAGTTTGTCGTGGAGAGCGGATGCGCGGCGAAGGTCGCCTAGCGTGATTTGCAGCCAGTCGTCGGTTTGCTTGTCGCGTTGGTAGGAGTTGACGACGGTCTCGTCAGTGTCGCGCTCGCCTCGGTGCGCAGCAAACCACTCGCAAACCCTTTTCCAAGGCTCCAGCACCTCTACCGTCTCTGCCCTTAATTCGGTGAGGGCGGCCTCTAGACAATCAGCGCGGAGTTTTTCCCGCGCCCAATCTTCCGCCAGCTTCGTCATGGTGGCGATTCCGATCTCCTCCGCTGATGGGTTAGAAGCGGCGTTGCGCTTATTGAACGCGAGCGCTTCTGGTGAATTTGCCCAAGGTTCGTTTTCCCCCATCCGTTATTCTCCCTTACCAGGAGAGGCGGGGGAGTTGAGCGGCAGAATAAAGTGACTTGCGAATTGCGCGTTGATTTGCGCACGATCTGGCTCGCGCGATTTACGCCATGCCTTGTAGGCTGCCCCGAATTCTATTTTCTGGATGAGCGAAAAGTGCCCGTCGTGATTCTCGCGGCGGCACGAGCAGCCGTTGGCTTCGTATAGTGAGTAGTGAAAGAAACCGTTGGCGATCCAGAACCTATGTCCGCTCGGTATATGATCTAATGTGTAATTGCCCCGACGCCATTCCTGCGGCCGATTTCGCAAACTCCACAGCACGGGCCGAATGTCTAGTCGGTTGCGGCTGTGCCATGGCGGCTTGGAGATGTCGGGAAAGCCTTCCGGCTGATAGTAGTGTGATCCGTCAAATGGCATTTGCTCACGCCTCTCTTTTCTGCTGGCTTACGGGCGGGGAGGGAAGCAGATCGGCGAGACATTGACGTGCTAACGCGATTGCGCGATCCCGCTCGGGCTTAGCTGCATTGGAGCCCCATTGCGCGTCGATCAACGCGACATCAAGATCGGGATGCCACGACCGATACACTGCCCGCGCCATAAGCCAAAGCTTTTCCCACGGCTCGATAGTTCGCTCGTCGGCGACAAGCGCCGAAGGCTCGTGAAGCAGATGGCGGCGAACTACAATGTCGGCATAGTCGTAAAGGACCGGCATCGTTTCCGGTGCGCCCATCGTTAGCCTAGCCTCTGCCAGAAGGTTGGCAATCTCGATCGCAATTCGACGTGAAAACGGAAGCGCAGCAAAGTCATCCGACGCCTTTTGAATTTCCGTTGTCGTCGCCAGCCGCCGAGAACTGCGATTGACAGCCGCAAGCAAGCAATGGCCTGCGCTTGTGCATTTGCATTCCGCTTCCCCCATAGCTTCTGTACGGGCGGCGGTGAGGGCTTCAACGATAAGTGTTTCTAGTTGGTTTGCGACTTCGGCGCGTTTGCCGACAGGCGCATCCGACGAAAGCACGTTCAGATAATCGTCGAATTTTGAGCGCGCTATTTGTGCGATTGGATTACTCATTGCGGCTCTCCTGGGGGAGGGGATTCGGCGGCCAACATCGCGCGGACTTCCATCGCCTGCCGGACGAAGATCGCTTGGCTGCATGTCGTGACGTTGCCGTCTTCCGGACAGTCAGGGATTTCGGTATCGTCCCACGAAACGAGCAGCACCCATGGCTTCGCGCCGCAGCGCTGACAGCGCTTGTCGCGCTCCGCCTGCGATGGCCGCCGAGTGCCGCCCGGAATATCGTCACCCATCATCACTGTTCTTTCTGGGGGCGGGACAAAGCGCGGATGGCTTGGGCGATATTCTGAGCAGCCGCGCCAGCTTGGCGATGCCGAAGAATATGCGGGTCCGCATCGTGCTCGTTAAGCGCCGCAAATGTCGCGGCTGCTGTGTTGCTGATCTCAGCGCTTGCGTCAGCAATCTTCGCCGCCGCCTCAATCGCGAGATTCCAATCCTTCCCTGCGAGCAGCGCCGCTAGTTCGTCGTGCGGACGCTCTACAGTTTCCTCCACGCTGGTGGGGGGGGGCTCGTCGTATCCGCCCATCAATTCGCCGTGCGCCACGAGAAGGTCTAGGTTTAGCTTGCGCCGGGCGCGCTCCAGACATGCGATTGCGTCAAGCAACAGGCGCGTTTCTTTGCGGCGCCCTTCGGCGGTCGGCTGCTCAAAATCGCCGGCCAAGTTCTTCTCGATTTGCTTGATGTCGTTCCACGCTTCTTTCGTCGGCCCGCCATTGTCTTCCCTTCCCGGAAGGGCGGCTCTCAGTTCGGGGAGGGAGAGGATTTCAGTGATGACCTCGTGGGGAATGTTTACGGCAGGCAGGCGCCGGTTGAAAACGTTCTCGATCTTCTCCCTCAGTCCCCGGATGTCTTCTGCTTCTGGGAAGGTCATGAATCCCAATGCTCCATTTCCTCGCGGGCAATCTCGCGCGCCTCTTCGAGGTTCCAGTAGTAGTTCTTGTCGCCGTAATTGATCTTCTCGAACGCGAGCCATTCGTTGACGGCGCGGTGGCCGGCGGCGATGGCTTCCTTGGGCGACATGCCGCCACGCCAGAAGCACGATCCTATCGCGAGACCAAAGCCACAGCGGCTCAGGCGCTGCGTGGGCTTGAGGTCATCGACTGCTTTTAGGATGCCTTTGGCGATGATCTCATCGAGCGCACCAGAGTGCAAAAGCTTTTCTACGCTTTTTGGGATCACGCGCTCAACAATTCCGTCGACGGCGGCGTCGAGGCGGCTGGTCATCCTTCATCCCCCATCTGGTTAAGGCTGGCGCGGGCTTTCGGAGGCGGGCCGAGTTCGGCAATCACGAGATCAGCCATGGATTCGCCGCCGTATTTCTCAACCGCTTGCCAAACTCGCGAACGCAACTTCACAGCCTCTTCTTTTTCCTTCCGTAGAGAGGAGATCGTGGCGAGGAGGCGGGACACGACTTTCGGCTCGAACAAACTGCCGTGCGAAACGTCAGTCGTAATGGCCGCGATTTCTTCTTCGTTTAAAGGGGCGGGTGACTCGGATAAGGGGGTCATGCGGCTTGCCGTTGCTGTTGAATGTGTTCGATCGCGGCGCGGCCGATATATTCGGCGTAGGCCGGCGGAATCGCTTCGGAGAGTTCGTTCATCGTCATCCAGTCGATGCCCATGATCCGCGCGGCGACCTCGGGTTTGTTATCGTTGTCGAAGTCGCGCGTGCGTCTGCCGCCTACGCTTTTGGCGCGGGCGCGGATGTGTCCGCCATAGACGCCCATCACCGGGCGCAGGTGGCGGCATGGCGGCGGCTCAATGGGGAAGTTGGCCTCGAAGTAGCGGTGGCGCTGTAGCTCCCATTCACGGCCGGCCGCCGTGACGGAGAGACCGAACATCGTCCCGCACAGCATGAATGGCCTCACCAAATGCGAGCGGGCGCCGCGCACGTTCTCGATTGTGTAGGGCAGCCCAGAGGCTTGCAGCTTCGCCCGCACCGGCGGGATCAGGTTGACGTGATCCTTCTTCGTGCCTGGGGCGTGGCGTAGCTCTGTGCCGAACTGGCAAGGCGGGCTCGCCCACACGAAGTCAAAACCCGACAGGTCAACGCCGAGCGCATCGGCTTGCACGAATTCGTCGCCTCCGTACCTGGGCTGCGGCTTTGTGTCGAAACCGACAACGTAGAAGCCGGCGCGCTTCAGTCCGCGTCCGGCGCCGCCCGCGCAACAACAAAGGTCAGCGGCTTTAAGCACGTCACTTCCCCCCTTGATGGGGGATTTCGGGACGTTCACAATGTTCGCGGCCATCGAGCGTTTTGCCGTTGGCCTTTGGCCTGCGACCGCCCCATTGCTTGAAGAAGAAGGGGACGCCGGCATGGTCGCATTGATCGCGGATCGCGCGCGCCCATTCGGCTTGCATCGGGCGTGGCTGCGGGCCGGATTCGCCGCCGACGATTACCCAATCAATGTGAAATGGAAGCCAAGCGCTTAGGTCCATCGCCTCTTGCATCGGCTCGATAGACAGGAACGTAAGGGCTGGCGTCAGCTTGCGGTCGGCCTCGATAAGGTGGGGAATGTCCCGGTCGGCTTCCTTTTGCGTCACGACCGTTGCGCCGAGCGCGGCGTTGCGCGGCAGGCCGAACGCCTCGCACTGCTTCACGATATTCTGCGGGCGCTTTGTCAGCAGCAGCCACGTCAGGTTCGGCGTCAGGCGCATGAGGGTGAAGAAACGCGCGCGCCAAGCCGGATCGACTTCATTGTCGAACGGGTCGCACATAGATGGGAATGTGTAGCGGGTTTGTCCGACAGGAACCGCGGCGCTCCATTTGTGCGGCTGGCGCCAGTGGTTGTCCGACATTTCGCGGCGCGGCTTACCTACGCCCCAATGATCGCCGCCAACGCGCTTGTCCAACGCCTTTGCATAGCAATGGTCGCACGCGGGCGAGACCTCGGTGCAGCCCCACCACGGGCTCCAAGTGTGATCCGTCCAGCCGATGCCGGTTACTTCACCCATGTTGCTTTTCCCTTCGTCCCCGTTACTTCAAGCTCCTGGGTCATGGCTGGGAATTCTTCAGCAGGGCCGCGTCTTCGCGCTGGATGCGTTCCCAATTTTCCTTGCGCTGGTCTTCGGCGCGCTGCGCTGCAAAGCCATCGAGCGCGCGCCGATAGGCTTGGCGCGGCGTCAGGCCCTCGTCGTACAGCGGGCGCCAGTGATCGGCGTATACCGTGAACTCGCCGTCCTCGAAACCGTATTCGCCCTGAATTACGTCTTCATCTAGCGCGCGAATCCATTCCTCAAAAATCGGATCGTCGTCATCGTATGTCATGGCTTATCCCCTTGGAGGGCGGCGCGGATGTCCGCAGCCGCTGCGCGATAATTAATCGCGTCGGCTTTGCAAGCGTTGGCTAGCGTCGTAAATCGCGCTGAAGATTCCGCTTGCTTGTCCGATTGAATAGCAAGGCGATCAAGCCACCCCGCGAGCTTCGACATCTTCGCCCTCAGCCTTTCGTTTTCCCTCATCGCAGATTCAAGGGCTGAAGACTTTCCGCCGATGACTTTCGACATATCGACTGGCCGCGCGGCGTCAGCAGCGATAACGTCGAGTGCGGCTGATTGCTCTGGCGTGATTTCAATGCGCAGGCGCTTGCCTAGCCACATATGTTCGACCGGGCGTAACGCGGAATTTGGCTCCTGCAGGTCAAGCGCGCGCATGGCGCTTAGAGCATCGACCTCCCGCGCGAACTGAAGTGCGTCGTCAATGTTAGTCGTCATCGACCAGCGGCACGGAAAGCGTGGCTCAGCAAAGCCGCCGCGCATTTGAATGTTGCGCGCGCGGTCTAATGCGCGCAGGAGCGATGAAAGCGCGATGGCTGTTTCGCCAATGTAAGTACGTGTCTCGCTCATTTCTTCTCCTTAAGTATTTCTGCGACGGCTAGGCCGAGAGGGGTGAGGTCGTCGCTGAACGCGTGCGGGATAATGTCGAGACAGGCCAGCCGGTTTGCGTCACCAAACTCGATCACGGCTCCGGTAAACTCGCCGCGCTGCATTTCCAGCACATGCGCGCACTGCTCACGTGTAAGCGCGGCCGCTATTTCCCCCGCGTCTTTGTCTTTTAAATCGCTCATGCTTGTTGCTCAGCTTCGGCTTTCACATCGTCGGGATGCTTGCACGGGATCGCCGCGAACTCCGGGAAGGGCGCGCCTTCAAAAACGCACGCGTA
The DNA here is from genome assembly GCA_031399165.1 of Alphaproteobacteria bacterium. Taxonomy (GTDB): domain Bacteria; phylum Pseudomonadota; class Alphaproteobacteria; order Caulobacterales; family Aquidulcibacteraceae; genus JAKFWI01. The sequence continues at coordinate 88,181 of JANNOO010000005.1, read as the reverse complement.
GTATTCTTCAAGCTGCGGCCACAGCCATTCGGTGCCGCCGGAGATGAAGCCCTCGATCAGAAGGTCGGCATTGAGCCCGCTGCCGTCATAATAACATTTGCCGCCGACAACCTGGCACTCGTAAGTCATCGGCGATTGATCTTCATATTGCGGTTCCTTGGCGTGATAACCCAAGTCCCAGCCCTTCGGGCGCATCGCGTCACGACAATCATATTCGCTGGGCCAGCCCATTTCCTTGAGATGGGCGCGTGCGCTCGGCGGATACCAGTCGGTGCCGATTTGCCATTGGACGGCACCCTTTGGCCCGATCACGTAGAACCAAATCCGCACGCTGCCGATGCCGTAATCCTTGCTCGGCTGCGGACGGCGCAAATCAAATCCGCCGCTCATTTCTATGCGGTGCTCAAATCCCGCTGCTTTGTCTTGGCTCATGGGGAGACAGGCTCTGGATTGGAATTTGGTTTTGGTGGCTTGCCATTTGGCATGGCGGCAGTGCCCCATGCCCCATCCGGGCGAGATGCGGATTGATCGCCCATGTTAATGCGCTCTTGCTTCGTGTTTACGGGAGGATTTGCGCGGGGCAGGGCGCTTCTTCGCGGGCTTCGCGGTCGCACGCTTCTTTGCAACGCGCTCAATCAGCTTGGCGCGATTGGCGTTGATCGGTCTCGGATAGACGAAATAGGCGAGTGGCTTTTCCAGCACTTCGGCGATGCGGACCAGGCGCGAAGCGGCGATCCGGTTCATGCCCTTTTCGTATTTCTGGACCTGCTGGAATGTTAAACCTAGGTGTTCGGCGAGTCGCTGTTGCGACAGGTGAGCGCCCATGCGCGCGGCTCTCAGTTGAACGCCGATGTAGGAATCCAGAACGGTTGTTGAGCGTGCGTCAGACATGATGGTTTCCCTTTTTTATGACGGATCACGATAAGCCCAGAACGTCAGGACCGTTGCGAGAAGGACAAGAATTAGAGCAGTGAGAGAGGCTGAGACTTCGGGGGTCATTTATGCTGCCTCGCGATTTTCGGGCGGGATTGGCGAGCCGTCCGTCATGAGGTCGCGATACGAGACGCGAAAACCGCTGGCGTTGCGATGCCCGCCGCCGCCGTAAATCTTCGCGACCTCGGAAACGTCCGCGCCTTCATCGGTGGAGCGCAGCGAGAACACGCGACCTTCTGGCGTATCCCAGTAGCAAGCCGCGAACGGTTCGCCCTTCGCCATGAGGTGGCCCGCGTCGCTGGTGAGCGTGTAGGGCAGAGACGCCGCCCAGACTTCAACGCCGCCGATGTACATGCGGCGGCGGCAGACCTTCGTTAGTTCCGCCACGTCCTTGTGATGCTTCTGCTCGATCGCCGCCCCAGCGCTTTCGGCCTTGTCTTGCGCGTGTTCGATATAGCGCGCCATTTCATCCCAAGCCGCGAATTCGTACGGATAGGAGAACACGAAGGCGGCTATGTTGCGCGAGCCGGGTAGGGCGAAGCGCCAGAGGTCGCGATCCTCAACGTAATTCACCAGCGGGTGGCGCGACTTGCCGGGGTGGAAATAGTCCCACGCTATGCCCGCGCCGCTTCGGTCCATATCGAAGTAGGCGTATATTTCGCAGAACGCGACTCCGTGCGCGCTATCGACCGTCGCGTTCTGTTCATGCTGTTCCCAATCGTATCCGCCGGTTAACGCGATCCTTCGGACGTGCGGGGCTTCCTCCTGCGGGCCGCTTTCGGCAAGGTCTTCGGCGGCGGTCTTGTGGTGATCAAGCACCAGGATTGAACGCGCCGACCTTGCCATTTGCTTCATGGTCTCGCGCTTGTAGGAAAAATCCACGAGCAGCACGTCACGGCCCGAAACGTCTGGCGGCGGGTTCTGATAAATCCCGGCGTGATAATCCCACGCGTCGCCGAAGCGCTTCCAGACCGCCCACGCCGCCGTAAATCCGTCAGCGCAATTCCCGTGATAAATGCAAAGTGTTTTGGTCATTGGTCCGGTCCTTGGTTTGCAACCTTGCAGGCGATTTTGACGGAGCGCGGATCGTCGGGACGGCCCGCCGTTGTCAGGTCAACGCTGAACCCGCAGACCTTGCACTCAACGCGAAGGATGCCGCAGCGCTTGGCCGGGTAGGGAAGATCAACCTTGCACGACGCCGCGCCGACCAAAGACAGGTCAACGTCTACCCCTTCCGGGTAGCGCGGATTCGGCGCGCATTGCGGTTCGCGCCCGCGATCAATCCACTCGACGGTGTGCTGGCCGCTCATCATGCAGCCTCCACGACTTTAATCTGGAAAGGGCGGGCGGGACGGACTTCCTTTCCACGGACGAAAATGAAGGCAAAACCGGAAGGCAGAAATTCGAACGAATAGACTTCGTCGCCGCCGTCATGATGCGTGGCTGTAGGGTGCGCGAGGTCTGCGTCTTCCGGCGATTGACCGGCAATGCGGGCGAGGAATTTTGTGGTGTCGGCGATCTTCTTTTGCAGGATCACGCTGGGCCGCGCGGTGCGGATCGCGGGCCGGGGCGATTTGGGAACGCTCAGCGCAAAATCGGGATAGGGCTCCCCTTGGAGCAGCCCGTAGCAATCGCGTTTATCGCGGCGATGTGAAAGCATTGCTTCGCCGTCTTCGATCAGAACGCGGAGCGGGGCGCCGGCCGGGGATTGCAGTTTGCGCTCACGAGCTCTGTCTACCGCCTCATTCAAAAACGGAACGCGAAACCACACCGCGCAGGGCTCGGAAACAAAGCCGTCCTGATCAAGCAGGCCAATCCCGGCAGAGCCCTGGGCGGTCCCGTCGCACGCGTAAATCTCAACCCCGCCGCCTTCGTACGGAATCAGTCTCAGGTAGGAAAACACGCCGCGTCTTGCTGCAAACCAGTTTGCAACGCGGAGATGATCGGGGTGGAGGGAGGCGGTTAGAGACATGCGGTCAGCCCCGCGGGTTCGCCTGTGTCTCGTGAAACACTTCCCTGCGGAGGCAATGCAGCCCTCATCGCCTCCGCAGGTGCGAGCACCGGGCCATCGCTGGCGACGGTGATCTCTATCGGTTTGAGCAGGTCTGCGAAGAAGGTGAGGCGCTCGTTGTAGATGCGCACAACCTTTACCTCTTCGGCTTCGGTCCATTCGCGTTTGTTGAAGCCGCAAAAGCAATTGATGAGGTCCGCGAGAGTTTCGCATGCGCGTAAGGCTGCAATCGCTTCTTCCTGTGTCGGGGAATACCGGCGGGAAGGAAGGTGAGGGATGGTGCGGACGAGGGAGATCATGCGGCCTCCGATTGGGCGTATTGCGCGCGGAGCTTGGCGACAGTGGCGTCCACTTCGGCGAGAAAGTCCGTGACCTGTTTTTCCATGTCGCGGATCATCACATCGTCGCGCTCAAAGCGCTGAACGAACAACTGCATCTCTGGCGGCATGCGCGGATCGTAGGAGCAGAAGTCGCACCAGGCGCGGCCCGTGCAGGCGATCTGCCATTGCATTTGCTTGATGTAATCGGGGTCAACCGGCCCGCCGAGCAATTGTTCAATGTGCGTATGCGTGGCGGGACATTTCACTTCGATCAGGCCGTCATCGTTGACAAGGTGATCGGGGCTGGCGCCGCACATGGCGATCAGCGGGTGATCGACGAACGCCGCGGGCGTCATCGTCGCATCGTAGAGCAGGGAGTATAGGTCGCGCGCTTGCGCCTCGGTTTGTTGTCCCCACTCCATATCGGCCGATTTGAAGCCGGTGTGCTGGACGCCGCTCAGACGCTCGGCAACCAGCTCGCCCAGGTATCGGGCGCGCATCTTGGAATCGCCGCTCTTGGTCTTGCGCATGATGTCAGCGACGCGCGAAGCCGTGACCTTGCCGCAGCGCAGGGCGTGCCATTCCGGCGTGTTTTGGGAGACGATCTCGGCGCTCATTTCGCGCCGCCTTGTTGCTTCTTCTTCAGCTTCAGCTTCTCAGCCATAAAGGCGAGCGCGCGGGGGAAGTCCTTCGCCGACAAATCGGGGACGGCTTCAATCTTGAAATACTCGCAGAACTTTTCGATGTCCGCGCCGCTCGCCTCGATCAACCGGCGAAGTTCTTTCGTTTGTTCTTCATTGATCGGCATATCGCCTCCTGCGGCTTTGCCGTCGTCGTCGTTTGCAGAGGAAAGGCCCAGCGCCAGCGTCAGCGTATAGCGCTTGAGATATTCGACGGTTGAGCCGATCGCCTGGATGGCGTTCTTGTTGCCGGTGGTGTCGGCGGCGCCGGAAAGCGTCGTCTCTTCAAAGTGCCCGTCGCGATGGGAGAGCACGCACGTAATGTGAATGGCGCCCTCCTGCTTGGAACGGTAGCGATAGGACAGGTGATGCTTGGCGAGGATCGGATCAACCTCTTTGGCGTAGGCGGCGAGGTCGGCATATTTCTTGTCGTTGTTGCCCAGCCGGTTGCGCGAGACAGGCTTGATTTCCGCCTTTGCCGCCGAGATCGCTTCATCGAACGCCTTGCGCGCGAGCTTGCCTTCATGGCGCTCCTGCAAGTCCATCAGCTTCTCAAGCACGGTGAGATCGTCGCCGCGCTCAAGCGCGCGCGCCAGGAGATCAAACGGCGTTGCGGCTGCGGGCAGGGGCGGCAATTGCACCGCCGGAATAGCCGGAAGCGTTTCTTGGCCTTCTAGGGGCGCGTGTTGTCCGTCAGCCATCGGTCTGTTCTCCAAGGATTTGCTCGCGCGTGCGCGCTGATTTTTTCGGGAAGCCTGCGCTGCGGAAGAACGATTTGCCTTCTGCCTTGCGCGCTTCGCGCCGCGCCCATTGCGTTGTGGTGTCGCCGCGCAAGCGCTTGACCTTCGCGATCACGGGCCGGTCGCGTTTGGTCTTTTGCTTGTGGTGCATCACGCACATGATCTGATCGGGCTTGCCGCGTTCGATCGCATCAGGGCACGAATGCTCATCCTCGAACGGACCTTCGCTTTCACAGCCACGAACGCAGCAGCGATAGCCTTGCGCCTCGAACAATTCGCGGCGCTCGCGATCAGTCAGGCGTGATGATGCGGGGCGTGACACTATCGCACCCCTCCAGCGCTTTCAGCCTCGGGGCTCGCATCCGTTTTGCAAGCGATAACCGAGAGTGTCGGACGGCCTTTTGGTTGAGGCGCTGGAGGGATTTTAAGAGCGCTGTCAGCGCGGGTGAAACAGGCAAGCGCAAGCTGCGAGAGCTTCGTTGCGAGAACGATCAGCGAAGCGCCAAGCATTGTGTAGAAGAGGGGGCGGAAGGTCATTTCGCGCGCTCCGCAGCATTCGCATCCTCGCGGACAACGCCGTCCTTACCCCACTCGTGAAAGTCGTAGGACCAGCGCGAGCCGTGCTGCGCGCGGTGCTCGCGGTAAAAGCTGTGGAGGCTCCACTTGCTTGCGCCAACATCCACCAGCGCGCGGTAGTCGGGCATCCAGTTTCCCTTAAGGATAAAGGATTGCCTACCTTTCCACAGGCGCCCGTCTTTTCCGCACGGCATATCAAGCATGATCAGGCACGTTTCTGGCCCGCCATCCTCGTCCCCAAAAACGCCTTGCGTCGTGTCAGGGTTGAAGTTGATTTCGTAGCCGTCGCCGACGATGTGGTTCACGCTCATTGCGCCCAATCCCCATTCATTCGATCAGAAACAGCAGGCCGATAAGCAAAGCCCTTAAAGATCGAAAGCCAGAGCTTGAAAAAGTAGAGGAGGGGGTTCATGCGCGGCCTGCTTTCGCGCGCGGCACGCGGTCCTGATCGCCTTCGTTTACGACAAGCACCGTCACCGTCGAAGCCGCGAATTGCTCCATGAACCGTTGCGCAAGATAGGCGCGGCGTCCGGGCTCTCCAGTCGCCACGACCGTTGCGCTCAGCGCGGCGCAGGCGAGGGTCATTTGCTCTGCGTCCGCGCCGGGAATGGCTTGCTCGGCGGCGTTGGAGACCGCGAGAAACAGGCGCGTCAGGCGGTCAGCGGCGCAATAATTCTGCGCGCCGATCGCGTCGGCGAGATTGTCCAGCCGCGCCACGAGGCGGCGCGCGAGATCAAGCATCACCGGATCGCTTTGCGCCGCGTCCATGGCGGCATTATCAGCCTGCGGCGCGATCAGAGGGGCGGCGCTGTTGAGAAAGTCGCGCTTGTTCATTGCTTCCCCCGCGTTGGATTACAAACTCTATCCAGATAACGAAGCTCGTCAGAGACAGAGATTGGAAGCGCGTCGCCGAGTAATTCTTCGAGCTTGTCGATCAGACAATCAGCCGCGAAATCTGCCGGGTCTTCACCAAGGATATTGGCATTGAACTGGCATTCAGAGCGGAGATCGTAAAACGCGGCGCGAATGTCGATCTTGAATTTCTCGATGACAGGACGAAGCCTTGCCGCACGATCAATGCAATCTCTTGTGTCTTCTGAATAGGAAGGGGAGAGGGTGGGGTTGATCATAATTCAATGCTCGAAGCAAAAGCGGCGGAACAAGTGCCATTGCGCGTCGGTAAGCGAGACGAAGGGGCCGACGAACGGCCCATTAAACGCACGCAGAAACACGCCAGCGCCGAACTGGTAGAAGTCGCCGTAGATGCCGGATTCGATCAGCATCACGCGCATTCCTCCGCCGGAGAAGCCAGCGCGCCTTCACGCTCTAAAATCACAACCGCGCGTTTCAGAATTTCGAGATCGTCTTTGCGCATCGCATGGCCAATGCTCGCGGCCAGCGTGATCGCGTGTTCAAGATCAAAGGTTGCGCGCTCGGTCGCCTGTACGAACCTGAGAGCCTGCAAAGGATCGCGGCGCTTGCCGCGCGAACGATCGATCAAGCCATCGGAAACAGGTGGCAGGCAGGTCCGGGAAACAGATTTTCTGAAATCCGCGAGGCTGAAAACCTCTGCCTTTAAGCGCTTGGAATTGGACACCTGGTGGGCCTCCATCTGCTGAGCGCGAATCGCGTCAGTGATGGATAGTCCTATTTGGTATTTATACCAACGTCAAGCGTAAAATGGTAAATATGCCAAATCAGCTTGGGTGCATGCGCGAAGTTCTTCTGCGTAATTTCATCGCGCCGAGCACTACGCCGATGATTTGCGGGGTTTCATCGCCTTCGTCTTTTAGCGGCCAAGGCGTAGAAAAGGACGGATCGGTGGAGCGCGCCCGCAACTCCCAGGCGCCGGTTTTGGAATGGGTCAATTCCTTGACCGTGGTTTCCGCGAGAGCGCCTTGCCGGCGCATCACAATGACATGGTCGCCTTCATAAACATCAGCGACGCTGGCCGGCGCAACGATCAGCATTGTGCCCTCGGAATACTCCAGGTTCATGGAGTTCCCGCTAACCCGCAGGGCGTACAAATCTTTTTGTGAATAACCCCGTAGACCAGCCACGGTAAGGGTCTCAACGCCTTCAGGATCAGCGTCGCGGGCTTCATCCCGCGCTTCGGCCCAACGCCCGGCTTCTACAGTGCCGCGCACTGGAATCTCGAATGTTTGCAACCTCTCCGGGGCATCGAGCAGGGCTCCTGACACGGTAGGGTCAATCCCTAGGAGCCAATGAGGCGACGTTTCCAGCACCGTGGCAAGCCGCATAAGGTTTTCGTCGCCCCGCACGCTGGCTTTTCGCCCGTCAACAATGTCCTGCACGAAACGGTCGGCCACCCCGCCCATTGCGCGGGCGGCGGCGAGGGGGCTTAGGCCAACCGCCTTAAGCCGTTCTGCGACTCGGTCTCGAAAAGACATGGGCGCGGTTAGCACGGCGCCTTTAACGGCGCTTCTGTTAGGTTTACCAGACAGCGGCTTGACGAATCAGGTAAATATGCCAAGTTGGCGACGTGACAGAAGTAGACAGGCTCTTGAACAGGATTGACGCCTTCATGGCCGCGACAGGCCGGAAGGCATCAGGCGTGAGCGGCGAGCTGTTCGGCGACGGCAAGATCGTGGGCCGGCTGCGGGCGGGGCGTAATATCACCGTTCATCGCCTGGCTGACGCGCACAAGAGGATGGACGCGCTGGAGCGCGAGGCGATGTCGGCGCGCCGTCCACCGGAACAGAAACATCGGCCCGCCGCATGTCGGCGAACCGTGATGCGAAGCGCATTGAACAACAGGCGTCGAAGTTCGGAACTGCCTTAGCCAGCTAAGTCCGAAACGTATGGTGGGTGTCTGCAAGAGAAGGCCAAAGGCCAACTTGGGACACGGAAGATGGAAGCAAGGTTCATAAGGCCGCTCGGGTTGTTTCTCGCTCCCGCGCTGCGCCGGATATTCGATCTGCTCGCCGATGGAAATTGCCATCGCCACGGCGAACTGATCGCGGTGATGCGTCCGGTGAGCCCGGAAGAGAGCGCAGAAGCGCGCGCATGCCTGATCGTACAGATGAGCCGCTTGCGTAAGCTGGTGGCCTCGTTTGGCTTTCGCATCGAGACCGAAAGCGGCAAGGGCTACCGCGGCTATCGCCTGGTGCAACATCCAATCGCCGCAGCGGTGATGGCGACGACGCGCGCCACGCAGCAGCGTAAAACCGAGGGCGCGCGCGGATGACGCTTGCCTCTCCATGGACAGATGAAATCGTCGCGACCGCGCGCCGGATGTGGGCGAGGGGCTATTCCAAGAGCGAGATCGCCCGGACTTTGAACGCGCTTAACTCCCATCTCTGCGCGCCCAAGATCACCCCTAACGCCGTCAGTGGGAAAATCCGTCGTCTCGGGCTTTCCGATGACGGGCGCGGCGGCCTGCGCACCGCCTCCAAGACCATCCGCTCAGCGCTGGAAAGCAAATCCCGGCGCTTGCGCCCGCAACCATCCAAGCCCCGGAGCATCGGTCAATGAGCGACACAAGCCTTGGTCTTCTCGTTCCGCTCTACGAGCCTCAATTTGTCTCCGAGATAATCGCCGAGCGTAAAGCCTTTGGTGAAAGCGCAGCGTCACAAGCCATCGACGCGATGATCAAAGCAGACGAACGCGGCGCGACGATTCCAGAACTGTTCGACGCAGCCGTAACAGCAATTCTCAACGCTGACCTTTCCACGAAGAAAGGCATTGGCGTTGGCAAGCATGGCTTTGGTGAAAAAGACGAGCGCCAGTTCAAGCAAAGGCTTTTGCGGGTGAAGCAGGGGATGGGGAAATGAGAACCGTTCGCCGCTGGCTTGGCAATCTCGCCCGAAAGCACCGCGTCGGCTGCGCGACGTGCCCGCATATTCAATCAACCATCGATGGCCGCTGTCACTGCATCCGCGATTGGGAGTGGAAGCGCTAATGTCAAATCTTTGGTTCAATATCGCGCTTGGCAATATCCATTTCCAGAGCGGCCCTGATCACTGGTTCCGCGTGTCGCGCAACGTCTTCACTAACAGGCCTTGGCATGAGTTGAATGTGTTCTGCGCGTTCGGCCGTCCCATGGGCGCGGGGCGCGACTGATGACCCAATCCCTCAACCTCGCCACCGTCGAAAAATACCGCGAAGAGATCGCGCATAAGCGCATGATCAGATGCGAATACGTTGAGCGTGTCCCGCTAGATGTAATGCATGCGCTTTTGGACAAGGCTTATCCGCAACCGAAGCGGCCCTGGTATGTGCGGCTGTTCGCGCGCAAGCCGGATTTCGTGATTGGCTCAAGCGACAATCCGTATCTGCTGCGCTGGTGGATCATCCCGCGCAATCCGATCTTCAACGTCTATCTGCACAAGATCATTCGCAGCGATGACGACCGGGCAAAACACGATCACCCTTGGATCAACGTGTCGATCCTGCTTGCGGGCGGCTATCGCGAGTTCACGCCGAAGGCGATTTACAATCGCAAGCCGGGCTCGATCGTCTTTCGCCTCGGTACGTCCCTGCATCGGCTGGAAGTGGAAGAGGGCAGGCCCGCGTGGTCGCTGTTCATCACTGGTCCGCGCTATCGGCAATGGGGCTTCGCCTGTCCGCAAGGCTGGCGTCACTGGAAAGATTTCACGGCGCCCGCTGACAAGGGACAAATCGGCCGTGGCTGCGGGGAAATGTCATGAGCCTCTACATCCCCATGACGCCAGCCGAACGCGCTGAGATAGCAAGCTGGGCCAAGGCTGCATCAAACGGCTTTGCCGGCGATCCTAAAGTTCTGGGCGCCTTGATGTTCAAATGCCTGCGCACGATGCGGATTCAGGACGCGAAGATACAGAGCCTTGAAGCAATGCGCGCAACTGAAACGGCGGAAGCAGCATGAGCAGATTCATGTCCAAAAACGAAGCCCTCCTATGGGGCTCAATCCACATTGCAAGATGTGTGTTCTGGTATGCCTATTCGTTTGGCCTTGCTGTTCTAGCTCTTGGAGCATTGTGGCTTCTGAGCGCTTGGCCTTTGGGAATTATCTTTGCGATTGCATCAGGCGCTGCTTTTGAAGCGGGATTGCATGCGAAGAAGATGGGGGGCGTGTGAGCGTGGGGGTTCAAATCATCCACGCCGATAGCCGCATCGCGCTTCGCGATATGGCCGATCACAGCATCGATTCCGTGGTCTGTGATCCGCCTTATGCGCTGGTCTCCATTGTAAAGCGCTATGGCAAAACCAGCATGGAGCGGGAAGGGACGAACGAGAAGCGCGCGCGCGACGGCTCGGACCAATTGGCGCGGCTAACGCGCGGGTTCATGGGCAAGGCTTGGGATAACGGCGACACCGCGTTTGACCCCGCGTTTTGGGAAGAAGTTCTACGCGTGATGAAGCCCGGCGCGCATCTCATCGCGTTCTCAGGGACGCGCACTTATCATCGGCTGGCTTGTGCAATCGAAGACGCAGGGTTTGAAATCCGCGATCAGCTCGCTTGGGCTTACGGCTCGGGCTTTCCGAAATCGCATGATGTCAGCAAGGCGATTGATCGGGCGGCGTGGGCAGAGCGTGAAGTGGTGGTGGCTGGCGTTCGCAGTGCGGCGCGACCGTCCGCGCCGGGGCAAAGCGGCGACAAGGCTTATCGCCTCAATGCCGATGCCAGCGTCACCGCCCCCGCCACGCCAGACGCCTCCCAATGGCAGGGCTGGGGCACCGCGCTTAAGCCCGCATGGGAGCCTATCGTTCTCGCGCGCAAGTCACTTATCGGAACGATTGCAGCCAACGTTCTCGAACATGGAACCGGCGCGCTGAACATCGATGCGTGCAGGATACACGGGGAGGACGCGCAAGGCGGCGCCTACACCGTAAAGCGCCTGAAGCCGGGCGCGACGCTCGGCAAGACGGGTGGCAATTGGCGCCCCGAAGAAGGCGGCGTCGAATACCACGGCGAGATGAAGCCGGGCCGTTGGCCTGCCAACCTTATCCATGACGGAAGCGAGGAAGTGCTTGAGACTTTTCCTCAAAGCAATGGGCAGGCTGGCGCCGTCACCGGCAAAGAACCAAGCAGCAAGACGCGAAACGTGCTCGGCCTCTACAACGATCGCGCTACCGCTGAGCCGCGCGGCGACTCCGGTTCTGCAGCGCGCTTCTTTTATTCGGCCAAAGCCGACGCAGACGATCGCCTCAAATCCAAGCATCCAACGGTTAAGCCGGTCGATGTGATGGCCTGGCTGGTAAAGCTCATCACGCCGCCCGGCGGCGTATGCCTCGATCCATTTGCTGGCTCTGGAACAACCGGCATGGCCTGCTTACGCGAAGGCTTTGATTGCATCCTGATCGAGCGGGAAGCTGAATACATCAAGGACATCGAATATCGCCTCGCGCATGTGAAGGGCGAGGATCTGCCACTGTTTAGCGCGGATGAAACATCGCAGCCCGCCGATCTCTTTTCAGCGGAGCCCGCATGACCATGGCCCCTCGATATTCCGTTGCAGAAGTTCACGCCACCTCCGTTCCTTGCCCCGTCTGCGGCGCTGAGCGCGGTGTAAATTGTTTCGATCCTCATTCAATGAAAAGAGCAAAGGCGACGAACAAACCCATTCGTTCAACGGCTCCTTCAATAAATCCACACGAAGCACGCGTCGCAAAAGCAAAAGCTGATCGTGCGGAGATGGATCGGCTGGGGAGGGCGCGGGCGTGAGTACGGAAACCGCTCCCGAAGAAAAGCCGATCACGAAGCCGCCGACGCGGTGGCGGAACTGGCACCTCAATGACGGGCCTAAAACGCTCGCCTACTGCGATGTGTGTAGGACATTTGAGTGGGTTTATCGCGGCCCTTATCACGGCTGCCGCATTTGGCCGTCCAAGGATTCGGCAGAGACGCAAGCCGCACTCGAAGTGAAGTCTGGCGCTTACCTTTCCTCGCAATATCTCGGCGCTTATCCCGAAGGTGAGCGGCCATGAGTTGTCTCTGGAAAATATCTCCCGGATGGCTCGCACGCTCGCTCTACGCGGCGCGAGAGTATGGGCAAGATAACGCCGACTATATTTGTGCGGTAAATCGCAGCGCTAGCGGCGCGGACAACGCCGATGCGCAATCTGTTGTTCACGCAAGTGTCGTGAAGCCAGCAAGCGTTCTTCCGCCCGCAAGATCACCTTCTCATGTCCATGACAAAGCCCGCGCGCAAAACCCAGACACAAGCTGACCTGAAAAAGAAAAGGGGCCGAGCGCTGCAAACGCTCAAGCCCCAGAACTCACCTAAATCCCTTGAAGACCACGAGGCAAGTTCAATGACACACACTATAAGCGTTCAGACTCGCGCGGGCAAGAGCCCTAAAAGTCAACCCGAAAACGACCTTCTATCCGAAGACGCAGCAATCCGCGCGCTTCTCGCTCACGCAACAAAGCGTGGTTCAATAAATATTGCTGTTCGTCTTCGCCCGCCGGGATCGCGGGGGCGGGTATGAGCGCCTTGCCGTTTAATCTCGACGCCGAGACCGGCCTGCTTGGCGCGATCCTCCGCGACAATGAGAACCTGAAGCTGGATTGTGGATGCCTCAAGCCAGAGCATTTCTACGATCCGGTCAACGGGCGCATCTTCGAGGTCTGCAAGAAGCTGATCCAGGCTGACCGCGCCGCCGACGCCACCACGGTTAAGGCTTATTTCGCCGGGACCGGGGCCCTGACCGATATCGGCGGGGCGATGTATCTTCTCAAACTGGTGGAAAACGCGCCCCGGCTGTCGTCTCACGTCCGCGAATACGCCGCGATCATCACCACTGACCACGCCCGGCGCGAAATCATGCGCGCGGCCGATGAGATCAAGGCGCAAGCCGCAAGCGCCGACGCTCTGGATAATGTCTGCTCCATCGTCACGCAGGCCGAAGCCACGATGCGCGCGATCGACACCGGCTGCGGTGCGACCACGGCGCTCACGATCAATGAAATCGGCGCCCGCTATCTCAAGTCCCTCTCGGAAGGGCAGAGCATCGGCCTGCGCACCACGTACACCGCCCTAGACAAGCGCCACGGCTCCTTCCAGCCGGGGGAATTGATCATCATTGCCGGAGAGACCGCGAGCGGAAAGACCACGCTGGCTACGAACCTGGCGCGCCGCTGGGCCTATATGGGCAAGAAGGGTCACTTCGCCTCGTATGAGATGGGCGACAGCCAGATCATTCCGCGGTTCTGGTCGGCTATCTCGTTGGAAGACCCCGCCATTGAGGCATTTCCATACAACCGCCTGCGCCATGTCGATGCGAATATAGACCGCGCCACGATCATCGCCTGTCAGGACGCCATGGATTTGCGCTATGCAACGCTCCGCGTTGACGTAGCCCCGCCGCAGACAATCGCCGAACTTGAAGGGGCCGTGCGCCAATCGCGCAAAGCCTTGGGCGGCTTGGATTTTGTCATTGTCGATTACCTGCATTTGATGCGCGCCGCCGGCGGTCAACGCGAGCGCCATTTGCAGATCGCCGAACTCTCGTTCGGCCTCAAAGACATGGCCCGGCGCTTGGGCGTTGTTGTCGTTGCGCTCGCCCAGATCAACCGCGAAGTCGGCAAGCGCAATGATCGCAGACCCCAACGCTCCGACATGCGCGAGAGCGCCAGCATCGAACACGACGCCGATATTATCCTCGGCATCTACCGTCCCGCGCGTGAACTCGAAATCGAGCTTCAGGCCAAGCAGGGATTGTCGCCTTACGAATTTCCCGATCACGAACTTTTCGAGTTGGAGGATAAAATCGAACGCCTGCGCCCCAAGCTCGAAGCCATCACCCTCAAAGCCCGGCAGGGCGCGGAAGGGACTGATCATCTGAAGGTGAATCTCGCCTTCGATACAATCACTGACGATGACACTTTGCAGATACGCCGCCGCACCAGAGCGGGGGCTAGCGCATGAGCGGGCCTCGGTATTCGATCTTCGCGGCGCGCGCCGTTTTTGACCTTGATCTAACGGGAACAGAGGTTCGCGTTCTTGCTGCGCTCGGCACCTACGCCGACCAAGAGGGCTGGTGTCACCCGGCGCAAACGACGCTCGCCACGCGCCTTGGCGTGACCCGCCAGACCATTTCTGCGACGATCAAGAAGCTGGTCGCCAAGGGCTACGTCGCCACTCATGCGCGCACGGCGGCCGGTCGCGGCAAGTGCGGGCTCGACTATCAAGTGGTGACGTCATTCCCGCGAGACGATGAGGAAAAACCGCCGCAAGAACAAAGCGAAGCCGATGCAAAAAAAGCCGACGTCGGCAAAACCCGACAACGGGTCACGCCGACAACGGCGCTCGCCGACGTCGGCGGGGACAAGGGGCCGATGTCGGCACACGCCGACAACCATATAGAGGAACGACCCCATAAGAACGATACTTCCTCACTTCGTTCGGAAGGCGCGCGCGCGATCAACGAAACGGCGACACGGGGCAGGGCTGTGCGGCTACCGCTCGCAACGCCTCCAGCCCCGAAGCCGAAAGCCACCGTCGCGCCTGAGGTCGCTGCTGCGAAGCGCGTGTACCAGGCCATCATCGAATCCGGATTGCTGCACGATGACGTGCGCGGCTTCGTCACGCCGAAGTCCACGCACACCGCCTTGGCGCCGGTGATCCGCGAATTCGGCGAAGCCGACGTGCTTGAAGCGGCGCTAGCGCACTATCGCGGCATGAAGCGCAAGGATGGCGGCAAGTACGCAGGGCGCGTTGTGTCGATCATCGAAAGCGGAAGGCTGGAAGAACTAATCCAAGATCGCCGCAAGCGCGCGACCGTGACGCCAGAAAGCGAAATCACGCTCGACATGGCCATCAAACGCGTAAGCTACACCGGGTCATGGCGCGAGACATGGCTTGATCCGGAATTGCCGATCTATCATCAGGCGCGCCGTGAAATCGAACACCGGAGCGCCGCGTGAGGCCCAAGCCCACCGCATACCCGTTCCTTCCCGCGAACGAATGCTTCGCCCGCTCTCTGCAAATGATGGCGGATGCGATCGACGTTCATAGCAGCAAAACCGCTGACGAACTTATCGCCGAACAAACCGAGCGAGCGCTTAAGGAATGTCCTGAGCTTAGGAAGAAGCTACAGGGGAGGGGGTGAATAAGTGGCTCGCCGACCGGATCAGTTCGAGGAATTCAAGAGTCGGCAATCTGCGGAGCGCGAAGCTGCGCAAAAGTTCAACGACTTTCAGAACCGCATGTTCATGCCGGGACCGAATCCATTCGGGCAGGCGGGCCAGCAAAGCGCAAGGGGCACGATCGGACAATCCGGACCTAGCTTCGGTGATGTCATTGAGAGGCTGCGCGGGGAACTCGCGACAGCGCGCGCCGAGATCAACATGGTTCGCTGCATCAACGCCGATCTTCAAAGCAAACTCCGTCAGACAAACTGGTCCGCTCCGGCCAACCACTGGACTCGCGTGCTACATGTCGCGCCAGACGCCCCGCGCGAAGTGATCGAGGCGTCTTACCGCGCCCTCTCGCGAACCGCCCATCCGGACGCTGGCGGCTCCGAAGATGCGATGAAGCAATTGAACGCTGCCAAGGATGCCGCGCTCAAGGCTAGAGCCTAACCCGCAACCCCTCTTCCGTCCCATCCCCCATAGACTTTGATTGTCGCAATTTCTCGCGACGTAAATAGGCGGCTGAGGCCGTCGAGGAGAATGAAAATGTTTGATCCCACATACAGCCATGAATTCCGCGTGCGCCCGGTCACGCGTTTCGCCGTGACACACTACAGCCATCGCGACGAAGGCAACGGACGCGCCTCTGGCGGCAGCGGCGAATACGTTGAAGCGCGTAACCGCACGACAGCCAATCAGATCGCTCAAGCACTTGGCGCAGCGTGCCCGGACGCGAAGGTAGAGATCATCCCGGAAGCGGCCCCAGACGCGCGGGACGCACGCCAAATGTTCTGCGCTGAATACCGGCACGGCGAAAGCACATGGGGTCTCGACTTCTTCGCTATCGATATGGCCGACGCCGAGGCTAAGGTCGCCTCTATTCGCGAAAGCCTGAAACTGTACGGTAGTCTTGAGGCTGTTTTGCCAGTGCAGGAAAACGGCCACACCGGCGAACTGCCGCGCCTGCGCGCCAAGGGCGAGTAATCGAAACAGGGCCGCAGAACGCGGCCCGCCTTCGCGAACCTCCAAGCCGTCTTCCATACTCAACCCCATAAGCTGTGCGTTCTAGTAAGCTAGGGGACAAGGGCTAGTGACGTTTCCGCCAGAAATGCTGATCGCCATCGCGCTCAACCTTTTGACGGCTGGCGCGCTCTGGGGAAACCTCTCATCCCGGATCGGAACCATCGAGCGTGAGATGCGCGATGTTAAGCGCGATGTGAAAGATCATGGCGATCTCGAATTGCTGGTTGAGCGCTGCGTCTCCGAATTACGCGCCATGCGCCGCGACATGGATAGTTTGCTTGGCCGCGGCCCCGGCTACGACGAAGATTCCTTCGATGAACCCAAGCGCCGCCGCAGCCGCTATCGTCCGCCCGAAGATTGGCGCCCGTAATTCGCAGACTGAATTTACCTTCCATAAACCAGGACGCTCGTTCTCCTGAAAGCATGAGCACAAACAAACCCGTCATCCTACCGCACATCTTCATTGATCCGGAAAAGATCGAAGAGTTTGAGGCCGAGTGGGCGAAGGCCATGGCTGGCCCGCCGAGCCCTTACCTTCGATACATCCCTTGCGACGATATCCGGCGCGACCTCGCCGCGCACATCAGAAAGCGGACGTGGCGCGAGCGCCTGCTGTCGTGGCCGTGGCGGCCGTGGGCGCGCTTCGTATGTTTCAAGCAATGGACCGAGGAAGAGCAGGCTATGTTTCGCCATCGCCTAGGAACGGCCCTCGCGCTCAACCGGATCAAGCCGATTGAAAGCTGATCTTCTGGCGGCGTTCTGTTCTGCCTGCCTAATGCCTTTCTCCATGAACCAAGACCGGAATGATTTGGTCGAAGGCGCGTTCCTGCGGGCGCATCTGATCTCGCAAGGATTGATTTCGCCGAAGGGCGAACGTTCGCGGGAGCGCGCCGCTCGTATGGCCTTAGATCATGCCCGCGCGCTTGCGTTCGATGATCTTGAGGCCCACCGCATCGCCAGTGGCCGCGGTGTTCCATTCAAATTTGTGAGGGCCGCTTGAGCGCTGCACTCGCCATGTCAGAAACAAGCCAGGGCATCGTGATCGAGCGCGACACGCTCCGCGCTGATCTCGCTGCTAACCTCGAAGCCGTAAAACGCGGCGTCTCTGAATTCCTCAAGGATCAGCAATCCCATTGGGCCGAAGGACGTAGAGGCGAAACCGCCCGCCGCGTTGCTGGATTTACCGAAGCCGAAACCCGCATCCTGCGCATGTTCGCGGCCCGCGGCTTTGTTCATTACGACATGGCCGACGCGCTTCAGCGCCATATGTCCAACATCCGTAAGAAGCTCCCGGCCGAGATCGTCATCAAAACCGTAGTCGAAGAAGGCTATCGGATGGACAAGGGCAAAGACCGGCTTCTCATGATCCTCATGGGCCATGGGCTGGATAAGCCAGCGGTTCCGATGCTGCCCGCGCCGATCGCACTCAACCCAAATCGCCCCGCGGTTCCTATCTGCGCAGAGGCCCAATCCATCCGCGAGCGCGTCGCCAGCTTTCAGTCTCGTCTCAAATCCGATTGGTCCGCCAGACAGGCCAAGCTTCCCAAGGCCAAGCGCGCTCCAGCTTTCGCAATGGTGGCGGCATGACCGCCTACATCATCGCGCTAACACTTCTCCTGCTGATCGGCTTGCGCCCCGCATATCGCTGGCTCAATCAGCACACGTGTCTCTGGGCCTTCGACCGCGGCTTTTATTTCGACCTGTCTTGGCCATTGACAATGCCAGAGCGCCGCTCGCGCGGCTGGGACATTCCCAACGAGATGCGCGGCCATTACCGAACCCTTTTCACCAACCCCCAGTCAATGAACCTTATCCATGGCAAAGCCTAGACCCGGTTCAAAGGCCGCTGCCCGCTATCGCAAACCCAAGCCTCCCGTAGAATCCATTCTCGCCAAGGCCGTTGAGCCGCGCGTCAAGCCACCGACGCCACGCGAGCTTGAGAAAGCAGCAGAGGCCGCCGCTAAGGCCACAGCCTCAGCGCCCGGAACAGCCAAGCCTCTCGACGAAAGCCACAAGGTTCCGCTCGACAAGGACGGCGCTCCTGACTGGATGAAGGAAGCCGCTGCGCGCATCGAACAGGCCCGCGTCGATGTCATCCTCGCACAGGACAAGGCCAAGGCGACCGAAGGCAAGCGCAAGCCAGGTCGCCCGCCTGCCTACCTGATTGATTATTGCGAACTTGCCGTCGAGATGGGCAGGGCCGGAATGGAGATCGTCGAGATTGCCGGCGAGTTCGATGTATCCACCAAAACGCTCTATCAGTGGGAGCAGGATCACGACGAGTTCGGTGAGGCTCTCGCGCGCGCACGCGAGGCGGCCGAAATCTTCCATACCAGACGGCTGCGCGAGGAGCTTGATCGCCCGGTCAGCAGCACCAACACCGCCAACCGTCTGTCGATGATGGCCAGACGGTTCAAGGGCTGGCGCGAAAAGAATGAAATCCTTCACGACACCGGCGATGGGCTGGCGCAACTCATGGGGCTGATCGATGGCAAGAGCCGCGGCCTCGGCAAAGCCTGAGGCGACGCCGAAGACCGGCGGTTCAAAGAAGATACCCGAGGCGGCCGTCAAGCATCTTGGCGATCGCGCATGGCGCCTGGATAGCCTCTACACGGTTGAGACCGAGAACGGGGAGGTGATCCCGTTTCGGATGAACGAGGAGCAGCGCAAGTTTCTCGACGAGGCGCACAATTTCAACATCATCCTCAAGGCCCGCCAGCTCGGGTTCACGACGTTCATCTGCATCCTTATGCTGGATGCGTGCCTGTTTAATTCCAACACCACATGTGGGGTGATCGCGGACACGCTGCCCAATGCGGGCAAGATATTTGACAAGAAGATCAAAGCTGTGTTTGAGCGGCTCCCTGATTGGCTTCGCCGGATGCGCCCCAACACAACTGACAATGCCGGCGAACTCGCCTTCGCCAACAATTCCCGTATCTGGGTTAGCACCTCGCACCGCGGCGGCACGTTGCAATGGCTGCACATTTCCGAATACGGGAAAATCTGCGCCAAGAGCCCGGAGAAGGCCAAGGAAATCCGCACCGGCGCGCTCAACACCGTTCACGTCGGCAACACGATCATTGTCGAGTCCACTGCGGAAGGGGCCGATGGCCACTTCTTTGAAATGTGCGAGCGGGCGAAAGCCAAGGCAGACGCCAAGCAGCCCCTCACGCCGATGGACTTCAAGCTGCACTTCTTCCCGTGGTGGAAGAGTCCCAAATACTGGATCGAACCGGCCGGCGTGGTAATCGCGCCATCAGATGAAGAATATTTCGCCAAGCTGAAAGCCACGCATGGCATCGATCTCTCACCCGGACAAAAGGCCTGGTACGTCAAAAAGCAGGAAGACCAAGACGAGGAGATGGCGAGGGAGTACCCGTCCACTGACGATGAGCCGTTTTTCACCGCCGTAGAGGGCGCCTATTACTCCAAGCAACTCGCCGTCGCCCGCACCGAGGGGCGCATCGGCATGGTCCCGCACGAGCCCAGCCTGCCGGTCTATACGATGTGGGATTTCGGTCTGGATGATTATATGGCCTGCTGGCATTTGCAGGCGCACAGGCTTGAACTTCGCCTGATCGACTTCGACGAATGGTCAAACGTCGGGCTTGAAGATTGCCTGCTGGCGATCAAGCGTAAGCCTTACATCTTCGGCGCGGCGGCCGTTCCTCACGACGTGAGCGTGCGCGACCTCGTGCTGAACAAACAGAACCGCAAGGAGTGCTTCGAGAACCACGGCTTCAAGCTGGTCATCGCGCCGGCGGGGGCGGGGTCTGTTGATGAAGGCATTGGCATCGTCAGGCGGCTGTTCAACCGCTTCCTGTTCGATGAAACCAAATGCGCGGACGGGCTTAAGCGCCTCGCGGGCTATCGCAAAGAATGGGACAAGGCGCGCGGCGTGTGGCTTCCCAAGCCGCGTCATGACATCAATTGCCACGGGGCGGACGCGCTGCGCACGGGGGCTGTGGTAATCGATGACCTGACGCAGATCATAGGGGAGAGCGCTGCCTCCCCCTTAGACGCGCTGGGCGGCGAAAGCGCTCAGTCCTCTTGGTGATCTAGCGCAAGCCCCGTTCCATCCCTTCGCCCATTGCCTTGATGCATGGGCCCGCAACCGGCGCAAGCCGAGCAAACCAAACCTGAAGACGATCCGTCCGCGCTCGTAAAAGAGGCGCAGGAATTCTACACGATCGGCAAGGCGTTTGAGCGCGATAACGACACGCGCATGCTCGAAGACCAGAACATGGTCGCGGGCGGCGACCGTCAGTGGGACCCGGCCGCGCTTCGTGAGCGCAAGGCCGACAGGCGCCCGATCCTCACGGACAACCGGCTGACCGGGCCGATCAAGCAAGTCACGGGCGAAATCCGCCGCAACCCGTTTGCGATCAAGGTCACGCCCGCTGATGGCGCGGCCAATTCGGAAACCTCGCAGGTTCTCGCGGGCCTGATCCGCTACATCGAACGCCGCTCCAATGCGCCGCGGGTTTATTCCCGCTGTGGTGAGCACATCTGCACCGGCGGCAAGGGCTGGATGCGGTTGGGGCTGGTTCACTCCAATGAAATCCCGGTCGGCGATCTGTCCGACTTCCAGACCGAATTGCGCATCCAGTCCATTCGCAACGCCGCCTCGGTCACGATTGACGCCGATACCGTCAACGATGAAGACCCCGGCGAAAAAGCCAAGTGGGCGATCGTTGAGCAGGAGATGTCGAAGAAGGATTTCGACAAGCAATATCCCGGCAAGTCTTCGGGCTTCGCCGCGTCTGCTCCAATTACTTCGCGCACTTGGAACCGTGGCGACAAGGTCATCGTCGCTGAATTCTGGAAGGTGAAGCTGGAGCCCGTGCGCGTCGTGCATTTGCAGCACGTCCAGCCGCATTGGGATGCAAGCGAAGGCTTCATGGTCCCGCCGAGCGGAGAGAGCGCCGTTCTGCTCGATCCCAGCGAAGACGAATTGTTTGAAGCCGAGAGCAAAGGCTTCATCATCGTTCAAGAGCGCCAGGCGTTCAAGAAGCGCGTCTGCTTCTACCTGATGGGCGGGACGGAAATCCTGTCCAGTGATGAAACCCAGCCATGGACGCGCATTCCGCTGTTTAGGGCGGTGGGCGAAGAAATCGACATTGGCGATGAAGTGTTCCGCCACGGCATGATTTATCATGCGCGGGACAACCAGCGCCGCCTCAACTCCGCGATCACGCTCGATTACGAGATGATGAAACAGGCGCCGCTCGCGCCGATCATCGTAGATAGCGAGTCCGTACAGACCTTCGAGAAGGAATGGGCCGCCGTAGGCCGCCGGCCGGTTCCTTACGTTCGCTATAATTCCAAAGGCGGAACCATCGCGGCGCCAAAGCGGATGGAATCCATCCCCGCCAATCAAGGCCCGATGGCGCAGGCCGGGCAGGCCATCGACGGCATCAAGGCCAACACCAACGTCTTCGACGCGAGCATGGGCAACCGCTCCAACGAGACCAGCGGCGTAGCGATCGAAGCCCGCGCCGCTCAGGCCGATACGTCCACCTTTGTCTATCAGGACAATCTCGCCTCAACGATCTCAGCGATCGGCAAGGAACTGGTCAACGTCATCCCCACAATCATGTCCGACCGCGACATGGTGACGATCCTGGGCGAAGACGACGAAAGCGCGATCATCGATCTGCGCGAGCATGTGAACCAGTTCGGCCCGCTCTCGCTCGGCAAATACGACATCAACGTCAAGACCGGCCCGGCCTACGAATCCAAGCGCAAGGAAATGCGCGCGGGTCTGATCGATCTGGCCAAGAGCGCACCGCCGCCTTTGCAGCCGCTCTATCACGCCAAGATCGCCAAGCTGATGGACTTCGACGGCGCGGCTGAATTCGCCGATGAGATCATGCAGGCGGCGATGGCGATGCGTCTTATCCCGCCGCCGCAAGGTGACATGCCGCCAGGAATGCCGCCGGGCATGCCGATGCCGCCGCAAGGCCCGCCCCAAGGGCCGCCAATGGGCGCACCAATGAACATGAGGCCGCGCGGACCAATGCCGCAAGCAGGCCCCGTTCCGATGCGCCGGCCATTACCGCCACCGCAACAAGTTTCGCCCCGTCGAGCCCCGACCTCGCCGGCACGCGTAGCGCCACGGATTCCCGCAGGGCGCGTCGGGATGGGAGTAGGACTTTGAGTGAGCAAGTAGCCGCCGAGCCACAAGCCGGCGCAAATAACGATGCGGTCGAGCTTCAGAACACGGGCGCTGCGCCTGGGGCTGATGGCGCCGCGCCGAATGCAGACGCGCAGCAACCCGAAAATCCGAATGCACCGGGCGATGACGGGCAGGGCGCTAAACCGCCCGTCCCCGAACATCGCAAGGCCAGCTATCGGTTCGCCGAAATGTCGCGCCAGACCCGCGAACTGGAAATCCAGCTCGCCGAGGAGCGCGGTCGCCGCATGGCGTTGGAGCAGGGGCGAGAAGCGCCCAAGCCTCAACCGAGCTTGCCGGCGCCAAAGGACGGCCCGCCCAGCCCCGATGACTACGACGGCGGCGAATACAATCCGCGTTATGCGGTTGATCTCGCCAAGTACGAGTTTCGGCAGGAACAAGTGCAAGCCGAGGCTCGCAAAGCCGAAGCGGTCACGTTCGAAGCTGGCAAGCAACGCTTCGTGGAAACCGTCTCGCAAATCGACACGCTCGCTCAGGAGTGGGCCGATACAGAACATGCCCCGGTGCTCTATGACGGCAAGCGCCTGCTTGTCGATCTCGCGCGCAACGGGCGCACCGACATTGTCGATGCGGTCACGGCCACGGGTAAAACCGCTGGCTGGGTCATGTTCAACATCGCCGCTGACCGCAATCTGCTTAACGACATTGTCAAAGCAGACCCGGTCACGCGCGGCCTGTTGATCGGCGAACTCAATGCGGAAATCAAGCGCGCGCTGTCTGCTCCGGCAGCACAGCCCGCGCCATCTTCGCAACCTGCTCCCAGCACTCACCAACCTTCGCCGCAGCCGACTCCGCAGGCCAATGGCCGAGGGGCGCTGCCTAATCCTGGAAACCCGCCCGAAGGCGACATGACCGCCTACCGGCAATGGAGAGAGCGCGCCTTCGCACAGTGAAGCCGCTCGGAGCAGTTTAGCCCATGGCAAATAATCTTCTGACCATGAGCGTCATCGCGCAAGAGGCGCTGGTGGTGCTCGAAAACCAACTGGTGTACGCGTCACCCGACATCGTTCACCGCGGCTATCAGGAAGAATTCGGCAAGAGCCTCAACGGCTATACGCCGGGTTCGTCTATCACGATCAAGCGCCCGCCGCGCTATGTGTTCCGCTCCGGCCAAGTCGCCTCCGACCAAGACACGGTCGAAGGCAGCGTGGCTATGACGCTCGACAATTTCGGCGGCGTGGATTTGAAGTTCACGCAAACCGACCTGACGCTGAACATCAAGGAATTCAGCGAACGGATCATCAAGCCGGCGATGCGCCCGATCGTTTCGGCGATCGATCTCAGCGTGGCGGCGCTCTACAAGGATGTCTATAACTGGGTAGGCACGCCCGGCAACGACATCGATTCCTACGCAGATTATCTGAAGGTGACGACGCGTCTCAACCAGACCGGCGTTCCGATGGATGGCCGGCGCGGCGTGCTTTCGCCGCAGGATCACGCCGCGATGCTGGGCGCAATGACTGCGCTTTATATCGACGATGTCGCCAAAACGGCGTTGCAAAACGCCAAGCTGCCCGGTCTCGGCAGCACTGAACTCTACATGAGTCAGAACAACCGTTACCACACGGTGGGCACCAAGGCCGGCACGCCGCTGGTCAATGGCGCGTCGCAAAGCGTCACCTACGACTCGGTCAAAACCACCTACGAGCAATCGCTCATCACCGATGGCTGGACCAACTCGTCGGCGATCCTGAAACAAGGCGACGTGTTCGCCATCGCCGGCGTCTATGCGGTCAATCGCGACAGCCTCGAAACGCTGAACTATTTGCAGCAATTCGTGGTTAAGGCGGACATCAGCGCGAACGGCTCAGGCCAGGCAACGCTGACCATCAGCCCGCCGATCATCATCTCGGGTGGCCAAAAAACCTGCTCGGCGGCGCCTGCCGACGATGCGGCGATCACGGTGCTGGGCACGGCTTCCACGTCCTACGTGCAGAACATGTGCTTCCTCAAGGAAGCCTTTGCTCTGGCGTTTGCGCCGCTGGAACGTCCGCCTGGCGCCAGCCCGGATTCGACGGTTGTCACCGACGACAAGACGGGCGCCTCCATCCGGATGATTCCGTACTATGATGGCACGAACAACGTCAGCCGCACGCGTCTGGACGTTCTCTGGTCGGTCAAGACGATCAACGCCGATCTCGCCTCGCGCGTTAGCGGCTCCTAAGCCAACCACGAAGCAGGGGCGGTGTAACAGCCGCCCCAATGCTCACGGAGATACACGAACATGGTTCAATATGCAGATTCCAACCCCGGCGATGGCTATGTCATTGGTCAATCGGCCGCCGCACTGGTCGGCTTTCACGGCGTCGCCGGCACCGCGCAGGGCGCCGCGCTAACCGCGCAGCTCACCACCATAACCCCGGCAGACGCCGCTGGCACGCCCGATTACGCGATCGCAGCGATCACCAATTCGTCGCCATTTGGGTTCTCCAATGCGGCCGAGGCGATCACGCTGCTTTACGTCGTGCGAAACCTGCAAGTGCGCCTCGCAGAGGTCGAGGCCCGTCTTGAGGCAAAGGGGCTCGTCGCCACGAACTAAGCGGCGGCGCTCTGAGTTGGAGGCCCGGTTTCGCGCCGGGCCTCACGCTCTCAACGTCTCGTCTGCCGGAGCAAAGTGAACATGAGTGCATTTCCGAAAATGGTCTATCGCGCTGCGGGCTATGAATTATTGAACCGCATCGTTGAAGACGAACAAGGATTGGCGCTAGCCGGTGTGGAGGGCTGGACTGACCACGCCACGGCGAGCAAAGACCTTACTCCCGCGCCGCCGCCAGAACCGAAGAAAACGACAGGCAAGAAAAACGCCGCAGTCGATAAGGAACAGGCCGACCAGATCATCAATCTCAGCGAAGAGATTGGCGCGAACGCCGCCGAACTGGAAGCGCGCGCTCTACGCATCGCCAAACTTGAAACCTTCGTTTCTGCAATCGCTGAAGGCGAGGACATGCCCGAGGAGGTGCGCGCGCTGGCGCGCGAACTGCTCGGCATCGACCCTAAGCCCGCTAAGCCCGCAGTGGTCTCAGATGCGGGCGGTAAATCCGCCAGACGCAAATAATCCGAAGGATACGCCGATGACCGCCGCCTATACCGAAACCGCTGGCACGCTCACCAACACGACAGTCACGATTCGCCGCCAACCCGGCGCGACGCGGCATCATCATCGGCAATCCGTCCGACACGGTGATGACGTTTCGTGTTGGCGGCACGGCGAGTGCTACGGCGGGCGTTCCGATCCCGGCTGGAGATTCCGTGGCGCTGATCGGCGAGAACGCCCCGTAGAGGGTACGGCCTTTAAGGCTCGATCCAAAAAGTCTGAAAAATACTTCCAGATAGAGGGGGCGTAAGGCTCCTAAGCCGTAAGCCGCGTTCCACGTTTAACGCTTTAAGTGGACCATGGCCAGAGCCCGCGAAACCATCACCCGTGCGCTTAGAATGCATGCCAGGGTGATCGGGCTTGGGCAAAGTCCAAGCTCAGCGCAGGCGGCGGAAGGGCTGGTTCTCCTCAACGACATTCTCAACGATCTTCCCGGCAATGGCGGGGCTTTGCCGTTCCGGGATTATCGCTCGGATGTGTCGTTCTCGTTTGATGATTGCTGGCCGTGCTGGCCTAGCGTGCGGGTGACATGCACCGCGGCGCAGACGGTGACGCTGCCGATGGGCTGCGCGCGCAATCCGGTTCCGGATGGGTTTATCGTCGAGATCGTCAACCCGAATGCGGCGAGCATCACGCTTGCCCGTAACGGCTGGCTGATCGCGGGGTCTGCCGCCAATGCAACCTTCACCGCGGCGCGCCGGCGCTATCACTACCGGGCCGATCTGGGCGATTGGAAACTCGCGGCTGATCTTGGGCTTGATGACGATCTGCCGTACCCGGCGCAATTTGACGGCTATTTCAGGCTGGAGCTGGGCGACGCGATTTGTCCCGGTTACGCGCGCGAACTCAGCGCCGCCGATCGCAAGCGTCTGGATGACGGGCGAACGAAACTCTACGCCCAATATTGCGCCCCGCCGCCGACACAGTTTGACGCCGAAGCGCAAACCATTGGCGTTGCAAACCGGGGCGGGGCTGGCGGCTCGCTGAACGATTTCCTCAACGGCAATATCTGATGGCGCAGGAGGACAACCGCGCCAAGCTCGCCGCTATCGTCGGCAAAAGCCGGGAGATGGCGCGGGCAAGACATGCCGAGGCGATGGCGATGCGCGGGCCGCCGCTTATCCGCCAGCCGCAATTTGCGCCCGGCCGCCAGCATTTGTTCGATGACTTCTCCCCCGGAGAAGTCGCTACCAAGGGCCTTGAAGTGATGGGCTCAGGGCTTGTGCGCGGAGGGGCTGCGCTTGCGGCGGGCGTAGGGCAGGCGGCGCACAACGCGGGTGAGTGGGGCATGCGCACCGCGCGCAATGCGGTGGAAGATGTGGCCATGGCAGGCCTTGAGCTTTCCGAAGCCAACGCCGACCGCGCGATGCGCAGGCCTGCGCTTCCAGAACTCAGAGAGCCATACGCAAGGCTGGCCGATGCGTCGATGCACGGACGGCTTGATATTGCCGAAAGCCAGATGAACCGCGCGCCGCGCGCCCCGGTGATCAACCCGATCGACCGCGCGCAATCGGTGTATCGTGGCCCTGATCTTGATGCAGAACGCGCACGGCTTGATTATCCATCGCCGCCGGCGGGACACGCGCGCGACGCGGTGCGCGGGGCTGAGGTTATCCCGTTTGCAAGCGCGGCGGTTCCCTATGTCAATATGCGCGCGCGAGACGGCGCAGACTTCATCGATCAACCCGAAGGCCACGAAGGCTTTGAGCCGCGCGAAAGCGGCGCATGGGAGGGCATGCAGGAATCCTCGGACGGCAATCTTCCAGGACCGAACGGACGGCGCCTGCGGCGCATTCCCGGCTATGATCGCGGCGCGCCGGTCAATCTTGAAGACGACCAATTCGCCGACATCAACGACGACGATGTGATGTTTGAGCTGAAGCGTCGGGGGCTTAGATAATGGCCGCAGCGCAACTGTCCGACGCACAACTGATCTCGCTCGCAAAACGGCGTGGTTTTCTGGACGCCGCCGCCGATGTGCTTAACCGCGCGGGCAATATCGGCGGGCGCCTTGCTGTAGATGCGGTCCGGGACATTGGCCGCCGATGGAACGAAGCGGGCGATGCGATCACTGCGCCGCTCCGCGCGCCGCTTGTTTCGCGCAAGGCGCTGGACTTTTACGATAAGCCCTTCGGTGAATTTGATCCGAACATGACGGCGCCGATCGTCGTTACCGCGCCGCGCAGAACGCTTGAGCAAAAAGCCGAGCAATTCGCTGGCGATGTTTCTACCGCCGCTCGTATCGCCCCGCGCCTGGTGTTGCCCGCCGCTGATCTTGCGCGCGACACGGTGCGCGACGTAGCCGTTCCGATGGCTGGCGAGATGACGGGCGCTCCCGCTCTCGGCAGGGCAGGCGCGGGAGCTATCCGGGCCATAAACCTTGAGGATCGCTCGATTGATGCAGATCCCGAGGAAGAGGCCAGACTTCGCGCTCAGGCAGGCGAAGCAATCACCAGCGCCACCGGCGAAGGGCTCATGGCCGCGACGGGCATCGTTCCTCTAGGGATTGGCGCAAGGGCCGCGCTCGCAGCCAAGGACGCTTCAAGACTTCCCCCTGTTGTTAATGTCGGAAGACAAGCAGGAGAAGAAGCGCCTGCGATGCTGGGGGGTGCGCTGGGTAAAAAAGCGCGTCCGAAGGCAGATGCGAGCGTGGTGCAGGTTGAGCCTGTCGGCGCGGACCAGATCGTAAAGACCTCTTGGGGCGCTGATCTGCAGGCGAAAGCCGGGCGCGACGTGATCGTGTCGAAAGGTCCAAATGATCGCTGGGTGGTGCGCAAGGATATTTTCGATAACACTTATGTTCCTGCCGAGGGCGGATTCAGGAAGGACCCGAACCTCTCCGTTTCGTATCGCATCGCCGAAAAGCCGGAGACGATTCAAACGCTGGAAGGCCCGGTTGGGGCTGCGCCTGGTGATTATGTGCTTACCGGAAGCGTCGGCGAACAATGGCCGGTAAAGCCTGATAAGTTTGCGCAACGCTATGACATTGACGCGTCTAATGCGCCTTTAGTTGGCGGCACGCCTGAGGCGCGCGCCAGGGCGAAAGAGCAGGGCTTCGACACAGAGCGAGTGCTGTATCACGGCACGACGCGGGACTTCGACAACTTCAAGCCATCGACTAATGGCCAGATCGGGCGCGGCGTTTATTTCGCGCACGATCCAGAACTAGCGGGCAAATACGCGCAATATTACGGCGACTCTGGCGCGAACGTCGTGCCTGTGCATGTGCGCGGCAAATTGGCGAACGCCAGAGAGTGGAAGAAGGCGCTGGACAAACAAAGCCGCGTCATCGACGGCTCGCCGATGGCGGCGTACGACACCCCCCACATGCAGGGCGCTGCCAAGACGTTAAGGGAGCAAGGTTATTCTGGCATAGATGCGGCCGGCCAAGTCTCAATCTTCGATCCCGCCAACATCCGTTCAGTCCACGCCAAGTTCGATCCCGCACAAACCCGCTCTCCCAACATCCTCTCCGCTGGCGCAGGTCCGGTAGATAACTCTCCCCCGCTTGTTGATGTAAATAAAGTTCTGGGAAGGCTGGGGAAGAAGAACGACAATCGATTTGCAGGGGCGTCAAGCGAACCGACCCCGAACACACAAGCAACAAAACCAGTTATTTCGCCGATGGCGCGGGGCAAGGTCGATCCCCAAGCGCGTCAAGGCGAAGTAGAGCAGGTGATGCAGGCATGGGATGCGTGGAAAGCGCGCTATCCCGGCGCTGGCCAAGCCAAGGGCGGGCAAGCAGGCGATGCGGGCTCATTCCGTAATTTCGCTGCGTCCATCGGCCTGACCAAGAACAAGGCCCAAGGCATTATCTGGCGCGCTGAAAACGCCGCGAAGAAAAGCGCGCCTCGTGTTGTTGATGAAGTCGCCGAGCGTTCAAAACGCCTTGGCATGTCTCCTGAAAAAGTAAGAGCGCTAAGCGCGCAAAAAACGAACAACGCAGGCGTAAATCCGGTTGAATCCGGGAGCATGAAAGACAAGGCGCTGGCGTGGGGCGGAACTGGCGGACCAATCGC
The DNA here is from genome assembly GCA_031399165.1 of Alphaproteobacteria bacterium. GTDB lineage: Bacteria > Pseudomonadota > Alphaproteobacteria > Caulobacterales > Aquidulcibacteraceae > JAKFWI01. The sequence continues at coordinate 58,508 of JANNOO010000005.1, read as the reverse complement.
CGGATACGCAACAGCCGCAAGTGTCGGCGCATCGGCTTTGCGTCCGGAAGAAGCGGAAGCTGATACAATCAATTACCCCGGTGAAGACGTGGAGTACGAGCCGGTGCAGCCGGGCGAGCGGCCCCCGTCCTTTGATGACGCTGACGGCACGCCGTACCGCGTTCCAGGCTCCCAGAACGTGATTCAGCGCTATAGCGACGGCTCGGCGTGGATATTTGAAGTCGATCCCGACACTGGCTCGGCAACGCCGAGGGGCAGGATCACAAGCTGGAAAGATGCGCCGGATGACGGGCGCGTGTCGCCGGTGTTGCCGCTTGTTCTCGGCGCATTGGGCGCAAGGTTTGGCGGCGTTGCAGGCCGGTCCGCGTCGCGCACGCAGCCGCGTGTTCACGAATTGACGGGCGCCGCGCTCGGCGGCGGGGCGGGCGCTGCTGGCGGCACGCTGCTTGAGGGCGGCGATCTCGATGATGCGCTGACGCTGGGCGTAGGCGGCGCAATGACGGCGCCGATCGTCTATGCTGGCGCGCGCATGGCTGGCCGCGCCGCCAAGGCCGCACCGCCAATTATCAGTGACGTTGTGCGAGATGGCGCGCGGCGCGCCGGTCGGTTAGGTCAGAGCCGCAAGAGCATACGCAGCGAAAGCCTGCGCCGCCCTGAAAGCACGTTCGAAGCCGAGGAACGTATGCGTCAGGGCCGCTTTGCCCGGTACGACAACGATCTGCCGACGCGGGCCGAACTGGAGGAATTTAATGGCGCGGCGCGCGAGCCTGTAAGCGGCAGGGTCAAGCCGAATGTGGAGCCGCCGCCGCGCTACGGCAAGGATGGCCCGTCGAATCCGCGCCCGCCGATCGTGCTGGGCAAGTTGAAATCCGAGAAGGTGTTATCGCCCGAGGAAGTGGTGGCCAACGCCAGAGGCTCACTGGGTCAGCAAACCCTTAGCGGCAGGCTTGGCGGCCGGCAGAAAGATTTCATCGCCGCGGCGGAGAAGCTGGGGCTGGGCAAGTTTGAGAACGGGAAAGACGCGTTGCGGGCGATCGGCGAGCGCTATCAGGCAGACGCGATGTTCCAAGCGAGAATGGACCGGCTTTATCCCGGCTGAACTCAATCCAGTATGTAAACGCGATGGCGATTACGCTCCATACAACAGTGGGCCACTTTCCCAACGTGTAGAAAATCGCCAGCGTGATTGTGGTGACAATCCCCATCATGACGCACCACGTCAGCATTTGAGCTAGCCTGAGTTTCGCGGCGTAGGTCATTTGCGCGGTTCCTTCAGCGTGCCCTTGCGGCGCGCGAAATCGTTCAGCAGCTTCTCTATCAGATTTGTGAGGGTGCGGCCATCAAGCCGCGCGGCCTCATCCCACGCCGCCTTCTTCTCGGCCTCGACGCGCAGGTTCAGCGTGGCGTTTTTCAGTCTTTCAGCCATGTAACGATAATAGCGGGCATTTACCCCTTGTCAATTCCGTCATGTAACGCTAGTGTCGTTACATGATTTGGAGTGACGCACATGGAACACTGGAAACCGGCAGGAGGGCTGTTCGCCAGCATCCTTGCCAAGACTGAAGATCAAACCCCGGCCCGGAGCGCGCAACTTTTGCAGGGTCAGCGCCCCGAGCCGGTCAGCCACAAAACGACTCACAAGAAAGAATTGGAGACCGTCTGATGACAAACGAGAAAGTAGATTGGTTTGGCGAGGCCATCAAGTTCGCCAGCAGAACGCGGAGGAGGGCGGCTAAAGCCTCTCGTGATCTGCCGCTCTGGCTGCTGTTCGCGGCCGGGACGTTAGCCATCGAGGGTTATGGCGTGACCTACGCGCTGGATTCCGCGGTCAAGGAGCATATGGTCCCGGCGACGTTCGGATCGTTCCCGTTCATGGGCCTCGTCAACGCCGCTTTGGTGCTGACGATCGCCAACATGGCCGCGTTCCTGTTTTACCGTGCGGCGCAGCGCCGCTCGGACAAGCGCAAGGACGTGCGCCAGAGCGCGCTGACGCCGTTCCTGATCGGCTGCGCCCTGATGACATGGCCAATGACGCAGTTTGCCTCCGGCATCGCGTGGGAGCGGCAGAAAGCCGTGTATGTCAATACGATCGGTTCACCGGCCCTGATTGATGCAGAACGCACGCTGGCCGATTCACTCTCAGACCTTGGCGAGCGCGCCGACGCCAAGCTGATTGTGAAAAACGCTACCAAGCCTGCCAGAGCCGAGCCGAGCTTCTTTGAATGGCTCGGCGCCATCTTCCTTTATGGCTGCTGGGCGATGACGGGCGGAGCGGGTAGGGCGATCGAGCCGGAGACCGATGCCCAACGCAGGCGCCGCGAGAAGCGTGAAGACAAGGAGCGCACGGAAAACCGCAAAGCCGAACGCGAGAAGCGTGACCGCGACGCAGAGCGCAGGGCGGCGATCATCGCTGGCATCCCGTTCATTGGAGATTTCCTCAGGAAGAAATACCCGGACTGGAAGCCGCGCGAAGCGAATGTTGCGTAAACGGAGAAAGGGCGCAGAACGCGCCCCAATTCGTGCATGACGAGTTTTGCGAAGCGGTGTAGATTGGATATCCGGAGAGGCTCGAATGACTGACGCACAGTTCAACGAAATGATGACGCTGCTAAAATCGATCGACGCCAAGTTGAGCGAGCGCGGGCCTACAACGATTATTCGAGAGACGGTGCGCGAGGTGAGGCCGCTTCTCGACAGCAGGACGGCGCACCGAAGCGGATGCTACTGCCCTGACTGTAGCCGGGTACGCCAGTCAGGACTTCGCTGAAATATCGTCCGCACACAGAGCATTGCACATAACCTTCCTTACGCGCATTTGAACTTGACGCATCACCCGGCGCGATTCAGCCTCCCCGCTCATGCAGATCGCGCCGCATAAAACGAAACGCAAATCGCCCACAGGGATTAGTCCCGAGCGCAGGCGGGAGATCGCCAAGCTCGCCAACGCCGCGCGGCTGGCAAAGCGCGAGCGCGGCCACCTTACCCAGATCACGGATCGAAGGGCTGTGCTTCGAGCGCTGACCGGCGGCGTGATTTTGGGAATCGACCGCGAGAAAGCAGAGTGGTTGCTCAAAGCGTTCGGGGACGGCTAGGGAACGAGGACGGCGCGGGCTGCGCCTTCACAGACACGAAAAGGTTAGGTCTGTCCGAGGGTATTTGCCCAAGACGTATGGCCCCGGAGGCTCCTCGACTTGCACGACCTCCAGGCGCTTGCCTTGAGCGATGCAGAATGCCCCGGCCTCTTGCATCGTTTTGGCGCGAAGGCTTCCCATGCCGGCAATCCCGGTCGCGGCTTGGCGGGAAACAAAGTATCGCCCGCCGCCCATATCAACGACGCCAGATTGAGACGCGCAGCCTGCCGTCAAAGTCGCCGCCACAAACACCAGCCGCCACATACTGAGCCCTCTCTGTAGTTCGTTAAGCGTCATTACCGCAAGCCGCATTCCGGCGCTAGCGGCAATCATGTGAGCCATGGTCCCAGCTTCAATGGAATTACGCCAGCAGATCGCACGGCTCGCCGATGCGATGTCGCGCGCCGATCCGGCTTGCCTGATCGATCCCGAATCGCTGGTAAAGCACCATTACGCCGATGGCGCCTACATTCGCGAAATGGTCATCCCGGCCGGCGTCACGGTGGCTGGCGCGATCCATAAAACAAAGCACGCATGGGTGTTTCTCAAGGGTGAGATGCTGGTTGCTGGTGAGAGCAAGCCGATTGTCGCGCCTGTGTTCGGCGTCTCCCCTCCCGGCACTCAGCGTGCGGTCTATGCGCTGACCGAGTGCACGTTCCTGGCGTTTCACGCCACGGATAAAACTGACCCCGGAACAATTCGCTCGCTCGTCCTAGCCAAGGATGAGGGCGACTTGCTCGCGCATACGGCGTCTAGCGCACTGGAGCATGCTGTATGAGTTGGGGATTGGTTGCGATCGGCGTCAGCGCGGTTGGCACGATTGCGTCTGCAAGTTCTGCAAACAACGCCTCCAAGGATTCCACGCGCGCTGCGACGGAAGCGTCAGACGCCAACATCGCCCTCGCCCGCGAGACCCGCGACAAAAACGAAGCGCTTTACGCTCCTGACATGGCCAGCGGCGACCGTGCGCAATCGTATTTGGACGCACTCACCTATGGCTCGTCGGGCGGCTATGACGGCCCCGGCGGTTCTTATGCTAGCGATCCCGAGGCCGCGGCCTTCCTCGACCTGGTAGAGGGGCGCTATGCTAGTCCGACGCCCGGCCAGCAACAATTACTCGACGACTATCAAGCCAGCGGCGAAACCGATCCGCTCGCGTTTCACTCCCGGATTCGCTACGGCGAAGGCGGCGGCGCGCTGACTCGCGAAGATGTCATGGGTCAGATCGAACAGCAGCCGCTCTATCAGTGGAACGAGGAGGATTACGGCGTTCGCAACGATCTGGTTGATCAGGCGTACACGGATGAAACCGGCGTCTACACCGATGCGCGAGAGCGGGGTTATGAACTTGCCGGCACACGCCGCGCCGATCTCACCGGGATAGCTACAAATCGCTACGACACAACCCGTGGCTACCTTGAAGAAGACCTAGCGACGCGCACCGGCTACACCGACAAGGCCATCGCCGACCGCTCTGCGCTGAATGATATTGAAAATCAGAAAGCTCAGGATAGTCACGCCGGCATGCTCTGGGTAACGGGTCAGGCCGGCAAATTCGCGCGCGCGATCGCAGAGGCGACGAACGAAAACAATCTCGCCTATTCGGACACCGTTCGCGCCTACCGGAACGAGGATGATTACCCTTACTCGACAGGCCGGATCACCAACGAAAACACCTACGCAGGCGATCTCGAAGGCTATGGCGCGGATTACTACGACGATATCGGCGGAGCTGACGCCAGCTATTATGATAATCTGACCGGCGCGACGAAAACGCGCAGCGCGGGCTATTCAAGCAATTACGACACCCGCGCCTCTGGGCGAAACAGCGCCTATGGCTCTTATGTCGATGATTTGGATAGCCGGGTTAGTACCGGGCAAAATGCGAAAGGTCAGATCGCCAACAGCAACAGCGATTACGCCAGCACGGTCTCAAACGCGAACACGTCGAAGGCGCAGGCATACAGCGACAGCGCCAATCAGCGCGCGGCGATTACAGGCCAAGCCTATGCCGACGCATCTAGCCTCGCAGGCAACGTCTACGGCGCTTACACCTATGGAAACACGAAGAAGAAGAAAGCTACAGGCAACACCAGTTCCGGCGTGACAGCAAATTATTACAATACGGACTACACCTATGGCTACTAGGCCTTATGCCGACGTGATCGGCGCGTTTTATAGCGGCGTTGACAGCCAGCAAAGACGCATCGCGTCCAGCCGGGCGCGCGGCTATGCAAGCGATGGCGCTTACGATGAAGCGGGCCGGGAACTCCTCCCCTACGATACAGACGCGGCGAATGCGTATCTGACGTATGGCGATCGTGCTGAAAAAAAGGCCTATGGCGAGAGCTATGCCGACGCATACAGCCGAAACGATTTTGGCGGCATGGAACGCGCTGCGGTAAATTACGGCGATCCAAGCGGGGTTCAGACTTCGCGCGCAGCGAAGAAAAGCTACACCGAAGATCAACGCGAAGACGTGCGCAAAAAAGCCGAAGACGCGTACTATCAAGTCGAACAGGCGCTCAAACTTCCAGCCGAACAACAGATCGGCGCGTATGGGCAGATCAGGCAGAAAGCCATTGCTGACGCGACGGCTTCGGGCGCAGATGCGCGCGCGCTCGACACCATCATGCCGGAGAGCGTCAGTCCGCAACAATTGCCGGCGCTGCTGAAAGGTTTGCAACGCCGCGCGCTTGGGCTCGCTAAAAGCTACGATATAGACATAGATGTCGCCAAGGTAACGCAGGCTCAGACCAAGCTCGATCTCGATGAGCGCCGCGTCGCTGAGAGCCGTGGTGGTGGGTCGGGCGGCGGCTCGCGTGCGCAATGGCGCCCAATGACGCCCGATGAACTGACATCCTACGGCATGACGACGCCGGGATTGATCGATGATGAATCGGGGAATGTTAAAGCCGTTCCGGGCGGCGGTAAGCCGCAGATGCTTGCAGGCGCCGAGCAGCGCGGACGGATTGTGCTTTCGTTTCCAAACATCATCCAGTCGCTTGAGGATTTGGACAAGATAGAGAACGCCGCCAACGCACAAGGCGGCGCGACGCCGTTCGGGCGCGATTGGGGCGCGCGCATGCTTGAAGCTGTTCCCTTCGATGGCGGCAGCGCGGCGCGGGTCGCGGGCGGCGAGGATTACACGCAATACGAAGCGGCTATCCGCACGTTCGAACAATCGATCATGCCGGCATTCTCGGGATCGGCTGTCACGGAGAGTGAGGCGCAGCGCTTCGTTCGTGCAAATAACCCGCGCTTTGGCGATAACCCGGCGGTGCTCCAAAAAAAGGCCGAAAACCGCAAGCGCATCACCAATTCCGCGGCGGTAATCATTGGCGAGCAGCCGCCCTATCCGGAAGTCGGGTACTGGGAGCCAAAGACGGGATTGGTGAAGCCGGCGGGTGCGCCGGAATCACAGCCAGGCAAGGCGCAATCCGCACCTGCTGGCGGTGGTGTTGTGCGCTGGGAAAAAGGGCCTGACGGCGTTCCCCGTCCGGTTGGCGCACAATAATGCGCGTGGAGTACGAAGGCGTCGAACACGACTTCCCGGACGATTTCTCGCAGGCCGATATCGCCGCGGCGCTGGCGAGCGTCAAGCATGCGCCTGCGGTGAAGAAAAAGCCCGCGACTTCGGATTTGCGCGGCCTTGTCTCTACCGTCGCGCAAGGCGGTTCGTTCGGTTTGGCCGATGAAGGCGCAGGGTTGATTGAGGGCTACGAGCGCGGCGTTGGCGCGTTCATAGACCCTACAAAAGCGGGCGCTTCGGTGATGGACCAGCCCGAAAGCGGCTGGTCCATCGGACAACGATTCGATGCAGCGAAGAATGCTTTCGGTCAAGGCTATGACGACACACGCGAGATCGAAAAAGCCCACACCGAGAGGTTCCGTAAGGACCACCCTGTCACTGCGTTCGTTGCTGAAACGGCGCCCGCTATCGTAACCGGCACCGTGCAAGTGAGGGCGCTGCAAACGGCGGGCGTCGGCGCAAAGGCCGGGGTGAAGGCGACGGCAAAGGCTCTTGCTAAGGGCCAGACACGCGATCAGGCCGTAAAGGCCGGGGTGCGCACAGGGCAGCGCTCGGTCGCTTACAAGGGCTCTGCGATCGGCGGGGCGACCTATGGCGCGGGCACTGGCGAAGGCGTGCAGGATCGCGCCCTGCGGGCTGGCGGCGGCGGCGCGGCTGGCTTTGCTGGCGCGGGCGTTGGCGAGGCCGTGGCGAAAGTCGCTGGCGGAACGATTGGCTTGGTTCGCTCGATTGCAAACCGCGCAGGCGCCACCCCGGATGAGCGCGCGCTCAGGATCATCGCCAAGGGTTTGCGCGAGAAAGGCGTGACCGATGCTGATCTGCAAAAGGTCGCCAACAAACTCCCCTCTCAGGGCGGCGCCGTTGAAGAAATGGTGTTTGAGCTGATGGGCCAGCCCGGATTTTCACAGGCGCGCGCCGTGGCGAACGTGCCAGGGCCGGGGAAACAAATCGCGACCGACGCCCTTACGGCTAGAAGTGAAGGTGTGGCTGGGCGAGTGATCCGCGAAGCGTCGCGCGCGACGGGCCGTGAAACCACAGATGTTGGCGAATTTCTTGATGATGTGCAGGCAAGGCGCACTGCGGCGGCTGAGCCTGCCTATGACGCCGCTTACGCCGAGGCCATTCCCGACGATGTGTTCAAGCGCGATCTCGCGCCATTGATGTCAGGAGGCCCGGTGCAGGCGCGTGCTTTGGGCATGGGTCTTAGAATCGCACAGGCCGACACGTTGCGGGCGCAGGCAAAGCTAATCGCGGCGCAAAAATCCGGTAATCAGGCGGCGATCGACAAGGCCGCGCGCGATCTGGACGATCTACGCGCCACCAGCCAGACGCTCAGCGCCTTGCGCTCGGGACAAGAGGTTTCCGGCGCTAATGTGCGGGCGATCGATTATTTTCAGCGCGGCATGCGATCCCTGTCCGAGACGGCAGGCAAAGGCACGACGCTTGGCTCTGCCTACGGCCAGAACCGCAACGAGTTTTTGAAGCTGGTCGATGCACAAGCGCCGGCGTTTAAGGCCGCGCGCGAAGCCTATGGGCACTCCAAAGCCGTGGAAGAAATGGTGGAGGCAGGGCGTAAGGCGTTCACGACCGATGACTTTGAGATCGCCCAGACTTTGCGGGGTGTCAGCGCCGAAGAGCGCGACGCTTACATGGTTGGACTGATGCGGGCGATCGGCGAGCATGTGAACCGCGGCGATACGGCGTTTGTCGCGCGACTGACCCGCAACGCCAACCTCAGGAACCAGATCGCTGAATCACTGGGCGATCAAAGGGCAGCGCAGCGGTTTTTCTCCCGCGCGGCGCGCGAAGCGGCAATGGCGGCGAACAAAAACGGCATCCTCAGCGGTTCGCGCACCACCCCGTTGGGAGAGGACATCAAGGCATTGACGGAGGGCGACACAGAGTTGGGCTGGCTGGCCGATCTGGTGGCCTCCGGCGGCCAATTGCGCGGCGTCGCCACCAAGCAACTCGGCAAGGTGGCGCAACGTATCCAGCAGCCCGGCATTTACGATCCGCGCGTCAATCAGGCGATGGCTGAACGGCTCTACACCACCGCCACGCCCGGCAAGGTCCGCGCCCTTATTGCTGACATGAGCGCCGATCCCACCCTGCGGCACGATATTCTCGTTGCTGCGTTCGAGCAGGCCGCAGGCGATGCAGGCCGTATGGTCGGGCGCGGCGTGGCGACCTATCCCGCTACGCGCCAAGCGCCGGAGCAACGTCAGTTGCCGCCGCCGCGCTAAATGGCCGTTCCCTCCGAAATGGTCCCGGCGCAATAGCCCGCAAGCCTCATTCCAAGCCTGAACACACCCTAAGCATTCATGGCTTACCTCCCCATAGCAAGATCATCCGATAACAGACGCTCCGCACAGGCAGCGACGCCGATCAATATGATCAACGTGATGCTGGAGCCGACGCCGGCTGATGCGGCGAAACGCTCCAAATATTTCATCAAGAGCCGTCCGGGGCGGATATTGCGCGCCTCTCTCGGGACGGCGGTGCGGGGCTTGTTCTCCGAAGCAGGCTGTCTCGGCGGCGATCTCTTCGCCCCTGCCGGGACAGATACTTACCGCATTGATTACACATGGACCGCAACCAGCGTCGGCGCGATCACCGGCGGGGGCGTGGTGCAGATGAGCGCGTTTCGCGCCAGCCTGGAACTCTGCGCGTTTGGTGAACTGATCTATTATGACGGCTCAAGCTACACCGTTACGAGCGATGCTGATCGGGTCATTCCTGCCGGGGGCATGTGTGTTGCCGGGCTTCGTGTTGTCGGCTTTACCGAAGCTGGCGATGAACTGGGGTGGAGCAAAGCGGGCCTGCCACTCGATTGGGATGCGTCGGGTTTGTTGTTCGCGGTTTATCTGCCTGATCCGCTCAAAGCTGTAATGGAAATCGGCGGCGATGTCTGGCTGTTTGGCTCGCGCTCGACGCAGGCGGCGAATGTGGTTGGCGGCGCTGCGGAAGATTCAGCGATATCGCCCATTCCCGGCGTCAATATTCGGACGGGGCTTTTTGGCCGAGACCTCCTGACCCGCGTGCGTGACGGAGCCGTGCTCGTAGGCCATGACCGCTCGCTCTACAAAACCTCCGGGCTCGGGCTTGTCAACATTCCCGACCGGGATCTGGAAACGGCTTTGCGCGCGACCTTGGCCGCTGATCTGGCGCTGGGGTGTGCGTGGTCCTATGGCGACGGTGGTAGACGCTTTGTTGGCGTGTCATGGGGCGCGGCGCGCGCCCGCGTGCGCGATCTTGACCTTGATACGGCGTCGGACTGGACCGCCTACGGCAAGAGCGTGTTCGATATCGATTTCGCCACGGATGCGTTTGATACAACCGTGGTTGCGGGAAAGAACGCAGGCTCGATCTGGGAGCTTACGTCATCGGCCTATACCGACGCGGGAAGCCCGATTGAGCGTGAAGTCACCATTCATGTGCCGACCGGCGACGGGCCGATCGATATGATCGTGTTCGACGGCGAGACTTACGGCGTGCCGCTCTCTGGCAATGACGCATCTCCCCTGTTGATGGTGAGCTATTCGGTTGATAACGGGCGAACCTGGTTTGAAGCCGACGACGTAAGCCTTCCCACGCCCAGCAATCGTTTCAAGCCGAACTTGACCAGTCTCGGCGACGGCAATTCGCAGGCGGGCCTGTTGCTTAAACTGCGCTGGACCGGGGCCTTTGGCTGGTCGCAATGGGGTGTTTGGGTCAACCCAACTCCAGATGAAATCGGCTATCTATGAAAATCGGCCCGCTCTCGCACAACGAGGATTACGGACAGGCGCGCAAGACCGGTGGCCTTACCGCCCTGATCCGCGCGATCAATGATCTGATCACAAATACGCAAGGCAGCGACGGGGCCTCATTTGGGCCGATGCCGATCTACACCGTGGCGACGGTTCCGGGGGCTTCGGCCAATGTCCGCTGCTGGATTTACGTCTCGGATGAAGCGGGCGGCGCAAGCCCGGCTTTCAGCGACGGGACAAACTGGCGGCGCGTGAGCGACCGGGCGATCGTCAGCTAACCCGCAAGCGGCGTTCCGCTAAAACCTTCATTTCCATGGGCCATGGCGAAAGTTCTATGGCCGGCCGATCGGCGCATCTGGAAAGATAACGGCGACCCGGCGGCGAGCGGGACGATTGCGTTTCGGCTTGCCGACACCTCCACGGCCACGGCGGTCTATTCCGACAAGGAATTGCAGGTCTCACTTGGCTCGTCGGTCAACATTGGATCGGACGGCTATCTGGAAAATTACGTCACGCTCTATGGCGCCGATGATGTCGCCTATGATGGGGTGATCACTTCGTCCGGCGTTCATGGCTCGGCGGCGTGGACGATCCCCGATATCTCGCTTCTCAACCAATTACTGTCGGTGTCGTTGGGCGCGGCGATCACGCCAACGCAGATTGCCGCCAACACCAACAATTATGCGCCAACGTCGGGGCTTGCCGCTTCGGTGTGGCGTCTGTCTTCGGATGCAGCGCGCGACATCACCGGCATTGATAATGGCTCGACGGGCCGCGTGCTGGTTTTGCCAAATGTCGGCAGCTACACGATCACGTTGAAGGACGCGAGTTCTTCATCGTCCGCGGAAAACCGGTTTTCGTTCGGGACGGATATCTACATCCCGTCAGGTCAGAGCGTAGCCATCTATTACGACGCTGACAGCGCCAGGTGGAGATTGCTTTCGCCCGCCGCACTTTCAGCCGTAGCCCAAACGCTTACACAGCAGACCACCAAATCGGCCATGCGCGTCACCGGCCTTGACGTTGACATCAAGGGCTATCTGTTCGGCCTTACCCTCTCCAACAACGCCAGCGACGCAACGAACGATATCGACATCGCGCCGGGCGTCTGCGCCGACACAACCGGCGCGGTGCGGATGGCGCTCGCCTCTTCGATCACCAAGAGGCTTGACGCGGCCTGGACCGTAGGCACGGGAAACGGCGGGCTCGATCAGGGATCGATCGCCAACGCCACCTACCACAAGCATCTGATCATGCGCTCCGATTCGGGCGTGGTGGACGCCATTTACTCGCTGAGCCATGACCGCTCGCGTACGGTGACGATGACCGTTGCGTCCCCGGCGGTAGTGACGTGGGGCGTGGCGGGAAATGGGCACGGCTTAGTGGCGGGATCGCCGTTCAAATTTTCCACCACCGGCGCCCTGCCAACGGGCGTCACCGCAGGCACGCAATATTACGTCATTTCAACGGGGCTTACCGAAACGACGTTTCAGTTTTCCACTTCAAATGGCGGCTCGGCGGTCAATTCTTCGGGCACGCAATCCGGCGTTCATACCGGACTTGCCGGGCCGCAATTACCAACGTCATATGACTATTTTCGCCGCATCGGCTCCGTTCTGCGGGAGAGCGCCGTCCTGGTCGCTTTCTCGCAGGTCGAAGATGAGTTTTTGCGGCTTTCCCCCGCGGGCGATGTTGCCGCGACAAATCCGGGCACGTCCGCCGTACTGCGCCCGGTTTCGGTTCCTACGGGCGTCATATTCACGGCGCTCGTTAATGTGCTGAGCATCAGCGCGTCGGCTGACACTGGAGAAGGCCGCCTGATCATTACGTCGCCAAGCCAGAGCGATGTGACGGCGGCCAATGCGCAATACAACGCAGGCACATACGGCGCGGCGGCGGCTGCTTCGCAGGCCGCATCGCTGATGCGCGTCAGAACCGACGCGGCAGCGCGCATCAGAACGAAGAACGCGGCATCGAGCGCGAGCACGCAGATCGTGATCAGCGCTACGGGCTGGATAGACACGCGCGGGAGAAATGGCTAATGTCAGCACATGCGGCGACACTGGAAAAACATTGTGGCGCTCACCCCCATTGGGCTGTTCTTCGCGTGGCTCCTGTTGGGTGTGGTGATGACCACAAAAGAACGATCGCATGTCTGGCAACCAAACCTGACCAATCGCGGAATTATCACCCAACCGTATTGACGGTGCGCCAGTGAGCGCGCCGAGCCAGCGCGAGCGCGGCAAGCTCGTTACGGACGATGATGCGCGCATCGTTTATGTCACCCGAGACGCAGACGGCGCGATCCTTGGCGTATTCCGCACGCATGAGGGCATGCTGGGCCAATCATCGGCCGACAATCTCCACACGCCAGACGTCACGCCGCTGTTCGCTGATGACGAGGAGGTGCGCGCATTCCTCGATCGCATGGGTTGAGTCCCGCAAGCCCCCTTCCACCAAACCCCGATAAACTTGGGGTATGAACGCAATTCACTTTACGATCCTGAGTGTGGCTGCATTGCTGGGCGCAGCGGCGGTTGCACACAAAACCGGCTATCTGCATTACCTCCTGACAGAACGGCCCGTAACAAACTGGCTGATCCGCACCAGGGCTTCTGCAAGTGCTTGGCCCCTTGCAAAAGAGGTCGGAGAATTCGCCGACTGGACCAAGCGCGTTATTACCAACTTCCCTGCGGTCGCGGTGCTGATGCTTGATTTATACGCTTACGCAACGCCTGACATGCACGCCTTCATTCAGTCAAACCCGACGCTTCTGGCGCTGATCTGTGTCCTAAACATCGTGGTGCGCTTGGCAAAGCCAAAAGATTCGCAGACGCAAAACCCGCAGGCTCACGCATGAACCAGCCTTCCGCCGCCGACGCTTTTTGCAACCAGCCCCGCAAGAAGCGAGGCCCTCAAGGCTGGGATAATCTCCTCGGCGGCGGAAGAACAAAGGTGCGCAGCGCTGATGTTCACGCCGTTCAAAACGTCATGCGCGGGTTTGGGATGAGTGAAAAGCAAATCGCCAAGGCGTTCGAGGAATGCGCGGAGATCGTGGCTTGATATGACCCTCGCATGGATTCACATATCCAGCTTCCTCAAGATGAACTGGAAGTGGGTATTGCTTGCGGTGGTTATTGGCGGAGCGTTTGTCTGGCATCAGGTGCATGCCGGGAACGCGCGCAAGCTCGCCTATGACGCCGGATATGATCAAGCCATATCCGACGTTAAAGCGCGGACGAAAACCGCGCAGGCCAAACTCGACGCCCAAGCCCCAAAGATCACCGAAAAAGCCGCTCACACCATCGAAGCGGCGCGCAAGGAAGCCTCACATGCTGCTGTTGAAATTCGAGTCGCCGTGGCGAACGGCGAAGACCCTGTCGCTAAGTGGAATGCTGGCCTTGACGGCGTGTGCGAGCAAACTTCCGTCTGTGCCGAGCGAGCCGCTGAGGATCGAACCGAAAGCGCCGCTGACGACGCCAACGCCGGCGCCAACGCGTCCGAGCCTGCGGGCGTGGAAGGTGTAGGCAGTTCGGCGGAAATCCCGCGTAGCTCAGAAAATGTAGCGTTGGAACAAACGCTTATCGATTCCGGATCCGGAAACTTGATGTCGCAACCTGCTATATCAAGTTTACCAAGGTCTTTGGTAAACTCAGTTCGCAAGGATTCCTTGCACACTGAAATCGATCTCCCCTGCGAAGCGCTCGGCTCCTATTCCCAATCCTGTCTTTTCCTCAAGGAAGATTACGGAAAGCTCGCCTCGTTTTCTGTTGAAGCGATAGCTGCGCTTGGAAGTTCTGAGGCGAAACGGATTGGGCTTGTTGAGCTGATCGAAGCGGCGAATGATTCTGCCAATGATCCACGTCCTTAGCCCACGCGATTTCGCGGCGTTTACCGCGTCCTGCAATAACCCGCCGCCTGCGAATGAGGCGTTGAAGAAGCTCTTGCGCGGCGCAAGGCGCTTGAAGGCGGAGCGCGGATTGTGAGCGCACAGATCGTGCAACTAGACGAACATCGCCCAATGCAATTCCTGTTTTCGGTTGCGGTCTATCGGCTGCATGACGGCTCGCCGTTCGCCGCGCTCTCTTCTGCAAATGTCGAATGGGTTGATGCTACAGGATCGTCTGCGGCTGAGCGGATGCAAATCGCCGCCGACCTTCTGCGCGAAGCGATCCCTCATATTGAACGCCAAGCGCGCGAATTGGCGGAAGTCAGCGCATAACGCACGATTTGACCGCCCCTGTCCGGGATAACGGTCATGCTCACAGGCGATGCCTTTTAGGCGGCTAATGGTCCTTATACTGACCATTATCCGGGTTAGCGGTCACTATATCGACCATTAGCGCATTTGACGGCGCGCTGCTGAAAATCAAATCCCGGTCAAATCGGCTCACAAACGAGCCGTTGCTGCCAAATCGGCTCACTGAATGGTCAGTTTCGCTCGCGAGGAAGTTCCCGCTCGCCGAGAAAATTCCTGAGCCGGAATATCCCGCGGTATTCCCAGACGGAATTAAGCCGCCAGAGGAACGTCCTTGAGATAATCGGTCCAACGGTAAACGGTGGTTTTAGGAATTCCCGTTTGGGAAATGATCTTCGGGCGCTTGACGCCTTCCCGGAACAAGTCCCGCACGGTCTCGAAGCGGTCCCGGTCGCGGGCGTTGAGTCCCGGAGGCGGCGGCTTGTGCGCCGGGATTTGTTCGGGAAGATTTCCCATATCAGCCGGGGCGGTCTTTGGCGTGGGCGACGTGTCCCGGTCGGTCTGCGCCGCGGCGCGCGGACTTTGGGACATGAGCCCCAGAGCGGCGACGGCGGCGCCGGCCATTCCAACGCCCCGGCGCATGCCGTCCCGGCGCTCCTGCGCCGATTCCTGACGGGCTTCGCGCTCGCGGGCTAGGTCTATGGCCTGACGTTCCTCGGAGGCCGCTGCCGCCAGATCCAGCGCGATCCTGCCCTCGACAATCCATTGCATGGTCGGCTTGGCGGGAGCCAAAAGCAGGCTTGCGAGGAAGATCAGTTCATCGGCGGGCAGTTCGATCGGCTCGCCATTGGTGGCCTTGAGGATCGACCATCCCAGGTCAACGCCCAAAAGCGAAGCGCCGCAGAACAGAACCGCCAGCAGCACCGCAGGCCAGAACACATGGCGTCCCGCTTTTCCCGCCGCGAACGCTGCCGACGCATGGGCCGCGCAACAATTCCCGGCCGCCAGAGCGAACGCGCAAATTCCCGCAAATCCCAACGCGCACACCAGACGCAGCGTGTCCCGGTCCATGCCCATTTGATCGGGAACGAATACCGCCAGCACGCCCGCGACCAATTGAATGCCCACGCACGCCGTCAGCCCCCAGCCGACGAAGCGGGAGAACGCGTAATTCGAGTGGGAATTCCCATTAGACATTTGGAACGACCGTGACCTGATCTTGTTTAACGGCAAATTAACGGGATGGGTTTTCGACTCCGGGATGCCTAGACGACGCCTGCCAGTCCCGACGAAGCGGGTAACTCTATCCGAGCTTGGTTTGAATGACCGAACTATCCGGTATTTTCGGAGAGTTGGAGGAGGCGGGCGGGGCGCTACTTGATCAAGTGAGCGGTTTAGTTGGTGGAGGCGGCGCGCTCCCAAGCCACATTCCCATACGAGGCTGCACAACCTCCCGGCAGCACGGGCTCAGGCATTACCGGAGTGAAGACGCCACCGCTTCCATAAAAAGCGAAACGCCCGCCTCCGGTGATCAGCCGGGAAGGGCGGGCGGAATAAATACGAGCGGCACGACACCACATAGCGTTCGTCGCGTACACGCTTGAACAGGGGTGAGCGCTCACTGATCCTGTTCGCCCTGGTCGCCTCCGTTCACCCTAGGTGAAAATCAACGGCGCCACTCGCAAAACAGAATCTGAGTCGAGCCGCTTCATTCGTCAAGCGGGAAGGTGGGGATGTTCAAAGGCGGCGGGAAGGGTGGCGGGAGAGGAAAACGGGACGCTGTGGATATGCCGCCTAGCCGCCGGGCAGTTATCCGGTTTTTCCGGATACCTTCGAATCCCTCCGTCTCCGCCACCTTTTCCATTGGGTCAGGACGATGTTGGCGTCGCGCGTTCTAGGCGCAGGCGTCTGGTTATTTGTGATGAGGCGCGGGAAACAGATCGTCAGCTGCCGAATGTGCGGGCAGCCCAGAACCCCGCACCTGCCGCAAGGCCGGTGACTACGCCGCCCCAGATCAGATCGACGACAGTGACGAGACCCGACCAACCCCGCAGCGTCGAAAAATTCGTGAGGTTATACGTTCCATAGGCCGCAAGGCCGAATAGCGCGCCAAGTGCGATCACCTTCAATATCCCCGGCGCCGTCAGCGCAGGGGCGATCACAAGCACCGTGACGGCCGCAATATAGAGAAGGTAAAACGCGGCGGCTGGCGCGATCTGAGGCGTGTCGCGCAACAATGCGCCGAGTTGAGGCTTGTAGAGCCGGCTGTACATCGTGCCGAGCCAAAGCGCGTCGAGCACGAGGAATGCGGCCAGGGCGGCGACATAGGCGATAGAGAGGGCGCGTACGGTGTCCACATGAGTATTACGTACCGTACTCAAGATCGGATCGTCGGCCCGCGAGGCTGAGCGATCAGCAGGCCAAGAATTGTGCCCAGGGCCGCGCCCACCGCCAGCGTAGCCAGCGGGTGATCGCGCATTTCGCGATTGGCCCGGCGCGCGAGGCGCTCGCCTTCGGCGCGGGCGTCGTCAGCCAGATCGCCGGCAACGCGGGTGGCGCGCTGGACGCTGTGGTGGACGGCGGTGCGTCCATCGGCAAGCGTGCCGGCGATCAGCCGGTCAGCTCCGGCGCGCTTGATCAGCTGGGCGACCGCGTCGCCGATCTCATGGGCTAGCTCGTCTTTAAGGGACTGGCGCATGGGAGAACTCCTGGGGCGCTGGAAGAAAGCATTAAAATGGCCCCAGCATCAACGCCTTGCGCGATAAACGGTTCGAAAGGTTCCGCGCTGCATTCCAGGCGGCTAAGATGAGGCGAGGAGATCGGCATGCTCGACCTGGTTATAGATCAGAAGCGGAAGGATCTGGGCGGGTTCGAGGTTGGGCGCTTGCTGCCCTATGCGCGGCGGCGGATGGTCGGCCCGTTCGTGTTTTTCGATCATATGGGGCCGGTTGACTTCGCGCCCGGCTTTCCGCGAACGGTGGACGTTCGCCCGCATCCTCATATCGGTCTGGCGACCGTGACCTATCTTTTCGACGGCGAGATCACCCACCGCGACAGTGTCGGCGTCACACAGAAGATCCACCCCGGGGAGGTCAACTGGATGGTCGCCGGCAGCGGCATCACGCACTCGGAGCGGTTCGAGACGTTGCGCGCGAATGGCGGACCAATGAATGGCATACAGGCTTGGGTCGCGCTCCCGCGCGAGCATGAAGAAACAGCGCCCGGCTTCTTCCACCATGATGCGCCTGACCTGCCAACTTATGAGAGCGGTGGGCTTTGGGCGCGGCTGGTGGCTGGCGAAGCGTTCGGCGCCAAGGCGCCGGTAAAGACCCATTCGCCGCTGTTCTACGTGCACTGGGCTTTGGCTGCAGGCGCAAGCGCGCAATTGCCCGCCGAATATCCTGAGCGCGCCGCTTACATCGCATCTGGTTCCGTCGAGGTTGAAAACCGCACCTATGAAGCAGGGCAGATGCTCGTGTTCAAACCCGGCGACGCTGTAACCTTCAACGCCCTGTCACCGTCGATCGTCATGCTGCTCGGCGGCGAGCCAGTGGGCGAGCGATTCCTGGAATGGAATTTCGTGTCGTCGTCAAAGGAGCGGATCGAGCAGGCGAAAGCCGATTGGCGCGCCGGCCGGATGAAACTGCCGGACGCCGATGACAAGGAATTTATCCCCTTGCCCGTGCCGGCGCCGCCGCGCAATCCGCTTTCGTGATCCAGTGAACGCCGCTAGGATAGCCGCACATGACAGACGCCAGCGCCGCCCCTCAAACGCCAGCGCCTGCAGCGTCTTCGCCGGCCAATCCCGCGCGGGAGCGGATTTATCGCCACAGCCGCGTCGTCCGCATCACCCATTGGATCAACGCGATCTGCCTGTTCTTCCTCGTCGCCAGCGGCGCTCAGATATTCAACGCCTTTCCGGCGCTGCATTGGGGACAGGCGGGGCACGACTACAAGAACGTATTCCTGAGCATGCGCGCGGAGACGGTGAACGGCCAGGCGCGCGGTATCACGCGCATCGGCCCGATACAGCTCGATACTACGGGCGTATTTGGGCTGTCTCGTAACAACGGGCGATTTGAAAACCGCGCGTTTCCAACCTGGATGACGATTCCGTCCTGGCGCGATCTGGCGGCCGGACGGCGTTGGCACTTTTTTTTCGCGTGGATTTTTGTCGCCAGCGGGCTGGTCTACCTCGTGCATGGCTTCACCAGCCGCCATTTCGCGCGCGATCTCTCGCTGAAAAAGGATGAAATCAAGCCGCGTCATTTGTGGCAGGAGATCGCCGATCATGCGCGGCTGCGTTTTCCCAAAGGCGAAGCGGCCAAGCGCTATAACACGCTGCAGAAATTGGCTTATGGCGGCGTGGTGTTTGTGTTGCTCCCGTTGATGCTGCTCACCGGGCTAACAATGTCCCCGGGTTTTAACGCCGTCGCGCCGGTGCTGCTGGATTTGTTTGGCGGCCGCCAATCGGCGCGGACGCTGCACTTCATTTCAGCGTTCCTTCTTGTCGGTTTTATTGTCCTCCACCTTGCAATGGTCATTCTTTCTGGGCTGGCGAATAATATCCGCTCGATGATCAAAGGCTATTACGAGATCGAACCGGAGAAGCCGGCATGATTATCAAATCGCTTTCACGGCGCGGGCTCATCCTTGGCGGCGCTGCTTCGCTGGCCGGTTGCGACCAGCTTCAGCAAAACCAAAGCGTGACCGATTTCATCCGCGTGGGTGAAAACCTAACCAAAAGCACGCAGCGCATCTTTCTGTCAGCCCAGCCGCTCGCCCGCGAGTTCAAACCATCGGACATTTCCCCGACATTCCGCGCCAATGGCACGACATCTCCGAGCACGGACGAATACCAGGCCCATGTCAGCACGGGTTTCAGCGAGTGGCGCCTGGCGATATTCGGCATGGTTACGACGCCAGCGACATTGACGCTGGCCCAACTCAAAGCGATGCCGGCGCGGACGCAGATCACGCGGCACGATTGCGTAGAGGGGTGGAGCGCGATCGGCCAGTGGACGGGCGTTCCGCTGCGCACGCTACTTGCGCAGACTGGCGTCACCACGGGCGCGCGCTTCGCCGTAATGCACTGCGCGGACGTGATGAACGATGGCGCGCGGTATTACGAAAGCATCGACCTGTTCGATGCGGTTCATCCCCAGACGATCCTTGCCTATGACCTGAACGGCAAAACTCTGCCGGTCGCCAACGGCGCGCCGCTGCGCCTGCGCGTGGAACGCCAGCTTGGCTACAAGCAAGCCAAATACGTCACCGGCATTGAGCTTGCCAATTCACTTGCCAAGTTTGGCGGCGGTCGCGGCGGCTATTGGGAAGACCGCGGCTACGAATGGTACGCGGGCATCTAGCGCTTACGCTAGAAGGTCACGTCCCGCCTGCCGCACATCCGTGCAGCCGGTCAGCGCCATCGCGACAGCGAGTTCGGCGCGAATAATGGAAAGCGCTTGAGTAACGCCCGCTTCGCCTTGCGCCGCCAACGCAAAAGCCCATGCGCGCCCAAGCAGGCAGGCCTGGGCCCCCAAGGCAAGGGCGCGGAGCACGTCCAGCCCCGATCTGATGCCGCCATCGAGCAAAACGGGGGCACGCCCCTCTACAGCCTCAACCACCCGCGGCAACGCCGCGATGGTTGAGAGCGCGCCGTCCAATTGCCGCCCGCCATGATTGGAAACGACAATGCCGTCCGCGCCCGCGGCGAGGGCTTCGCGGGCGTCATCGGGGTCCAGAATGCCTTTGATCACAATCGGGCCGTTCCAGCGTTCACGCACCCAGGCAATATCTTTCCATGTAACGGTGGGATCAAAGTTTTCGGCGATCCAGGTGCTGAACTTGCCGAGGGCGCGAGACTTCACGGCAGCGGTGAGGTTGCCGAAAACCAGTGGGCCGCCGGTAAGCCGCACGTCCCAAAGCCAGGCCGGATGGCTGACGCCCTGCCACGCCCGCGAAAGCATGACCGGCAGGCTGGGCGGCGCTGAAACGCCGTTGCGCATGTCGCGATAGCGTGCGCCGGTTACAGGCAGATCGACCGTAAAAACCAGCACCGGACATTTCTGGATTTTCAGCCGGTCGATCAGATCGCTCATGAAGGCGCGGTCCCTGATCATGTACAGTTGAAACCAGATTGGCGCGCCGGATTTTTGCGTGACTTCTTCCACATCGCAGATGCTGAGCGTGGACAGGCAAAACGGCGCGCCGGCCGCGAGCGCTGCGCGCGCCGCCTGCACCTCACCACGATGAGCGAACATCCCTGTAAAACCGATGGGTCCAAGGCCGACGGGCATCGACCAGGTTCTTCCGAGCAATTCAATTTGCGTGGATAGATTGGATACATCGCGCATAACGCGCTGGCGCAGCGTAATGCCGGAGAAATCCGCGACGTTCCTTTTTAGTGTCGCTTCGTCATAGGAGCCGCCGTCGATATACTGGAAAAAAAGGTCTGGCAGCCTGCGGCGCGCGGCCTCCCGGAAATCTGTGATGCTTGCAATAGCCACTGCCGCGTTATGCCGTGTCCTTCCACTAGGGACAAATAAAAACGCGCGCCGGCAAGCGGCGCGCGTCAAAACTTATCGGGCAAGGCGCTTACCGTTAATCAGTGGCGTTCTCAATTTTATTGCCTGCCGTCTTGGCCGCATCACCGGCCTCTTCCGCGGTAGATCGGGCAGTTCGCTCAGCGCTATCTACCTTCTCATCAACGACAGCGCCGGCGCTTTGATAAGAACCCTGTTGGTTAGCCAGAAGTGTCAGGCCGCCAGCGGTTAGCAATATGCCTACAACCAAGCCGCCGAGCCATGTGCCGATGCCGGCGCGTTTCTTGATAATGGTGGGGCGTTCAACGATCCGCTCGACGGGCCGATCCGCGTAAACGTCGTCTCTGACAATCTGTTCGCCGGTCTTCGGATCGTAACGGACGTCTTTTTCGCGGTGCATGACACGCTCCCAGGTATCGTGAGTTCTACTGGTCAATCAACGCTGACGCAGCGGCCCTGTTCCCGGATGACGCAGGGTTAAACTTGAAGCTGCGTAGAAGGGACGTTAAGCGCCCCCATGGCCCAACACACGCCGCTTATCGAAATCCTCCAGCTCGACCGGATTGAGAAGAACGTGTTCCGCGGCGGGAACGCCGACGTTGGTTATGATCGGCAGCGCATCTTTGGCGGGCAGGTGATCGCGCAGGCCTTGATGGCCGCGTACCAAACGATTGAGAGGCGGATCTGCCATTCACTGCATTGCTACTTCATCCGGCCGGGCGATCAGGGGATTCCCGTGCTGTATGACGTTGAGCGCGCGCGCGATGGACGCAGCTTCAGCACCAGACGTGTCATCGCGATCCAGAATGGCGAGCAGATATTCAATCTCTCCGCCTCGTTTCAGGAACCGGAGGAGGGGCTGAACCATCAGGAACCTATGCCTGATGCGCCCGCGCCAGAGGCATGCGGCCAAAGCCACCGCATCAACGCCATCGAAATTCGCGCGGCCACAGCGCACAATTGGGCTGATCCAAAGCCGGCGCCGGCGCGCCAGCAGACCTGGTTCCGCGCGCATGGCGATTTCGGCGGGAATATCGCCATGAATCAGGCCGTCTTGGCTTACGCGTCCGACATGTCGTTGCTTACCACATCGCTTCTACCGCACGGCGTCAGCTGGATGTCGGCGCCCGTGCAGATGGCGAGCCTTGATCACGCGCTGTGGTTTCACCGGCCCATCCAGGCGGCTGGCTGGCACCTCTACGATCAGGAATGTCCGAGCACATCCGGCGCCCGCGGGTTCGCCCGGGGCCTTATCTACGCGCAAGACGGCACGCTCGTCGCGTCTGCGTGTCAGGAAGGCCTCATCCGGCTGCGTAGCAAGCGCGCCAGTTAATCTACACACCGACAGGACGGGGGTCTGGCGTCCGGGTACACAGCGCGGCCCTGTTCTTGCTTTTTCGTCGTGAAGGCCAGGCGAGTTAATTGATCATTAACCGGCGGCGTTAACCATAGCTTCACCAACGAAGGGGCTCGCCGCGTGGCTCAATATTCCGTCGCCGTCATTCAGTTTTTCGGCCGTGCGCTCATGCTCAGCGCCTTGCCTGATCACGAGCGCCGGCGCCTAGCCGGGCTTGCGAACCAGATTTTGACGCCGCTCGCTCTCGTCGGCATGGCGGCGCTCGCCTATAAGTTCTGGGCCTGAACGCGGCTGCTACCCCGCGTCTGGCGGGGGATCAGAGGTGAGCGACGACGCGCGCATGCGCCTCATTCTGGAGCTACGCCAGAAAGGCGTCACGGACGGCCGCATCCTCGCTGCGATCGAGCGGACGCCTCGCGCCGATTTTGTTGAACAGCCTCTTGCTAGCCAGGGTTGGGCCGACACGCCGCTGCCTCTGCCGGGCGGCGGCGAAGTAACGGCGCCTTCCGATGTCGCACGCATGCTGGCCGCACTCGCGCCTGGCGGCGAGGATGTCGTGCTGGAGATCGGGCTTGGCTCGGGCTGGCAAAGCGCGGTGCTGTCGCGGCTCTGCGCCCGGGTTATCAGCCTGGAACGCCGCGCCAGCCTGGTAGCTGCCGCGCGCGAAAAACTGCGCACGCGCGCCTATGGTTTGGCCGACGCCTATTGCGCAGACGGCACGCTCGGCTGGCCCGATAGCGCGCCCTATACGCACGTGATCGTTAACGCCGCCGTCCGTGAGGAATACCCCGCATTGCTGAATCAGTTGAAGACAGGCGGCGTCATGGTCGCGCCAGTCGAGGATGAGCGGGGCCAGCGCATCGTCCTGGTCAAGCGCGGCCTCGACGGCGCCTTTTCTGCGCGCAGCTTCGGCGCCGCGCGATTTGCACCAATCGAGAAAGGCTTGGCCGACTAGAACGCGATCGGCTTGTCCTGCGCGGCTGCCATATCGAGAATGAACTGCCACGCCGTGCGCCCCGAGCGTGCGCCGCGTTGGCGGCTCCACGTCAACGCCCGCGCTTCGAGGTCTTCGCCGGTCAATCCAAAGCGCGCCGCGTAGCCGCGAACGATCGCCAGATACAGCTCCTGATCCATCGCGTGAAAACCGAGCCAGAGACCGAAACGATCGGCCAGGGACAGCCGCTCTTCGGCTGTGTCTGCCCACATGAGATCGCCCGGATCGTTTTCGTGCGAATCGCGCGCGACCAAATGGCGCCGGTTCGATGTGGCGTAGATGATCACGTTATGTGGCCTGCCCGCGACGCCGCCATCTAGCACCGGCTTCAGCGCGCGCAGACCTTCGTCCTCCTGCTCGAAGCTGAGGTCGTCGATAAACAATATGCTGCGCGCATCCCCTTGCTCCAGCGCCGACAGCAGGGCCGCCAGACGCGGCAGATCACCGCGCGCGATCTCGACGAGTTTCAACTTGGGTTCTTGAACCGCGATATTTGCGTGAACGGCCTTGATCAGCGCGCTCTTGCCCGTGCCGCGTGCGCCCCAGAGCAAGGCGTTGTTGGCCGGCGCCCCGGCGGCGAACCGCCTCGTGTTGGCGACGATGGCGTCGCGTTGGCGGTCCGCGCCGAGGATGAGGTCTAGCGGCACGCGTGATGGTTTTTCGACCGGCCTTAGGCCGCCGGCGGCCGGGCGCCACACAAAAGCCTCCGCAGAGCTTAGATCAGCAGGGCCCGGCGGGGGCGGCGCGATGCGATCCAACGCCGCGGCGATCCGCGCCAGGAAGGTTTCGTTCGATTCGGGCGCGGGAAGCATAGGGCGGAGCGGTTTCCAGCCCGCCCTTGGCCCGATTGCAAAGGCGCGGCCCGGCCCTATAGTCCGCGCCGCCGCGCCCGGCCAAGCGCCTTTTGTGCGATGCGGGCGCCAGGGAGAGGGCATGTTTTTCGTTGCAGATGCGTTCGCGCAGGCAGCTCCTGCCGCTGGTCCGGTGGGCCTTGAGGCCGTATTTCTTCAAATGGCGCCGCTGCTGCTCGTGCTGCCGGTGTTCTATTTCCTGCTCATCCGGCCGCAGCAGCGCCGCCTAAAGGCGCATCAGGATATGATTGGCGCGGTGCGCAAGGGCGATACGATCGTCAGCGCCGGCGGCCTCATAGGTAAGGTCAAGAGCGTCGCGGACGATGAAGTCCGCGTTGAGCTATCGCCGAACGTCGAGGTCCGGCTACTGCGGGGCTCGATCGCGGAAGTACGCAATAAGGGCGAGCCCGCTCCGGCTAACGATACCAAGCCGGCCAAAACGGCCCAGTGAGATGCTCCACGTTTCGCGGTGGCGCCTTCTGGCGGTGATTGTGGCGAGTGTGCTCGCCATCCTGTTTGCGTTGCCGAACGTCCTTTCAGAGCAGATGCGCGCCAACCTTCCCGGCTTTCTGCCGAACAAGCCGGTCAATCTCGGCCTCGATCTGCGCGGCGGCTCTTATTTGCTTTATGAGGTCGACCTGGTCGCGCTGCAGAAGGAGCGGTTGGAGACCGAGGTCGACAATATGGCCCGCGCGCTTAGCGAGGTTCGACCGGCCATCCGCCATACGGGCCGCGGTGTTTCCGGCGACGCGGCGCGGCTGAAGCCGCTCGAAGCGTCTGATCAGCAACGGGCGCTTGATGCGATCAAAAAGCTGCATGAGCCCTCTGCGGCCGCGCTGGCGATGGGCGGAGCGACCGACCCGGATTTTTCCATCTCGCTTTCGCCCGACGGATACGTCGAAGCGCGCATGACGCGCGCCGGGCTGGATAAGCAGGCTACCGATGCAATCACGCGCTCGATGGAGGTCATCGGAAGGCGGATCGACGAATTGGGAACGAGCGAAATCTCCATCCAGCGGCAAGGGGCTGATCGCATCAACATTCAGGCTCCCGGCATGAGCGATCCTGAGGCGTTGAAGGCCCGGATCGGAAAAACTGCAAAAATGACCTTTCACATGCACGACGCCAGCGTTTCGGCGGCGGACCTGGCCGTTGGCCGGGCCCCACCAGGGTCGAGCGTGCTGCCGCAGGACGATCCGCGCGAGCCGTTTGTAGCGGTGCGGAACCGGGCGCTGCTCACCGGCGACGATCTCACTGACGCTCAGCCCGCGTTCGACCAACAGACCCAAACGCCGATTGTAACGCTGCGCTTCAATTCACGCGGTTCCAGGATTTTCTGTCAGGTCACTACGCAAAATATCGGGCAGCGTTTCGCCGTCGCACTTGATGGCGTGGTAATCACCGCGCCGACCATGCGTAGTCCGATCTGCGGCGGCAACGGCCAGATCGAAGGCGGCTTCACCATTGAGACCGCGAACGAGCTCTCAACCCTGCTCCGCGCCGGCGCATTGCCAGCGCCGCTCACGGTCGTCGAACAGCGCACAGTA
Organism: Alphaproteobacteria bacterium; assembly: GCA_031399165.1. Classification (GTDB taxonomy): domain Bacteria; phylum Pseudomonadota; class Alphaproteobacteria; order Caulobacterales; family Aquidulcibacteraceae; genus JAKFWI01. The sequence continues at coordinate 32,604 of JANNOO010000005.1, read as the reverse complement.
GGCGCTGAATTGGGTCAGGACGCGATCGAGGCCGGCCAGATTTCAACGGCGCTGGCGTTCGTAGTCGTGCTTACCTTCATGGTTCTGGCTTACGGCCTCCTTTTCGGCGGCATTTCAGTCATCGGTATCATCATCAACGGGGTCATGGTGCTTGCGGCGATGTCCGCCACGGGCGCGTCTTTGACCTTACCGGGCGTGGCGGGACTCATTCTTACGCTAGCGGTCGCGCTCGACGCCAACGTTCTGATCTACGAACGCATTCGCGATGAAGTTCGCGGCGGACGCTCGCCGGCGCTGGCCATCGACGCCGGCTTTAGTCGCGCGATGATCACGATTTTCGATGCTAACATCACGCACCTTGGCGCAGCATTGATCATGCTAGCGCTGGCGCCTTCCGGGCCGGTAAAGGGCTTTGCGTGGACCCTGACAATCGGCGTGTTCACCTCTGTTTTCACCGCCGTGCTGATCACCCAAGTTTTGCTGGCGTGGTGGTTCCGCACGGTACGCCCCAAGACATTGCCGATAGCCTAGGATCGCCCCATGTCCGGTTGGCCGCTGATTAAGTTTCTGCCGCAGCAAACGAACCTCAGGTTCGTCGCGTTGGCGCCCGTACTCTGTGCGATTTCGGCGATCCTGTGCGCGGCGTCGCTATATCTGACGTTGGTTCCATTCCAACCTCCGTGCGGCGGGCTTAATTGCGGAGTCGATTTCCGGGGCGGCACCGTGTTGGAACTCGACAGCGACAATCATATTGACCTGGCCCGCGCGCGCGACGTGCTTGGCGCTATGGATATTGGCGACGTTCAGGTTCAGGCGTTTGGCGACGTGCGCTCAGCCATGATCAGGTTCGAAACCCCGCCCGCCGCTGACGCCGCAGCAGCGGTGGACAATGTCAAAACGCGCCTTGCTAATGAATTTGGAGGCGTGCGCTTTCCTCGCACGGAGGTTGTGGGTCCGAAGGTTTCCGGTGAGTTGCTGGGTAAGGGCGTAGCGGCTCTGCTCTGCGGCATCGGGCTTATGCTGCTCTATATCTGGTTTCGTTTCGGCCTCACTTTTGGTCTCGCGGCTGTGCTGGCCCTTGCGCACGACGTGCTGCTCACTTTTGGACTTTTCGCGATTACCCAGATGGAATTCACGCTTACGGCGGTGGGTTCGATCCTTACGATCATCGGCTATTCAATCAACGACAAGATCGTGGTGCTGGACCGGGTGCGCGAGAATATGCGCAAGTTCAAGAAAGTGCCGTTGCGGGAAATCATCGACCTGTCGGTCAACGAAACGCTCTCGCGTACTATCATTACCGGCATTACCGGCGTGATGGCGCTGGTCGTGATGGCGATATTTGGCGGCGATGCGCTGTTCGCCTTTTCGGTCGCGATGATCTTCGGCATCGTGGTCGGCACGTATTCTTCGATCTACGTGGCGGCGCCATCGATTCTCCTTTTGAGCGGAAAACGCGGCGAGAAGCTCGCCAGCGAAGAGCCGGCGCCTCAAAAGGCGGGCTGACCGCGGGGGCGAAGCAGCGTATATCCCGCGCCGACTGGAGGGCGTGATGGGAAACATTCTGGCCAATATTCGTTATGTAGCTTGGGGCGCGCTGGCGGCGGGCGCACTGTTCCTGCTGTATATGTGGACCGGCGTCGCGGGCCTTGGCCCCGATAGTCAGCTGTTCTGGGACCCCGTGTTCCGCTGGCTCCACGTGCTCTCCGGCATCATGTGGATCGGCCATCTTTACTATTTTAATTTCACGCAAATCCCCAACGTTCCCAAGATACCCGAGGAACATCGGGGTCCTGCGATAGCAAAAGTAATCGCGCCCGCGGCGCTTTACTGGTTCCGCTGGGGTGCGGTGGCCACGCTCGTAACGGGATTAATCCTGGCGACGGTAAACGGCTATCTGGTGCAAGCGCTTGTGCTGGGAGCCAATGAAGAGTTTGCAGTCAGGAAACATATCTTCATTGGTATAGGCATGTGGCTGGCCATAATAATGTTCATCAACGTTTGGTTTGTTATTTGGCCCAACCAGAAAAAGGCGCTTGGCATTGGCGCTGAAAACGCCAGCCTGGAGGCGGCGGTGAAAGCAAAAGCGGCTCGTACAGCGATGCTGTTCTCCCGCACTAATACGTTCTTGTCCGCTCCCATGCTGGTTGCAATGACGGGAGCCCAGGCCTTTGCGTGATGGATGACAAGCGAAACCGAGACCTACGCCACTGATAAAGACGCGTCTGGTTTGACAGCCGTGCCGCCGGTGGAGGCTATTGCCTCCCCCGGTGGGGCTGTGGCTGAACTGAAGGCGGTTAAGTCCCCTAAAGTGTTTGGCCCGCTCGCCGAGCCGGCGCTTGAACGTATTGTGCGGCGGCAGGACGAAGACCGTTGGCTGGCCAGCCGCTTTGCGCCGAAGGCGCTGCGCCAACGATTGACCGCGCTCTACGCCTTCAATCTCGAAGTCGCCCGCGTGGCGGATAAAGTCAGCGAGCCGCATCTTGGCGAAATCCGCCTTCAGTGGTGGCGCGACGCGGTTGAGTCGACCTTCGCTGGCGGCGTGACGCCTGCTCATCCAGTGATGAAGGCGCTGGCCGAGTTGCGCAATCAGGTGGCGCTGCCGCTTGAGCCTTTCGACGCGCTGCTCACCGCGCGCGTCTGCGATCTAAGTCATGCGCCGTTCGAGACCTGGGCCGATGTCGATGCGTATATCGACGCCACGGACGGCGGCATGATGCGGCTGGCGACGCTGATTTGCCAACCCGCGCAGGAGATTTCCAAACAGCGCGCCGCCGCGCTGCACGCTGCGGCGCGCGCCTGGGGCTATATGCGTCTGTTGCGGGATTTGCCGCAATGGACGGCCCAGCAACGGACGTTCTTTCCAAGGGCGCTTCGCGCCAACATCTCTTTTGGCGCTGAAGCAGCGGAGATGGAGAACGGCGGACTCGCGATCGCCGCGCATGCCATGCTTGACCGCGCGGCCGGTGCGCAGAAAAATTTTGGACGGTTCGCTTCCGCACTGGACAAGGAATTGTTCCCCGCGATCGGCTATATAAAGCTGACGCCGCTTTACATGCGTGAGCAATCGCGGATCGAACTCGGCCAGGTGGGTAAGCGCATCACGCTGTTGCAGCGTCAATTGCGTCTGGTCATGTCGGCGGCGTCTTCCCGGTTCTGATCACTCGGCCGCGATCGCGGCGCCGTCCTCGGCCAGCCAACGATCGACGGCGTCGAGCGCGCGTCTGGATAACGCCAGTTTGCGCGCGCGACCGCGCTCCTTCCCGCGCACAGGCGGAATATCGATCGGCGGGAACAAGCCGAAGTTCACGTTCATCGGCTGAAACGAATTGCCGTCGCTCAAATGGCCGCCGGTTACGTGGATCAGCAGCGCGCCCAAGGCTGAAACCTCTGGCGGCGGCGAAGCCGGCGCGCCGCGGCGCTCGGCGGCTGCAAAGCGGCCAGCCAAAAGGCCCATCGCTGCGCTTTCGACATAGCCCTCAACGCCTGTGATCTGCCCGGCAAAGCGTAGGCGCGGTTCGGCTTTCAGCCGAAGGGCGCCATCCAGCACCCGCGGCGAATTGAGAAACGTATTGCGGTGAATGCCGCCGAGGCGCGCGAACGTTGCGTTCTGAAGGCCGGGGATGATGCGGAAGATTTCGGACTGGGCACCGTGCTTCAGTTTGGTCTGGAAGCCCACCATATTGAACAGCGTGCCCAGCGCATTGTCCTGGCGCAATTGCACGACGGCGTAGGGCCAGCGGCCGGTTCGCGGGTCGTCAAGCCCCACCGGCTTCATCGGTCCGAAGCGCAGCGTCTGTGGCCCGCGTTCGGCCATCACCTCGATTGGCAGGCAGCCTTCGAAATAGGGCGTGTCGCGCTCCCATTCCTTGAACTCGGTTTTCTCACCAGCGAGCAGCGCGGCGACAAACGCCTCGTATTGCTCGCGATCGAGCGGGCAGTTCACGTATGCCGCCTTGTCGCCGCCGGGCCCCGGCTTGTCGTAGCGCGATTGTTTCCAGGCGATCGAAAAGTCGATGCTATCTGTGTTTACGATCGGCGCAATCGCATCGAAGAACGCCAGATCAGCTTCGCCGGTTAGCGCGCCGATGGTTTGGGCCAGGGCGGGCGAAGTCAGCGGGCCTGTGGCCACGATCACACTGTCCGCGCCGGCGGCGAGCAGCGCGTTGATATCGGCAATCTCTCCGCGTTGGATCTCGATCAGCGGTTCGCTTTCCAGCGCGGCCGTAACCGCAGCGGAAAAGCCTTCGCGATCCACCGCCAGCGCCGAACCTGCCGGCACCTGGTTTGCGTCGGCTGCGCGCATGATCACAGAGCCGGCCTTGCGCAATTCGGCGTGCAACACGCCGACGGCGTTGGCTTCGGCATCATCGCTGCGGAAAGAGTTTGAACAGACCAGTTCGGCAAGGTTCTGCGTCTGGTGCGCGGGTGTCATCGCCAGCGGCCGCATCTCATGCAGCACAACGCGAACACCTGCGCGCGCCAGCGCCCAGGCTGCCTCCGAACCGGCAAGGCCGCCGCCGACGACGTGAACAGGTTCGCTTTGTGTACGCATCGCCGCTCTCTCGCATAAACGCGCGAAACGCGCCATAAGTGGCCAGCGGAGGACAGCATATGGCTGCGAAAGGCGGAGTGCCCATCGTCGAAAGCGCGCGCGCTGGCTTCGACTTCATGCGCAATTCCTTTCGCACGATAGCGCCGGCCGGGCTGTTGACGGCAGCCGTCGCCGCGCTGGCGGCGGCGGCATCACCGGGCGAGCCGGCGGAAGCCATGAATCTGCCGGCGCTCGCGCTGGACATCGCCTCCCTGGCGCTCAACATCGCCTTCTCGGCCTTCCTGCTACGCCTCGCTGTGCGCCAGGATGCTTCGGGCCTTTACGGGCTGAAAGCGGGCAAGGATGAGTCCAATCTGCTCGGAGCGTTGCTCTGGGTCGGATTCTTTATCGTGATCGTCATTCTCGTCGCCCTTTTCATTTTCTCGATCGGGCTGGTGATCGCGGCGGGCAATGCGGGCGTGCGGCTTGAGGAATACCAGAACGATCCGGACGGCATGCGCGATGCCGTGATTCAGATCATGACCAGCGCGCCCTGGCTTTGGGTGCTTGGTCTGCTCGAATTCGCCGTGCTGGTTTGGCTCAGCACGCGGTTGACTTTGGTGTCGGTCGCCACAATCGGCGAGGGCCGGATCATGGGCTTTTCCACCTGGCCGTGGACGAAGGGCAATGTGCTGCGCATTTTCGCCGCGACGATTCTGATCGCGTTGCCGCTGAGTTTTGCCTTTGGGCTCATCGTTGGCGTCATCAGCGGCGTGCTGGGCGTCACCGATCAGGCGGGGGCGTCGCCAATGGCGCGGGGCGTGCTCAGCTTCATTAGCGGGGTGGGGCAGTACTTGGTGCTATTGCCAGCGATCAATGGATTGCTGGCATATCTGTACCGCGGCCTGCGGCCGCCGGAACTGCCCGTTAAATGAGGTGCGTCATGAAGAATATCTTGCTCACCGCATGCATCGCTGTGCTGGCCGCGTGTTCACCCGCGGCGCAGGAATCGGCTGCGCCGCAGGCGGATGATCAGGCCAAGATGGCTGCGCCGCCCACCGATGCGTGGCTCGGCAAATGGATCGGCGTTGAGGGCAATTATCTTGAAATCGGCGCTGGCGGCGCCCCGGGCGTATACTCATTGACCGAAGCCACGCTCGATGGCGTCAAATACCATGTCGGCACGGCCAAGGAGCTGACAATCGAGTTTCAGGAAGCCGGCAAGACCTACACGATCAGTCCCGGTGCGGGCGCGGACACCGGCCTGAAATATCTCGCCGAAAAGACGAATTGCCTGGTGATCGAAAGCGGCCGCGGTTTCTGCCGCTAGCGTGCTCTAGGCCTTCTGCGTCCGCCGCGTCGTAGCCAGGTCGGCTGCCGCCTTCGCTTTCGGCTTGCGCGCTGCATGTTTCCTCAAAGTCTCGGCGAGATATTGCCCGGTCCAACTCGCCTTTACCTTCGCGACATCTTCCGGCGTGCCTGCGGCGACGATCTGGCCGCCCGCATCGCCCCCTTCAGGGCCGAGATCGACGACCCAATCGGCGGTTTTGATCACATCGAGATTGTGCTCGATGATCACCACCGTGTTGCCGTTCTCGACCAACTCATCGAGCACTTCGAGCAGCTTGCGGGTGTCTTCGAAATGCAGCCCGGTCGTCGGTTCGTCAAGAATGTAGAGCGTGCGCCCCGTCGCGCGGCGCGATAATTCCTTGGAGAGTTTTACGCGCTGGGCTTCGCCGCCCGAAAGCGTTGTCGCCTGCTGGCCGACCTTTACGTAGCCGAGCCCCACGCGCGCCAGCGTTTCCAGCTTGTCGCGAATGGACGGCACCGCGGCGAACAATTTCGCCGCCTCCTCGACGGTCATGTCGAGCACGTCGGCGATCGACTTGCCCTTGAACGTGACCTCCAGCGTCTCGCGATTATAGCGATGGCCCTTGCAGACATCGCAGGTGACGTACACGTCCGGCAGGAAGTGCATTTCGATCTTGATCAGACCGTCGCCCTGGCACGCCTCGCAGCGCCCGCCCTTGACGTTGAACGAAAACCGCCCTGGGCCATAGCCGCGCGCCTTTGCTTCAGGCAGGCCGGCGTACCAATCGCGGATCGGCGTGAACGCGCCGGTATAGGTCGCGGGATTTGAACGCGGCGTGCGTCCGATCGGGCTCTGGTCAATGTCGATGACCTTATCGAGATGTTCGAGGCCTTCGAGCTTCTCATAGGGCGCCGGCGCTTCGGCCGCGCCGTTCAGTTTGCGCGCGGCGACCTTGTACAGCGTTTCGATGATCAGCGTAGATTTGCCGCCACCGGAAACGCCAGTCACGCATGTCATCACGCCAAGTGGGATTTCGGCGCTGACGTTCTTCAGATTGTTGCCACTCGCGCCGGTGATCCTGATCGACTTGCCCTTGGTCTGACGGCGGCGTTTCTCCGGCACCGCAATTTCGCGCGCCCCGGAAAGGTACGCGCCGGTGATTGATCTCTTGCTCGCGAGAATATCCTCGGGCGCGCCTTCGGCGATGACTTCACCGCCATGAATTCCGGCGGCCGGCCCCATGTCGATGACATAATCGGCGGTGAGGATGGCCTCTTCGTCGTGCTCGACAACAAGCACTGAATTGCCGAGATCGCGCAGACGCCGCAGCGTTTCCAGCAGCCGGGAATTATCCCGCTGGTGCAGGCCAATACTCGGCTCGTCGAGCACGTAGAGCACGCCGGTGAGGCCGGAGCCGATCTGCGAGGCGAGCCGGATGCGCTGACTTTCACCGCCCGACAGCGTGCCCGATGCGCGGCCAAGGCCCAGATAATTCAACCCCACATCGACGAGGAAGCGCAGCCGGTCCTTGATCTCTTTCAGGATGCGCGTCGCGATCTCGCGCTCCTTTTTCGTCAGCTTTGCATCGAGTTGGTCGAACCATTCGCGCGCATGCAAAATCGAGAGTTCGCTGACCTGTGAAATGTCGAGCTTCTGCACCTTCACCGCCAGCGCCTCTGGTTTCAGCCGCCGGCCTTCACAGACAGGGCAGGGCGCGGCCGATTGGTAGCGGCTCAGTTCCTCGCGCACCCAATTACTGTCGGTCTCTTTCCAGCGGCGTTCCAGATTGGGAATAACGCCCTCAAACGCCTTCTTGGTTTCGAAGCGGCGCACGCCGTCGTCATAGATGAATTTGATCTCGTCGCCGCCGGAGCCGTTGAGGATCGTTTTGCGTACGTCGAGCGGCAATTGCCGCCATGGCGTATCCATCCGCACTTTGTAGTGCTTGGCGATCGCCTGCAGCGTCTGACCGTAAAGCGGCGAGGGGCCGCGCGACCATGGGGCGATGGCGCCGTCGTTCAAAGCCTTGTCCTTGTCCGGGACAACGAGATCCGTATCCATTTTCAGCTGTTCGCCAAGCCCGTCGCAAGCCGGGCACGCGCCGGCCGGATTGTTGAACGAGAACAGACGCGGTTCGATTTCCGGAAGGGTGAAGCCTGAAACCGGGCATGCGAATTTTGATGAGAAAAGAATGCGTTTCTCGTAGCCCTTGGGCGGCTGGTCGGCGAATTCGATCAGCGCGAGTCCCTCGCCCAGCTTCACTGCCTGCTCAACGGAATCGGCGAGTCGCGTCTCAAGGCCCGGCTTGATGGCGAGGCGATCGACCACAACGTCGATCGTGTGCTTGAATTTCTTGTCGAGGTTCGGCGCATCTTCGAGCGCGTAATATTCGCCATCGACCTTGACGCGCTGATAGCCCTTCTTCAGCAGCTCGGCGAATTCCTTTTTGTATTCGCCCTTCCGGTCGCGCGCGATCGGCGCCAGCAGGTAGACGCGCGCGCCTTCCGGCAGCGCGACGATCTGGTCGACCATCTGCGAAACCTGCATCGCCTCGATCGGCAGGCCGGTCGCGGGCGAATAGGGAATGCCGATCCGCGCCCACAGCAGGCGCATGTAATCGTAGATTTCTGTAACGGTCGCGACGGTGGAGCGCGGATTGCGGCTGGTGGTTTTCTGTTCGATCGAAATCGCGGGAGAAAGCCCGTCGATGGAATCGACGTCGGGCTTCTGCATCAGCTCAAGGAATTGTCGCGCATAGGCCGAAAGGCTCTCGACATAACGGCGCTGGCCCTCGGCATAGATCGTGTCGAACGCCAGCGAGGATTTGCCCGAACCGGAAAGTCCCGTGAGCACGACCAATCGCCCGCGCGGAATATCGACCGTGACGTTCTTCAGATTATGTTCGCGCGCGCCGCGCACCTGGATATGCGTCAGCGGATCGTGGCCGGTGGTTTTCGGTCCGGCCTTTTTGGCTTGCGGGGTCTGGCTGGAACGCGCTTTGGGCATGGATTCTCCGCCGCGACGCGGTTTTCGCGGCGCTTTGACCTGCTGGCGGGTCGGTGGTGTCGGTTTTCCCAGCTTCGGCACCCTAGATAGTCGTCCCCACCCCGAACGCCGAGTCCGCCCCGTCTAGTAAAATGCAGCGCGGCTGTTTTGCGGCGCGAATGCTCACAGACGGACGGCCAAAAGCAGTCCCCCCGCCATCGCGCCTCCGCTACGAAATTAACCTTTACGGCCGACTCAGTCCGTGAGAACATAGTAGGAACAAAATTCCGCCACGCAAGCAGGTGATGGCGGTGTTACGCGGCCCACGCGGGTGAAAGCGCTAGAAACGGAGTACGACCATGGCGGGCTCTCTCAACAAAGTTATTCTGATCGGCAATCTGGGCAAGGATCCGGAAGTGCGGCGGCTGGCCTCGGGCTCGCCGGTCGTGAACCTTCGCATCGCCACCAGCGAAAACTGGCGCGACAAGCAATCGGGCGAGCGCAAGGAAAAAACCGAATGGCACAGCGTGGTGATCTTCAACGAACAGATCGCCAAGGTCGCCGAGCAATATCTGAAGAAGGGCATGAAGATTTACGTCGAAGGCCAGCTTCAGACCCGCAAATGGCAGGACCAGGCCGGCGTCGATAAGTACACGACCGAAATCGTGGTCCAGAATTACCGCGGCGAGCTGCAAATGCTCGACAGCAAGGGCGGCGGCGCCTCCACCGGCGGCGACATGGAATACGACCAGTCAGAGCCAAGCGGCTTCAGCGGCAGCGCGAAGAAACGCGTGAGCAACGGTCCGAAGGAGAACTTCTCCGCCGATCTGGACGATGAGATTCCGTTTTGAGCTGAGCGATGGCAGGACGAGACGCGCCCGTCACCTTGCTGCAAGACCAGACCGGCGCCCGGTTCTTGGTCTATGCAGACAAGGCGGGCGCGCAACTCAACCTGCGATTCGAGGGTGACCAGCCGTGGTTCACCCAAGCGCAACTGGCTGAGATTTTTGGCGTTGATGTACGAACCGCCAACGATCATGTTCAGAAATATCTGAACGATGGCGAGTTGGACGAGGCAACTATCCGGAAATTCCGGATAGTTCGTTCTGAAGGTAGCCGGCGCGTCGCCCGTGAAATCGAACACTACGGCTTGGATGTCGCATTCTACGTCGGTTACCGGGTAAACTCCCGGCAGGGTGCTATTTTTCGACGTTGGGCCACGGACCTCCTCGTCCAATACGCGATCAAAGGCTTCGTTATCGACGACGAGCGCCTGAAGAATCCGGATGGGCGTCCGGATTATTTCGACGAACTACTCGATCGCATTCGCGACATCCGCGCCTCCGAAAAACGGATGTGGACGCGGATTCTTGAGATGGCGGCTTTTTGCAGCGACTATTCTCCCGGCGACCCCGAGCAACATGAACACTTCTTTGCCGCAATACAGAACGCGATGCATTGGGCGGTTACGCAGGAAACGGCTGCTGAAGTTATTTTTCGTCGCGTCGATGCCGGAAAGCCCGCGGCCGGCCTCGTCCATTATCGCGGCAAATTGCCGACCTTGTCTGAAGCAAAAGTTGCCAAGAACTATTATGCCGAGGGCGAGATATCGGCGCTGAACCTGATAACGAGTTTGACGCTCGAATTCTTTGAGAGCCAGGCCCAGCAACGGCGCCCTACAACCCTGGAGCAGTTCCTGGGCAAGATGCGCGAACTCATCAAGCTTGACGGTCGGCCGCTTATCCCGGACGGGCACAACGACCGCGTGTCAAAAAGCCAAGCTCACAAGAAGGCGAGCCATGAGCTTGCGCTGTATAAGGATCGTGTACGCGAAAAGCAGGAGATTGCGGGAGAAGCCGCGCTGCGCCAGATCGCCGATCAAACAAAAAAGACGATCCGGCGCCGCAGGAAAAAAGCTAGTTAGCGCGGTCCGCTACTTTTTGATCACAGCACACGCCACCCGCGCGCCCGCGCCGCCGATCGGCTGTGTTTTCTGATCGTCCGGGCTGGCGTGGATGACGATGGCTGAGCCGTCGGTATCCTGAAGCGGCGCGCGGCCGGCGGCCGGCGTGTCGCCCAGCGTCACCAGCGTCGTGAACAGTTCGGCGCCGATCGGCGCTTTGTCGGGGGCGTAGATATTCGGCAGATCGCCGAATTCAGGGCCGGCGCTGTTAAGCAGGCCGTGTTGCTTGTTGTTCTGGCCGTGGCCGACATGGCCGCCGGAATTGGTGAAGGCCGCATCCGAGCAATCACCCTTTTCGTGCAGGTGAACGCCGTGCCAGCCGGGCGTCAGCGACCCTGCCGCCATCTCAATCTTGATGATCACGCCGTCCGGCGCGCCGGTCAGCGTGGCCTTGCCTATGCTCTTGCCACCGGCGCCCTTGATATCCACCGCAACAGCCGCGGCGCGGACGATTTCGGGCAGCGCAGTCTTTGGCAGGGCTGCCCCTTGCGGCGCGGTGCTTTGGGCGCACGCGGCTCCCGCCGAGAGCGCCATCAGGGACAAGGCTGTGAGCGTTGATTTCATTATTGGATTCCGTTGTTTGCGGCGCAAAAATCGAGATGCTAGTTTGGCTGATTAAGCGCTTACGCTTTTCCCGCCTTGATCGTTCCGTTTAGACCCTGACGAAGAACTCGTCGCTGAAAGTTTTGGTGAATGACCGACACGCCTGAAGCTCCCCCGCCGGCCGCCGCGCCGCCGCCGCAACGCGGTGTTTCGCCAATGCCGATCGAGACGGAGCTGCGCAAATCCTACCTCGATTACGCAATGAGCGTGATCGTCAGCCGGGCGATCCCGGACGTGCGCGACGGGCTCAAGCCCGTGCACCGCCGCATTCTGTTCGGCATGAACGAGGCGGGCAACACCGCCGACAAGCGCTACCGCAAATCAGCCAACACGGTCGGCGAAGTGATGGGCCGCTACCACCCGCACGGCGACCTCGCGATCTATGACGCCTTGGTGCGCATGGCGCAGGAGTTTTCGATGAGCCTCATGCTTATCGATGGCCAGGGTAATTTCGGTTCGATCGACAACGATCCGCCGGCGGCGATGCGCTACACGGAATCCAAGCTGGCCAAGGCCGCCGAATATCTGCTGCGCGATATCGACGAGAACACAGTCGATTTTAAGGACAATTACGATGGCGACCGCAGAGAGCCGACGGTTCTGCCGGCGCGCTTCCCCAACATCCTGGTTAATGGCGGCGGCGGCATCGCCGTCGGTATGGCGACGAATATCCCGCCGCACAATCTGGGCGAGATCGTCGACGCGACGGTGGCGCTGCTCGACAATCCAGAGATTTCTGATCTTGAACTGATCGAAATTGTGCCCGGCCCGGATTTTCCAACCGGCGGCGAGATTCTCGGCCGCGCCGGTTCGCGGCTTGCGTTGTTGACCGGACGCGGCTCGGTCGTGACGCGCGCGCGCCATCATCTGGAAACGCTGAAAGGCCGCGAGGCCATCGTGTTCACCGAAATTCCGTATCAGGTGAATAAGGCGGCCGTGCATGAACGCATCGGCGAGCTGGTCCGCGAAAAGAAGATCGAAGGCGTCGCCGACGTGCGCGACGAGAGCAACCGCCTGGGTATCCGCCTCGTCGTCGAAGTCAAACGTGACGCCAACGCCGATGTCGTTCTGAACCAGCTTTACCGCCACACGGCGCTGCAAAGCTCGTTCGGCGTCAACGCGCTGGCGCTGAACAATGGCCGGCCCGAGCAGATGAGCCTGAGGGCGATGTTGCAGGCGTTCCTGGTGTTCCGTGAGCAGGTAATCACGCGGCGCACGAAGTTCCGCCTCAGCAAGGCGCGCGACCGGGGCCACAATTTGGTCGGTCTGGCGATCGCCGTCGCCAATATCGACGAAGTGATCCGCGTCATCCGCGCCGCGCACGACCGCGGCGAGGCCAAGGAAAATTTGATGAACCGCGACTGGCCAGTCGCGGATATGATCTCGCTGATCAATCTGATCGCCGACCCGCGCACGCATATCAAAAAACTGTCCGAAGGCGGCGATCACGGCCCGGAAGACACGATCCGGCTCTCGGCCGACCAGGCCGACGGCATTCTGGCGCTGCAACTGCAACGCCTCACCAATCTCGGCCGCGAGGAAATCGCCAGGGGCGCCGAAGCGGTAGCCAAGGAAATCGCGATCTTGCTGGAAATCCTGTCGAAGCGCGAAAATATCCTGACGATCATCAGGGACGAATTGCTGGAAGTAAAATCGCTGTTCGCCGTACCGCGCCGCTCCAGCTTCTCAGAATCCGAAGGCGAGATCGACGACGAGCAATTGATCCCGCGCGAGGATATGGTCGTCACCGTTACGCATGGCGGCTACGTCAAGCGCACGCCGCTGAGCCAGTACCGCACGCAAAAGCGCGGCGGCAAAGGCAAGGCGGGTATGCAGACGAAGGAAGACGATTACGTCACCCGCTTGTTCGTCGCCAGCACGCACGCCTTCGTGCTGTTCTTCTCGTCGAACGGAATGGTGTACAAGGAAAAGGTCTGGCGCTTGCCGCAGGGCGATCCACGCACCAAAGGGCGGGCGCTGGTGAACCTGCTGCCGCTGGACGCCGGCGAACGCATTACGTCGGTGATGGCGCTGCCAGAAAGCGAAGAAGATCAGAACCGGCTGGACGTGATGTTCGCTACGCGTTCGGGCGGCGTTCGCCGCAATAAGCTCACCGATTTCACCAACGTGAATCGCGCTGGCAAGATCGCCATGAAGCCCGATGAGGGCGATGGCATCGTTGAAGTGCAGATTTGCTCCGAGGCCGATGACATCCTTTTGACGACGGCGCTGGCGCAATGCGTCCGCTTCCCGGTGCCCGAAGTGCGCGTATTCAAGGGCCGCGATTCATCCGGCGTGCGCGGCGTCGATCTGGCCGAGGGCGACGCGGTCATTGGCATGGCGGTGCTGCACCACGTCGAAGCCAGCCCCGCCGAGGCGCGGGCCTATCTGCGCCACACAGCGGCGATGCGCCGGGCGGCCGGCGAGGAAACCGTCGAAACCGAGGCGCCTGAGGCGGCTGAGCCGGGCGAGCCTGCTGAGGGCGAAGTTGCACTCAGCCCAGACCGTATCGGCGAACTCGGTGGCCAGGAGCAGTTCATCCTGACCGTCACCACCGATGGGCTGGGCAAGCGGGCGTCATCCTACGAATACCGTGTGACCCGCCGTGGCGGTAAAGGTCTGATCGCGCACCGGCTCAGCGGCGGTGCGGACGCCCGTATTGTGGCGTCCTTCCCCGTTGAAGACTCTCACGAAATCCTCTTGGTGACTGACGGCGGCCAGCTTATACGCTTCCCTGTGGATGGAATCCGTATCGCGGGACGCGCTACCCAGGGGGTTACGTTGATCCGCACCGCCGAAGGCGAACATGTCGTGGCCGCGGAGCGGCTGGAGGATGTCGGCGAGGGCGAGTAGCCCCCAGAATCTCTCTAAGAGAGGCTGACTCGATGGCGGAGCAGGCAATGGCCGTGCAGGACGATCAGGACAGCGGGCGGCGCCTCGGCGAACGCCAGCACAACCGCGCGGGGCTTTACCGTATCGGATTGTACCCCGGCACGTTCGACCCCCTTACCAACGGCCATCTCGACATTATCGAACGTGCGGCCAAGATGGTCGATAAGCTGGTGATTGGCGTGGCGATAAACGCCGAGAAGAGTCCGCTGTTCTCGCTCGATGAACGCGTCGCGATGGTTCAGCATGCGTGCGCCGGCCAGATTGGCGCCACGCTCATAGAAGTCCGTGCTTTTGACACATTGCTGGTCAAGTTCGCAGCGCAGGTGGGGGCGGGCACTATCATCCGTGGGCTTCGCGCCGTGTCGGATTTCGAATACGAGTTCCAGATGGTTGGCATGAACCAGAAATTGACCCAGGAGATCGAGACGGTTTTCCTGATGGCCGACCCAACATGCCAGGCGATCGCTTCGCGTCTCGTGAAAGAGATTGCGCGTCTAGAAGGGGACGTATCGGAGTTCGTGCCGCCAGAAGTGGAAAGACGGTTGAGGGCGAAGTTCGACAGGCGAGTGTGAAAATGAAAAGACTTTGCAGGGCGGCCCTAGGTGTCTGGGCATTGGGCGCGTGGGCCTTTGCCGGCGGCGCGATGGCGCAGGCTCCTTCCATCGAAAAATGGCGCGCGCTCGATCCGGAGCAGACGCTCTATATCGACACGACCAAGGGCCGCGTCGTGGTGGAGATGTTCCCCGAGATCGCGCCGCTCGCTGTGGCCCGCATCAAACAGCTGACGCGCGAGAAATTCTACGACGGCCTGACCTTCCACCGCGTCGTGAACAATTTCATGGCCCAGGGCGGCGATCCCAACGGTGATGGGTCCGGCGGTTCAAAACTGCCTGACATCACGGAAGAGTTCATGTTCCGGCGCAGCAAGGACATGCAGTTCGAGCCGGCGGCCAATCAAGGCGGCGCCACGCTCGGGCTTTACAAATCGCTGCCGATCGCCAGCCAACCTGATGACATGATGGCGATCACCAAAGACGGTAAGGCGTCCGCCTGGGGGCTTCACTGCACCGGCGTGGCCGCCATGGCGCGCGAAACCGAGCCGAACACGGCAAACGCGCAGTTTTACCTGATGCGCGCGACCTATCCGTCGCTGGACAAGCGCTACACAATCTGGGGCCGCGTCGTGTGGGGGCAGGACGCCGTAAACAAGTTCGCCATTGGCGAGCCGCCGCCCATTCCGGACAAGATGACTGCGGTGCGCGTGGCGGCAGACGTTCCAGAAGGTGAGCGCGCCCCGATTTATGTGATCAGGACGGATAGCAAAGCGTTCGAGGATGTGATTGAGGACGCGCGTAAAAAAGCCGGCGCGGATTTCTCCGTTTGTGACGTCCCGATTGCCGCAACCGTTTCCGACAGCAAAGAAAGAGGCAGAGCCTGGTGGCAGAGGATCCCGTTGATACCCTGATCATGAACCTGGAATCCGGGCCGGTGACGATCCGGCTCCGGCGCGACCTGGCCCCCGGCCACGTCGCGCGGATTTCGGAACTGGCGGATGAAGGCTTTTACGATGGCGTGGTGTTTCACCGCGTGATCGATGGCTTCATGGCGCAGGGCGGCGATCCCACCGGGCGCGGCTCTGGCGGGTCGAAGAAGCCCAATCTCAAAGCTGAATTTTCAAAGCAGCCGCATAAGCGCGGCGTGTGCTCGATGGCGCGCACCTCTGATCCGAACTCGGCCAATTCTCAATTCTTCATCTGCCTCGATGACGCGACGTTCCTCGACAACCAGTACACGGTGTGGGGCGAAGTGATCGAGGGCATGGAAAACGTCGACAAGCTCCCCAAAGGCGAGCCGCCGCGCCAGCCCGGCAAGATCGTGAGCATGCGCACGGCGTAACACGCTGATTGCATTCGCGCGCGCCGCGGTCATAACCCTGCGCCGTGCGCGTTTCCGATTTTGATTTTGATCTTCCCGAGGCGCTGATCGCGCTTCATCCAGCGCGGCCGCGCGATGCGGCGCGTTTGCTTGTCGCGCCGAGCACCGGCGGGTTTGACGATCTCGCCGTCCGCGATTTGCCGGGCCTGCTTCGGCCGGGCGATCTGTTGGTGATGAACGATACCCGCGTCGTGCCTGCCCGTCTGCTGGGCGTGCGAAGGCGCGGCGAGGCGGTGGCGCACATCGAGGCCAACCTATTGACGCGCCTTTCGCCAACGCGCTGGAGCGCATTCGCCAAGCCAGGCAAACGATTGGCCGTGGGCGACACAGTGACGTTCGGCGAAAGCGAGGACGGCGCCTGCGCGCTGGTTACGTTCTCTGCACGGGTCGCAGAAAAGCGCGAAGCGGGCGAGGTCGTGTTCGAGTTCGAACGCTCTGGCGCGGCGCTCGATCAGGCGCTTGCCGCGTGCGGCCTGCCGCCCTTGCCACCCTACATCCTCTCCAAACGAGCAGCCGAAGAATCCGACAGGATGGATTATCAGACCACCTTTGCTCGCGCCGATGGTTCCATCGCGGCGCCTACGGCGGGGCTGCACTTCACCGATGAAATGTTCGCCGCCTTTGCCGCGCGCGGCGTCCAGACGGCGTTCGTCACGCTGCATGTCGGCGCTGGAACCTTCCTGCCGGTGAAGGCCGAAGACACCGCCGACCACGCCATGCACGCGGAATGGCGTTCGATCTCTACGGAGGCGGCGGCAAGCATCAATGCAGCACGTGCGGAGGGCCGGCGCATTGTTGCCGTTGGCACCACGGCGCTGCGCACGCTTGAATCTGCCGCCGATGAGCAAGGTGCGGTTACGCCTGGCCCGGGTGAGACGTCCATATTTATCACACCCGGCTATCGCTTCCGCATGGTCGACGGCCTCGTGACCAATTTCCATCTCCCCCGCTCCACGCTGTTCATGCTGGTGAGCGCGCTGGCGGGCGTGGAGCGCATGCGCGCCGCCTACGCCCACGCGATTGCCGCGAAATATCGCTTCTATTCCTATGGCGATGCGAGCCTGTTATGGCGCGCCGATGGCTGAGTTTCAGTTTCGCATCGACGCAAAGAATGGCGCGGCCCGAACCGGCGCGCTCATAACTTCACGCGGCGAAATTCGTACGCCGGCGTTCATGCCGCTGGCGACGGCCGGCACCACCAAGGCGCTGACCTTCGATCAGGTAAAGCAAACCGGCGCGGACATCGTGCTCGGCAACACCTACCATCTTATGCTGCGTCCCACCGCCGAACGCGTCGCCAGGCTTGGCGGCTTGCATCACTTCATGCGATGGGGCCGGCCGATCCTTACGGATTCAGGCGGCTTCCAGGTCATGAGCCTTGCGCAATTGCGCAAGATCGATGAGCACGGCGTAACCTTTCAAAGCCACATCGATGGCTCCAAGCACGCGCTGACGCCCGAACGGTCGATTGAAATACAAGCCGATCTGCTGGGCGCCGATATCGTGATGCAGCTCGACGAATGCATCGCGCTGCCCGCGGAGGGAAAAGCGGTCATCGCGGCTATGGAGCGTTCACTCCGCTGGGCGGCGCGTTGCAAAACCGCGTTCGGCGCGCGGCAAACCCAAAACCTGTTCGCGATCGTGCAGGGCGGCGTCGATCCGGCGCACCGCCGTACATCCGCCGAAGCGCTCGTCGCCGAAGGGTTCGATGGCTACGCCATCGGCGGCCTGGCCGTCGGTGAAACGCGTGCAGATATGCTGCGCACGATTGAAGCGACGATACCTTTTCTGCCGGCCGCGCGCCCGCGCTACCTAATGGGCGTCGGCAAGCCGATCGACATTGTCGAAGCGGTCTCGCGCGGCGTGGATATGTTCGATTGCGTGATTCCGACCCGTTCGGGCCGCCATGGCCAAGCCTGGAGCGACGCGGGACCAATCAATCTCAAGAACGCAAAGCACCAGGACGATCCTTCGCCCCTTGATGCGGCGCTGGACTGCCCTGCCAGCCGCGACTACTCGCGCGCCTACATCTCGCATCTGTTCCGCGCCGGCGAAATTCTCGGACAGGTGCTGCTGTCTTGGCACAACATTGCCTATTACCAGAGCCTGATGGCGCGTTTGCGCGCAGCGATTACAGACGGAACGCTGGACGATTTCGTAAACATGTTCCGCGCGAATTGGCGTGGTGATGTTTCCGGTTGACGCAGTACTGCCGGAGCTGCGCGCGGCGCTCCGCGCTGGCTCCCGCGCCGTGCTGGTCGCCCCGCCCGGCGCTGGCAAGACCACGCGAGCGCCGCCAGCGCTGCTTGGCGAAGCCTGGGCGCAAAGGAAAAAGCTGATCCTGCTCGCGCCGCGCCGTATCGCCGCCCGTGCAGCCGCCACACGAATGGCCGCCGAGCACGGCGAGCAGGTCGGCCGCACGATCGGCTTTCGTGTGCGGCTCGAAAGCCGCGTCAGCGCCGAGACGCGGATCGAGGTCGTCACCGAGGGCGTGTTTACACGCATGATCCTGGACGATCCTTCATTGCCAGGAATAGCCGCCGTAATCTTCGACGAATTTCACGAGCGCAGCCTCGAAGGCGATCTTGGCCTGGCGTTAGCGCTCGATGCGCAAAGCGGGCTGCGCGAGGATCTGCGGCTGGTGGTTATGTCGGCAACGCTCGACGCGGCGCGTGTCGCCGCGCTTATGGACGATGCGCCGGTGCTGCGCGCCGAAGGGCGCATGTTCCCAATCACCACGCGCTATCGGGGCCGCGATCAGCGGCCGATTGAAGAACAGATGGCGGAAGCCGCGCGCGCCGCACTGCGTGAAGAGAGCGGCAGCCTGTTGTGTTTTCTACCCGGCGCCCGCGAGATCGAACGCACCGCGCGGGCGCTTGACGAAAGCGTGCGCGACCCGGCGGTGGAAATCCGTCCGCTTTACGGCGCAATGGAAAGCGCGGCGCAGGACGCCGCGATTGCCCCGGCTGGCGCCGGCAAGCGCAAGATCGTGCTCTCCTCCGCCATCGCCGAAACCAGCCTTACGATCGAAGGCGTTCGGGTCGTGATCGATTCCGGTCTCGCGCGCCGCGCCAAATACGAACCGGCTACCGGACTGACGCGGCTTGAAACGATGCGGGTCAGTCAGGCTGCCGCTGAGCAGCGGCGTGGCCGCGCCGGTCGCCTTGAACCGGGCGCTTGCTGGCGTTTGTGGGACGAAGGCGAGACGCGCGCTCTCATCGCGTTTGATCCGCCGGAAATTCTCGACGCTGACCTATCGGGGCTTGCACTCGATCTGGCGTCCTGGGGTGTTGCTGATCCGGCGCAATTGCGTTGGCTCGACCCGCCACCGCGCGCCGCGTGGGCGGAGGCGTGCGCGCTTTTGAAACAGATCGGCGCGATCGAAGACGGACGGCTCACCGCGCATGGAACGCTGCTGGCCCGATTGCCGCTGCCGCCGCGGCTGGCGCACATGGTGGTGCGCGCTGCTGAGAACCGGCAGGCGCGGCTGGCGGCGCGGCTTTCGGTGTTGCTGACTGAGCAAGGCTTGGGCGGGCGCGACGCCGACGCGCGCGACCGCGTGCGCCGGCTGGAACAGGAAACCAGCCAGCGGGCGAAGGCGGCGCGCAATCTTGCCGACCGGATCGCTTCGGCGGCAGGCGGCGACAGGAATGAAGCGATCGATATTGAGGCGGCGGGCGCTGTGCTGGCGGCAGGCTTTCCCGAACGCGTCGGCAAGGCGCGTTCACCAGGCGGCGGCGTATTTGTGCTCGCCAATGGGCGCGCGGCGTCGATTGAGCCCTCAGATGGGTTGGCGCGTGCGGCATTCCTGATTGTCGCCGATCTAACCGGCCGCGCCGAACGCGCCGCGATCCGCTTGGCCGCGCCGATCGAGGAACGCGAGATCGAGCGGCTGTTTGGCGATCGTATCGAAACCATCGAGTCGATGCGTCTGGAACCCGGCGGCAGCGCCCGCGCGCTTCGCACCCGCCGGCTCGGCAAGATCGTGCTCAGCGAGGCGCCGCTGGAACGCCCTGCCGCCGCGTTGGTAAGCGCCGCGATCCTCGACCTTGTGGCGCGCGAAGGCATTGGCGTTTTGCCATGGCGCGCCGGCGAGCTTCAGTGGCGCGCGCGTGTTGGTCTGTTGCGCCGGCTCGACGGCGCTGATGCGTGGCCGGACGTTTCAGACGCTGGCCTCCTCGCGCGCATTGAAGAATGGCTTGCGCCAGCGGCGGAGCGTGCGCGGGGTTTGGGCGATCTTGTCGACGGACGTCTGTCTCACGCGCTGCAGAACATGCTTACCTACGACCAGCGCCGCAGGCTGGACGCTGAAGCGCCCACGACGTTGCACACGCCAGCGGGCGGCGAAGCGCAAATTGATTACCTGACTGAAGGTGCGCCTAGCGCGGCCATGCGCATGCAGGAAATGTTCGGGCTTGCTGAGCATCCCTCCATTGCGCAGGGACGGGTTGGTTTGACGCTCATGCTACTCTCACCGGCCGGCCGCGCGATCCAGACGACGGGCGACCTACCTGGCTTCTGGCGCGGTTCTTATGCGGGCGTGCGCGCGGACATGCGCGGCCGTTATCCGAAACATCCGTGGCCGGAAGATCCGCTGAATGCCGAACCAACACGCCGCGCAAAGCCCCGTCAGTAACGGCGGCGCAGGTCTTTTTCGAGCGTGATCGGCGTAGGACCGCCTGCGAGGCGATAGCGGTAGACCTGAAGGTTTTCCATCACGCGCTGCACATAATTGCGCGTCTCGCTGATCGGGATCAGCTCCACCCAATCGACCACGTCGATCGTGCCCGACCGCGGATCGCCCCAATCGCCGATCCATTGGTTCGCCCGGCCCGGGCCGGCGTTATAGGACGCGATCGCGAGCACGTAGGAGCCGCTGAACTGGTTGATCAGTTCCTGCAGATAGGCTGAGCCGAGCGTAAGGTTGTAGTTGGGATCGCTGGTCAGGGCGGCGACGGAATAGGTCATGCCGTTGCGGTTGGCGGTGCTGCGCGCCGTTGCCGGCATCAATTGCATCAGCCCGCGCGCGCCGACCGGGCTCATCGCCTGCGGATCGAATTCGCTTTCCTGACGGGCGATGGAGAACACCAGCGCTGGCTCGGGTCTGTCGGCGCCGCGCGCCGTTTCAGGCAGGGTGATCATTGGAAAAGCCGCTTCCTGCGCCACGATATTGCGGCGGATGCCAGCTTTGGCGCTGCGCACCGCGACGCGGGCGTTTGCGTAATTGCGGGCCAGCTCGGCGAGCATTTCATGCTCGGCGGGCGTAGAAAGCTGATCGTCGAGATAAAACGAGATCAGTTCGAAGCTGGCGCGGTCGCCGCTCTGCGCGACGAGGCGCAGCGCGCGGACCAGATCCAGTTTTTCAAACGCGGCGCGCGTTTCCGGCGTCACCGGCGTTTCGTTGACCAGCGTCATCATCGCTTCCGGATTGCGCTTCAACGCAGCGAGCTGGCCGTAATAGGTGAAGGGATAGGCGGCGGCTTGCAGCATTGCCGCATCGGCCTCGGCCGGTTGGTTCAGAGCGTAGGCGGCTTGGCCGCGCCAATAGAGCGCGCGCGCTTTACTGACCGGCGTGCTGACCTTCGAATCCAGGTTTGCAAAATGCCTGGAGGCCTTGGCCGGGTCCTTGAGGAACCTGAGCGCGATCCAACCCGCGAGCCATTCGGCGTCGGCAAAATTTTCGCCAGAGGAAAGACCGTGATTGGCGGCTAGATTGTATGCAAGCGTCTGTTGGCCGCCGCGCAAGGCGCGCGGCGCATAAAGGCGCGCTTCAGCGGAAAGCGCATCGCGCACGCTTGGCGCTGCTTCCATCGCATTGGCGCGCCCGATAATTACCAGCGCGTCTTCCGGGCGGTCGGCGCGGCGGGCATAGCGGGCGCGATCGTAGAGCAGACCGGGATCGTTTGCGCGCGATTCGGGAACCGCCGCGAGCTTGGCGGTGACGCCAGGACCGGCCTTGCGCTTCTTTGTGCGCTTGTAGGCAGCCGGCTCATTCGCCTGAAGCGAAATGCGCGCCGTCGCCAGTGCGCGGTCTGCGGGGCCGAGGCGTGAAAGCAGGCGTTGCGCGCCAGAACGGTCGTCGCGCCACAACATGCGGTCAACGCGGTCGGCTGTGTCGTTGTCGGTTACTACGCCGGAGAATTGCGACAGCAGGAGCGATTCAGCGCGGGGCGTCAGTGCGCGTTCGCGCCATGTTTCACGTGCGAGCGCGTTGGCGTCCACGCCTCGTCCGGATTGGGCGTAGGCTTGCGCAAGCGCCGCCTGTCCGTCGCCCGTTAGCGGCGCGCCCTCGGCCGTGAGCCAGGCGATGCGTTGGGCGGGTGCGAGCGCGGAATCGATGATCATCTGCTCGCCGCGCCGCCGCATCGTGTCGCGGCCCGGCCAGTTTTTCAGCTCCGTCAGCGCTTGGTCGATTTCACTGAACAGCGCATCCGAATTCTGCGCCGAGGCCAGACGCCAGGTCAGGATTTTGCGCACCAGTGGATCGGCGGCGCCCGCGCGAGCGCCGCGCACCCGCGACCAATCGCCGAACTGCGCGCCGGTCAGTCCGTCGCGCAGCAGCGTCATGTCCGAGCCGGAGACCACAGGCCCCATGACCAGCGTCGCGGTCTGCGCCGGCTCCTGGGCGCGCCCGCACGCCACGGCCACCACCGCGGCGGCCACGATTGCAATCGCCCCCGTCCGCATTACCTCATGACCCCATTGACGCCGCATGGGCTGCTCCGCTTGCCAAAAGATTCCAGGGCCGGATAAGTCGCCGGAATGGGACTTCTTTCATGATTCAAGGTTCGTTGACCGCACTCATCACACCGTTTCGTGACGGAATAGTGGATGAACAGACGTTTATAGCGCTGGTTGAGCGCCAGATAGAGTCCGGAACGCATGGTCTGGTCCCCTGCGGTACGACGGGCGAATCGCCGACGCTGTCGCATGAGGAGCACCGCCGGGTGGTGGAGCTGTGCGTAAAAACCGCCGCTGGCCGGGTTCCGGTGGTGGCCGGAGCGGGTTCCAACGCCACGGCCGAATCGATCGATCTGGTCCGCCACGCCAAGGCCGTGGGCGCCGATGCGGCGCTGGTGGCCACGGGCTATTACAACAAGCCCAGCCAGGCAGGCTTGATCGCCCATTTCACCAAAATCTCCGAAGCCGTCGATCTGCCGCTGGTGATCTATAACGTCCCCGGCCGCACGATTGTCGACATTTCACCCGAAACGCTTGGCGCGCTGGCCCAGATCAAGACCGTAATCGGCGTCAAGGACGCGACCGGCGAACTCGACCGCGTGGGCGTTCACCGCCGGCTTTGTGGCGAGAAATTCATCCTGCTGTCCGGCGACGACGGCTCGGCGCTCGGCTTCAACGCGCTTGGCGGAACCGGGTGCATTTCGGTCACATCCAACGTAGCGCCGGCGCTCTGCGCCCAGATGCAGGAGGCCGCGCTAAGGGGTGACTTTGCGGCCGCGCGGGCGATCAACGACAAGCTCGCCACGCTTCATAGAGTGCTGTTCTGCGAGCCTTCTCCGGCGCCGGTCAAATATGCGTGTTCGCTGCTTGGCCTCTGCACCGATGAGGTGCGCCTACCGCTTCTTGGCATGACGGACGATGGCAAGGCCAAGGTTCGCGCGGCGATGAAGCTCGCCGGGCTTCCGGTTTAAATGGCCAAGAAAGAGTCTAACGAAAAGCTGGTCGCGGAAAACCGCCGCGCGCGGTTTGATTATTTCCTCGAAGACAATTTCGAGGCCGGCATCGCGCTGCTCGGCACGGAAGTAAAGGCGCTGCGCCTCGGCCGCGCCAACATCGCCGAGAGCTACGCCAGCGTTGAAAACGGCGCGCTGTATCTGATCAACGCCACGATCCCGATCTACCCGCCCGCCGGCCAGTTCAATCACGAACCGACGCGCAAACGCCCGCTGCTGGTGAAGAAGCGCCAGTACAATAAATTGCGCGGTGCGGTGGAGCGCGAGGGCCGCACGATCGCGCCGTTACGGCTCTATTTCAACGATCGCGGCATCTGCAAAATCGAACTGGCGCTGGCCACCGGCAAGAAGAACGCCGACAAGCGCGCGACAACCAAGGAACGCGACTGGAAACGCGATCAGGCCCGGCTGATGCGCGAGAAGGGCTGAGCGCAATTTTTGAAAGTTGCGGCGCCGCGATATGGTGCCCGCGCGCCTTCACTGCCCCTTCATCTTGCCCATCATGTCCTGCAGGTTCGGCTGCTGTGTCGCCCGCGAGGCGTCATACTCGAACGCCGAGTCCGGCCCGCCATCGCCCATGCGCACTTCAGTCGCAGTTCTCTCGATCACAATGCCGCCAAACGAGGAGCGAAGGTGCAGCGTCGCGCCCCAGGGCGCCACGCAGGAGCGCGAACCCAGTTGCGCGACTTCCCAATATTCGCAATCCTGGCCGGCGAAACTGCCGCGTTCGCCCGTGGCTCGTCCGCCCATCTGCGTCATAATTTCGCGACCGGCTTCAACGCCATCGCGGCCGCGCATGGCGGCGACGATCTGATCGTAGAGCGGATTGGTCATCTTCGTGACGGCCTGGGTGCCGAGATCCGTCGTCGCAACCTCCGGTCCTTCAAAGACGGCGCGCGTATTTGTGCGCTGGGTGACGCCTGATACGCTGAGTGTGGTATCCGTGATCTCGGCGCGGCGTCGCCCCCAATCGCGCACATGCTCGGTCGATGTTCCCGTCTGCCGTCCGGTGTGCGCGTAAACGATTGTAAACCGCTCCCGGCCATAGAACCGTTCGCCGCCGCCGGCGTTCGCGTCTCCCGCTACAGCCGCGGTTTGCTCCTGGCTTCGGACCGAACTGGCGCCATCGCCTTGCGGTGAACACGCGGCGACCATCGCCATCGCCGCCGATGCAAGAAGTCTCATGTCTGCCTCCCCGACGCCTGTCTCGCGCAGCAGCGGATGCCGCACATTATCCTTTCACCTTAGGATCGCCCAATGTCACAATTGCGACAGGCGCGTCGCGGCTTTAGCGAGATCGGTCCTTGCCCGACCGCATATTGATATGGCCGACGTGCGACCGAACCGCTGACTTTGCGATCTTGCTGAAAACTAGTGCCTTTATCAACCATGCGCGCGCGGAAACTCGTCGTCGTTTCAAGGCAAACCAAAGCGCAACGCAAAGTAATCCGACCCACCCCGCGCCAGTACTATAATCCCCGTCATGAAGCAGCGGACGAAACCTTTTCGGCTGGGTGAGATGTGGTCGCGAGCAAGAAACTTGGCGGCGGCGATGGTTGGCGCGCACGGCTGGCCGGG
The DNA here is from genome assembly GCA_031399165.1 of Alphaproteobacteria bacterium. Taxonomy (GTDB): domain Bacteria; phylum Pseudomonadota; class Alphaproteobacteria; order Caulobacterales; family Aquidulcibacteraceae; genus JAKFWI01. Next base: position 7,108 of record JANNOO010000005.1, on the reverse strand, counting down.
CGCTATCGCTGCGCGCGGAACGATCAGCGCGAAATTCCGCAGGGATTTGCTGCAATGGCTGGCGCCGCTGGAAGCGATGGTGCGGCGCCTGCTGCTGCTGGAAGCGCTGCGCGCGCCGCCGCCTTGCGCGTCTGTGTGTGCGCCGAAGCAGAAGCGGCGCACGCAAACCCGGCGCAAGGCGCCTGTGCGCGCCGCCTCGCCGGTGTTCACGATCTGGAACGCGGCGCGAAAGCGTCCGCCGCATCTGCGCAAATATGTGCTGGTTGAGGGGCGCGGTTTCCGTCCCGAAGCGGGTCTGGAAACCTATCCCGCGGCGCCTGTCGCACGACGCATGGAAGCGTTGCTCGGCGTGCTCGAAAATCGCGCGCCGCACGTCGCGCGCCTGGCGCGGCTCATCACGCGAACGCCCGCGCGCGTCCGCCTGTGCTTCGGCCGCTATCGCCGTCCGGCGCTGCGCGTGTTTGCGGCGGTGTTGCAAACCATCCAGCCCGAGATGAATGCGGCGCTCGCCCGCCTGCCGGCGCGGCGGGCGCTGGCTTACGGGGATACGAGCTAGAGCGACGGTTTCAAGGGCAGGGCGCTTGGCATGGCGCATACCGACTTTTGACAGCGCCGCCATGTTTCGCTTGTCTTAACCACGCGCTATAAGGCGCTTGCCTTGCAAAAAAGCGGGCGGATGTAGGGGGCTGGAGTGAGAACGATCCTGTTTTCGTTGGCGCTTGCGGGGGTCGCAGGCGCAGCCAGCGCCCAGGCGCCGCTCTCGGTTGGGCCTGACACCAAGACTGTGACGCTGGAGCGGGTGCAATGGAATTGCCTGGCTACGCGGCTGGAGCGCTATGAAAGCTCCCGCGCCAGCACCTATTTCATTCCGCTCGTAAACTGCCAGGCGACGGAAACCAAAGACCTTGAAAAGCTGTCCGATACGGTCCGCGCCACCGGCGATATTTCGCTTTCCAGCACTGGCGCGGGCGCAACGGTGCGCGGCGCTCAGGGTTACGGCGGATCGCTGCGGCTGACGCAGGACCAATTCGCCTGTCTTGTGAAACTTCGCGACGCCAAGACAGTGGCGCCAGCAGCCGGCGGTTTGAAGATCGAGTTTGAAACCTGCAAGGCAAGTTCGGCCGCGCCTGCCGCAGCAGCGCCGGCAGTTAGGGTGCGGCCATGAGCATGACTTCTGAAAACACGCCGCGCCGCGGCTTCCTGCCGCCTTCGCTCCACGGCTGGTTTGATGTCGTCACCAAGCTGGGCGCGGCGCTGGCGATCGTGATCGCCTATTTCGAATATGTCGATAAGCAGCGCGAATCGCGCGTGGAGCGCGTGCAGCAATTCGTCGTGCGCTCTCAGGAAGGGCCGATCGCGAGCCAGCTTGCTGAAATAGACGCACGCGTGCGCGAGCATGAAGCAGCCCTCGTCGATCTTGAAGCCGGCGCGTTGTCGGACGAAGGGGCGAAAGCTGCGCGCGCCGATCTGGTTAAATTCCTGGCTTATGAAAGCGGGCCCGATCAGTCCGGCTTGCGCACGCAACTGGATTCGGCGCTGAACTTCTACGATTCGATCGAAGTATGCGTGGAAGAGCGCCTGTGCGATGAGGCCACGGCGCAGGCCTTCTTCGCAAAACCGACGAGCCGGCTGGTGCGCAATTTCAGTCCCTACATCGAAGAGCAGCGCTCGTTCAGGACCGATTACGCCGCGCCGGCGCAAAGCCTCGCCAGCCGGCCCGACGTGCCGCCAGAGAGATCACCGTTCGAGGCGGTGCAGGACTGGTTCAAGCCCAACGCCCAAAGCCCGGCTACGGCGCCGGCGGACGAGAGCTGACAGCAGCGGCGTGCTCCCGGTTCTGAAACATCCGCCCGCCGGCGTGCTGTTGGCTGTGGCGCTCATGTTGTTTATCGGCGCGCTGGCCAAACCGCCGCGGAATGATCGTGCATGGTATCCTTATCTCGCGCGCACGACGCAAGTGGCGCTGGCTGACGCGGCGTTTACGGTAAAGCCGGTCACGGACTGGCGCTATGACTCGAAAGACGCGGTGTCGAAGGACTATGCCGAAGCGGCGTATGATTTCGCGCAGCTGAAGAAGGTCTGGTTTCTGCTGGAACCGCAGCCAGGCAGCACGCTGGCGGCGCACACGTTTCTGCTGTTCGAGTTCGAGGGCGACCGCCTGCTCGGCGCCACAATCGAAGCGCGGCGCGAGACGCATGAGCACTATTCGGCCTGGCACGGGCTCTGGAACAAGTACGAACTGGCCTATCTCTGGGGCACGGCGCACGACCTGCTGGCGCGGCGCGCGGTGATGCTGGATCATCAGGTGTTCATGTATCCGATCAAGGTGAGCGAGGCTGGCGAGCAGGACGTGCTGCGCCAATTGCTGGAGCGCACGCACGCGCTGGAAACAAGGCCGCGCTATTACAACACGCTGGAATCGAACTGCACGAACGAGCTGGCGAAAGCCACCAAGCTGAAATGGCATTCGTCGTTTGTTCTTACGGGCACAGCGGACAATCATTTGTTCGAGTTGGGCCTGATACCGGGCGAGACTTTCGCAGACGCAGAACAGCTGGGCGATGTGACGGCTTTCATCAAAGCCGAGAACAGCGACGAAAATTTTGACGCGGCGCTGCTGGCCGAACTGCGCAAGCGCTGGGGCAAGGACGCGGACTAGGCGTCCAGCGCCGCTTTTGCCCGTGCGAAAATTGCTTCGAACATTGCTGCGGTCAGCCGCCCGGTGTTCGTGTTGAGGCGCGAGCAATGGTAGGAATTGATCAGCGTGTAGGGGCCGATTTTCGCTTCGGCGCCGTGGCCGGGCGCCATGGCAGTTTGCTTTGCGCCAAGCGTGCGCAGGACGTTGCGGCGTGAAACATCGCCCAGCGTGATCAGCACTTTCAGTCGCGGCAGCGCGGCGAGGCGCGCCTGCAGAAACGGGCGGCAGGTGGCTTCTTCCTCATTGGTCGGCTTGTTGCCGGGCGGCGCGCAGCGCACGGCGTTGGTGATCATGGCGTCTTTGAGCGTAAGCCCATCCTGCGGATCGGCTTTGAATACGCCTTTGGCGAAGCCGAATTTGATCATCGTGCCGTAGAGCAGCTCGCCGGCGTAGTCGCCGGTGAACGGGCGCCCGGTGCGGTTGGCGCCCTGGCGTCCTGGCGCGAGGCCGACGATCAGCAAGCGCGCGTCGGGATCGCCGAATGAAGGCACGGCGCCGTTGAACCAGCCAGGCTGCGCGGCGGCGTTGGCGTGGCGATAGTCCAACAGGCGCGGGCAGAGCGGGCAATCGCGCGGGGCTTCAGGCGGGATCGGTTTGGCGGCCATGATTGGCGGCTTATCGCTATCGAAGCGGGCGGCGTAAAGGTGGTCAGAACTTGCCTCGCAGGCGCGAGACATCACGGCCGATGCGGGTGAACGATAGCCACGCGCCGGTGGCGCAGGCGAACGTCACCGCCGCGAGCAGCGGCAGAACGACGAAATCCCAGATTGGGCGTGAGCGCAGGATCGGAAAATCCAGCCGGTGCAGACCGTTCTCCAGCCAGCGATAGCGCTGGCTTGTCCGATCCGCCACGCGCGCAATCTCGCCGGTGCTGGCGTTGACATAGACGCGCGTTGAATCGGCCAGCGTAATGCGCAGGACTGGCAGGCTCACCTTGTCATGGTGGCTGTAATAGTAGCTGTCTTCGCGCGTAAGCAGTTCGGCGCGCGCCGGGGCGACCGGGGTGTTTTTCAGCGCTGCGTTCAGCAAATCGGCGCTTAGCGGCGCGCTGGCGCCGATGCGTGTTTCGCGGCCATCGGCGTGGCGCAAGATCAGATGCGGTTCGCCAAGCAACGGTGCGGCGCGGAGCTGGACCACGCCGCCTTTGGCAATTTCATCCTTCGCGCGGGCGATCAGCGCGCGGGTTTGCTTCCATGTCATGTCGCCGGTGAGATCGCTGCGTGAAAACGTGCTGGGGCTTTGAAACAAGCCCCATGGCTGCATGGTGAGCAGGCCGCTGAACGTCCAAGTCAGCACGAACAAGCCGACGAAAATGCCGAACACGTGGTGCAGGAACCACATGGGCCGGCGATACGGGAACCAACGGCCCGAGCTGCCGCGCAGCTTGACGATGCCGACGGTGATGCCGGTGACGGTGAGGAATGTGCCCAAAGCGGCCGACCAGATCACGACCTGGGTCCAGAGCGGTCCGTTCTGACGCAGCATTGTGGGATAGAGCCAATGCGGAATAGCGCCGAACCAGTTGAGCAGGCGCTCGCGCGGATTTGCGTCCTGCACCACTTCGCCGGTCCTGCCGGACACGTAGATGTAGGCGCCGTCTCTGCCGAGCGTGGCTTTCCATAGCGGCGCTGCACTGCGGTAGACGCCGACGCTCCATTGATCAACCACGATCGGCGCTACGCGGGCGACGGGGCCGGCGAGGCTGTTGCCCGCTGCGAAACGCGCCGCTACGTCGCGGGCGCCTTCGGCCGCAAGTTCTCCAAGGACGGCGCCGTCCTTAAGGCCGAAGATCAGCGCGTCGCTTCCGGCGCCAATGCGCGCCACGGGCGCGCCATTGAGCATTTCCACGCGCAGCGCGCCGGCAGGATCGTCATCGGCGAGCGGGGCTTTATCGAACGCGCAGCATTTCGAAAGGTCGAGCGGTTCGAGGCCGGCGGCGCGTTCCTGCACGCTCGTGCCAGGAAACGGCTGGTACATCATCACGAAGCCGGACAGGCACCAAAGCGTCATCAACACGCCCAGCACGACGCCGAGATATCGGTGCAGGATTAAGATGGGCGTGATGATCATGGCGCAGACAATAAAAGGCCGGCGTCCCTGGAGGAAGACAGGGACGCCGGCGCCTCCTTCTCCTAAAACTGGTAGGCGTAGGAGAGGTGGAAGGTCTGCGGCACGCCGCGATTGGAGACGAGGATCGCGCCGCCCGTATCGCGCACGCCGGCCGCAACGCGCGTGGCATAGTTCTCGTCAAGAGCGTTTTGGAGGCGGGCAATCAGCTTATGCTTTTTGTCTGCGTCTATGAAGAGATAGCTCGCGAGGTCGAACACCGTGTAGTCGCCGTAATTGACGACGCCGAATGCGCCAGCGGACGCTTCCTGCGTGCCGACCCAGAGAATATCAGCGCCGAGGCCATAGCGCCCGCTTGGCGACGTGTAGTTCACGCCGGCCTTCACATAATCTTGCGGAATGCGGGCCAGCTGCGAGGCGCCCCCTTCGATCTTGGAATCGGCATGGGTGTAGCTGGCGGTGAGCGCCAGACCGACCTCGAACGCCAGCGCCCCTGACAGCTCGAACCCCCGCACCTGCACTTCGCCATCGACATTGTAGAAGGCGCCAGCGTAGTCGGCGTCATAACCAACCGCGAAGCCGCGGAAGGGCTGCGCAGTATTGATGCCGCCTTCGGCGAAGGACGCGCCGTCGATGAGGTTGTTGATGTTGCGTGCGAAATAGGTCGCTTCCCATTTCAACGCGGTGGCCGTCCCGACCTGACCGCCAACCGACAGGTTGAGGTTTTCGCTTTCTTCGGGTTCGACATTCGGATTGCCAAGATACTCTCCGGGCTCGGTTAGGAAGAGTTGTTCAGCGGTAGGGAGCAGGAACGATGTGCCGAGAATGCCCTGTGCGTAGAAGGCCGGCGTGAAATCGTAACGCCCCGAAACGTTCCACGTCGTGGATTCAGAGCCGCCAGTCTTGTCGTGACGGACGCCAGCGGCGAAGCGCGCGTTCTCGATGAAATCGTCGCTGGTGCGAATCTGGCCGAAGAAGGCGTTCACGCTCTCTTCGATTTGCTCGATACGATAGACTTCGTCGAGCGCTGAATATTGTTGGTAATCGTAACCCGCGAGATATTCAAACGGACCGCCCGGCGTGAATTTCGCCAGCGCGTTTATACCTTTGTCTTCGTAACCCCAATACAGGTTATCAGAGATTGTTGCCTGCGTATAAGGCGGCAGAACACTGTTGCGGATGTCATCGTAGCGCGTGTCCCAGTCATGCCAGTAGCCCTTCACAAGGAATTGCAGATTGTCAGTCGCTTTGAAATCGATGCCCAGGCTGGCGATCTCTTCATCGCGGCGGTTTTCAGAAAAGACGGTGCGGTTATAACGAAGAAAATCAATCTTGGCGTCGTTATGTTGATAGCGCGCGTCGATGCTGAGATTGTCCGAAAGAGCAAGCCGGTATTTCACGCCGTAGCTTTGAACGTTGTAGCCGCGGTCTTGATCGGTGACGCTCGGTTGGACGTTATCAAAGAGGCGATAACCGTCGGACTCGGCATGCGAAGCGTATAGTACGAAATTGCCAGGCCCTGCCTTGCCGCGGACATAGCCATCGGCGCGGACAGAATCGTTAGTGTCGCCGCCAATGGTTGCGAGGCCGTTGAGATCGTCGGTGTAGCCGCGCGTGACGACGTTGATCACGCCGGCCGCGGCGTTGGTTCCGTAGAACAGGCCCTGGCCGCCTTTCAGAACCTCGATCCGCTCGACCATGCTGGAGGGCAGGGTGTCGGTCGTCGTGCCGGAGTACAATCGGTTGTTGATCCGCACCCCATCGACCAAGAACAGCATGTCTTGCGTGCGCGAGCCCTGCAAAGAGATGTCGAGGTAGCTGAACGGTCCGCCACCGCTGGAGCCGCCGGGGGACACGAACACGCCCGGCACGGACATCTGCAATGTACTGGGGACATCCACCTGGCTGGCGTTGCGGATTTCTTCCGACGTTATGATTTCTACGTCGGAGCCGTACTTGGCCAGCTCCTGCGGCAAGGTTTCGGCGATCGTACGGCCGACCACGACGATCTCGTCGCTCCGCATGGTCTGGCCGATGGCCGTGGCCGGTACGCAAGTCGCGAGCGCCGCGCCGGCCAGCCAGTAGTTCTTGCGCCCCAAATTCATTCTGTTCCCCTGATCGTCACAACGTGTCCCGCACGGGCACATCGCTCAGTTCTGGGGCGATCGGGCGTACTTAACGGTTTCAGGTGGCCGTTACGGAAGGCGGTCTCAATGGGTCGATGCAACACACTCGCTAAATCGCGCGGCAGGGGTTTCGAAGTCCAGCGTTTTTCTGGGCCGTTCGTTGAGCCGACGGGCCACCTTGTTTAGTTCGGCTTGGGAATGTGGCGCCAGATCGGTC
>JANNOO010000061.1:0-47438 GCA_031399165.1 Alphaproteobacteria bacterium | reverse complement strand
GACCGATCTGGCGCCACATTCCCAAGCCGAACTAAACAAGGTGGCCCGTCGGCTCAACGAACGGCCCAGAAAAACGCTGGACTTCGAAACCCCTGCCGCGCGATTTAGCGAGTGTGTTGCATCGACCCATTGAGACCGCCTGGCACGGTAGAGCGAACGTCTGGTTTTGGGCGTGGGCTCAATCGGTCATCGCATGCGCGTGGCTAGCCAATCAAACAAACCCGCCTCCACCGCCTGTCTAGCCAATTGCCTGCCGGTCCAAAGGTGAAATGGTGGCCCCGGAAACTCCATCACCTCCGCTTCGAGGCTATGGCAGACAAAGAAATAGCGATCGCACGCGGGCGTCTGTCGCGCGATCTCCAAGCATGCCGTCAGCGTCGCTTCGTCGGCTTGAGATTTGACCTGCACAAAAACGTTTTCGCCAGTCGCCGAATGGGTGAGGGCGAGATCGAAGTCAGCCATATCGCCGCCAAGGGCGCTGGTGCGTTTGTAACCGTTGGCTGAGAAGATTAGGTCGGTCATGACTTCAAAGTGACGCCAGTGCAGCCGCTTAATCATGGCTTCCGCAAGCGCGACTGCATGCTCCTGCGAGGCTATGGCCTGCTCGACCAAAGCCTCAGACTGTCCATTGATCCTGCGTAACGCGTAAGCCGCCTCTTTGACTGTGTACGTCGTCGCGAACGGCGGCACGACGAGAAGACGTGGGTTTAGCGCGTCGAGGCGCAATGGCTCGCCGTTTACATCCGTGCAGCGCCACGGCTCCAAGAGCGGCCGCGCGCGGGCGCCGTGTCGGCTTTCATCCCCGCCTAGCCATGGGATTTCTGATCTTGCAAACGCCCACCACATATGGCCGCGTTCGAAGGTCACCCAGAGCGTGTCTTCTGGGGCGGTCACCAGCGCCTCAAGTTCATTCCGATATCGGCTGGCAAGGCGCAGTGGTTTTCCCAACGCGAGATATTGCTGGCGGACAGATTCCCAATCCCGAGCCTCGACGAGCGCCTGCGGAATGTCGGCGTACCCAAACTCCAGCCTGTGGTTCTCGAAAGCGCTGGTCACCCATTTGCCCTGAGCGCCTAGCTTAATGTAGCGCACGGCCGAGGCCGTTATCGGCGTATGCATCCTATAAGTCTCCATTTGGTTGCCTGTGCAGCCATTGGGTTCGGCTGAAGTCAACTCCAAATGAGACTCATCGTCTGTAGATCAAAAGGCTGCGGGAAAGCTCCATCCTTGCGATGGACATTCGCCGGCATTTCGCCCGCACCGTGAAGCGGCTACGCGAGGAGCAGGGGCTTTCGCAGGAAGCCTTCGCCGATGTCGTGGGCCTGCACCGGACCTACATTTCCGGCATCGAGCGGGGTGTGCGCAACCCGACGCTGGAAATCATCGGCAAGATCGCTCGCGGGCTCAAGGTCGCGCCGTCGACGCTTTTACCAGATCGGTAAGCGCGCGCAGGCGCCGGCGCAGAACTTTCGTTCCGCGCCGGTTGCCTGTTACTCGCCAGCCAACCGTTTGGCCGCGACGACTTCGAACGGCTCGTTCGCCGCTTCGAGGTGCGCCTGCTTGCCAGTGTACTTCTCGAACCGCGCTACGATCACATCGCAATAACGCGGCTCATATTCGATCAGCCTGGCGCGTCGGCCGCATTTCTGCGCCGCGATCAGCGTCGAACCTGATCCACCGAAAGGATCAAGCACTAGGCCGTTGCGGTCGGAGACGTCCTGGATCGCGTCCGCAACCATCGCCACGGGCTTCACCGTAGGGTGCATGGCGAGTTCGCTCTCGCGGTCGGCTTTGAACGCATTTACGCCTGCGTAAGTCCAGACGTTAGTGCGATCGCGGCCGAACTTGCCGAGCTGCACATTGTTGCGATGCGGTGCGTCGCCTTTCTTGTACACGAAGACAAGCTCGTGCTTCGAACGGTAGAGCGAACCCATGCCGCCATTGGTCTTGTTCCAGACGCACAGATTGAGCTGCGCATCGAACACCGCAGCGCCGGCTTCGGTCAGCTCGCCGGCATGACGCCAATCCATACACACGAAGGCCACGGCCCCGTCCTCGCAGCACGCCGCTGCGGGGCCAAGACTCTCCTTTAGGAAGGCGACGAATTCCGGCGTCGTCATCTCACCCGAGGCCATAGCGAACTCGCGATGACCTTCACCAGTACGCACGTGACCAGAGACCTTCACGTTGTAGGGCGGGTCGGTGAAGATCGTTTGCGCGGCCTCACCGGTCATGAGGGCGTTATACGCAGCGGCGTCACGGGCGTCGCCGCAAACTAGACGATGACGTCCGAGGACCCACACATCGCCTTTACGCGTAACGACCGGGCCTTCGATAACGGGAACACGGTCGGCCTTGTCGACTTTCGCGTCGGGGGAGGCGTCGAGCGCCTCGCTCAACATGATGTCGAGTTCTGCCTGTTCGTAGCCTGTCCCGTTGGTCAAGTTGACTTCGAGGTCTATGAGCTCGGTCAACTCCACCGCCCGCAGCTCAACATCCCACCCGGCCAAATCGGCCAGGCGATTGTCCGCCAGAACGTACGCGCGGCGTTCCGTCTCGCTTAGATGAGAGAGACGAATGACCGGCACCGCCTCAGCTTCGCCGCTAGCAGGCGACCATGACCGGCGATCACGGTGAGATCGTCAGCAACCAGCAGCGGATTGTTGAATCCAAACCGGTTGATCGAGCTGGCGATCTGCTCGATCTGGCGCCGAGAATGCGTGCGGGCATTACGCTTGTAGGGCTTAAGCGCATCGACGCGCACAAGCTCTACGTTTTGAGACAATTCCATCTCAAACTCCTGTTTTATTGAGTTTTCAAAGATCGCCCAAAGCAAAAAGCGGCGCTTCGCTAGCTCCTCCGCACGCGCGAAGGATCAGACAAAACACCGTTCTCAGTTCTGGGACACGACAATTAGATGTCGCGTGCGAATTTACTGACGCTTCTCCATGGCAAAATCAGGGCGCTGTTGAAATTATCCCTCGTCATTTGGCTTGCGGGTCGCTGCGCGCTCGTTCAGTTTTGCGCGCACTTCATCCGATACCCCAGGAATTCCTTCCAACGGGTCGATCGGAATCTTGGCGCCTGCGCGCACGCGTTCGTAATACTCACGTTCGGTCTCGCCGGGTTTACGACTGTGGCGACGGACGATCGCCATGACACCCGGATTTAGTTTCTTCATCTCTTTCGTGCGCTCGATATCGGCCTGCACGTAGCGCTCAAGAGCGTCGCGCATGCGCCTGTGCTGTGCGCTGCCGAGCGCGGCCTTGATTGTGAGATGTTTCATTCCGCGCGCGAGGCGGGTGGTTCGCTGCCCGTTTGCCTCGACTTTCGTCATTAGCTCGTCGAGCAGCGGCTGAAACTCTTTCAGCGCAGCTTGCGGACGGCGGGGCTTGGGACGCGCGGGAGCCGCTGATCGTTTCTTGCCAGGTTGAAGCACGAGAACGCCGGTCCGGCGCGCGAGCATTTGCGAGTGGCGCGCTTTGTCCTCGCGCTCAAAGGCGCGTAACACTTCGCGCATCGCCGGAAGCTCTCCTGCGGCAAACTTGCTCGCGAGTGTCATCGCGCCGATCTGCGCTGCGGTCCGCCTACGCACCTTGCCGCCAATCGTCACGCGGTGGCGTTTTTCTTCGGCATCCTTGTAGACATCACGAATGTCGGCTGACCTTTCCAACTTCGGCTTGTTCTTGCTGCCTTTCGGGCGCCCGCGTTTGTTTCCGGACTCGCCTTTTTTGAACTGCCCTTTATTCGGCACAGTGCGCGACTGATAAGGCGGCTGCTCGTACGAAAGCGGGTCGCGATCGTCTTCAGGGGGAGCGTAATCTTCAGAAAACTCATCCATCGGAAACTGATGGCGCGCGCGGAAAGCGTGAGTCAAATCCGCCCAAGCAAGCGCGCAGGGCGTGTGAGTCTACATGTTGAATTGCCAAAGAGAGCATGAATTTTGGCGCCCCAACATTTAGTGCCGAGCTATGAAGGCCCTGATTTTCAGCTCTGCAAAAAGGAATGATCTGACTGGACTTCCGCCCGCATTAGAGCGGTCTTGGCCCCGTGAAAAATAGCTCCGAGACACATACCTTGCGCGCGGCGCTGGAGTTGTTGGCTGCAGAAGCAGCTGCTTGCTGCGAAGACGCGGCGACCTTGAGTGCGGCGAGCATACCAAATCGCTTGCGATCGTATTCTCCGCGCGTTCAGCGGTTGGCTGAGCTCACAAATGATGCCTGCACGCTGGCGGCGGCGATGACGGTTTTGCTTCGTCGAGCGCGAACGCGGGATCAATAAAATTCGACTGGACTTCGGCGACGCAAGGAGCGTTGCTGCCTTGCGCCCGGCACTCCGGGCTTTGCTCAGTGCGGGCCAATGACGGCCCGCGACGCAAGGCAGGAGCGATATATGGCAAACCCGAAAGCGAAATCACCCGCAAAATCCGTAGGTCCGAAGTCAGCAAAGCCGGCGGCCGCCAAACCGGTTGCAGGTAAGAGCAAGCTTGATGCGCTCACCGCAATTCTGCAATCGCCGAAGGGGGCCAGCATCGCCGCACTGATGAAAGCCAGCGGCTGGCAGGCTCATTCCGTCCGCGGCGCGCTGGCAGGCGCGCTCAAGAAGCGTGGTCTCAACATCACATCGGATAAGATTGATGGTGTGCGCACCTACAAGGTGAACCCGTGAGCGCCGCCCACGAGGCGCTGTTGAAATCGCTTGGCTCGATGGACATTCACGCCTTGCGGAGGACATGGCGGGCGCAATTTCGTGAACTGGCGCCGAGGTGCCGGTCGGCGGAATTCCTGCGCTGCGAGATCGCCTGGCGCACCCAGGCAAAAGCCGAGGGGGGCGTCGATCGAATAACTGGGGCACGTCTGCGCGCTGAAGGACGCATTCAGGCGAGCACACCCGCGGGCCGGCGCACGCGCCCGCCCGCCTTGCCGGTCGGCGCTAGGTTGCTGCGCGAATGGCGGGGCAGACAGCATCACGTCGAGGTGGGAGCGGCCGGTTATGTTTACGAAGGCCAGACGTATCGCTCGCTGTCGCTGATAGCCCGCAAGATCACCGGCGCGCGGTGGTCGGGTCCACGCTTCTTTGGCGTCAAGACATGACCCTGCGCTGCGCCATCTACACGCGCAAATCCAGCGAGGAGGGGTTGGGCCAGGATTTCAACTCACTCAATGCGCAGCGCGAAGCATGCGAGGCGTACATTCGCAGTCAGAGCGGTGAAGGATGGCGGGTGGTGCCGACCCTCTATGACGATGGCGGCTGTTCCGGCGGCAATATGGATCGGCCTGGCCTTGTACGACTTCTGGCAGATATTGATGAGGGCATTATCAACATCATCGTCGTCTACAAGGTTGATCGTCTGACCCGATCGCTCGCCGATTTCGCAAAGATGGTAGAGCGCCTCGATGCGCGAGGTGCGTCTTTCGTATCGGTGACTCAGGCGTTCAACACTACGACGAGCATGGGACGCCTTACCCTCAACGTCCTGCTCTCGTTTGCGCAGTTTGAGCGCGAGGTTACCGGCGAGCGGATCAGGGACAAGATATCCGCCTCTAAGCAAAAGGGGATGTGGATGGGCGGTCGCGCCCCGCTTGGTTACAATGCGGCGGGGCGAACGCTCTCTATTGTGCCGGAAGAGGCCGAGATCGTTCGGCGAATCTTCCGCCGGTATCTGGAGGTCAAATCAGTGCCGGCTCTTGCCGCTGAGCTTGAGGCCAGCGGCGTCCGATCAAAACTGTTTCAGTTCAGGGATGGCGGCGCGATTGGCGGACAAATCATGCGGGTAGGTCAGCTGCTCTACATCTTGCGCAATCGCACTTACGCAGGCGTCATTGTCCACGGAAAGGCGGATTATCCGGGTCTGCATTCGCCCATCATTGACGATGCGGTCTTTGCGCAAGTTCAGGAGTTGCTGGACAGCCGCGGCGCCGCGCGGTCGGGAAGGCCGCGGTCTACGTCGTTGCTGCGCGGCAAACTCTTCGATGAACGCGGCCGTCGCATGCACGCGGTCACCGCGACGAAGGGCCAAGGACGGTTTCGCTATTATGTGTCCGGGTTGAAAAGCCGGCGGGAAGGCCTTGCAATGCGCTTGCCTGCTACTGCCGTTGAGGCTGCCGTCAACGCTCTATGCGAACGCCTTTTCGATCTGCACCTTGCCGAAGCCGGTGATCGTGTCCTTGGGGTCACCGTAGACGCCCGGCAGCTCACAGTGCTGATCCGGGCCGAAGATCTGGACTCAATAAGGGCTCGACTGGGCCCTGGTGAGTCGCTTGCGGAGAAAAGGGAGGCGGTAGAGGTAGTCGTGCCCCTGAGATTCCGACGCTGGCGCGGCAATGCGGCGTTTTTCGACGAGAGCGGTAGACAAAGCGCTGCGCCGCCCGCGGACCTGACGCTGGTCAAGGCGCTTGCGCGCGCGCACGAATGGCGCGCCCTTCTCGCGCGGTCGCCGAAGATCAAAGACGCGGCAGAAAGCGTCGGCGCTACGCCGAGCTATTTCTGGCGCCTCACGCGGCTGGCCTACCTGGCGCCCGACATCGCTCGACGAATCGTGTCGGGAAATGCCGCGCACTTCCTCTCGCTGCATCGTCTCATGGCGGCCGATATCCCATTCGACTGGGAAGCCCAGCGGCGTCTCTTCGCCGACTAAATCGCAACAAAAATCCGATTATTCTCGCAAGTGCGCCTGTTGTTTTGCGGCGCGAGCCTGTTCTTTTTTACCGCGGTTTTGTTGGTTCTCGCTGAAATTCCTGTTGTTTTCCGCATCGTATCCGCCGAACGGCGGAATTTGGGGCGAAAACGCCAAGATTCGCCTGTTTTTCACGGGCAAAACCGTAGTGGTCCGCAGCGCAAATGGAGACGCGCTGCGCTGAAACGACGCCAACTTTCCCGCTATTTCGGGACGAGCGCCGTCTACCGACGGTTTGTTTGATTTTTCCCGCTGTTCATGCGGCCTCAAGAGCGGGCCGCGTCGCGCTTTCAAACCGGCTGGTTTGGTTGGTGGAGCCAAGCGGGATCGAACCGCTGACCTCCTGCATGCCATGCAGGCGCTCTCCCAGCTGAGCTATGGCCCCATCTTTGGTACGCCTGACCCTGGGGGGTCTGGCGGCGCGCGCGGAACCTAAGCGCCGATTCCGGCTGTTTCAAGCAGCTGTTTAAACCAGGGCTTTCGCCTCAGCTTGGCGGATCCTCTTCATCGGTGCCGATTTCGATCTCGTCTTCCGGGAATTCTTCTTCCTCGTCTTCCAGGATCGGCACGGCGTCGTCGTCGGCGGCTTCTTCCTCTTCTTCGCCCACGTCTTCGGAGAAGCCGGCCGGAATCTCGTCCGAATTGGCCGGGCCTTCTTCCTCGTCCTCATCCAGCGTGCCTTCGACAGGGTCTGCCACCGCAGCCTCGTCGAGTTCGACGGTCTCTTCCTCTTCCTCGGCCGCTTCGTCGTCGTCCGCCGCCTTGGCGGCTTTCGGCGCTTCGTCCTCCTCATAGGCCGGCGGACGCGTGCGTACGCGCTTCAGCCTAACGGCCTCATCGGTCGGGTCGAACGCGGTGGCGCATTTCGGGCATACCGCCGGGCGCTTGCCGAGATCGTAGAATTTAGCCCCGCAGGAAGGGCAAAGCTGCTTGTCGCCGAGTTCGGCCTTCGCCACGCTTGGCTCCTTGAAAATGGCGGCGTCGCTTGCCACGCGCTGGCCCCCCTGTCAAAAACTTTGTAGTCTGTTTTCAGCCCCTCCGGATATTTAAGCCCATGGAGTTCACGGCGCGCCCCTCGGGACCGCTTAAAGGCGAAGCGCGCGTGCCGGGGGATAAATCGATTTCCCACCGCGCTTTGATCCTGGCCGCCCTGGCCAATGGTCCCACTGAAATCATCGGTCTGCTAGAGGGCGCGGACGTGCTGGCTACCGCCGAAGCCATGCGCGCCTTCGGGGCGACGGTAGAAAACCTCGGCGCCGGCCGCTGGCGGGTATTGGGCATGGGCGGCTTTTCGCAACCCACATCGGTGATCGATTGCGGCAATTCGGGCACCGGTGTGCGCCTGATCATGGGCGCGGCGGCAGGATTCCCGATCGAAGTGACGTTCGACGGCGATGCCTCGCTGCGCACCCGGCCGATGAAACGCGTGCTCGAACCTCTGAAGCAAATGGGACTGGCAATCGTTCGCGATACGGAAGGCCGGTTGCCTCTTACCGTGAAGGGGGGTGCGCTGAAGGGGATCTCCTATCGCTTGCCGGTGGCTTCAGCGCAGGTCAAATCCGCTATCCTGCTGGCCGGGCTTCATGCTGAAGGCATGACGGAAGTCATAGAGTCAGAGCCGACCCGCGATCATACCGAGAACATGATCGCCGGTTTCGGCGCCGCCGATCTAACGCGGGAGGACACGCCAGCCGGCCGCGTCGTCCGGCTAAGGGCGCCGCGCGGGTTTGGCGGCATGGCGGCGCTGCGCGTGCCGGCTGATCCGTCTTCGGCAGCGTTTCCCCTGGTCGCCGCCATCCTGACGCCGGGCTCCGACGTGATTGTGCCGAACGTCATGATGAATCCGCTGCGCACCGGCTTGTTTGAAACCCTGCGCGAGATGGGCGCGTCGATCGACGTTGTGAATGAACGAATCGAAAGCGGCGAGCCGGTGGCGGATTTGCGCGCGCGGCATTCCGGGCTGACAGGCGTCACCGTGCCGCCCGCGCGCGCGCCGTCCATGATCGATGAATATCCGATCCTCGCCGTGGCCGCCGCGTTCGCAGAGGGCGACACGATCATGCGCGGCATCGGCGAATTGCGCGTCAAGGAAAGTGATCGCATCGCGCTGATGGCGGCGGGATTGAGAAATTGCGGCGTGCGCGTCGAGGAAGAGAGCGAAGGCATGATCGTGCATGGCGCGCCGCTTGCGCCGGAAGGCGGGCAGGTCATCACCAAGGGCGATCATCGCATCGCGATGAGCCATCTGGTGCTCGGCCTTGCATCGCGCGGGCCGGTGACGGTCGATGACGCCGAGATGATCGCCACCAGCTTTCCGGGTTTCGCCGAACTGATGCGGGCGCTCGGCGCACAGATTGCATGAACTCAGGCCGCCATAATCGCGCTTTTCACGGCGCTGCCTCGCCCTTAAACCCGCGCCATGATCATAGCCATTGATGGCACGACCGCTTCCGGCAAGGGCACGCTCGCCCGGGAACTGGCGCGCCATTATGGGGTCGCGCGGCTCGATACGGGCGCGCTCTACCGCGCCGTGGCGCTGGCGGTTCTGGATGGGGGCGGTAACGTCGCCGACAGCGCCATCGCCGAGGCGGCGGCCCGCACGCTCGATCTGAGCGACATTGATGAGTACCGCATACGTAGTGGGGCCGTCGGAACGGCGGCTTCGGTGGTGGCGGGCAATCAGAAGGTCCGCGCCATCCTTTTCGATGCGCAGCGCGCCTTCGCCCGCCAGCTGGGCGGCGCGGTGCTGGATGGGCGCGATATCGGCACGGTCATCTGCCCTGACGCTGACGTGAAATTCTTCGTCGACGCCTCGCTCGAAGAGCGAACCCGCCGGCGGCACGCCGAATTGGCCGCGCGCGGCGAGCCGGTTGAATTCGAGGCGCTGAAAGCCCAGATCGCCGACCGTGACCACCGCGACATGACCCGTCCGGTCGCGCCCCTGATACAAGCCTCCGACGCGCACTTGCTCGACACCACCGCGCTCTCTATAGAGGGCGCGGCTACGGCAGCCCGTCGCATCATCGACGCGGCCCGCTAACGCTCCTTCCGTCATCAGGAAGCAGCGCCGCACCGTCGCCCCGGCCCGCGTTATCGCCCGCCTTGCCCGCTTCGTGCGGGCGCGCTTGCGTTTCCGGCTCGGCTCACCAACCAGGGCGCTTTTGCCCAGACCGCCGGAACCAACCGGCAGGCATGTAACGATTTATCGGAGTTCCATTTGGCCACCGCTCAACACGCTCAACTATCGTCATTCAACCCATCCCAACAAGATTTCGCGGCCATGCTCGAGGAAAGCCTCGCGGGCCGCGGCATGATCGAGGGACGCGTGGTCCCCGCCACGGTCGTCGCCATCGAAAACGATTTCGTCGTCGTTGATGTCGGCCTCAAGACCGAAGGCCGTATCCCGCTCCGTGAATTCCTTGTCGACAATGACGGCCCCGCGCCGAAGGCCGGCGACATCGTTGAAGTCTATCTGGACCGCATCGAGAACGCGCTCGGCGAAGCCGTCATCAGCCGCGAAAAGGCCCGCCGCGAAGAAGCCTGGACGCGCCTGGAAAAGAATTTCGCCGCGCAAGAGCCTGTGATGGGCGCGCTGGTCGGCCGCGTGAAGGGCGGCTTCACCGTCGATCTTGGCGGCGCCAATGCGTTCCTGCCCGGTTCGCAAGTCGATATCCGCCCGGTGCGCGATGTCGGCGCGCTGCTCAACATCACGCAGCCTTTCGCGATCCTGAAAATGGACCGCGCGCGCGGCAACATCGTCGTTTCACGTAGGGCCGTGCTTGAGGAAACCCGCGCCTCCGAACGCGCCGAAATCGTCGGCGCGCTGCAAGAGGGCGAGATCCGCGAAGGCGTGGTCAAGAACATCACCGATTACGGCGCGTTCGTTGACCTCGGCGGCATCGATGGCCTGCTGCACGTTACGGATATGAGCTGGAAGCGCGTCTCGCACCCGTCTCAGGTGCTGAACGTGGGCGACACGGTGAAAGTCCAGATCGTAAAGATCAACCCGGACACGCAACGCATCAGCCTCGGCATGAAGCAGCTGCAAACCGATCCGTGGGATGGCGTTGAGCAGAAATACCCGGTCAACGGCAAGTTCACCGGCCGCGTCACCAACATCACCGATTACGGCGCCTTCGTGGAACTGGAGGCAGGCGTCGAAGGCCTGGTGCACGTCAGCGAAATGAGCTGGACGAAAAAGAACGTCCACCCAGGCAAGCTGATCTCCACCAGCCAGGAAGTCGATGTGATGATCCTGGACGTGGACGGCGAAAAGCGCCGGATCTCGCTCGGCCTGAAGCAAGTTATGTCCAACCCGTGGGAGCAACTCGCTGCCGAACACCCGGTCGGTTCGATCGTCGAAGGCGAGATCAAGAACATCACCGAATTTGGTCTGTTCGTCGGCCTTTCGCCGGAGCTGGACGGCATGGTCCACCTCAGCGACATCGCCTGGGACGCACAGGGCGAAGAAGCCCTTACGCGGTTCAACAAGGGCGACGTGGTTAAGGCCAAAGTGCTGGACATCGACGTCGAGAAGGAACGCATCAGCCTGGGCATCAAGCAGGTCGATGATCGGGTCGAAGCGGCGGGCAGCGATTACCGCAAGGGCCAGCGCATCACCGTCGAGGTGGTCGAAATCGCCTCTGGCGGCGTGGAAGTGGCGTTTGGCGAGGGCAATGTCATGCGCTCGTTCGTCCGCAAATCCGATCTGTCACGGGAGCGTTCGGAGCAACGCCCGGAACGGTTCGCGGTCGGAGACCGGATCGACGCGCTGATCACCGCCTACGACAAGAACGCCCGCAAGGCTTCGCTGTCGGTTAAGGCCCTGGAAATGGCTGACGACAAGGAGGCCATCGCCAAGTTCGGCTCGTCCGATAGCGGCGCTTCGCTGGGCGATATTCTGGGCGCGGCCTTGCGCGAGAAAGAAAAGGGCTGACCTTACGTCAAGTCCGGCAACAACCCGGCAACAACCAAGGGTCGGCGCGCACGCGCCGGCCCTTTTTTCTTCGCGTCTGTTTTTCTTACAAATTCTTGACGGTAACGTTGCCAAATGGTCTCATCTGTGCGGTAAGGGAGCTGGCGCATGCTGAGATCCGAGCTCGTGGCGCGGCTGCAGCAGAAATTCAGCCATTGGAAGGCCCCAGAGGTCGAGACGATGGTCGATAGCGTGCTGGAAGAAATTTCCGGCGCGCTGGAGCGCGGGGACCGGGTGGAGATACGAGGGTTCGGCGCGTTTTCTGTACGCACGCGTGACGCCCGCGTCGGCCGCAATCCGCGCACCGGCGCTTCAGTGGGCGTTGAAGCCAAGCGTGTGCCATTTTTCAAAGCCGGCAAGGAATTGCGCGCGCATGTCACGAACGGCGATGGTTCGCTCGACGGCGACGACGATTAATCTCACGCCAGGAAACCCATTCGATGCTTAAGGAATTTCGTGACTTCGCGTTGCGCGGCAATGTTGTTGATCTCGCCATCGGCGTGATCATCGGCGCGGCGTTCAATTCGATCGTCCAATCGCTGGTCAACGATGTGGTGATGCCACCGATCGGATTGCTAGCCGGCGGGCTCGATTTTTCGAAGCAGGCGATAACCCTGGCGCCCGCCATGATCGGGCCCGATGGCGTGGAAAAGCCGGCAACCCTTTTGGGCTACGGCAAATTCATCAACGCTATGATCTCCTTCACCATCGTCGCCTGGGTGCTGTTTTTGGTCGTGAAGGGCATGAACGCGATGCGCAAGAAGGAGGCCGAAAAGCCTGCCGCGCCGGCCGCGCCCACCACGGAGGAAAAGCTGCTGACCGAAATCCGCGATCTGCTGGCGAATCGGCCATAACCGCCAACACCCCTCCCGCTGGGCTGGCGAAGCTCCTAAATCAATGGCGGCATGGCTGACGTAAAAATCTGCGGTCTCGCAACGGCCGACGCCGTGCATGCGGCGCTGGCCGGCGATGCGCGCTGGGTCGGCTTTGTTTTTTTTCCGCCGAGCCCGCGTAATCTCTCGCCCGAGACGGCGCGTCCGCTTGCTGCGATCGCCCGTGGCAAGGCTGACATCGTAGCGGTCACGGTGGACGCGGGCGACGCGCTGCTGGCGATGATCGCCGATCGCGTGGCTCCCGACTGGATCCAATTGCACGGCGCCGAAAGCCCAGCGCGCGTGGCGGCGGCGCGGACCTTCGCCCGCAAGGGCGTGATCAAAGCCTTGCCGATCGCGCGCGGGGAAGATTTTGCGGCCGCAGCGGCGTTCGAGCCGGTGGCCGACTGGCTGATGTTCGACGCCAAGGCCCCGCCCAACGCTGACCGCCCCGGCGGCCACGGCGCCGCGTTCGACTGGACCATGCTGGCAGGGCGCCGCTTTTCGCGGCCCTGGATGCTTTCCGGCGGGCTTAACCCTGAAAATGCGCCGGCCGCGCTGGCGGCCAGCGGGGCCGAGGCGCTGGACGTGTCCTCTGGCGTCGAAAGCGCGCCGGGGGTAAAGGACGCGGCCCGCATCGCAGCCTTTCTCGCGGCGGCAAAAAAGGCCTAAAATCTCTAATGGCTTCAAACGGAACGACTTTGCGCAACGCCCGCGAACTGCCTGACGAACGCGGCCGGTTCGGACAGTTCGGCGGGCGTTATGTCGCCGAGACGCTGATGCCGCTGGTGCTTGATTTAGAGCGCGCCTACCGCGCCGCGCAGGATGATCCGGCTTATCAAGCCGAACTCGACGTATTCCTGCGCGATTATGTCGGCCGTCCAAGCCCGCTGTATTTCGCCGAGCGGCTGACCGATCATTACGGCGCCGCGAAAATCTACTTCAAGCGCGACGAACTCAATCATACCGGCGCGCACAAGATCAATCATTGCCTCGGCCAAGTGATGCTCGCCAAGCGCATGGGCAAGACGCGGATCATCGCTGAAACCGGCGCCGGTCAGCACGGTGTCGCCACCGCCACGGTTTGCGCGCGCTTCGATCTGCCCTGCGTTGTGTTCATGGGCGCGACGGATATCGAACGGCAAAAGCCGAACGTATTCCGGATGAAATTGCTCGGCGCCGAAGTCCGGCCCGTCGATAGCGGAACAGGCACGCTGAAAGATGCGATGAACGAAGCGCTGCGCGATTGGGTCACGAATGTCGACAGCACTTATTATTGCATCGGCACAGTCGCCGGTCCGCATCCCTATCCGGAAATGGTGCGCGATTTTCAAAGCGTGATCGGCCGCGAAACCAAAGTGCAGATAGCCGAACGGGAAGGGCGGCTGCCCGATGCGCTCGTCGCTGCGATCGGCGGCGGCTCGAATGCGATGGGCCTGTTCTATCCGTTTCTCGACGATAAGGGCGTCAAGTTGTTCGGCGTCGAAGCAGCCGGGAAGGGCCTCAAATCAGGCCTCCACGCCGCCGCGCTCGCGGGCGGCAAGCCCGGCGTGCTGCATGGCAACCGCACCTATCTCTTGCAGAACGAAGACGGCCAGATCACCGATGCGCATTCGATATCCGCCGGCCTCGACTATCCCGGCATCGGCCCGGAACATTCCTGGCTGCACGATACTGGCCGTGCGACGTATCTCAGCGCCACGGACGACGAAGCGCTCGCCGCGTTCCAGCTCTGCACCAAGCTGGAAGGCATCATCCCCGCGCTCGAACCGGCGCACGCGCTCGCGCGCGTCGGCGATGTCGCGAAGGAATTGGGCAAGGGCGGCATCGTCGTAATGAATCTCTGCGGCCGCGGCGACAAGGACATCTTCGCCGTCGCTGGCCATCTGGGGATGGAAATATGAGGGGCGTCCTGTTTGCTCGAACAAGCATTGAACGAGGCAAGCAATCGCGCCTTCCTCCCCCCTCGTGGGGAAGGAATGAGGTGGGGGGGAACCACGGATCGATTAGGCGCTGCCTGAATGTTGTTGCGCCCAGTCGATCGGTCGTTCCCCCCGCCCCTAACCCCTCCCCACGAGGGGGAGGGGAACGTGCCAAGCCTAGGGAGGTTTGCGCGTGAGCAAGCGTATCGACGCCCGTTTTGCCAAGCTCAAGGCCGAATCCCGCGCCGGCCTAGTCTGTTACGTCATGGGCTTCGACCCCGACCGGGAGACCAGTTTCGAAATCCTCAGAAATCTGCCCGCCGCTGGGGCGGACGTGATTGAGCTGGGTTTTGCCTTTTCCGATCCCATGGCTGACGGCGTTTCAATCCAAAGAGGGGCCGAGCGCGCCCTTCACGCGGGCGCCAGCTTGCGCGGGACGCTCGATCTGGTTAGGCGTTTTCGTCAGGAAGACAAGGAAACGCCAGTAATCTTAATGGGTTATGCCAATCCCGTCGAGCAGATGACCTATTCCGTATTCGCGGCCGGCATGGCCGAAGCGGGCGCGGACGGCGTAATCATTGTCGATCTGCCTCCCGAAGAGGACGCCGCTTTGCGCGCGGAGTTTGCCCCACGCGGCCTTTCCCTCATTCGCCTCGCCACGCCCACAACCGATGACCGGCGCCTGCCCACAGTGCTCGAAGGCGTATCCGGCTTCCTATATTACGTCTCAGTCACCGGCGTGACCGGCACGAAGAAAATCGGCGCCGAGGCTGCTCAAGCGGCAGTCGCCCGTCTGAAGCGCTCTACCGATCTGCCGATCGCTGTCGGCTTCGGCGTGCGCGATCCGCAAGCGGCTGGCGCCATTGCGCGCACGGCTGATGCGGTCGTGGTCGGGTCGATGTTCGTGGACGATGTGCGCGCCTGCGTCGAAGCGGGCAAGCCGCACGAAGCCGCCGCCGCCGTCGCGGCGAGCGTGAGGAAAATGAGCGATGCGGTGCGCAATGCCCGCGTGAACGTCGAGGCCTGACTTGTCCGAGAAAAAATCCTGGTTCTCGAACTTCACCCGCCCCGGCTTGAAAAAGCGCGAGGACAAGGAAAAGCGTGCTTCCGAAAAAACCAAAGTCGAAACGCCGGACAATCTCTGGATCAAATGCCCCGCTACTGGCGAATTGATCTACCAGACCGATCTCGAAGCCGCGCAATGGGTAACGCCCGCTGGCTTTCACATGCGCATCGGCCCTGCCCAGCGCTTCAAGCACATGTTCGACGCCGCCTGGCTTGATATTCCGCTGCCGCCGGTTCCGGTAGATCCGCTGAAGTTCAAGGACGACAAGCGCTACACCGATCGCCTGAAAGCGGCGCGCGCCAAAACCGGCCGCGCCGATTGTATGGGCGCTGCGTTGGGCGCGATCGACGAAATGCCAGCCGTGATCCTGGTGCAGGATTTCGATTTCATGGGCGGCTCGCTTGGCATGGCCGCGGGCGAGGGCTTTTGTACCGCGGTTCGCGAAGCGGTTAAGCGCAATGCGCCGCTGATCTGCTTCACCGCCTCCGGCGGCGCGCGGATGCAGGAGGGGATTTTCTCCCTGATGCAAATGACGCGCACGACGCTGGCGATCGATGAGCTCAATCAGGCGGGCTTGCCCTACATCGTCGTGCTGTGCGATCCGACGACCGGCGGCGTCACCGCCTCGTACGGCATGCTCGGGGATGTGCAGTTGGCAGAGCCGGGCGCGCTGATCGGGTTTTCCGGCCCACGCGTGATCGAACAGACGATCCGCCAGAAACTGCCCGAGGGTTTCCAGCGCGCCGAATTCCTGCTCGATAAAGGCATGGTCGATGCGGTGGTCGATCGCCGGCAGTTGAAGCAGACGATCTCTTCGGTGCTTTCAGTTCTGCTGGCCAAGCGCCGCGCGCCGGCGCAGCAGGAATTGCCTCTCGTGGCGCGTGAACAACCCGAACCGCGCCGGCTTACCGCGCGACAGAAGGCGCGCGCTGCCGAGTGAGCTTGGCTGCTTCCGCGCTTCCGCGCGATCCAGTCTCCGCGCGCCTGGCCGAGATCGGCCACGAATTCGATCACACATTCGCGCTTGAACTAGACCGCATCGAACATGCGCTGGCGCTCCTCGGCAATCCGCACCTTCGCCTGCCGCCCGTGATCCACGTCGCCGGCACGAACGGGAAGGGCAGTGTCTGCGCGTTCCTGCGCGCTATCACCGAAGCCTCCGGCCGCAAGGCGCACGTTTTCACCAGCCCGCATCTGATCCGCTCGAATGAACGCGTGCGCGTCGCGGGCAAGCTCGTCACCGATGCGAAATTTATAGAGGCGCTGGACCGCATCGCCGCCACCGGCGCGCTCGTCACTTATTTCGAAGCCGTCACCGCCGCCGCGTTCCTGCTCTATGCCGAAACACCGGCCGATGTCGTCGTGCTCGAAACAGGCCTCGGCGGCCGGGTCGACGCCACTAATATTTTTCCTAAGCCGGCCGCCACGGTCATCACGCCGATCGATCTCGATCACGCCCAATTGCTCGGCGACACGATCGCCAAAATCTCCACGGAGAAAGCCGGCATCCTCAAGCCAGGCGTTACGGCGATCATCGCCCGCCAGAGGCCAGAGGCGATGGACGTCCTCGAAGCGCGGGCGGGCGCAATTGGCGCCCCGCTCGAACGCTGCGGCGTGGAATGGGATTGCTGGGCGACGGATGGCCGCTTGCTTGTGCAGACAGAAGACCGCCTGCTTGATTTGCCGCTGCCCGCCCTCGTCGGTCCGCACCAGATCAACAATGCCGGTCTCGCCGTCCGCGCCGCGCTGCTGATGCAGCCCGCATTGAGTGACGAAGAGATCGGGGAGGGCGTCGCCAGCGCGCAATGGCCTGCGCGCATGCAATTCGTCACGCAAGGTCCGCTCGCCGCGCAAATCCGCGCCGCCGGCGGCGAACTCTGGATCGATGGCGGCCATAACGTTCACGCGGGCCTTGCGCTCGCCGCCACGCTCGCGCAGCTGCGCGCCCGCGCGCCAAAGCCAGTCGTTGCGATTGCGGGCATGCTCGGCACAAAGAACCCCGCCGGCTTTTTCAGCGCCATCGCCGATGAGATCGGCGCGGTTATCACCGTCCCAATCCCATCTTCTAGAGCCGGCCTCGATCCCCGCGATCTCGCGGCGATCGTGAACGCGCAGGGCCTGCACGCCATCGCGGCCCACACATTGACGGAAGGTGTAGCGCTTGCGCTGACACAAGCCGAAGCGCCGCGCTTAATTATCTGCGGCTCGCTCTATCTCGCGGGCGAAGCGCTGGCGCTTTCGGGTGTCGAGCTGACTTAGCGCTAAGCCGTCACGCTCTCGTTCAGCCATTCGACAATCTTGCTTTTCGGCATCGCGCCGACGCGCGTGGCCGCGACCTTGCCGTTTTTGAACAGCATCAGCGTTGGCACGCCGCGGACGCCGTACTTGCCGGGCGCCATAGGATTGTCATCAATGTTGAGCTTGGCGATTGTGACCTTGCCGGCCATTTCGCCTGCGATTTCTTCCAGCGCCGGGCCGATCTGTTTGCATGGCCCACACCATTCCGCCCAGTAATCCACCAGCACCGGGCCTTCGGCCTTCAGCACATCGGTTTCAAAGCTGTCGTCGGTGACTTTTACGGTGGCCATGCAAGAACTCCGGTTTCGGATAAAGATGTAGGAACGGGCCGCTTAAGGGTCAACTAAGGCGGCCCAAGCTGGCTTCTGGCTGCGGCCAGCCGGGCGGGCGGGATTTCGATCAGCGCTGGCGCTTCCGTCCACAGGATGGCGCATCGTACGGCCCGGCCCGGCAGCGCGACTTCCAGAGCGGCGGCATAGGCCGCAAGCTGCGCCACATAGGCGCCCGGGATGGCGGCAGGATCTTTCGGCGCGGGCCGGTCTGTTTTGAAGTCTATCGCCAACACTTCCGTGTCGGTGATCGCAAGCCGGTCGATCACGCCGGCGATCTGCAAGCCGTTGGGCAGCAGGCCCACGATTGGCGCCTCGGCGCGGCTGCCGGGCGCGAACGCAATAGCAAACACGGGATCGGCGATTACGCTGAGCGCCTCGTTCGCCAGCGCATCGGCTTCTCTACCCGTTACGCCGCGCGCGATCAGCCATTTGCGGGCAGCAATGCTGCGTTGCGCAGCATCAATATCCGGCAGCCGCTCAAGCAGGCCGTGAATGAGACGGCCGCGGCGGAAGCGATTGCGCTGCTTGCCGCGGGCGGCGAATGCGGGCGGCTCTTCGGGCTGCAAGCGCGATGGCGCGAGCGCAGGCGCAGGCGCAGCCGCGCTTTCAGCTTTCGCTGGCAAAGCGGCCCAAGCCGGCAGGGCGGCGCCTTGCTTGATGGCGGCGGCTTTTGCTTCTGCCTTGAGCGCCGCGCCCAGCCGCAAACCCTTGCCGAAGGGCGTGTCGCATTCTTCGGCATTAGCATCGCGCAGACCGCTCTCGACCAATTCGTGCCAGCTCTGCGGCGCGCGGCTATTGCGCCATTGGTGGCCGCACACGATCAGCCGGTCGCGCGCGCGCGTCATCGCTACATAGAGCAGGCGGAGATGTTCCTTACGTGCAGCTTCCGTCAGCTCCGCGCGCGCTGCTGCGGTGGCCGCATCGTCCATATCCTTACGCGGGGACCAGTAGAACTGGCCGTCGTGAATCATCAGGCCGGTTTGACTACGCTCATCGAAGGCGCCCGTCGTGTCGGCGAGGATCACCACCGGCGATTCAAGCCCCTTCGCGCCGTGCGCCGTTATCACGCGCACCGCCTCGCCGGATGCGTCCATCTCGCGCTTCACAATCGCTGAATCATTTTCGATTGCCGCGAGCAGGTGTTGCAGCGTCGGCGCGCCGCGATCGCCGATCGCCTGCGCCCGCGCCAGCAATTCCTCCACCGGGTCGCGCGCCGCATAGCCAAGCCGCGTAAACATCCGCGCCCAGCCGCTGACGCCGCGCCCATCCACCTGTTCCAGCACGCGCGCGAGGAAGTCGTAAGGCGCGGCATTGCGTTCAGCGATCAGCGCCTCAACAAAGGTGGCGGCAGCCGCGCAATCAGGCGATGCTAGCAGCCGTTCGATCAGCGCGACGTCTTTTTGCCTGCCCGCCGCCAGCATCATGAGCGCATCTTCGGAAACGTCCACGAACGGTCCGCGCAGCACGCAGGCGAGCGAAAGGTCGTCAGCCGGATCGAGCGCGGTGCGGGCCAACGCCAGCAAATCCTCCACCGCCAGCTCCGCGTTGAGCACCATGCGGTCTGCGCCAGCGACCGGCAGACCGGCGGTCTTCAGCGCGCGCAGTAGGTCTTCGAACACCGCGCCGCGCTTGCGCACCAGGATCAGCACGTCTCCGGGCCGCATGGGGCGCAGGACGGGCGTACGGTCTTCATCGACATCCCAGACCGCTTCACCGCTATCGATCCAGCCCTTGATCGCGCCCGCAAGTGTGTTGGCGAGCACGCCCGTTGTGGTGACGCCGCTTTCCTGGTCCAGCGGCGCATCCCACGCGCGCCCCTCCTTGGTCTGCGGCTTCGGCGCAACCGGCCACCATTCGACGAGCCCGGTCTCCGTGTCGCGCTTGGCGAAATGTCGATGTAGGTCGTCAGCGCCTGCCTCGTCGCCGCTCAATGGCAAACGCGCGAACACATGATCCACCGCGTCGAGCACCGTCTGCGTCGAGCGGAACGACATCTCCAGCCGCGGCGCCACGAACAAGCGCTCCGCCGCGGCGGCATGCAGCGCCAGAGTCTGCGATTCCTTCAGGAACCGAGCTGGGTCTGCGCCCTGGAAGGAATAGATGCTCTGCTTTGGATCGCCCACCGCGAACATGGTGCGCGTGATGTCTCGCGCTCCGCCGCCAGAGAAGAACTCGGTCCGCAATGGCGCAACCAGGTCCCATTGCGCGGGCGATGTATCCTGGCCCTCGTCGATCAGGATGTGGTCGATGCCGCCGTCGAGCTTGTAGAGCACCCAGGACGCCGCATCGGCGCGGGAGAGCAGGGCCTGCGCGCGCTCGATCAGATCGTCGAAATCGAGCATGCCTATCGTATTCTTCGCTGCGCTGTAGGCCGAGAGCAGGCCGGTCGCGAGCGCCAGCAGCGCGCGGGCATCCGCCGCGCGTTCAATCGCGCGCAGCCTGGCGCGGCCCTGGATCACTCGCTGCTGTTCGTTGCTGAACAGATTGGCGAGTGCAGGTTCGCTTCTCGCGAGCCCCGCAGTGATGACGTTGGCGCGCGGTTCGCCATTGTCCTTAAGGAAAACTCCGAAATAGCGGTCGAGCAGATCCTCCGGTTCGGCGGCGCGCGCCGCCGCGATAATTGCGGCGCATTTCTGATCGTTCTTGCCGCTGGCGCTAAGGCTTTGGCATGCACCGAGCAGCGCAGACCAGGGAATCGCCGCTGCGAAATCGCGCACGAAATCGTCGCGCTCCTGATCGGCGCCGTGGCGCGCAAGCAGCATGGCCTCGTCGCCAGTGATAAACGGCGCGCGCCGCGCGGTCAGCGCATCGAGCAGTTCGATCAGCGTCTGATGGTAAAGCCGTTCGCCGAAATGCGCCAACGCGGCGGGGCGCTCCTGTGTCACACGCTCGAGCGCATTGGCGATCAATGTCTTGCCGGCGGGCTCGTCGAGAATTTCGAAGCCGGGAGCAACGCCCGCTTCCAGCGGAAACCGGCGCAGCAGACGTTCGGCGAAGGCGTGGATGGTCTGGATGCGCAGGCCGCCAGGCGTTTCCAGCGCGCGCGCGAACAACGCGCGCGCAGTCGGAAGGTCTAGCGTAGCGTCCTTGCCGAGCAGCTTGCGCAATTCTGCGCGCAGCTTCTCGTCCTCCATGACGCACCAGCCGCCGAGGCGGTCGAACAGGCGCCGCTGCATCTCCGCTGCGGCGGCCTTGGTGTAGGTGATGCAGAGAAACGAAGACGGCGCGCCGCCGGCGAGCAGCAGCCTCGCGACGCGGTCGATCAGCACCTTGGTTTTGCCCGAGCCGGCATTGGCGGTGACAAACACCGACGCCACAGGATCGGCGGCTTGTTGCTGACCGGCCTGCGCGCGATCGTAGGGCGTCAGGTTCATTCGACGTCCTCATGCTCGGCCCATTCCTTGCGGCGGGCGAGCTGGTCGTAATCGTCGATATCATTGATGAATTCGACGCGTGGTTTGGACAGGAACGGCGCGTCGCCGCCGGCGTAATGCGCCAGCAATTCAGCCAGACCAGAGACGGTTTCCGCTGCCGCCGCAGTGACGCCGCCATCAACCTTGCAAATGCGCTCCCCCGCGTTTGTCCCGGCGAAGCGCCAATAGATCAGCCTGTCCGTGTCGGCTTGCGGCACGCCGGGAATGCAGCGCACGCGCAGCATGGCTGCTTCCATCAGCAATTGCGGCGCGAGGCCGCTATTGATCTGCTTGTCGGTCGGCGGCGAGCCGCTTTTGTAATCGGTGATTTCCGCCATCCCATCCGGGCGGATTTCGATCCGGTCGGCGATGCCCGCCACGATGGCGCCGCCTACAGGCATTGCGCCCTTCGTTTCCAGAAACGGTACGTAGCCTGCGGCGCGGCGCGCCTGCGCCCAGCGCAGATAATCTTTTGTTGCGCCCTTCAGCCGCGCGGCCAAGATGGCGCGCATCGGCGCGTCAAAGCCATATGCCTGCAATTGCTTATCGAGTTCTGCCATCAGCGCCGGAAACATATCCGCCAGCGGCGCATCCGAGATGGGAAACAGCTCCAGCGCCTTGTGAATCGCGTTGCCCAGCTCACGCGGGTCCGGCGCGCCGCCGACCGGACGCAGCGCCTTCAGCTTCAGGATGTTTTTCGCATAGACCGCGTAGGGATCGCGGATCAGCTTTTCGACGTCGGTGATCGAAAGCCGCTGCATCGTGATGCCGCGGGCGCCTGGCTTTGGCCGCGGCGCATGTTGCGGCATCAGCGCCGCGGGTCTGTCGATCGCGCGGGTCAGCGCAAGCGTTTCGGCGCCGGACGCCCGCAGGTCGTGATTGACGGCCTTGGCCAGCGTTTGCAGCCGCCATAGCCAGCGCGAGGCGATGGTCGGCGCGCCCTGCGCCCGCTCGCTGCGCGTCAGCGCCACGCGCGGCGCGTTGGCGAGTTGCGCGAAATCGTGCGCGGCCAGGCCAATGCGCGCCTCCGCCGGCGGCAATCCCAGACGATGGCGGAGCGCGCGCGACAGAAACGGATCGTTCGGCGGCGGCGCGGGCCATGCGCCTTCGTTGAGGCCGCCGAGCACCATGAGATCACGGTGTTGCAGACGCGCTTCCAGCGGTCCCCAGATTGCCAGGCGGGGATGGCCTTCCTGCTCCGGCGCCGCCACGCGGCCAAACAGCAGCGTCGCGAACAGGCGCGGAACCTGGAACGGCTTGACCGCGCCCAGCGCCTCTTGCGATTCCGCCAGCGCCTGAAGAAATGAACTCGCCGCCTCGCCGGCGCGGCCTGCCCAGATACGCGGGCCACAGATGTTCTCTGCGCTGGCGGCGAACGCTTCGGCCAGCGCGCCGATCTGCGCTTCGCCGCCGTCAAACACCGCGCGCAGCGGCGCGAGTTTTTCTATCAACGCATCGACCAGCGGGTCGATCAGCGCCGCGTACTTTTCGTTTTTCTTTCCGCGCAGGTTTGCCAGATCGGTGTATTTGCGCGGGCCACGAAGAATGTCCGCTTCAAACGCCGCAACGGCGCCGGCGTCGCCGACTTGCGCAAGCGGATGTTTCAGCAGCGCCGCAAGGCTCACCGGGGCCCCATCGTCGGCCGCCAGTTCGGCCAGCAGCGTCAGCATCACGCCGGGCGGCGCTTCGGCCAGCGCCGAGCCGCCGGCCGGTTGCTCGGCGATATTCCAGCGCCGCAATTTTGCGCTGACGCGCTGGGCGAGCTTATGGTCCGGCGTGATCAGCGCCGCGGTGCGGCCGGGCGTTTCCAGCGCCTCGCGCAGCAACAACGCAATGGCGGCTGCTTCTTCTTCCTCATTGCGCGCTTCGATCAGCGATACGCCTTCGAGCGCGCGGCCAACAAACGCGGCTGGCGCGCCCCAGGGGGCGGCGGTTTCGTCGAGGCGTTTCAGCCAATCCGCCGTGCGGCTAGCAGGCACCAGCGTTTCGCGCACCAGGGCGCGCCGCGCGCGCGCGTGGTCATTCTCCGTCGCGCCTTCGAGCGTGGGAACGGCCCGGCGATCCAGGTTCAATTCGCGCAACGTCTCTTGCAATGCATGTTGGGGATGCTGGTCGTCGATCTCGTTCCATGCCTCGTCGTCCAGATCGGAATCTAGCCCCGGCAAGATCACTACGCCGCGCGGCAAGCCGGCGACGACTTTCATCAGCCGCCGCACTGCCGCGACGGAGCCGGTCGAGCCTGCGATGATTACTGGCGTTTGCGGCGGCTTTTCGCGCCAGGACGCCGCCAGCGCGTCTAGGAGCAATGTCCGGCGCGTCGCCGGATCGGCCAGTCCCTCGTCAGCCAAGCGCGCCGGCCAGTATTCGGCGACGATTCGGAGAAATTGCGCCGCGCGCTCCCAATGTTGCGCCAGATCGCGCTCCGCGACGAGGTTGGGCAGATTGCTCCAGTCGACGTTGTCGGCGGCGCTGGCGGAATCGAGCAGTTTGCAAAGTTCGTCCGCCGCCGCGATCGCGCCCGCCGGATCGGCGACGCCGCCCTCGGCGGAATCCTTGGCGCGGATCAATTGCGCCAATTCAAGCCGCCGGCGCAGGGGATCAATGGCCGGCGGAATATTGAACGCCACCGGATCGGCGCCCCATACGTCCGCGTCGTCATCGACATCGCCGAGCGGCTTGATCGCCGGCAGCAGCAGCGAAGCGCCGCGCGCGGCGAACGCTTCGATCAGCGCGCGCACGGAACGCCGGTTCGGCAGCAGGATCAGCGCATCGGCCAGCGCAAACGAATCTGGCAGATCGGTGCAGAGACGCTCTGCCAGCAGATCGAGAAATTGCGTGGATGGCGGCACGGCGCGCACGCGCGGCGCGGCGCCGGCGAACAAGCGTGCCGCGTTCATATCGCCGCGGGGAGGCCCAGCCGTGCTTCGGCCGCCTCGCGCGCGGCCGGGTCGCCGACATGCATCCAATAGCCGCCGAGCGGCGCGCCGAACAGCCGGCCTTCGCTCTCCAGCCGCCGCCAGACGCGCGTAAACGAGAACGGCTCAAGTTTCTCGCCGGCCATGATCGCCGGATCGATGATCTGCACGCCGGTATAGGCCCAGTCCGTAGCCGGATCGTCGTTTCGGAAGGCGAGGCGGCCTTCTTCGTGCAAATGGAAATCGCCGACGCCATCAAAGCCGAGGCATTGATCCATCGGCGCCAGCATCAGCCGCGCGCCCATGCTGGCCGGGTCGTAGCCGGCGGCGAGGCGCGCGATCGCCGAGCCTGCCGGTTCAGTCCACACGGAATCGATATTCGCAATCACGACGGGATCGTCGCCGAGCAGCGGCAGCGCCTGCACAACACCGCCTCCGGTTTCCATCAGCTGCGCGCGCTCGTCCGAAATGATAATCTCGATATCGCGCCGCGTTTTCAGATGCGCTTCCAGCAGGTCGGCGAACGCATGCACGTTGACCACGGCGCGTTTGACGCCCGCCGCCGCGAGCCGGTCCAGAACGTGATCGATCAGCGCCCGCCCCGCGGCAGTCACAAGCGCCTTCGGCCGGTCAAGCGTCAGCGGCCGCATGCGCGTGCCGAGGCCGGCGGCCAGCACCATCGCGGTTTCGGGCGTTCTCACGCCGCCGCCCGCATATGCGCGCCAGCGAATTCGTCAACGAACGAGGCCAGTTCTGCAAGACTCGGATGACGCAGGATGGAAGCCAGATGCCCCCATTCGCGCGGCATGAATTCCAGATACCGCACCTTGCCATCGCGCGCGACCAGCCGGCAGAACACGCCGAGAATACGCAGCGTATTTAGCGCGCCGAGTACGCAGAGTTCGCGCCGGAACGCAGCTTCGTCGTCCCCGGTTTCTTTCAGATAGATATTGATCGCGGCTTCTGCCGCGGCAGGGGAAACATCGCGCCGCGCATCGTGCAGCAGCATAGAGAAATCCCAGCCGCGCCAGCCCCGGATCGCGTCCTGGAAATCGAGCAGGCCAACGCGCGCAACGCCATCGCGCTCGGGCAGCCAGAGCAGGTTTTCGGCGTGATAATCGCGGATCGTGAAGGTGCGCGGGAAGCGCAGCGCCTGCTCGATCAGGTTGTTGCGGACGTGTTCCCAGCGTGCGCGTGTCGCGTCGGAGAGCGTGATGTCGCCGGTAAGTTTCGGCAGCCACTCAACGAACAGATCGGCGTTGGCGCTGAGCGCCAGGCGATCATAGTCCAGCAGCGGCCAGGCGGTGATGGCGCCCGGCGCCGGCAGCCAGCTTGGCAACGGGCGCTGATGCAGATTGGCCAGCAGTGATGAGGCCGCCTCGTATAGCGCGATCTCGTCAGCGCCCTCGCGCAGCACATTGGCAAACAGGGCGTCGCCGAGATCCTCGACAATCGCAAAGCCTGCATCGACGTCGGCGCCATAGATCGCGGGCGCGGAGAACCCGCAATGGGCAAGGTGGTTGGCCACCGCCACGAATGCTTCCACGCGCGACGCCGCAAGCCGGGCCGTTGCGTTCCAGCCAAGTGCGAGGCGCTCTGCTTCCCCGGCATGCGGCGGGCAGGGCGGGCTTTCGTTGTTGGGCGGCGCGTCCATCAGAATTGCGGGCCGCTCCGGCCGGATCAGGCGCTCATAGCGGCGCGTTGATGCATCACCCGCCAACGGGCTGCGTGGTGCGCTTTCATAGCCGGTCTCAGCCAACAATCTGATGAGCGCACCCTGGCGATCAGGCCGGTGTTTTGGCATCGAGCGTAAATCCAGCATGGCGGCCATAGCCGCAAAGTCTCGCGATTCGGCCCGCGCCGTCAGGCGCAAGCGCGATTTCAATCCGGTCCGCCGGCGCCAGCGCGCCCAGCCGTTCGGGCCATTCGATCAGCAGCAGCGCTTGTTCCAAACCGTCCTCTAACCCCAATTCCAGCGCCTCCTCCGGGTGCTTCAGCCGGTACAGGTCCATATGCCACAACGGGCCGGCGGGACCGTCATAAGTCTGGACCAGCGTGAAGGTCGGGCTCGGCGCGTCGGTTTCGCCGGTCCATGCCTCGATCAGTCCGCGCGCCAGCGTGGTCTTGCCTGCGCCGAGGTCTCCTTTGAGGAAGACGACATCGCGGGGAGCCAGCACGCCAGCCAGGCGCACGCCAAGGGCCTCGGTGGAGGCCGGGTCGGGTAGGGTAAGCGCCGTCACGGGCGGGGAAACTGGCCCAGCGCCATGGTGGTATCAAGGGCGTCATCAACGCCGGTTGCATAAGCCTTGCTCATTGGCCAGACAGGCCCAGGGATCGATCCGGCATGAGCGATATCGGCAAGGTAGTGATCATTGGCGCGGGCCAGGGCGGCGCCGAAGCGGCGACGCAGCTGCGCAGCCGTGGCTTTGCCGGCGAGATCGCGCTGATCGGGGAGGAGCGTCTGCCGCCCTATCAGCGGCCGCCGCTGTCGAAGAAATTCTTGCTCGGCGAGCTGCCGGAGGATCGCCTGCCGTTCCGCCCGGCCGAGGTGTATGACGAAGAACGCATCACGCTGATCCTTGGCCATCGCTGTACCTGGATCGACCGCGCCAACAAGCGCATACGCATGGAGGGCGGGCGCGAGCTTCCGTATGACGCGCTGATCCTGGCTTTGGGCGCCCGTCCACGCCTGCTGCCGGTGCCGGGCGCTGATCTTCCCGGCGTGTTCGTGCTGCGCACGGCGACGGATGTTGACGCCATCCGGCCGCATTTCGAGGCGGGCAAGAAACTCGTTGTGGTCGGCGCGGGTTACATCGGCCTTGAAGTTGCGGCCGTGGGCCGTCAGCGCGGCCTTGACGTAACGGTGCTGGAGGCGATGGCGCGTCCGCTGGCGCGCGTGACCAGCCCGGAAGTCGCGGGCTTTTTCCTCGATTATCATACGCGCAAGGGCGTCAAATTCGTGCTTGGCGGCAAGGCCGCCGTGATCAAGGGCGACGGCGCCGTGCGCGCGGTGGGGCTGACGGACGGCTCCG
Source organism: Alphaproteobacteria bacterium (assembly GCA_031399165.1). Lineage (GTDB taxonomy): Bacteria > Pseudomonadota > Alphaproteobacteria > Caulobacterales > Aquidulcibacteraceae > JAKFWI01. Next base: position 19,937 of record JANNOO010000061.1, on the reverse strand, counting down.
AGATCGAGGCCGATATCGTCATCGTCGGCATCGGCGTGGATCCTGACATTGGCTTGGCTGAGAAGGCGGGCCTCAGCGTCGGCGATGGCATCGTCACAGACCGCGCCTGCCGCACGTCCGATTCGAACATCTTCGCCATCGGCGATTGCGCAAGCCGGCCGCTGGCTCACTACGGCCGCAACGGCAGGCTGGAGAGTGTGCATAGCGCGATTGAGGGCGGCAAGATCGCAGCGGCCACGATTACCGGCACGAAGGTTCCGGACGAGGAAGCGCCGTGGTTCTGGTCCGACCAATATGATCTCAAGCTGACCATTGCGGGCCTGTTCATCGGTTACGATCATATCGTGATGCGCGGCTCGATGGCGGAGGCTTCGTTCGCCTGCTTTTACTACCAGGGTGAGCGGCTGCTGGCGGTGGATGCGGTCAATCGCCCGGCGGAATATCTGGGCGCCAAGCAGGTCATCCAGCGGGGGCGGACGATTGCACCGGCGCTGCTTAGCGATATGTCAAAGACGATGAAGGAAATCGTGGCCGCGAGTTAGCGGCCTAAGGAACGTCATGGCGAAGATCAAATACATCGAGAGCAACGGCGAAGAGCACGAATTCGACGTGACGGACGGCATGTCCGTGATGGAAGGCGCGCTCAGGCACGGCGTGGCGGGCATTGACGCCGATTGCGGCGGCGCCTGCGCGTGCGCCACATGCCATGTCTATGTTGACGAAGCCTGGATCGATAAGACCGGCAAGGCCTCCAGCATGGAAGAGAGCATGCTCGACTTCGCCAACGACGTGGAACCGACTTCTCGGCTATCCTGCCAGATCAAGGTGACGCCGGAGCTGGATGGTTTGATCGTAAGGATTCCCGCGAGCCAGCACTAATTTGGCTCCAAACTGAGTTTCCTTCTCCCTTGCAGGAGACGGAAAATACTCACGCGCGCCTCTTCGTTCACGGGCTTTCGCTCCGTGTGCAGAAACTCAATGCTCCCCGATCGGGAGGCGCGGGGCGCGCGGCTCACGCCTGCGCGCGGATGAAATGGATGGATGCTTGGCGCACCACGCGCGCCCCGCCGTGATCGTTTGAAACCGGATCGGAAGGGGGCGTTATTCGCGCCCGCGACCAATTCCCGGCCCATCGCGCGGATGCTCGAACACCCGGCCCGCGGTTTGCACCGAACTTAATCTGCTCCACCGCAGCTTTCACGCCGACCACGATCCCGCGCGCTTCGAAGATTTCGAGGCCCCGAAACCCTCCCGTTGCGCGGTACGAAGGGAGTATGGGGGATGTTTGGGTGGGGTAGGATAAGTTTACTTTATCCCGCAGTTTGCGTCTGCGTTTCGCCGACTTCATTGCTACTCGTGCCGACAGCCGGCGGTCCGTATTGAGGCAGCATCTGCCTGTTACTTCGTCGGTAGAACGAGAGCCAGGCAGGTAATATCGTCGGCCTGCTCAGCGCCTTCGGCAAAGCGCGCGACGTTCTGGTTGACCGCCGCCACCAAGCCCTTCGCGTCCCTCACGGGCGCCCCGGAAAGCACATGCAACAGGCGCTCTTCGCCGTATTCCACGCCACCCACATCCAGCGCCTCGGTCACGCCGTCACTAAAGATGAACAGCGCCTCGCCAGGCGCCAGCGTGGCCTCCTGCACAGGCCAGCGCTTGGCCGGTAGGATCGCCAGCGGCGGGCCGCTAGAAGCAAGCGGCGTGCACGCGCCGTCGCGGTGCAGCACGAGCGGGGGATTGTGCCCGCAATTCACATAGGTCAGCCGCCCGTTGCGCAGATCGACGACGCCAAAGAACAGCGTCGCGAAGATTGAGGTGGGGTTCTGGGCGAACAACGAGGTGTTCACTTTCGCCATCATGTCATCAAGGGCGAGCCCTTCGCGCGCGACAATGCGCAGCGTTGTCACCGTGATGCACATGAAAAGACTGGCCGGAACGCCTTTGCCGCAGACATCGCCGACGCATAGGGCTAAACGATCGTCGTCGAGCATGAACACATCATAGAGATCGCCGCCGACATGCTTGGCCGGCGTCATATCGCCGAAAACATCGCAACGGCCCGCGAGGCGTTCGTCTCCCATTTCACGCGGCAGCATCTCACGCTGGATCACCGCGGCGCTGGCCATTTCCGCACGCGTCCGCCGCTCCTGTTCGATGCGCTTGGTCAAACGCCGAAATGCTTCGGTGAAATTTTCCAGGTTCGGGCCCAGATGATCGAGGTCGTGCGCCAGCGTCTGGTCGATCTCACCGCGCTCCAGCGCTCCCAGGCCATCGGCGTAAAGTCCCAGCGCGGTGTTGACGTTGCGGATTTGCTGGCCCAGCTGACGGATCACTCCGTGCAGCGACCTGGGCGCGTTATCGAACGCCCGGCGCAATGCTGCGCTTGACGCAGTGATCGCGGTGACCGGCGTCAGGGCCACGGCGCTGGCGGTGCGCGGCAAGTCAGCCAGTGCGCCGATCTCGCCGATCAGCGCGGGAGCGTGCACGTTGGCTACCGGGAATGCGCCGCTTTGGCGTTCGTTGACGATGCTGACGCTGCCCTCCAGCAGGATAATGCAGAACTCGCTCGTCTCGCCTTGCGTCATCAGCCGCGCGGCGGTTTCGAACACGTGTGTAGCGGAGGCGTCGATGAGCTGACGCAGCGCTGCGTCCGGCATTTCGGCAAACGCCGGGATGTTCTTGAACGTCGCTGTGTCAATCACGGCGGGCGCGTGCACTGTCAGGCGCAGCACGTTCCGATCATCTTCTCTGGCGTAGTGCAACGCCCCGGCAAACGTGCGCAGCAAGCGCAGGCCAGCGCCGCCGGTGCGGGCTGCGTCCGGTCTGGGTAATGGCGCCGTCGCAACGTCGAACGGTGCGCACCGGTCGGAGATCTGCACCAGCGCGTTGCCGCCGTCAGCCAAAAGTTCAAGTGCAATGTCCTTCTCACCCGCCGCATGCGCGTGGATAACCAGATTGCTCAGCGCTTCTTCGAGGCATACCTGCAAGTCATGGCGAACGCGCTCACCCAGGCCAGCCTCCGCGGCTATGGCGTCAGCCCAGCCCATCGCATCGCTGACGTCTGAGAGGTCGTCTCTGACCGGCCTGCGATGCACGGGATGCTCAGGTGGTGCGGACGAAGCTGACCGCCGATTCCACGGAGGGAAGAACGCCCATGAGGTCTTCAACGCCGCTGGTGTCGAGCACGCGCCGGACATTGTCCTGCGGCGACGCGAGCGCCATTCTGCCGCCCTTGGAGCTGATCGCGCGTGCGCAAGTCATCAGCGTGCGCAGGCCCATCGAAGCTATGAAGCTCACTTGCGAAAGATCAACGACAAGCGCCCGCTTGTTCCCCGCCAGAACGTTGAACTGCATATCCACCGCGCTGGCGCCGTCGATGTCCATCCGGCCAGCGAGAATCGCCTTTGTGACGCCGTCAGGCAGGTCTTCGATATTCAGCTGCATATGGATCGCCCCAGCGGATGGACCGATGAACACTCCGCAGGGTTCGGAGTGTCAAGGGCGCGTCACCAAACCGGCGCAAAAATTTATTGTGGGCGGCGATTTCGGTGGCCAAGCGGCCGTTCTCCGGGGCATCGCAGCCCGCGCCGAAAGCCAGGTGCGGACGCCTAGCCCAGCGCCTTTTCGATATCCTGCTGCAAAGAAGCGGGGGTGCGGTTGGGCGCGAACCTTGCGATCGGGGCGCCGTCGCGGGCGATCAGGAATTTGGTGAAATTCCATTTGATCGCCTTGCTGCCGAGCAGGCCGCGCTTGGCGTCCTTCAGATAATCAAACAGCGGCGCGGCGTTTGGGCCGTTGACCTCAACCTTCGCGAAGATCGGGAAGGTCACGCCATAGTTTTTGGTGCAGAACGCGGCGATGTCGCGTGCATCGCCGGGCTCCTGATTGCCGAACTGGTTACAGGGAAAGCCGAGCACGACAAGGCCGCGGTCCTTGAATTTCTTGTAGAGCGCTTCGAGGTCGCCATATTGGGGCGTGAACCCGCAAAGGCTGGCCGTATTTACGATGAGCATAACCTTGCTGCGATGTTCAGCCAGTGTGGTCTCGGCGCCGGCGAGAGTCTCCATCGAAAAGTCGTAAACATCGGCCATCTCATGCGGCGCGATCGGAACGGTGCGCCGCGGCGCCGATCGGGCTCGGGAAATAGCAGGTCACGGTCGTGCCGCTTCCTGGTTCGGAAGTGAGGCTCACGCGGCCCTGATGCATTTCCACGAACGAGCGCACCAGCGCGAGGCCAAGACCCGCGCCGCGCTGATCGCCTGATGTGAAATGATCGAACGCGCCGGCTTGCTTTTCGTACGGAATGCCGCGGCCGGTGTCCGAAACCCAGATCTTGATGTCGTTGTCCTCGCGCACGGCGCCGACCTCGATGATCCCGCCCTTGTCGGTAAAGCGCAGGGCGTTGCTCATCAGATTGAACAGCACCTGTTTGATGCGTTTTGAATCGGCGCGCAGCGGGCCGATATTCGGTTGACACTCGACCGTCAGCGTCACTTCCGTGTCCCGCAAATGGCTAGACACCATCGTCGCCGCATCTTTCAGCGTTTCGTCGAGATCAATATCAGCGAGTTCCAGCTCCATGCGGCCGGCCTCGATCATGGCGATATCGAGGATGTTGTCGATCAGCTCGGAGAGGCGATGGCTGGCTTGCAGCACGACGCCAACATGATCCTTCTGGCGCTGGTTCAGCGGGCCCGAATAGCCCTGCGCCAGCACTTCGGCGTAGCCCTGGATCGATTGCAGCGGCGTGCGCAATTGATACGAGACGTTCTGCACGAATTCAGTCTTCAGCCGGTCCGCCGCTTCGAACGCCTCGGCGCGGTCGCGCAGAGCGAGTTCGACCTTTTTCGTCGCGGTGATGTCGAGGAACGCGATCAGCGTCGCGCCGTCGGGCAGCGGGCGCGTCAGGAACGTGACCACAGTGCCGTCCGTCCGCTCCATTTCGCCGCGGAATTCCTGCCGCGCGGAAGGGCTGGGATCGGTGACGCGCGATTTTACCGATGTCCAGGCGGCGCGTTCGTGAAACAGCGGCAGCGTCAGTTCGATCAGGCGGTCGAACGAAATCTCGCCTTCGAGCGCGTCGTCATTCAGCGCCCACATCGTGGCGAAGGCAGCGTTGTGCAGCTTCATTTTGCCGTCGAGGCCAAACACCGCCACGCCTTCGTGAAGGCGGTCGAGCGCGGCGCGCTGGACCTGCAGCAGCGCGTTATACTGGCTCTTCAGCGTCAGCTCGTCGGTGCGGTCGGCGAAGATCAGCAGCAGGCCGCCGAGCGGATGGCGCTGGCGCGTGACGCGCAGCGAGCGGCCTTCGGGAAGCACCCAAAGCGCTTCGGGCAGATCGGCGATCTCCTGGTACAGCGCCAGCTCGCCGGCGCGCCATTCGGCGTAGTTCGAATGCGCCGGCAGTTTGCGCTTTTCTTTCAGGTGATCGAGCAGGGACGCGTGCGTCGGCCGATCCGCCAGGAATGCCGGATCTAGGCCCCACATCGTCGCGAAGGCGCGATTGTGGAAGATAAGTTTCTTGTCCGGGCCGAAAATCGCAACGCCTTCGGTGAGATGGTTCAGCGTCTGATCGTGCGCGCGGGCGTGCTTGGCCAGCGCATCGCGCGCGTCCTCGGCTTCGGTTACGTCAAACGCCATGCCGCCGACGCCGCCGGAAAGCGGGAACATCGCGATCTTCATCGCGCGGCGCTGCTCGCCGATCACGACGTGGCGGGTGTCTTCAACCGGCTCGTCGCCGTCGATCGTGCGGCGCGCCTGTTCGGCGGCGGCCTGATCGAGCAGCAGATTGCGGGCAATCGCCTGGTCGAGCGATTTGGAATCCAGCGCCGCCAGATAGGCCGGGTTCGCCCATTCCAGCTTGCCGGCGACGGACAGGCGCCAGGCCGGGAACGGCGCGTGGTTCATCATTTCCAGGAACGCGGCGGGATCGCGGGCGATCACCTGGCGCGCTTCGTCGATCCGGCCGCGGCCGCCGCTTTCCTCAACGCCCTTCACGCTTGCGTCAATAATCCAGACCACGGCGCGCGGGCCCGCCGTACGCCCATCGACTTCTACGAACACGCCGGCCGGGGTGGAAATGGTTAGCGAAAACGGCGCGCCTTCGCGGCGCAGCCGCGCCAGAGCGGGCGCCAGGCGCTTGCGGCCGCCCGAAGCGTCCTGCGCCTCAAACGTGGAAAGGCCCTGCAGAATGCGCACGGAAGGATCGGCCTGGTCCGAAGATCCATCGGAGAAGCGCAGCAGGCTGGCGAGCGCCAGCGGCGAGCCGTAAAGGCGGGGCGCGCCCCAATCGTGTTCCTCGGCCAATGCCGTGTTTTGGGCGCCGCCGTCTTCCCAGATCAGCACGACGCCGGGATGGGCGCCGAAGATCGAATCAGCGCGGGCGATTTTTTCTTCCAGCGCCGCGGCCTTTTCGCGCCATGTGCGGATCGCGCCGCGGGCGCCGTCGGTGACGCGCATTGCCCATAGCAAGGCGGCGAGTCCCATCGCCGCCGCCCCCGCCGCTACGAGAAGGGTCGCATATGTGCCGTCCACGAGGCCCTCGAATCACCAGCAATTGTGTCGAGTCTCCCGCGTTTCGAGGCGGAAAGGAACCGCCGCGCGGAATGACTCGGTTAACGAATGGCTAAATCCCTTTGAGATTCCGTAAACGCTCAGGATTTTTTTGCGAGCGCCTGCGCCAGCGTGTGCGCGCTCCAGCGCGCGAAGGCGCGGATTTCACGGAGTAAAACCATGGTTGCGACGCCTGTGAATTTGGCGCCGCGCCATAGGGCTGCACCGGCGGCGATGGCCATCTGCTTGGCGGCGTAGAACACGGGGCCTAACGCGGAATGGCCGCTGTCGCGCACGCGCGCGGCGCCTCTGATACGGAACACGAACGGGATGCGGTAACTGGGACCGTATCGGGCGCCTGCGCCGGGACGCAGGCGGAAGCGCGCGGCGGCCAACGCCTCGGCGGCGGACTCGTAGAACAGCCGCGATGGCCAGTAATCGGCGCAGTGTAGGTTTTTCGCCGCGCCGTCCGTGCCGACTTCGAAATCAACGACGGCGAAACCCTCCACACCCAGGCGGCGCGCCAGCCGCGGGTAGGCGGCCCGCACGTCGCCCTCCAACTCCCACGGAAAATCAGCCTCGCCCGCTTGCGCGCGCCAGACGACACAGCATGCCGCTTCCGGCATGCGCGCGGCGATGCGTTCGGCTTCGAGTTTTTCAGCCTGCGCCTTGGCGCTCGCGCGCATCCAGGTGGTGGCGCCGAACACGATCGCCAGGATCACGCCGCCGGAAATCAGCAGCGAAAGCCCGCCCGAGACGCCAAGCCCGCGCAACGCCGCTGTGACGGCTATTTGCATCACGATGACGAACAGCAGGAGGCCTGCGAGAAACAGCGCCGTCCGCGCGAACGACGAGATGGCCTTGGTTGCGGCGACTTGCACGCTGCTGTCCCTCAGGCGGGTGCGCCTGCAAGGGTGATTGCCTTAGCGCTGGGCGTTGGCAAGGGGCGGGTGCGGAGAGAATTCAGATTGCTGCTTGGCTCGTCGGCGCCAAGTCATGAATGCAAAACTGCATGTGGAGTAAGGACTTCAACCCTCCCCTCCATGGGCAGGGTGGCGCGAAGCGCCGGGAGTGGTGCTGCCGTGAGGATGACGGTGAGCCGCATGAGGCAAAGCGCGAAACTCACGGCAGCACCCCTCCCGGCTCAGGCTGCGCCTTCGCCACCCTCCCCATGGGGGGAGGGTGGGAAAAAGGCGTTCGCTTATCGGTGAAGAAATGAAGGCGGCGCGAGCGCTAATAGCGATAATGTTCCGGCTTGAACGGGCCTTCGGCGGGCACGTCTATATAGGCGGCTTGTTCCTTGGAGAGCTTGGTCAGTTTCACGCCGAGCTTTTCGAGGTGCAGCATGGCCACTTTCTCGTCGAGCTTCTTGGGCAGCGTGTAGACCTGCTTGTCGTAGGCCTTGCCGTTGGTCCAGAGTTCGATCTGCGCCAGCGTCTGGTTGGTGAAGGAAGCAGACATCACGAAGCTCGGGTGGCCGGTGGCGTTGCCGAGATTCACGAGGCGCCCTTCGCTGAGCACGATGATTTTCTTGCCGTCCGGAAATTCCACGTGGTGGACCTGTGGCTTGATCTCGTCCCATTTGAAATTGCGCAGGCCGGCGATCTGAATTTCAGAATCGAAATGGCCGATATTGCAGACGATGGCGTTGTTTTTCATCGCGCGCATGTGATCGACGGTGAGCACGTCCTTGTTGCCCGTGGCGGTGACGAAGATGTCCGCCAGGCCCGCGACGTCTTCGACGGTTTTCACGTCATAGCCTTCCATCGCCGCCTGCAGCGCGCAGATCGGATCGATTTCGGTGACGATGACGCGCGCGCCGCCCTGGCGCAGCGAAGCGGCCGAGCCTTTGCCTACGTCGCCATAGCCGAGCACGACCGCGACCTTGCCGGCGAGCATCACGTCAGTGCCGCGGCGGATCGCATCGACGAGGCTTTCGCGGCAGCCATAGAGATTGTCGAACTTGCTCTTGGTGACGCTGTCATTGACGTTGATCGCCGGGAAGGGAAGCTCACCGCGCGCGGCCATCTGATAAAGGCGATGCACGCCCGTGGTGGTTTCTTCTGAAACGCCTTTGATCGCGTCGCGGATCGCAGAATAGAAGCCGGGCTTCTCTTTCAGATACCGCTTCATCACGGCGTAGAGCGCTTCTTCTTCTTCGTTTTGCGGCTTGTCGAGGATCGAGGGATCCTTTTCGGCCTTCGGGCCAAGCACGCAGAGCAAAGTAGCGTCGCCGCCGTCATCGAGGATCATGTTCGGGTAGCCGCCGTCGCTCCATTCGAAGATGCGGTGGGCGTATTCCCAGTACTCGATGAGATTTTCGCCCTTGAATGCGAACACCGGCGTGCCGCGCGCGGCGATGGCGGCGGCGGCGTGGTCCTGCGTCGAGAAGATGTTGCACGAGGCCCAGCGCACATCAGCGCCGAGGGCTTGCAGCGTTTCGATCAGGACGGCGGTCTGGATCGTCATGTGCAGCGAGCCGGCGATCCGCGCGCCCTTGAGAACTTGCTGGAGGCCGTATTCCGCCCGCGTCGCCATCAGGCCGGGCATTTCGGTTTCGGCGATGTCGATTTCCTTACGCCCCCATTCGGCCAAGCCGATGTCCTTAATGACGTAATCGTGGGCGACGGGCTTAAGGGCGGCGGTCATGTCTGGCTCCAGGCGAGGGAAAGCGGTGGCTGCTCATAGCAAGCCGGGAGCCGGGGGGCAATAAAGATATAAAGATATCTTTATATGATCGAGCGGCTACTTCTTCTCCAGCATCAGCGTGCCGCGATCCTTGAGCTTGCCGGCGATCTTTTCGGCCATGCCGGAGAGGAACAAGGGCAGGTGGAGTTCGATGCGCATCGCGTCTTCCATCACTTCGAGGCTGCCGCGAACGGTCTGGCCGAGGCCCTTGGCGACAAAACTCAGCGTATCGCCGGCCCAGTTGTCATGGACATCGCTGACACCGAGGCTGGCGAACTGATCGCGCATATCGCCGAACCCGTGTTCGATCCGCCGGCGCGCCTCGGCCTTGCCGAGTTTGTGGGGAATACTGACGGTGATCGGCTTGCTCATGAACAGCAAATGCGCCTGGGGCCGGGCGAGTTCAATCCCGCTCGCCGAACCCGTTTTCGACCAGCGCGGCGATGGCGGCCAGCGCTTCGGCCGCTTGCGTCCCTTGCGCCTCGACCTCGATCTCCATGCCGATGCCGGCGCCGAGCATCATCAGGTCCATCAGTGAGGTGGCGTCGGCTTGTTCATCTTCACGCCGCACGATCACCTGCGCATCGTATTTCAGCGCCAGTTCCGCCAGCTTGCGGGATGCGCGCGCATGCAGCCCGCGCGGATTGACGATGGTGAGCGTGCGCCTGAGTTCGCCGTTGGAATCCGGCAGCGGTGGGTCACTTGCGTGGCTCACGGCCGGACTCTCCAGACAGGCGCACAAAGTGTGGCGCGTTTCAATTTTGGCTGGCGAGTTCCGCCGAGGCCAGGCGAATATAATGGCGCCCGGCTTCCTGCGCCAAGGTGGCGGCTTTCGCCAGAGGCGCCCGTGACCGCTCTACCGCGAGCTTGATCAGCATCGGCAGGTTCACGCCGGCGATCACCTCAACCCGCGTCTCGTTGATGATCGAGATCGCGAGATTAGACGGCGTACCGCCGAACATGTCGGTGAGGATGATGACGCCGTCGCCGTCGTCAACGCTACGCACGATCTCGATAATGTCGCGGCGGCGCACAGCCATGTCGTCGTCAGGGCCAATGGCGATAGCCGCCATTTGCCGTTGCGGGCCGAGCACATGCTCGGCAGCCGCAACAAACGCTTCGGCCAAATGGCCGTGCGTCACGATCACCACGCCGATCATGGCGCGTATCCTTTGACCGTCATCGATGCCCCGCTCATCGTAGCAGGCCAGCATACTCCTTCGCGGGCGCCAGAAAAGCTAACGCGGATGCGAAATCGACATAGGCTCAACGGCCGATCTCCCGCGCCGCCGGTAATTCTACAACCAGGCGAGCGCCCTTGGGCCCCTTGCTCTCCTGCCCGATGTTTTCGGCCCAAATGCGGCCGCGGTGCGCTTCAACGATCTGGCGGGCGATGGAAAGGCCCAGGCCTGAATTGCGGCCGAACGCCGCGCCCTTGGGCCGATCCGTGTAGAAGCGCTTGAAGATCGTATCGAGATTATCGGGCGGAATGCCCGGTCCATCATCCTCCACCGTGGCGTGGAGCCAGCGCCCATCGCGCCGTAGGATTAGCGTCAGCCCCACTTTCACCACGCCGCCAGGCGGGCTGAAGGAGCGGGCGTTGTCGATCAGATTGCGGAACACTTGGCCGAGCGGCCCCTCCTGACCCAGCACCAGCGCGCCCGGCGGGGGCGGGCCGTTGAACATGACGCCGGCTTCGTCGGCTTTGGCGGTGGCCGAATAGGTGTCGGCGATTTCCACTAGCAACCGGCCCAGATCGACAGGTTCCTGACCGCCGCGTGCAGTCTCGGCTTCAAGCCGCGAGGAGCGGGTGATGTCGGTGATCAGCCGGTCAAGCCGGAGCACGTCGGCTTGGATGATGCTGAGCAAGCGGTCTCGGGCGGCGGGGTCTGTCACGGCCTTGGCCGTTTCGACTGCGCTGCGGATGGAGGTGAGCGGGTTTTTGATTTCATGGCTGACGTCGCCGGCAAAGCGTTCGTTGGCGTCGATCCGGTCGGCCAGGGCGCCGGTCATGCGCTGGAGCGCCTGCGCCAGATCGCCGATCTCGTCCTTGCGCCGCGATTCCTCGGGCAGAACCAGCCGCGTGCCGCCGCTCTCGCGCACCGCGTCGGCAGCGCTGGCCAGACTGCGCAAGGGTTTGGCGATCACCAGCGCCAGAAGCGCCGAAAACAGCAGCGACACCGCGCCCGCGCCGACAATGAACGGCAGCATCGAGCGCCGCTCGGCCGAAAGGATCTGATCGACATCGGCCGATTCCAGCGTCAACACGCCGAGTACGGCCTGCACGTGCTGCACGGGCAGTGAAACGCTCACCACGCGCTCGCCTGCTTCGCTGACGCGTTGGCCGCCGGTTCTGCCGCCGGCCAGTGCGATCGCATGTTCTTCCGTAAGCGGCCGGCCCCGCCGCCACGGCGTCAGGCGCTCGTCCAGCCAATTGCGTTCGCGCGGGGCGGCTTTGCGCGGCTCTACGTAAGGCAGCGGCCGCTCAGTGACGCGGTCGTCGAGCACGTTTGAGTCAGCGACGACTTTGCCGTCGGTTGTGAACAGGCGCAGGCGGGTGGTTGGCGGCAGCATCAGGCGTCGCAGCACTTGGGCGGCGCGGTCTTCCTGCAGCAAGGGCGCCGGATCACCGACCGTGGAGGTTTCGGCCAGCACGTTTGCGATGAGTTGACCCTCAGTCGTCAACGCATCGACCTTGGCCTGGATCAATTGTTCGCGCAGTTCGCTGAGCAGCAGCGCGCCGACCGTCAGCACCATGAAGCCGACGAAATTCCACGCAAAGATCAGCCGCGCGATCCGGGACGACCACAGATCCCGGCGGCGGTTGTTAAGCCTCGTTGTAGCGATAGCCGACGCCATAAAGGGTTTCGATCGCATCGAACTCGTTGTCGACTTCACGGAATTTTTTTCTGAGCCGCTTGATGTGGCTGTCGATGGTGCGGTCGTCGACGTAGACTTGATCGTCATAAGCCGAGTCCATCAATTGGTCCCGGCTCTTCACGAAGCCGGGCCGGGTCGCCAGCGCCTGAAGGATCAGGAATTCGGTAACGGTGAGGCGGACCGGCAGGCCCTTCCACATGCAGGCGTGACGATTGGGATCCAGGCTCATCTGGCCGCGCACGATAGTTTTGCGGTCGTTGGCCTCCGTACCCGGAGCGCCCCCGCGCGAGCGGCGCAGCAGCGCCTTGACCCGTTCAGAGAGTAGGCGCTGGGAGAATGGCTTTTTGATGTAATCGTCGGCGCCGACATTGAAGCCGACCACTTCGTCCATTTCCTCGTCCTTGGAGGTGAGGAAAATCACCGGCAGGTCGGAGTTCTGGCGCAGGCGCCGCAGCATTTCGATGCCATCCATGCGCGGCATCTTGATATCGAGCACGGCCACGTCCGGCGGAACTTCGGTCAGCGCGGCAAGCGCCGTCTGGCCGTCGTGAAAGGTTTTCACCTGATAGCCCTCGGCCTCGAAGAAGATCTTCAAGGACGCGAGGATGTTCTCGTCATCGTCGACCAGGGCGATCGTGGGCATTCTTCAGGTCCAGCGCCGGGTTAGGCGGCGCCTTTGTCTTATATTGGGTCGAAATTGCAAGCGAAACCAGGGCTTGGCGCGCCGGGCGTAACCTCATCTTATCAATCCTCTGGTAGCTTTTGAGGATGGAAACGGCCGCAGCGAAACTTGAGCGGTTCGCCGAGCCCGCGGAACCAGAGGCTGGCGAGCCGCCGGGATTCGCCGCCCTGCGCGAGCTTCTGGGCGACCCGCGGCCCTTCGCCGACGAAGCCTCTCGCAAGCGCGGCGGGCGGGTTGTGCGCCGGATGATCTACAGCGCCGATTTCGAAAAGGCCGCGCTCGATCCGCGCGTTCCGGTGACGCTGCGCCTGCGCGCGCTCGCCGAATTGCAGCGTCTGGCCCACGCCAGCGATCTGCGTGAGCGCGACCGCGACGAAGCCATGTCCGAACTAGACCGCGCCGGCATGCGCGTGCTGTGGGGCGCGCGCGTGGTGGAGACCGTGCTGGAATCCGAAGCGCCGCCGGAAAGCAGAGCCGCTGCTCTTCTATGGCTGATCGCCGACGGCGTGCTGCCCACCGGGGCCTGCGCGAAAACCGCGCTCGAACCTGCCAAGCAATTGCTGCAGACCGAACAGGCGCACGAAGCGCTAAAGAAAGCGCCGCAATTGCGCGATCAGATTTTGGATTTGCTCGCCGCCGCCACGCCGAAACCGCGCGCGGTGGATGGGCCGGTGTTCTGATTTCTACACGCGGCGCAACGCCTGCCGGACACGAACCTGAAGAGTGCTGGCCAGGCCCTCCATGGTCGAAAGCGCGGTCACTTCTTCCGTAGTGGCGTTTCGATGGTTGATCAGTTCTACCAGGCGGGCGAAGGAAAAACCTGGATTGGGCCGATCGTGGAGCACAACCTCGTCGCCTGCGCTCAATTCGCCAACGCGCAGAACGCGATAATACCAGCCCGCTCTGCCATTCATCACCATCGCGGCCGGCAGACGCTCGTCGTTGAACCGCAGGGCGAATTTGAAACAAGGCTGACGGGGTTGGCAGACCTGCAGCAAGGCGGAACCTATCGCGTGCACGTCTCCGACGCAGATGTCCGTCTCGGTCATGTTGTCTATGGCTAGGTTCTCGCCAACGGCGCCCGGCACAAGCATGTCGGCGTGTTCAGGAAAATCCTGCCGCCACGCATCATAATGAGAGACAGCATATCCATAGACGGCTTTGTCCAACCCGCCGTGAACGCGGCGGTCCGCCTGCTCGTCGCCCTCAAGGCCAAGTTCGCGCACGGCTATTGCGCTCGCTATCGGTTGTTTGATGAACGCACTGGGCACGCCCTCCGGTCCCAGCGGCGCTATCCGACCTATATGCACCGAACGGATCGTGCCCGATACCATTGCCTGCTCCCGCGTTAATGCGCCGCCGCCCACGTCTTCGCGCTCCTTGCATCCACGGTCAGCGGCACCGATAGCTGCACCGCTGGCAGTGGCGCTTCTTCCATGATGCGCTTGATCAACGCGGCGGCTTTATCCGCTTCCGCCTCCGGCGCTTCGAACACCAATTCGTCGTGGACTTGCAGCAGCATTTGCGTTTTCAGGCCGGCGTCAGCGAGCGCTCCCGGAATACGCACCATCGCGCGGCGGATGATGTCGGCGGCGGCGCCTTGTAGCGGGGCGTTGATCGCCTGGCGTTCGCCGAAGGCGCGTTCGGCGGCGTTTTTGGATTTGATACTCGCGGCCCAGCAGCGGCGGCCGAAGATGGTGGTGATGTAGCCGTGCTCGCGCGCATAGGCTTTGTAGTGCTCCATGTAATCGCGGATGCCGGGGAAGCGCTCGAAATAGGTTTTGATATAGGCGCCCGCCACGTCGCGCTCGATGCCGAGATTGCGGGCGAGGCCGAACGCCGAAATACCGTAGATGATGCCGAAATTGATCGCCTTGGCCTGGCGGCGGATCATCGGATCCATGCCTTCGACCGGCACGCCAAACATTTCGCTCGCGGTCATCGCGTGAATGTCGAGCCCTTCGGCGAAGGCTTTCTTCAGCGCCGGAATGTCGGCCACATGCGCCAGCAGGCGCAGCTCGATCTGCGAGTAATCGGCGGAGATCAGCACATTGCCCGGCGCGGCGATGAACGCTTCGCGGATGCGGCGGCCTTCTTCGGTGCGTACGGGAATGTTTTGCAGATTGGGATCGGTGGAGGAGAGGCGGCCCGTCGGCGTGGCGGCGAGCGTGTAGGTGGTGTGCACGCGCTGCTGCGCGTCCGCCGCGTTGCGCAAGGTTTCGGTGTAGGTGGAGCGCAGCTTCGAGAGCTGGCGCCAGTCAAGCAAAACGCGCGGCAACGGGTGAACGTCAGCGATCTCTTCGAGAATGTCCGCGTCGGTAGACCATGCGCCGGTTTTGGTTTTGCGGCCGCCGGCTATGCCCATCTCGCCGAACAGGATGTCGCCGATCTGCTTGGGCGAGCCCATGTTGAACTGCTTGCCGGCGAGCTTGTAGGCTTCGTCTTCGAACGCGCCCATGCGCTGGGCAAAATCACCGGAGAGTCGCGAGAGCTTGTCCGGATCGATGCGCACGCCCGCGCGCTCCATATCCGAAAGCACCATCGGCATGTAGCGCTCCAGAGTTTCATACGCGGTCAGCATGCCGTTCTTCGCCAGCAGCGGCTTTACCTGCCGCCAGACGCGCATGGCGATGTCGGCGTCTTCCGCGGAATAGCGCGTCGCCAACGGGATCGCGACTTCGTCGAACGTGATCTGGTTTTTTCCGGAGCCGCACACATCCGAAAAAGAAATCGGCTTGTGACCAAGATAGCGCTCGCTCAACGCATCGAGATCGTGATCCTCGCGCCCGGCGCCGAGCGTGTAGGAGATCAGCATCACGTCGTCATACGGCGCCACGCGCACGTCATGCCGGGCGAGCACGTTGATGTCGTCCTTGATGTTGACGCCGATTTTCAGGACGCTTGCGTCTTCCAGCAGCGGCTTCAGCGCGGCGATCGCTGCGGGCAGGGGGATTTGCATAACGCCGTCAGCTTGTGGTTCCTCGGAGGGCGCCGCGCTTTCGTCGAACAGATCGGCTGTCGCCGAGCCGCTCGCTTTCGTTTTATGCGCCAGCGGAATATAGCAAGCCTCGTTCGCGCCGAGCGCAAGCGAAAGCCCAACGAGCTTCGCGCGCGAGGGCGTCTGGCAATCGGTCGCCACGTCGACGCCAACAGCGCCGGCCGCCGTCGCTCGGCCTATCCACTTCTGCAGCGCTTCGAGCGTCGAAACGGTTTCGTAGGCGTCAAAATTGATTGGCGCTTCGTGCGCCGCTGCGGCGATATGGATTTCGGCGGGCCTGGCGGCGGGCGCGGAGGCGAGGGGCGCAAAAAGCTGAGAGTCGGTAGCGCCAAACTTCTTTCTAACCCGCGCAGCGAGGTCCTTAAATCCCATCGTGTCGAGGAACGGGAGCAGAAGCTCAGCCGAGGGTTCTTGGATTGCAAATTCCTCAACTGGATTCGGAACTTCAACGTCATCACGAAGGGTGACGAGGTCCTTAGAGGTCAAAGCCAATTCTCTTCCTGCACGTACTTTTGCAAGATCAGTGGAGATAGCCTTTGCTATGCCACGACATCTTAGGACAGCTGCAGCAAAAGCGTTTTTTGCCGCGAGCTCCTCCAACTCCGCTGTCGCGATAACGGGGCGGGAGGTCTTCTCGTCTCGAGGGAGTTGAGCGCTAAATTTTTCAACCAAAACCTCGGCGACTTCGTACTTCGAACTCACTTTCACAGGTCTTTGTGCCAGCGAATCGACTTCCTGCTGAACTTCAAGCAGGCGCTCGTTCAGTGTGACTTCTGCGTGACTCTCAAACAATCGCTCAAGCGAGCCAACTTCTGATATTAGGACCGCTGCGCCTTTTGGCCCAATACCTGGGACGCCAGGCACATTGTCTGTTGAGTCGCCGATGAGGGCCTGCACGTCGATTACTTTGTTCGGTGCTACGCCAAACTTTTCGAAGACTTCTTGAGCCCCTATGGGCTTTTGCTTCATCGGATCGAAAAGATAGATCGAGCCATCTTCGACTAACTGCATCAAATCTTTGTCGGATGAGACGATATTTACCTTTGCGCCAGCTTGAGCGGCTCGACGGGCGTATGTTGCGATTAGATCGTCGGCTTCAAATCGGTCCATCTCTACGACTGAGATGCCAAATGCCCGAGCTGCTTCTCGAACGAGAGGAAATTGCGGAACGAGATCTTCGGGCGTTGGGGGGCGATGTGCTTTGTAGTCAGGGTAGATTTCTTTACGGAAGGTGTCTTCGGTCTTGTCAAATATAATGGCGAGGTGGGTGGGCTTGTCGCCCTTAATGTCGTTGAGTAATTTCCACAACATATTGCTGAAGGCAAAGACGGCCTTGGTAGGCGTTCCGTCTGCACTCCTCATGTCTTGGAGGAATGGCGCGTGATACGCGCGAAAAATGTAGCCCGAGCCGTCCACCAGAAAGACGCGGGAGGAAGCATCGAGCGGTGAATACGGAGTGTTTACAGTCAGCGTGTCGGCCATGGGCGGACCATAGGCTGACGCGCCCGGCGATGAAACCGGGGCTAGTGCCCGGCCGCGCCGCCCTTCAGCACAAACCGCCGGTCGCAATAGCCGCACTCGCCGACGCCTTCGGCGCCCAGTTCGATCCACACCCGTGGATGGCCCAGCGCGCCGCCAATGCCCTCACATGAAACCCGGTGGGTGGTGACTTCCACGACTTCCGGCGGGGGCGGGACGATTTTGCTCTGGCTCATGGGTTCGGGTTTGCCTGACAGGGATGGAGCGCCTAGGTAGAGCGCCTCCCCTGAAAGCGTCAATCCGTTCATGCGCGACGAAGTCCTTCCTGAAAACGCCATCGAGGCCCGCGGCCTGGATAAACTCTATCGCGGCGACCGGCGCAGCAAGCCGACGCATGCGCTGAAAGGCATCGATCTCACCATTCCGCGCGGCTCGTTTTTTGGCCTTCTGGGGCCGAACGGTGCGGGCAAATCGACGTTCATCAACATCCTCGCCGGCGTCGTCAACAAGACCGGCGGGAAGGCGCGCATCTGGGGCTGCGATATCGACGAAAACCCGCGCAATGCGCGCGGCGCCATCGGCATTGTACCGCAGGAAATCGTCGCCGATCCGTTCTTCACGCCGTTCGAGACGTTGGAGCTGATGGCCGGCTTTTACGGCGTGCCAAAGGCTGAGCGGCGCACGATGGAAATCCTGACGGCGCTGGGCTTGGCCGAAAAGCGCAACGCCTATGCGCGCTCGCTGTCTGGCGGGATGAAGCGGCGGCTGCTGGTGGGCAAGGCGCTGGTACACAATCCACCGGTTCTGGTTCTGGATGAACCGACGGCGGGCGTTGATGTCGAGCTGCGGCGGCTGCTTTGGGACTATGTGAAGTCGCTGCATGCGCGGGGCGTGACGATCGTGCTTACCACGCATTATCTCGAAGAGGCGCAGGAGCTGTGCGATACCATCGCAATCGTCAACCACGGCCAGGTAATCGCCTGCGAGCCGACCGGCACGATCCTGCGCCGCCTCGATCACCGCACGCTGGTGGTCCATGGCGAAAGCCCGATCGCGGCAGCGCCAGCAAGCTTCGCCGACATGCAAACGCAGGTGCGCGCCGATGGCGCGCTGGCGATCACCTATCGCTCCGGCCAGATCAGTTTCGAGCAATTGCTGGAGCGCGTGAAATCCGCCGGCATCAGGATCAAGGATCTGGCCGTGCAGGAGCCGGACCTGGAAGACGTGTTCGTGGCGCTGACCAGCGCGCAGAAAAGCTGAGTATCCGACTCGTCCGTCTTTCGCGCGTAATCGAACTCGCCTAAGCCTCGCGGCGACGAGCGGAGAGAATTATGCAAGCGCGCGCCTGCAAGATCGTAGCGACCATGGGGCCGGCGTCTGACGCGCCCGAGCGCATTCTGATGCTGATCGAGGCGGGGGTGAATTGCTTCCGGCTCAATTTCAGCCACGGCAGCCACGAGCAGCACGCCAAGCGCTTCGCCGCTATCCGTGAAGCCGAAAAGCGTGCTGGACGGCCGATTGCGATCCTCGCCGATCTTCAGGGGCCGAAAATTCGCGTCGGCAGCTTCAGGGGCGGCGCGACGGAATTGCGGTACGGGCAGATCGTCACGCTTGAGGCTTCCGAAGAGCAGGGCGAGGGCGACCTGATCCGCCTGCCGCACGCTGAATTGCTGGCGTCGCTGGAGCCGGGAGATATATTGAAGCTCGATGACGGCAAGATGCAGATCACAGTCACCGAGCGCGCCGGCGCCAGGCTGAAGGCCAAAGTCGATTTTGGCGGCAAACTCACGGACAATAAGGGCCTCAATGTTCCGACGCGCCGGATTCCAATTTCGGCGCTGACCGAAAAGGACAAGGACGATCTTGTTTTCGCATTGGAGCAGGGTGCCGATTATATCGCGCTAAGTTTCGTGCAGACCGCCGATGATATCCGCGAGGCGCGCGCCATGATCGGCGACCGCGCTGGAATTCTGGCGAAGATCGAAAAGCCCTCGGCGCTGATCGAGATCGAAGAGATCATCAAGCTCTGCGACGCGATCATGGTTGCGCGCGGCGATCTGGGCGTGGAATTACCGCCCGAGCAGGTGCCGATCGCGCAGCGCCGCCTGGTGCGCGCGGCGCGCAATGCCGGCAAGCCGGTGATCGTCGCCACGCACATGCTGGAGAGCATGATCGATGCGCCAACGCCGACGCGCGCGGAAGCGTCTGACGTCGCAACGGCGGTGTATCAGGGCGCGGACGCGGTAATGCTGAGCGCTGAAAGCGCCGTCGGCCGTCACCCGGCCACAGCGGTGGCGATCATGGACCGCATCATCCGCGCGGTGGAGGCTGACGATTCGCACTGGTCCACCCTGTTGGGCGATCACGCCACTCCCGAGCCGACCACCGCGGACGCGATTTCCCTGTCCGCGCGCGAGATCGCCGCCGTGCTGAATTGCGCGACCGTGGCCGCTTATACGTCCACCGGCTCTACCGCGTTGCGGATTTCGCGGGAACGGCCGCGCTGCGGCGTGATGGGGCTTTCGCCGCTGCTTTCCACCGCACGGCGTCTGTGCATCGCCTGGGGCGTGCGCAGCGTCGTCACGCCGGATGCAACGCAACTGGAAGAAATGGTCGATGCCGCCGTTGCTACGGCGCGCAAGCTCGATGTTGCGAAGACG